>NZ_JBEPSU010000019.1:0-1210 GCF_040549175.1 Exiguobacterium sp. PvP048 | reverse complement strand
TCACACCCGTTCCCATGCCGAACACGGAAGTTAAGCACTTGAACGCCGAAAGTAGTTGGGGGCTTCCCCCTGTGAGGATAGGACGTTGCCAGGCATACTTTTTTAATAAAGTATTTGACAATTTTGACTGATTGATATAGTATTATAGAAGTCGTCAAGTTACCACGGTCCTGTGGTGTAGCGGTTAACATGCCTGCCTGTCACGCAGGAGATCGCGGGTTCGAATCCCGTCAGGACCGCCATTTTTATTTACCGAAACTTTTTAGTATGGCTTTGTAGCTCAGTCGGTAGAGCAGAGGACTGAAAATCCTCGTGTCGGCGGTTCGATTCCGTCCAAAGCCACCATTACACCTGCCGGTGTAGCTCAGCTGGTAGAGCAACTGACTTGTAATCAGTAGGTCGCGGGTTCGACTCCTGTTGCCGGCACCATCTTAATATGGCGGTTGTGGCGAAGTGGTTAACGCACCGGATTGTGATTCCGGCATTCGTGGGTTCAATTCCCATCAGTCGCCCCATTTTATTTTAACTTAATACTATTTGTGTCATTAGCTCAGTTGGTAGAGCATCTGACTTTTAATCAGAGGGTCGCAGGTTCGAATCCTGCATGACACACCATTTTTTTATGCGGGTGTGGCGGAATTGGTAGACGCGCTAGATTTAGGATCTAGTGTCTTTGACGTGGGGGTTCAAGTCCCTTCACCCGTACCATTATATGTATGCGGAAGTAGTTCAGTGGTAGAATACGACCTTGCCAAGGTCGGGGTCGCGGGTTCGAATCCCGTCTTCCGCTCCAATTTTTCATCTAAGAAACATCAAATAGCATAATTTGCGGTCGTGGCGGAATGGTAGACGCGCTAGGTTGAGGGCCTAGTGGTGGCAACACTGTGGAGGTTCAAGTCCTCTCGACCGCACTTATTATGCACCCTTAGCTCAGCTGGATAGAGTACTTGACTACGAATCAAGGGGTCGGGAGTTCGAATCTCTCAGGGTGCACTTTTCGGGAAGTAGCTCAGCTTGGTAGAGCACTTGGTTTGGGACCAAGGGGTCGCAGGTTCGAATCCTGTCTTCCCGACCATTATTTTTCATATCGGACTTTGAAAACTGAACGATGAGGCAAAAAACGTATCTTCGGATACAAACAATGAATGAAGCGCAAGCTTCGTCAACGTGACTTTGGTCACAAAAACGAGCAAGTCAAACACTTTATGGA
>NZ_JBEPSU010000018.1:0-1310 GCF_040549175.1 Exiguobacterium sp. PvP048 | reverse complement strand
GGCTCATCACCATAACACGTGGTTGCTATTTTAACCACCAAGCTCGAGGCGCAATCTCAAAAAGAATCGTTCGAGGTTTCGGTAGCCATAACCACGACGTTTGATGAGCTTAATCTTGTTGTTCGTTCCTTCCATTTTCCCGTTCGATAGCCTTGATACAATGGTCTGACGCATCGCTTCCTCACGACCCCGGATCGCTTTCGCGATTTTTGCGAGAGGTCCGCACGGATGGAACTGGTAACGGTCCAGCCAGTCCGTCAGTCTTCGGTGAGCCTGCCTGTTACACGTTGCCTTCAGCACATACCGGATATGTTGGAGTCCTCTATATAGATCCTGAGTAAAGGCGTCTTCTAGAATACAAGAACGGGCGACCTCTCGGTCTTCTGGAGCCAGCATTTCTGGGCGACAAGCCAGTGCACGGTCAATGACGCGAATATGATGATGGCGTTTCGTCTCGTTCAAAAATCGACGCCGACGGCGAAGAGCGTCCGTGAAGAACTGGATGAGATGAAAACGATCCAGTACATGCGCTGCACTCGGGAAGACACGATTAGTTGCCTTCGCCATCGCAGGTGCAAAATCACTGACGACAGAACGAACATCTCCCAGTACACCTTGAAGCGCAGCCGTGATCGCCGATACGTCCCGACCCGGGACGATAGACAGAAGACGTCCAGTCTTGGCATCAAGAACGATCGTCGCATAGTGGTGTCCTTTTCTCGTGGCGAACTCATCGACGAGGATGTGTGTCGCCTGTCCCACTGTATCCACTGAAGCGTACTGATAAAACCACCGTTCCACAGTCGTATAAGGAAGTTCATATTCATGCGCAACATCTGAAATTGTGCGGCCATGGCACCGTTCTGTGATGCCTTTTCGGAACACTTCGGTAGAAGTACGGACGAGTCCGAGACCGTAGTCATATACAAACGTCAAATCACAAGAGAGGCATCTTTGACGTGGGACATCTAGTTCGATCCACAAGGCACCGACTCCCCACGCATGACCGTGTCGAAAACGACGACGCTTTTTCGAATGCAAGATAGTCTTTTTTTCGCATAGCGGACAAGGGATTTCATGTGTATCAGGAATGATAGGAAATACGTGCGGTTCTTCATCGGACGACATCTGGATTTGAAAAAGGGCTGGAAGCGGAAGAATTAATTTGATAAACTGTTGGGACAAGGCGAAAACTCCAATCGTGGTTTGTCTAGACAACAATTACGATACCGGGGTTTTCGCTTTTTTTCTATGTTCGATTTAAAATCCGATGGATTTTATGTGTCAACCACACCTTATGGTGATGAGCC
>NZ_JBEPSU010000017.1:0-2962 GCF_040549175.1 Exiguobacterium sp. PvP048 | reverse complement strand
CCATGCTTCCACCCGTGACCTATCTACCTCATCGTCTCTGAGGGGTCTTTCTTGATTACTCAAAGGGAAATCTCATCTTGGAGGGGGCTTCATGCTTAGATGCTTTCAGCATTTATCCCGTCCGCACGTAGCTACCCAGCGATGCTCCTGGCGGAACAACTGGTACACCAGCGGTGCGTCCATCCCGGTCCTCTCGTACTAAGGACAGCTCTCCTCAAATTTCCTGCGCCCACGACGGATAGGGACCGAACTGTCTCACGACGTTCTGAACCCAGCTCGCGTACCGCTTTAATGGGCGAACAGCCCAACCCTTGGGACCTACTCCAGCCCCAGGATGCGATGAGCCGACATCGAGGTGCCAAACCTCCCCGTCGATGTGGACTCTTGGGGGAGATCAGCCTGTTATCCCCAGGGTAGCTTTTATCCGTTGAGCGATGGCCCTTCCATGCGGAACCACCGGATCACTAAGCCCGACTTTCGTCCCTGCTCGACTTGTAGGTCTCGCAGTCAAGCTCCCTTCTGCCTTTGCGCTCTACGAATGATTTCCAACCATTCTGAGGGAACCTTTGGGCGCCTCCGTTACTGTTTAGGAGGCGACCGCCCCAGTCAAACTACCCGCCTGACACGGTCCTCCAGCCGGATGACGGCTGCGAGTTAGAGACTCTATGCATGAAGGGCGGTATCCCAAGGGTGACTCCTCCGAAGCTGGCGCTCCGGTCTCGACGTCTCCCGCCTATCCTGTACATCATGCACAAAGCCTCAATATCAGGCTGTAGTAAAGCTCCATGGGGTCTTTCCGTCCTGTCGCGGGTAACCTGCATCTTCACAGGTACTATGATTTCACCGGGTCTCTCGTTGAGACAGTGCCCAAATCGTTACGCCTTTCGTGCGGGTCGGAACTTACCCGACAAGGAATTTCGCTACCTTAGGACCGTTATAGTTACGGCCGCCGTTTACTGGGGCTTCGGTTCAAAGCTTCGCTTGCGCTAACCCATCCCCTTAACCTTCCAGCACCGGGCAGGCGTCAGCCCCTATACGTCATCTTGCGATTTAGCAGAGACCTGTGTTTTTGCTAAACAGTCGTTTGGGCCTATTCACTGCGGCTCTACTCATGTAGAGCGTCCCTTCTCCCGAAGTTACGGGACCATTTTGCCGAGTTCCTTAACGAGAGTTATCCCGCGCGTCTTAGAATTCTCATCCCGCCTACCTGTGTCGGTTTACGGTACTGGCACCTTCCACCTCACTAGAGGCTTTTCTTGGCAGTGTGAAATCGTGACCTTCGTCCCTACGGGACTCCGCATCGTTCCTCGACTTTGATGCCTGACGGATTTGCCAATCAGACGGTCTCGAAACTTACACATGCACTTCCATCCGCATGCGTCACTATCCTCCTGCGTCCCCCCATTGTTCAAACGGTGGATCGGTGGTACAGGAATATCAACCTGTTATCCATCGCCTACGCCTTTCGGCCTCGGCTTAGGTCCAGACTAACCCTGAGCGGACGAGCCTTCCTCAGGAAACCTTGGGCTTTCGACGGAGGGGATTCTCACCCCTCTTTTCGCTACTCACACCGGCATTCTCACTTCCAAACGCTCCACTGCTCCTTCCGGTACAGCTTCACAGCGGTTTGGAACGCTCCCCTACCATTCCTTACGGAATCCGCAGCTTCGGTGGTATGTTTAGCCCCGTTACATTTTCGGCGCGGCGCCACTCGACTAGTGAGCTATTACGCACTCTTTGAATGGTGGCTGCTTCTAAGCCAACATCCTAGCTGTCTAGGCAGCGCCACATCCTTTTCCACTTAACATACACTTTGGGACCTTAGCTGGCGGTCTGGGCTGTTTCCCTCTTGACTACGGATCTTATCACTCGCAGTCTGACTCCCGAGTATAAGTTGCCGGCATTCGGAGTTTAACTGAATTCGGTAACCCTGTGGGGGCCCCTAGTCCAATCAGTGCTCTACCTCCGGAACTCTCAACCTCGAGGCTAGCCCTAAAGCTATTTCGGGGAGAACCAGCTATCTCCAGGTTCGATTGGCATTTCACCGCTACCCACACCTCATCCCCGCACTTTTCAACGTGCGTGGGTTCGGACCTCCAGTCAGTGTTACCTGACCTTCATCCTGGACATGGGTAGATCACCTGGTTTCGGGTCTACGACAACGCACTATGGCGCCCTATTCAGACTCGCTTTCGCTACGGCTCCGCCTCATCAGCTTAACCTCGCGCGCTATCGTAACTCGCCGGTTCATTCTACAAAAGGCACGCCATCACCCATTAACGGGCTCTGACTACTTGTAGGCATACGGTTTCAGGATCTATTTCACTCCCCTTCCGGGGTGCTTTTCACCTTTCCCTCACGGTACTGGTTCACTATCGGTCACTAGGGAGTATTTAGCCTTGGGAGATGGTCCTCCCGGATTCCGACGGGGTTTCACGTGTCCCGCCGTACTCAGGATCCACTCTGGAGGGAAAACAGTTTCAGCTACAGGGCTGTCACCTTCTTCGGCCGACCTTTCCAGGTCGTTCACCTACTGTCTTCCTTTTTGACTCCGTATAGAGTGTCCTACAACCCCGGAGAGCATGCTCTCCGGTTTGGGCTGTTCCCGTTTCGCTCGCCGCTACTCAGGGAATCGCATTTGCTTTCTCTTCCTCCGGGTACTTAGATGTTTCAGTTCCCCGGGTCTGCCTCACGCTACACTATGTATTCATGTAACATGTCCCATCCCATTACGGATGGTGGGTTCCCCCATTCGGAAATCCTCGGATCAAAGCATACTTACTGCTCCCCGAAGCATATCGCTGTTCGTCGCGTCCTTCATCGGCTCCTAGTGCCAAGGCATCCACCGTACGCCCTTCATACCTTGATCTAGCATTTTGGTATTCTAAGAACACACGTCTAATGACATGGTTATAAAAAGTTTGATGTCTTGTTGATGTCTTCAGTTTTCAAGGTGCGAGTG
>NZ_JBEPSU010000016.1:0-14200 GCF_040549175.1 Exiguobacterium sp. PvP048 | reverse complement strand
GTCACACCCGTTCCCATGCCGAACACGGAAGTTAAGCACTTGAACGCCAAAAGTAGTTGGGGGCTTCCCCCTGTGAGGATAGGACGTTGCCAGGCCAGTAAAAGACCGATCTGCATTTTGCAGGTCGGTCTTTTTGTGTTATGTGAAACTTCAGATTGTTCTGATTATTGGTGGAGTCATTGACATGCCACCTCTCGCTTGTTACCATAACATCAATATTCTTTTATAGAAGAGAAAGCGAGTGGATAACATGTGGGAGAACAAATTTGCTAAAGAAGGCTTGACGTTTGATGACGTCTTGCTCGTACCACGTCGTTCAAGTGTCTTACCGCGAGATGTTGATTTGTCTGTAACATTATGCGAAGGAATTACATTAAACATTCCTTTAATCAGTGCAGGGATGGATACCGTAACAGAAGCTCCAATGGCGATTGCCATGGCACGTCAAGGTGGTCTTGGAGTCATCCACAAGAACATGTCGATGGAAGATCAAGCCGAACATGTCGATCGTGTTAAGCGGTCGGAGAATGGTGTCATTACAAATCCGTTTTACCTCACGCCAGAACGACAAGTCTATGATGCTGAATATTTGATGAGTAAGTACCGGATTTCAGGTGTTCCGATCGTCAATAACGAAACAGAACGCAAATTGGTCGGTATCTTAACCAACCGCGATCTCCGTTTCGTGAAAGATTACTCGACGGTTATTGAAACTGTCATGACGACGGAAGAACTGGTCACAGCAAAAGTCGGTACCTCTTTAGAAGAAGCCGAACAGATTCTCCACAAACATCGGATTGAAAAGTTACCACTCGTTGATGAGAACGGAGTTTTAAAAGGTTTGATTACAACAAAGGATATTGAAAAAGTTGAGCAATATCCGCATGCAGCCAAAGATTCATTTGGACGTCTGCTCGTCGCAGCAGCTGTCGGTGTAACGAAAGATGCCTCGGTTCGTGCCAAGTTCCTCGTAGATGCAGGAGTTGACGCATTGGTCGTCGACACGGCACACGGTCACTCAGAAGGGGTTCTCGTGAAAGTACGCGAACTTCGGGACGAGTATCCGAACTTGCCGATCATCGCAGGAAACGTCGCAACAGCTGAAGCGACACGTGACTTGATTGAAGCAGGTGCTTCTGTCATCAAAGTCGGAATTGGACCAGGGTCTATCTGCACGACACGTGTCGTGGCCGGAGTCGGTGTTCCACAAATCACAGCAGTCTTTGATTGTGCAACAGAAGCCCGTAAGCACGGTGTCTCGATTATCGCTGATGGCGGGATCAAGTATTCTGGTGATATCGTCAAAGCACTTGCAGCAGGCGGTCATGCGGTTATGTTAGGCAGCCTTCTCGCCGGCGTGGAAGAAAGCCCGGGAGAAATGGAGATTTACCAAGGCCGTCAATTCAAGACATATCGTGGTATGGGATCGGAAGCCTCAATGAAACGCGGCAGCCAAGACCGTTACTTCCAAGAAGCTGACAAGAAATTTGTTCCAGAAGGAATCGAAGGTCGCGTCGCATATCGCGGTAAACTCGGTGACTCGGTTTACCAACTCGTCGGAGGGATCCGCTCAGGAATGGGATACTGTGGTTCTGCTTCACTTGAAGAATTACGTGAAGAAACACAGTTCATCCGGATGACAGGTGCAGGGTTACAGGAAAGCCATCCTCACGATATTCAGATTACGAAAGAAGCTTCAAACTATACACGTCAATAATCAAAATCCTGCGACCTGAATAGGCCGCAGGATTTTTTTGTGGATAACCTTGTGGATACTTTTATTTTAACTGCCAAGCGGTAACTAGTTCGGTCAGTCCTTGCATCAATTGTTGTTCTGTTAAACTGGCAAACCCGAGGACAATTTGTGGATAAGCTGTGGATAACGGCAACTGGGCATAATCCGATAATCCATACACTTGAATCGAGGAGTCCTTCGCTCGCCGCAACAATTCCTGTTCCCCCATGCCATTCGAGACGGAAAGGACGACATGCAGTCCGGCACTTTCTCCCGTCAATTTCAGAAAAGGTACATCCCGGAGAGCGTGGACAACGACATCAAGTTTGCGGCGGTAGATTTTTCGCATCCGGTTCAAATGTTTCTCGAAGTCGCCCTCTTTCATGAAGCGCGTCAAAATCGTCTGATCAAATCGGGAGACACTGCACGTATAGTATGGAAATTCAGTTTGATAGCGTTCCAATAAAGGTCGTGGTAGTACCATATATCCGATGCGAAGGGACGGCATCAGTGATTTGGAGAATGTACTCAGATAAATCACCCGTTCACTGTCCATACTGTGCAAAGAAGGAATGGATTTTCCGCTGTACCGGAATTCGCTATCATAATCGTCTTCGATGATATAACGGCGATCCGATGCAGCGGCCCAGTTTAACAGTTGACGGCGTCGATTGACGGATAAAATACTGCCCGACGGAAACTGGTGAGCCGGTGTCACATACATAACATCGACAGGACTTTGAACGAGGGAAGGAATCACTAAGCCGTTTTGGTCGACCGGAATCGGAACCGCCGATCGTTCATGACTTTTAAGGATCAGACGTGTCGCATGATACCCGGGATCTTCGATGCCATAGGTTGTCGTTTTTCCTAATAAAAAGATGATATGCGGTAACAATTGCTCAACACCGGAACCGATGATGATCTGCTCCGGCGAACAGACGACTCCCCGTGAATGGTAGAGGTACGTCGCAATCTCGAGACGTAATGATAGATCACCTTGCGGGTGTCCAAGCGAGACGAGTGATTGATGTTGTTCGTCGATGACATCTTTTGCGTGTTTTCGCCAACGGGAGAAAGGAAAGGATGAGCCATCGATTTTACTGGGATGAAAATCGTAACGCATGGCTGGTTGTTGATTTGAACGTTGACTTGTCGGCAGAGGCGTTGTTTTGACGTATGCCAGTTCTTCGTAGGCTAAGACGAAGTAACCTTTCCTGGAAACGGATTCGACATATCCTTCTGCGACCAACTGTTGATAAGCCAGTTCGATTGTCGTCTGGCTGAGATTTAAAAACTGACCAAGCTTTCGTTTCGATGGTAATTTCGTTCCGTAAGCAAGGCGTCCTTCAATGATTTCCTGACGGATTTGCTGGTACAGTTGTTCGTACAGCGGACGATTTCCGTCCCGTATCAACTCAAACGATAACATGTCCATAACTGATCTCCCTTTTTACTGACCTGGTTAATTTATCATAAACTGATACTTTTAAAATAGTCAACGGGGAATATACTAAAAAGTATCACCGATTGGAAATACTATCACTGTCTAGGGGGAGTTCATAATGATGGAACGGCAACAAGGATCAGATCGTGTCAAACGGGGAATGGCTGAAATGCAAAAGGGTGGCGTCATCATGGATGTCGTGAATGCGGAACAGGCTAAAATCGCAGAAGCCGCCGGAGCGGTCGCTGTCATGGCACTTGAACGGGTGCCATCGGATATTCGGCGTGACGGGGGAGTAGCCCGGATGGCCGATCCGCTCATCACGGAAGAGGTTCTGCAGGCAGTATCCATTCCCGTGATGGCGAAGTGCCGGATCGGACATATCGTCGAAGCACGGGTCCTCGAATCGTTGGGTGTTGACTTTATTGATGAAAGTGAAGTCCTGACGCCGGCAGACGAGGAGTATCATTTATTGAAGTCATCGTTTACAGTACCGTTCGTCTGCGGAGCACGTGATTTAGGAGAAGCGGCGCGCCGGATTGCAGAAGGAGCAGCGATGATCCGGACAAAAGGGGAACCCGGAACCGGCAATGTCGTCGAAGCTGTCCGGCATATGCGCAAGATTCAAGCACAACTCCACCAGATTCTTCATTCACAACCGGATGAATTGATGACGCGTGCTAAAGAGTGGGGCGCATCTTACGAGGTCTTACAACAGATTCAGACAACAGGACGTCTTCCGGTCGTGAATTTTGCGGCTGGCGGAATCGCGACTCCAGCCGATGCGGCATTGATGATGCACCTTGGAGCCGAAGGCGTATTTGTCGGTTCCGGTATCTTTAAATCGGAACATCCGGAACGCGTCGCGAAAGCGATTGTCGAAGCCGTGACATACAAAGACGATTTCGAACGGATTGCCCATCTGTCGAAAGGACTCGGAACAGCGATGAAAGGAATTGATGTGACGTCGATGCCGTTTGAAGAACGGATGGCATCACGCGGATGGTAATCGGTATATTAGGTGTCCAAGGCGCCGTGCGCGAACATCAAGAGATGCTTCATCTGCTTGGAGTCAAAACGATGATCGTCAAATCAAGCGCGGACTTGGACGGAATCGACGGTTTAATCTTTCCTGGCGGCGAATCGACGACGATCCGCCGGCTGATTGACCGTTATGGTTTACTGGATGTCTTGCGACGTCAAGCTGACACGTTGCCGATGTTCGGGACATGTGCCGGGATGATTTTGCTGGCAAGCGAATTGACTGAAGGTCCTTCCCATTTAGGGGCGATTCCGATGACGGTCAGACGCAATGCGTTCGGACGACAAATCGACAGTTTTGAAACCTACTTGAACGTCGAAGGTGCCGGTCAGGATATTGAAGCTGTTTTTATTCGAGCTCCTTTCGTCGAACAGGTCGGAGAAGGAGTACGTGTCCTGGCTGCAATCGGGACAGCCGCCGTTGTCGTCGAGACGGATCTTCATCTCGCCTGCTCCTTCCATCCGGAGCTGACTTCAGATCGGCGTCTTCATGATTATTTCATTCAAAAAATCAGACGGCGGACAGCTGTTTCTGTTTAATCAAAAGTAAGAGAGAAACCGTCAGTTTCCGGCTGTCGGTTTCTTTTTTTGTGCTACACTGAAAAGATATAACATCATTTGAAGGAGAGGACCGATGAAACGTCTTTTCACACTCTTTCTGAGTGTCCTTATACTGACTGCTGGTGGACAGCCGATGACAGGTCATGCAGAGACACCGGACATTCAGGCAGAATCTTACATAATGGTCGATGCGGTAACAGGCAAGATTTTATTGGCTGAACAGGCTGATTTGGCTCTGCCCCCGGCTTCGATGACAAAATTAATGACGCTTTATCTCGTGCGTCAGCAGATTGAGCAAAAAAAATTATCTTGGAATCAAACGGTTCGCCCAAGTGAAAAAGTACTGAAGCTTGCGAAAACGCCGGGAATTGCCCGGTTGCCGATTCGGAAAACAACGTATACCATCCGGGAATTGTACGACGCAGCTTTTATTAAATCGGCTAACGATGCCGCCGTTCTCCTGGCAGAAGTCATGGCCGGAACGGAGAAGCAGTTCGTGGAACGAATGAATGAAACAGCTGTTGCACTAGGGATGGAAGATACCGAATACGCCAATGCTTCAGGACTCGATGCCGTCGATGCGACATTACCGGGAACAAACTTGATGACGGCGATGGATATCTCTCTTTTGATCATCCGCTATATTCAAGACTATCCGGATGTATTAGATGTGACAAAACGTTCGTTCATTACAATCAATGGAGAAAAGGTCGAAAACTCCAATAAGATGTTGCCGCGCCAACCGTATGCGTACAGCGGAATGCGGGGGATGAAGACCGGGACGACGGACCTTGCCGGATACTGTTTTGCGAGTGTCGCTACACGCGGGAATTTAACACTCGTATCGGTCGTCATGCGAACGACATCCGATAAAGCCCGGTTTGCAGAAACGAAAAAACTGCTGGATTACGGTTTTTCTTTTTTTGAACCGTTGACGTATTACGGAAAAGGGGAACAAATCAAAGGTGTATTGCCGATTCGGGGGGCAAAACAATCCCGCTACGATGTCGTGACGAAAACAGCATTGTATGTGACCGTGTTAAAAAACCAAGCGAAACCGCATACGCCTGTCTTTCAATTTTCAAAAGCAGAAGCACCGTTAAAAGAAGGTGAAATCATCGGGACCGTCCAAGTGGAAGACAGCGGACGATACTTACCCGGATTCACTGTTCCTCAAGCTACAGTAACCAGTGCTGCGAAGGTTGAGCTGGCGAGCTTCCAGATCCGCTTGTTCCGCGCCGTTTCGGCCTGGTCCAAAAAAATCAGTCAAGCGATTCATCAACCAACCCTTGTCAACCGTAAAGGGGATAGTGTAAAGTAAAGCTAATCTCATAATGATGTCATGAACGGACCAAGTAGAAGCATTTATTCTGTTAAGAGAGCTAGTGGGTGGTGCGAACTAGTCAGAAGGATACTTTGAATCGAGCCGGATCACACACCTTGCGAACAAGGTGCGGGTACGCCCGTTATCGCGTCTTTAGAGTTGGCTGATCTGATCAGCAATGAGGGTGGCAACGCGGATCCAGGTGATTCGTCCCTCTTCGGTTTTTTAGAACCGGAGAGGGATGGATTGCCTTTTTTTATTGAAAAAAAGGAGGAAGAAACATGATTGATATTAAACGACTGCGTCAGGATTTTGACGCGATTCAAGAAAAACTGGCTCACCGGGGAGAAGATTTAACGGATATGAACCGGTTCATCGCCCTTGATGAAAAACGCCGGGAATTGATTGCCAAAACAGAAGTCCTGAAAGCGGAACGAAATGAAGCGACAAAAAAAATCGCGGAACTAAAACGCAACAAAGAAAATGCGGATGAAGCAATTGCTGCGATGCGCCAAGTCGGGGATGAAGTCAAAGCCCTCGATGAAGAACTGCGTGAAGTCGAAGCGACGCTGAATCTGTTGTTACTCGGTATTCCGAACATTCCCCATGACAGCGTTCCGATCGGTTCTACGGAAGATGATAATGTCGTCATCCGCGAAGTCGGTGACAAGCCGGCGTTTGATTTTGAAGCTGTACCCCACTGGGATTTGATGGAACAGTTGAAAATCGTTGACGTCGAACGGGCCGGAAAAGTAACGGGAAGCCGTTTCGTCTTTTACCGCGGTGCCGGTGCACGTCTTGAGCGGGCATTGATCAACTTCATGATGGATTTACACCAGGACAAAAACGGATATACGGAAATCCTGCCGCCGCTCATGGTCAACCGGGATTCTATGACAGGAACAGGACAGCTTCCGAAATTCGAAGAAGATGCGTTCAAAGTCGAAGATACGAACTACTTCCTTGTTCCGACAGCAGAAGTACCGGTGACGAACATGCACCGGGATGAAATTTTGTCAGCGGATCAATTGCCGATCGGTTATGCCGCCTACAGCCAATGTTTCCGGTCTGAAGCAGGTTCTGCCGGCCGTGATACGCGCGGTTTAATCCGTCAGCACCAATTCAACAAAGTCGAACTCGTCCGTTTCGTCAAACCGGAAGAATCATACGAACAGCTTGAATTGCTGACAGGGCAAGCGGAGGAAGTTTTGAAATTACTTAAACTTCCGTATCAGGTCCTCAGCATGTGTACAGCGGATCTTGGTTTCACAGCTGCAAAGAAATATGACATCGAGGTCTGGATGCCGAGCCAAGGGGTGTACCGTGAGATTTCTTCTTGCTCAAACTTTGAAGATTTCCAAGCACGCCGGGCACAAATCCGTTTCCGTCGGGAAGCGAATGCTAAACCGGAATTCGTTCATACATTAAACGGATCAGCACTTGCAGTCGGTCGGACAGTCGCTGCCATTCTTGAGAACTACCAGCAAGCAGATGGATCAGTTGTTATTCCAGAAGTACTTCGTCCTTATATGGGCGGTCTTGAAGTCATTCAAGGATAAGTAGGAAGGGGGAGATTTCCCCCTTCTAATTTTTTAAAAAGTTTTTTTAGAAAAAAGCTTTACACAATAAAACCAAGATGCTATCATAATTTATGTCAGGAAGGCGCTCGTACAATACGACGCTCAATTATAAGTACGGAGGCGTACTCAAGTGGTTTAAGAGAACGGTCTTGAAAACCGTCAGGCGGCGAAAGCCGTGCGTGGGTTCGAATCCCACCGCCTCCTCCATTTCTTTTTTTTTACCTGAAAACTACATATAACTTGGAGGCGTACTCAAGTGGTTTAAGAGAACGGTCTTGAAAACCGTCAGGCGGCGAAAGCCGTGCGTGGGTTCGAATCCCACCGCCTCCTCCACTTCTTTTTTTTTACCTAAAATTACATTTAACATGGAGTCGTACCCAAGCCCGGCTGAAGGGGACGGACTCGAAATCCGTTAGGGGTCGCAAGGCCCGCGTGGGTTCGAATCCCACCGACTCCGCTTATACAAGCATCTCCCATTTATGGTGAGGTGCTTTTTTATTGCATCGATCGAGAGTGGCATGCTATGTTTTCCTACATCTTAGACAGAAAAAGGAGCAGCAATTATGACACTCACGAAACAAACGTTACTCACCCATTACCAAGACACGATGGAATTTGTCCGCAGTCTTGAACACATATCAGAGGAAGCATGGCGGACGCCTTATGCGTAAGGGAAATGGACGGTCGCTGAGATCATCGGTCATCTATCACCGTGGGACCGGTTCCTTGTCGCGGAACGCTTGCCGTTTATCTTGGCAAATGAGCCATTTCGTGTAAAACCGGACAGCCAGGCTGTTAATGAAGAGGCGGCAAAAATGAGCCGGGAACAACAACGGATTTTGACGATTGACGAATTCTTAGTCAGTCGTGACCGCTTGCATCGTGCCGTTGAACTGATTCCGGAAGAACGTTTGGCGGATACGTTTACGTCAAAAGGAAAAACCATTTCGCTTCTCGATTTTTTAGGGGCCATGATGCAACATGATTTACATCACCGGTCTCAAATTGAACAAGTCACTGCAGTCTGAAAAAAGCCCGTCGACAGAAATGTCGACGGGCTTTTGGATTAGCGGATTTTAGCAGTGCGGGCAACTTCAAGTTGTTTATCGATTTTTGATAAAATCCGTTCGATCGATTCCGGCTCGTTTAATAAATCGTATTCATCGATTGATAAACGGAGAACCGGACAAATCGTGAAGTTATTGATCCAGTTCGTGTAACGTTCGTACATCTCTTCCCAATACTCGATTGGCGTTTGTTGTTCCATTTCGCGTCCGCGTAAGCGAATCCGCTCAAGAACTTGTTCAAACGAGCCTTCGAGATAAATCAGGAGATCCGGATGCGGGAAGAATGGTGTCATGACCATGGCGTCAAACAAACTCGAGTAGGTTTCGTAATCCGTTGGTGACATCGTTCCTTTTTCGAAATGCATCTTCGCGAAGATACCTGTATCTTCGTAAATCGAACGGTCTTGAATGAAACCGCCGCCGTATTGGAAGATTTTCTTTTGTTCCTTAAAACGTTCAGCAAGGAAGTAAATTTGTAAGTGAAAGCTCCAGCGCTCGAAATCATGATAAAATTTGTCCAGGTAAGGGTTTGTATCGACTTTTTCAAGAGATGTCCGGAAACCAAGAGAGTCTGCTAGACCGTTTGTAATCGTCGATTTACCGATACCGACCATTCCACCAATCGTAATGACGGCATCTGCCGGGATGTTATACTTTTCACGTAATTTCGAGTTCATGCGTGGTTCGCTCCTTCATATAATTCGTTGCGGATCTTTGTCAGGACGTATTCTAAATCTTCCGGCCGTTTGACGAAGTCGAGTTCATCTCCGTTGAATCGGATGACTTTCACTTCCGGATGTTTGATTTGGTAATCTGTGACGAACGTCTCGTAGTCAGCCGCCAGTTGTTCAAGGTAAGCACGTGACATGTTTTCTTCAATCTCGCGTCCGCGTAGAGCAACACGTTTCATCAACGTGTCGATGCTTGCATCTAAATAAATGACTGCATCGGGCTTTGGCATATCCGTTGTCAGGATCGAATAAATCTGTTCGTACTTATCAAGGTGCTCGACTTTCAGAGAACGATGGGCAAAAATAAGGTTTTTAAAGATATGATAATCAGCGACGACAGAGCGTTGTTTACTGAGATAGTGACGTTCGATATCATCGAGCTGCTTAAAGCGATTACACAGGAAGAACATTTCCGTTTGGAAACTCCATTCTTCGATGTCTTCATAGAACTTTCCAAGAAAGGGATTTTCTTCGACGATTTCGCGTAACATAGAAAATGAGAAATGGTGACTGATGGCGTTAGCAAGTGAAGTTTTTCCAACACCAATAGGTCCTTCAACCGTTATGAACATATTCAATTACCCTCCGTTCAGCAAAGTGCAATTTATATTTTAGCACAAAGCAGCGGCACCTGCCGAAGTTTCAGCGGGAGAATTTTTGTAAAGATAGGAAGTGTGATGATGGAACGGCATGAACACTATATGCGCCTTGCCATTGAGGAAGCAAAAAAAGCAAAAGCAATCGGTGAAGTCCCGATTGGTTGTGTCATCGTCAAAGGCGATGAGGTGATTGCGACCGGTTATAACCACCGGGAAACGAATCATCAGGCGACGGCACATGCCGAATTACTCGCAATTGAAGAAGCCTGCAACAAGCTCGCCAACTGGCGTCTCGAAGGATGCGAACTCTATGTGACGCTTGAACCGTGTCCGATGTGTGCAGGGGCCATCATGCTGTCGCGGATCGAACACGTCATCTTTGGAGCCGTTGATCCGAAGGGTGGATGTTGCGGCACTTTGATGAATTTAGTCCAGGATGAACGGTTCAATCATGTTTCGCAATTAACGGGTGGCGTTCTTGAACAGGAGTGCGGTGAGATGTTGACGTCCTTTTTCCGGGAGCTCCGGGCGAAAAAGAAACAACGGAAACGGGCAATGGGTTGCAACGGGACCGATGAAACAGTATAATGAAAAAGCACTCGAAACAAGTGCCACTAAAATACGATAAACCATTTGCCGTGCTAGGTGGGGATGTAGCGGTTCCCTGTCACTCGCAATCCGCTATAGCGAGACTGAATTCCATATCGAGGGATAGGATTGGTGTGGTCTGCCTTACGTAAGTAGCGTTGACGTCTGAGTCCTGCGCAACAGATACCCATGAACCAGGTCAGGTCCGGAAGGAAGCAGCCTTAAGTGGTGCTCTCTGTGTGCCGCAGGAGCGCTTGGACTGAGCAGGCTGCGTGAGTAACGCATGTTGAACCTATTTCAGAATATGGTGCGCGGCAGTTTAATTTTAGATAACAAGTCTACAGCCGGTTTCGGTTGTAGACTTTTTTAGGTAGAATAGAAACAGGATTATAAATAGAGGAGGCGCAAACTTGGCCTATCAAGCATTATATCGTGTGTACCGGCCGCAACGTTTTGACGAAGTCGTCGGACAGGCACACATTACCCGGACGATTCAAAACGCCTTGATGGAAGAACGGATGTCGCATGCCTATCTGTTCTCTGGACCACGAGGAACGGGGAAAACAAGTCTGGCAAAAATCATTGCCAAAGCAATCAACTGTGAACAAGCGCCAGTAAATGAACCATGTAACGAATGTCCGACATGTCGAGCGATTACAGAAGGATCAAGTCCTGATGTGTTTGAAATCGATGCCGCGTCCAACAACGGCGTTGATGAAATCCGGGAAATCCGGGATAAGGTCAAATATCCGCCGTCAGAAGCAGCGTACAAAGTATACATCATTGATGAAGTCCACATGTTATCGACCGGAGCCTTCAATGCGTTACTTAAAACATTGGAAGAACCGCCAGCACACGCCATTTTCATCCTGGCGACGACAGAGCCGCATAAAATACCGGCGACGATTATCTCACGTTGCCAACGTTTTGATGTCAAACGGCATGAAGTCGATCAATTGATGGAACGGATGCAGTACATCTTATCGGATCAAACGATCGGCTATACGGAAACCGCATTGCGGTTGATTGCCCGGGCAGCGGATGGTGGAATGCGGGATGCCTTAAGCCTGCTCGATCAGGCCGTCGCCTTTTCGAATGGAGACCTAACGGATGATGCTGTACTGGAAGTGACGGGGGCAGTGGAAGATGAAGCACTGCTCGCTGTCGCAAACGCATTGCAAGCCCATCAAGTCGACCAGTTGTTGCAGACACTTGAAAAAATGCAACGGGCAGGAAAAGATTTAAAACGATTCGTCGAAGATCTGGTCTTTTTCTATCGCGATACGTTACTTCTCAAAACGTCTCCGACAGCAGTTGATCTTTTGGAACGGGCTCGGCCGACCGAAGCGTTCAAAACATTTGTCGAGACGATCGAGACAGAAGCATGTTTTCATATCATCGAACAATTGCATGACTGCCAACAGCAGATGCGTTTGACGAATCATCCCCGTGTCCTGGTCGAAATTGCGTTCATTCAGATTGCGGAACAAGGACGAACGACCGGACAAATCATGCAGAGTCTCCAGCAAGAGGTACGGGAACTGAAGGAACAGATGCATCAGTTGAAAGTCACGGGAGTCCCGGCTGCTGAAGGAACGCCTGCGCAACAACCAGCCAAACGCAAACAAGCCCGGCCAACTGTCCGGATAGCGAAAGAGCGGATTCGGCAAATGTTGAGTCGTGCAGAGAAGGCACAGCTTCTTGAAATTCAAGAACGTTGGGATGCCATTTTAAAGTTAATCCTTAAACAAGATGGTCCGATTTACTCTTTGGTGCATGAAAGTAAACCGGTCCTCTGTTCGGAAGATACATTATTGATTGAGTTTGATAACGGGAAAGGCTGGCATTTTGAACAGGTCATGACCAACGAACGGACCCGTTTCGTCATTGAAGAAGCACTGTTTGAGGTCTGCGGTGTGAAACGTCAGATTCTTGCGATTCTCGATAATGATTGGAAAGAACTAAAAGCAGAGTTTGTTGCGAAACGAAATAGTAGTAATATAGAAGAGAAAGAAGTGGCAGTCGAATCGGAAGAAGATCGACTGTTGTCCGAGACGCTCGGACGATTTGGTGATATCGTAGAATTCGAAGACTAATTTCAGTTAGAGGAGGAAGAATTATGCGTGGTATGGGAAACATGAATAACATGATGAAACAAATGCAGAAGATGCAAAAAGATATGGCGAAAGCTCAAGAAGAATTAAAGGACTTGACGGTTACGGGAACAGCTGGCGGAGAGATGGTCTCTGTCGTAGCGGATGGTCATAAAAATATCATCGATGTCATCATTAAAGAAGAAGTGGTTGATCCGGACGATGTCGAGATGATTCAAGATCTCGTTCTTGCTGCTACAAACGATGCTTTGAAAAAAGTAGATGAACTCGTTTCGAGTAAAATGGGTAAATTTACACAAGGAATGAACATGCCGGGAATGTTTTAAACTGTAGGGGGAAACGAATTGCAATATCCTGAAGCAATCAGCCGCTTAATCGAAAGTTTTACGAAGTTACCGGGTATTGGTCCGAAAACAGCTGTCCGTCTTGCGTTTCATGTTCTTGATATGGAAGAAGATGATGTGCTGATGTTCGGAAAAGCACTCGTGAGCGCAAAGCGTGATATCTCATATTGTAGTATCTGTGGGAACATCACAGATAAAGATCCGTGTTACGTTTGTTCCGATAAACACCGTAACCGGACAATCGTCTGTGTCGTTCAAGATTCACGTGATGTCATCGCGATGGAAAAGATGCGGGACTACCAGGGCTTGTACCATGTATTACACGGGGCAATCAGTCCAATGGAAGGAATCGGTCCTGAAGATATCAATGTATCCAGTCTATTGACGCGTCTGCAGGCAGATGAAGCCATTACTGAAATCATCTTGGCAACGAATCCGAACATCGAAGGGGAAGCGACAGCGATGTATCTTTCCCGATTACTGAAACCGACCGGTATTCGTGTTACACGGATTGCTCATGGTCTTCCGGTTGGCGGTGATTTGGAGTACGCGGATGAAGTCACATTATCCCGTGCCATGGAGGGAAGACGGGAGTTATGAATTGGTTTCGGAAAAAAATCCGGAGCGAATATGATGAACGCTTTCTCCGTGAACTGGCGCTGGCGCAAGAAAACTACTTGATGAAACGCCGTTTACTTGAAATCAGTTACGATGACTGTGGTGATCTCGAAGCTCAAATGAAGTTAGCGGAATCCGTTTATTACTTCTATATTAGAGAAGCGAAGAAACGGCGAGTCTCGTTACCGACTGTTCGCTTATAATGAAAAAGAGGAAGGCTGCCGCTTGGTAATTGAGGTGGTAGCCTTCTTTTCTATTCTTTTTAAAATTAATTTAACAAAAGAGTTGTCATGTTGTAATTATCGTGGTATATTAATTCTTGTCCTTAAGAGGACGAGCACACTGCACGAAACAAGAAAAAACTTCTTTTAAAAAGTTGTTGACTTATTGTTTCAGACTTGGTATTCTAATTGAGTCGCCAAAACAGGCGCGGACGAACTTTGAAAACTGA
>NZ_JBEPSU010000015.1:0-14309 GCF_040549175.1 Exiguobacterium sp. PvP048 | reverse complement strand
CAACAATTACGATACCGGGGTTTTCGCTTTTTTTCTATGTTCGATTTAAAATCCGATGGATTTTATGTGTCAACCACACCTTATGGTGATGAGCCCTATTTTTTGAAAAAAATCAAAACGATGCCGTGCCGTATTTGCTATACTCAATTCAGACTCATGCATTCTCCGTTTAGACGGTATGAAAAGAGGTGATCCCGTGCAGACTTCGTTCCGATTGAAAATCGGTTTGTTTCTTTCCAGTGTTTTATTGATTCTGTTTGTCATCCAGTCGTTCATCCCCCATTTTCTGACATCGTTCGTTTCTCTTTTCGACAGTCGGACGTCAGGCTCCTGTACGACACGTTGTGGTGACACATCTCATCTTACCCTTCCATCGGATCCGCTTGTGATCGACTTTGAACCGTTTGTCGAGACCGTCGCGCCGGATCCGGACCCGCTGTTATTACGGACGGGCTTCGATTCCGCTGTCGTCGCACCACCATACCCGTTTATCTTTATTTTCCTTTTGATCGTGTCGATTGGATTACTTGTTTATTACATCAAAATCATCCGTCCAACCCGCTTCCAGCCGCTCCTCTTCACGCCAAGCCGCGTCGAAGTAATTCAATATCCGCACCATGAACTGCCGGCGGAGGACATTCGCCAACATATGCTGCTGTTTAACCGCCGCCTTCCGCAACCGATGCAACGGCGGGAACAGGAGACGATGACCGAATGGTTCGCACGGATCAACTTTCCGTCCCCGGTCAATCCGCATTACTTAGAAGTCCGTTACGGCGGACACGTCTCGATTCCGGTCCACCAACTGACGTTTTTTAAACAGACGACGGAAGACTTTTTACGACATGTCGGCTCGACGATCATTTGATCCAGCAGTGCCTGATTCCAGATCAGCCATTCCTGAATCAAGTGATTTTTTTAATGTTCGTAAAAGTATTCCCTATTCCACCAGGATTCGGTCCTTTTTCAGGCAGAAACTGATATTTCTCAAGAAAATTGGGTATTAAAGACTATATAGCTAACTAACATCTTATAATTTTTTGAACTGTTTCTGAAA
Source organism: Exiguobacterium sp. PvP048 (assembly GCF_040549175.1). Taxonomy (NCBI): domain Bacteria; kingdom Bacillati; phylum Bacillota; class Bacilli; order Caryophanales; genus Exiguobacterium; species Exiguobacterium sp. PvP048. Next base: position 13,252 of record NZ_JBEPSU010000015.1, on the reverse strand, counting down.
GAGAGCGAGGCGAAACGAGATGATTACAGCACAAGAAGCGTACTTCATAAAAAATGGTCTGAATGAACAGTTTGAAGACCCTCGAATCGACTGCGACTTTTCCATTTTCTCGCTCGAACCGTTTCAACTCTTGTTACATGTCCATGATGAAGAGCTTGATGAATTGAGTACGGAAACCCGGTATGTCCTGAGTCGAAAGATTCGGTCTCAACTGCATCAACTGGACGCGAAAGTCGGCGGTACGCCGGTCAAGACGGTTTTTGTCATTTCTGCACCGTTGATTTCCGAACGGTCCTATTGCGTGATTTTGCAATGATTCGAACGACCATTCATGAATTAAAAAAGCTCTGATCCCATCTCGAAATGGAATCAGAGCTTTTTTTGGCGAATCAACTGGCTTCATGGCTCGAAATTTGATTGCGTCCGCTCGACTTTGCCCGGTACAGGGCCTGATTGGCGAGGACAATCAAATCGCCTTCCGTCAACGTCTCGCTCGGCCGGACGACGGCCAGTCCGATGCTGACACTGAGCTGGCAAAGCGGTTCGTACGCTTTGTGTTCAATCTTCATCCGGAGAATCTCGCTACGGATCCGTTCCGCGACATGTGTGATCTGTTCGACGTGTTCCGTCAAGATGACCGCAAATTCTTCCCCGCCGTACCGGGAGACATGCCCGAACTCGCCCGCTTGTTTCTTTAATGTCCCGGCGACTTTCTGCAGACACCAGTCACCTTTCAAGTGACCGTACGTATCGTTGTACAGCTTGAATTCATCGACATCGATCAAAATCAAGCCGACGTCCGTCTGCAGTTCCCGGGCAGCCGTGAAGGAAGCTTCCAGATGCTCGTCGAACGCACGCCGGTTCGGAATCGCGGTCAAGGCATCGTGCAAGGAGCGGTGAATCAGCGCCTGCTGACTGCGCTCGAGCCGGAACGTCTGCAGGAAGATCATCAGCAACAGGACGGCGACACTGACGACGATCACGATGACCCATTTGGCGGACGCCGACGCCCGTTTGGACCGTTCCGTCGCTTCCCGGATGATCTTATCGATGTCCTGATTGATTTTTGCATTGATCGGCCGGAACTGATTGACGTAGTCCATCCCGCTGTAGCGGTTTAAAGCCGCCCGTTCGATCTGATTGCTCTGAATCCATTTAATCTGTTGTTCGTAAAATCCGTCCGTCAGTAAAATCAACGGAATCGCTTCATCTGCCAGTAACTGCTTCAGAATCGGGTGACGTTGATCGAGCATCTTCAACCGGGCAATCGTTTCATTCAGTTCCGCATTGGTACTTTTAAATTGCTGAAACGTCTGATCATTTTGATCGAGTAGATAACTGCGGACGGTAAGCTCTTGATCGAGCAATAACGGAAATAGTTGCGAAGCGGCATTCGAGATCGGAATCGCTTCCGTCGTGATCCGGTCATTCTCTTGTTCAATTTTCAGGAAGGCATTGTAACTCCAGATACTCGTAAACATCAATGAAAACAATGCAAGTAATAAATAAAATTGCAACGTCGATAATTTCAAGTTCAGTCTGACCTCTTTCTTTTCCGTCGTCAGCGACTTCAAGACGCTGACGATACGGGACGCTACCTTATTATCGGTATCTTAGGATCAAACCATTAGCGCTCTACTCGAAATATTGCCCGTTGTCTGCACATTTCAAACAAATTACCAGTTCAGGCGGCACATTCATCCTGATTTTTCCTGTCCTTCGCGCCGAACCTGTCCTTTCCACTCTCGTAACATCACTTGCGCCTGTTGCGCCGCCTCGGTCAGATTGTTATTTTTCCACCAGGCATAGAGGAGACTGCCTGCCCCGAGCAGTGCCGTCAAAGCGGTTTCGATTTGATTCGTCTCAAACGGCAACGGGGTATAACCGAACGCAAGCAACGTTAAATTGACGAAACTATAGAGCGGCACGATCAGTCGGATCAGGGCAATCAAACGTTCCTTCATCGGCGGGCCCCAAACAGATAACGCCACGTGACCGGACCGATGATTCCGTCCACCGCTAACCGGCGCTGCCGTTGAAACTGTTTGATGCGTTGCGTCAACTTTTGATCAAATCGTCCGGTCAACGGCAGGCGGAGCCGTTTTTGAATCAGCCGGATCAGCGTCCGGTCCATCCGCTCGGCTCCCGCATAAAGCGGTTGATCGGGATAACGGGGTCCGAGCAACGGTTTTGTTTGACCATTGACGGCATCGTACAGTTGAAAATGCGGATAATCCGGAAAGCTGCCCCAGTCCCCGCCCCATTGCATCTGATACCGTTTCATCGCGGCAACGATCCGCTTCAACCGTGGATCGGGCGGTGCCGGAAACTCGGCCCGTTTGCCGCCGTCCGCATAGACAAACAGATCGACGGCGACACCGAAGTTATGATTCGATTTCCCTCCTTTGGCATAGGTGACGATTTTCCCCGGACGTGTCCGCCCGCTGGCATACAAGTCGTCCTGTTCCTGTTTTGTCCGAAAGCCTTGCGCGATGCCGATTGGTAATCCTTCTGCCGCCAGTTCCGTGATGACGGCCCGTGTAATCGCGGCGACGTCCGGATCCATCCCGTTCGTCAGTTTTCGGTTCGCTTGGTCAAGTAACCAGTCAAGTGACGGTGTCATAAAAGTCCTCCTTCATCAGATCAGTTCTGCAAGCAATAAAGCCAATTCCCCTTGATCGGGAACAGTTTGTTCAAACCGTTGTTTTTGCTCCGCCTCTGCCTGTTGCTGTTGTCGGCGCTCCCGTTCGACCCAGTCCGGTAATTTCCCGTGTTTCTTCCGGCGGGACGATCTCGTCACAGCGGTCCGGCGGCGTTTTTCATGCGAGTCGATTTGTTCCTGCGTCAATAGGTTCCGCTGTTTCAGACTGTCGATGACGACCTGGATGTAGTTGAAGTTACGAATGTTTGCCGCCGTTGCCTGTTCGATTGCATGATGCAGAACGGCCGGACCGGCTTCTTTCAACAACGTCTCCAGTTTCCTGCGAATCGACGGTGTGACACGACCGATTTCCGTCTCAAAATGAGTGAGGATTTCCATGACTCCGGGAGGTGGTGGTTCTTTTTTTAAAGACGGTTTCTTAACCCCTTTTTCTTCGGAGGCGACAGATGGCTGCCCGGTTGCCGTCTCTTGACCCGGGTCCTGTCCGGAAGTGACCGGGGACACCATTCGAATCCGGTAGCCGTTCGACGTTTGTCCCCCGTGTCGGTCGAACCGCTCGACCTTTTCGATCCATCCTTTTTCGACGAGCGTCTGAAGACAGTTTTTGACGGTCGTTTTGCCGCACGGAACAGCGTCTGCGAGCGTCTGATGCGACGGGAACGCGAGTCCGTCTCGACCGGCATAACTTTTAAGCAGCAGATAGACCATTTTTTCATGGACGGATGAAAAAGCCGCTCCGTCGCGTAACAGTTGATGCTCGACACGTAAGTAAGGGTGCATGAACTTGTCCTCCTTTAAATTCAGGAGGAATTTCCTCCTTTCTATCCAGAAATAACAGGACGACGGACCCGGTTGTTCGGAAGTTTTTAGACAACAAACAGACCCGATGTACGCGGAATAGACGGTTCCGGATACATCGGGTCTGAAATTCAGAGAAAACGGAGATAGATATACGGCAGTACACCGGCAAGCAGGATGCTGAAGACCGTCATACCGGTTGTGATGAAAATAGCCTTAGCCATTGATAGCTGTTGGTTTCGATAAGCGGTCAGGACGGCTTTGATAATCGTCCAGAGCATTAAGCCACTTAAGAGAGATGAGCCCACTAGGAGGATCAGCACTTCCATACCTTTCACCCTTCCTGTTTTTTAGTCATTCCATTTTGAATACGACAATCTTTTCTTGACGCCCCACTCAAGCATGCTAGACTGAACAAGAGAACGCTTACACCAAATAAAAGGAGTTTTGATGATGTCACGCCAACAGACGCTACTTGCACGCCTTGATCAGATCGGTCAGCAACTCGAACACACAAACAACGCCTGGTTATTGCTCGGACTCGGTTCCGTCGGTCAGGAACTCGAACGGCTTGATGCCTATTCCGATCTCGATTTTTTCGTGATTACGAAACCGGGTCGGAAACAGCGGTTCCTCGATCGGATCGACTGGCTCGAGTCCGTTCATCCGCTCAGCTTCATTTTCCAAAACACGGTCGACGGCTTTAAATTGTTATTCGCGGACGGGATTTACGGAGAGTGTGCGATTTTCGAACTCGATGAGATGCCGGACATCGCCTTTTCCCCGGGACGGATTGTTTGGCAGGATCCAACATTCCCGGGCGTCGACTTGACCGTCTCGCAACAAGCGGCACCGCCAATCCGGCGTGATACACTCGACTTCGCACTGAACGAAGCGTTAACGAATCTCTATGTCGGCTTGTGCCGGTATGCCCGCGGCGAACGGTTATCCGGTCTCCAGCTGGTCGAACAGCATGCTTTTTCACAACTCCTGTCCGTTTTGCACCTGCTCGAGTCGGAAGTCGTGTATTATCCGGACCAGTACGGCAATGAACGCCGGGCCGAGCAACGATTCCCGCAAGCGCAGGAACGGTTTGCCGATGTCCTGCAAGGATACACCCGAGTCCCAGAATCAGCGCTTGCGCTGCTCGAGTGGCTCGAACAGATTCAGCCGGTCAATTCCTCGATGGCGGCTGAAATTCGGCGGCTCGCTGCGGAATGCAGGGCGAAGCAAAATGGGTGATAACAGGCTTCATGGCAATGGCGTGGTGTGACGGTCGTGCCGTAATCGGTCCAGCCAACCGGTCAAAAATCCGTCAAACGGAAACGCCTGTCGTTGAATCTTGTCCTGCAGCCGACGAAGCATCTGTTCCGCTCCTGTGATGACGTCTACCGGGTACTGATACACTAACTGATTTTCCAAAAATTCATCTTCGTCGACGACCGTCCATTTCATAGCTGTTTGTAGATTAAGATATGTTTTTTTAGTTTCCTGTAACAAGGTCATGTGTCATTCGCAATGAAGCAATCTGTCATATTTAACGGCTTGAATCAAGAGCTCCAATTGTTTCATATCTTCATTTGTCTGGTTCAATCAAAAATGACATTTTTCCCTTCTTTCGCTAACCGGGCTAAGGAATCCTTCATTTGCTGAATCATTTCATTCGAGTGCCGTTCCCAAACAGCAAGCTTCGCGACGATGAGAAGCGGCTCCTTCGACCGGTAGGACCGTGTTGGATTGCCGGGAAACCGCTGATCGGTCAAGTTTGGATCATTTTCGAACGTCCCGAGCGGTTCGACGAGATAAATCCGTTCCATGCCGTCACCTTTGGCAAGCTCGGCTCCCCACTTCGCAGCTTCAAGTGTTGCCGTGAAATAGATATAATTTGACCGTTTCTCCTGATAGTTCGATTGATAATCGGGTGTCAATTGATCGCCGACCTGCAAAACGGCTTTCGTCCCGTGCAGAAACGGTCCTTGGTCGAGCACTTTGATTTGTCCGGTCATTACTGTTCACGTCCTTTTTCAGTAGTCTTGTTAGTAGTGTAGGGCAGAACGAACTGTAAAAGTAGTCTGTTTCCGTCTAGCGATTCGCGGTATAATTCGAGTAGAGAAGAACAAAAAACTCCCGAATATACGTCACGTTCCATAAGGAGCGGTGCGTTTCGTTCGGGAGTTTTCGTTTAATAATGATAACGGCATTGAAGGATTTCCACTTGTTCACTCGTCGACCTGTAAACGAGACGATGTTCCGAGTCAATTCGCCGGCTGTAAAAGCCTTGTAAATTTCCTTTTAATGCTTCCGGTTTACCAATGCCAGTTAAATTGCCGTTTCGTTTTACGTCTTCAATCAGCGTATTGATCCGTTTCAGCTTTTTTCTGTCTTCCCGTTGCGAATACAGATAGTCTTCCCATCCATGATCCGTAAAAAGTAGACGGACTTTACTCATCAATCAACGTTCTTTCTGTCAGCTTTTCTTGTTGGAGCTGGTCAATTGACTCCAGTAGACGGACTGAATTTTGAGGACTTCGCATTAAATAGATGGTCTCCATCAAACGATTGTATTCTTCTTCAGAAAGTAACACGGCATTTTCGTTATTTTTTCGTGAAATGATGACTGCTTCCTTATCATCATGCACTTGATCTAAAATCTGTTTAAAATTTTTACGGGCATCACTGTATGTGACAATCGACATGTTAGTTCCTCCCTACTTGTTTTCTCTATTTTTATTGTACATGATTTCGTACAACTACTTAATCTTCGTTTCTGATTTCTTTCACAATCGAAAGCCCAGATTTCTTCCTGATTGACAACTTTTGTCAGCATGGTATCGTAAAAGTATCACGGTCAAGGATGTGGAAAATCATATTCATCGTCGAGCTGCTCGTCAACGCCTGTATCGCGTTCACCGGGTTTTACATCATTTCAAAAATCATCCATTCCACCCGATTTTCATCCTATGCCGTTAAGTCGTTGATCATTGGTCTTGCGACCGGTTTACTTGGTGTCGTACTGATGTTCAAGGGCATCCAGGTCAATGACTCGTTACGGATGGACTTACGTCATTTGCCGCTCGTCCTGCTCGCTTTTTACGGCAACCGTTTCCCGCTTGTCGTCGCCACGTTGATCATCGCCGGTTCGCGGTTTTTATTTGGCGTCACGCCCCAAGCGTTTATTGCGTTCGTCGCCATCATTGCGATCAGTACCGGGATGATTTGGATTCATCGCCAGCTCTTGAATCGGCCGTTTCGGCAGAATCTCGCCCTCAACGTTTGGGCGCTGTTGATGATTACGTTCACCGTTCTGATTAATTTAGGCTTTAACGATGCCTCGCTTCGTTTGTTACTTGCGACCTGGACGATCGGTCTTGCCGTCGGTGTCCTGTCGAGTATGCTGACGCTTGATTTCCAAACATTGAACCGTCAAGTCGAACTATACAAACAGTCGTCCGAACGTGATCACCTGACCGGACTCTACAACCGGCGTGTCTTTGATACGCGCACAGCCGGTCTGGAACAGGAAGGCCGCATTTACAACGTACTCGCCCTCGATATCGACCACTTTAAGCATGTCAACGATACATACGGTCACGGAAACGGGGATCTCGTATTGCAACAGTTCGCAAACATCCTGATGGAAGAAACGCGTCCCCACGATATCACGGCACGGATTGGCGGAGAGGAATTCATGATTCTGATTTATGACCTGACTCCATCCAAATAATCAAGGTCGCAAACCGGATCCGTGAACGGATTGCGCATGAACGGTTCCAACTGGACGGATTTCCCGACATCACCGTCACGGCTTCGATCGGAATTGCTCACGGAAAACAGATTCACATCCAGCACATGAACGGACTCGCGGACGAAGCCTTATACACCGCTAAACAACAGGGGCGAAATCGAACGATTCTGTTTAATCAACTCGATCAGCAGAGTATTGCTGCGTCACACTCCTCAACGGAAACAAGGACTTAACTACATACTATTGGAGGTTTTACTTAATGTACGAACCAAAACAGGAGTTCATCACGACTTCGGAAACGATTCTTTTTGTCAGTAGCCTGTTCATGTGGATATATGTGATCCAATACTTCGGTGCGGTCGATTCTGCATGGTGGATCTTGCCAGCAGTAACATTCGTATTATTTTTACGTTCGTTTATTGGCAGACGGGTCGATTTGAGTTTTAACTGGGTGGAGGAAGAAGAAGCACGCAAGTCCGAACAAAAATAACGCAAATCAAACAACAGCCCGGCTTCTCCGCTTGTTCAGGAGAAAGACCGGGCTGTTGTTCATTCACTGCTCTAAATAACGTTCCCGCGTCAAGACCATCAGAATCGACTCGACTCGTCGTCCGTCAACTTCGAAATCGTCCTCTTCTACACCGGACACTTGAAAACCCAATTTTTCATAGACGTGCCGCGCCCGTGGATTAAAGTCAAAAACGCTTAACGTCAAGCGGGCAAGCGATGTCTGCCGAAACAGGTAATCCATCAGTAACCGGGTCGCTTCCGTTCCAAGCCCGCGGTTTCTGCCGGCTTCCCCAATCAGAATCCGGAAGTTCATGCTGTGGTCGCTTGACTGATACTCATTGACGACAACCTCACCGACGAGCGTTCCAGTTGCTTTGTCGACGACTGCCAAATACAGACGGTCCGGCTGGTCATGTCTCGTTCCATACCAGGTTTTAAGTGTCTCCCGGTCAAAATCTGCTTCACTTCTGGTCAGTTTAAGGACTTCCGGATCTTGCAAACATTGTTCGATCAAAGGGAGATCTTTTGCTGCAAACGACCGGAGGATGGTCGTGGTTCCTACTAAGGTTGGTTTTATTGTTAAATGAATCATCAGTTTCTCCTTATCATTCTTTTTTAGCCTCAAACTAACAGACTCCTGGGAACCTTTTCCTTTTTCCGGACGTAAGGAATGATAACGCACTTTCAGGAGGAGATAGTATGTATGAATATCAATATATCCGGATTGACTTCAAACGATTGTCCGGAAATCCAAAAGAAGATTACCGGGAAGTCATCAATCAACAGGCGGAAAAGGGTTGGCGGTTCGTTCAGCTTATCGCTCCGGATTTCGTGACGTCCGGTGTCGGTGTCGGAACCTATTACGAACTCATTTTTGAACGTCCGTCTTCTTTAAGCCGTAACAGATGAGGACTTGTCCCTATCAATTATACAAGACATGCAAATCAAAAATGACACTTCCTTACAATTTTGTACGTTTTATTTACAATTCCTGTCCTTTATACTTGGATGTATTCTAGCTGTATACAAAAAAGGAGTAATGTTCTCTATGAAATTCCCCAAATGGCTCCTTTACCTCGGCGCTCTTCCGACATTCGTTTTCGCCTTTTATGCCATCACGAATCCATCCTTTCGGGCTGATATCGCAGGATCGTTACCGATTGCAGCCCCTGTCCTTGCTGTCATTCTTACTTTATTTGTCGGCTACTGGACCCTGTTCTTCATTTTTGTGAACGGCCTCCGCCGTCACCTCGACCTAGTCGTTTTGTCAGCCCTGTTGCTGATTTGTTTTCTGTTAACGAGTTTGTTTGCGACACTCGACTATTTCCTCACGTAATGGATGTACCCCAGCCATCTTCCGGATGGCTTTTTCCATTTTCTTCTTGATTTCCATTCAACTGTCCCTTAGTATCAATTGTAATAAATTTCTATATATTCAAAAAAACATTTAGGGGATGATGATGTATGCACGGAACCTGGAAACACCCTGCTTTATTGTTGTCGAGCGTCGGCATCTCCAATCTCGGGGCATGGGTGTATTTTATCGCTCTGAACCTGATTGTCCTCGAACGGACGAATTCAGCGTTCGCTGTCTCGATTCTCTACATGCTTGTCCCGATTGCCGCCCTGTTATCAAGTTTTTGGTCCGGCACGGTCATCGATCGCGTCGATAAACGAAATCTGATGGTGCTGCTTGATGTGTCCCGGGCCGTCTTGATTGCCGTCTTACCATGGATCGACTCGTTATTCGTCTTATATACACTGGTTTTCTTGATCAATATCGGCAGCTCGTTGTTTGAATCGGCTTCTCTGATCTACATGACGAAACTCGTCTCGAAAACCAACCGGCAACGGTTTAATGCCTTAAAAAATTTCATACAATCCTGCGGCTTCATTCTTGGACCGACGATTGCCGGTCTCTTGTTCCTCGTCGGCTCCCCGACGTTCGCCATCTATCTGAATGCCGGTGTACTTGGTATGTCGGCACTGATTCTGTTTTCCCTGCCGGATATCGAAAAACAAGCAATGATTTCCGGTGCCGAGCGGCTCAGTTTCAGCATGATCGTCGCCGACTGGAAAGAAACGTTCCGTTATGCGCGCAAACACCGCTACATCACACTCGTTTATGCCCTGTTCTGTGTGATGACGATTTTCATGTCCGGGCTCGATTCACTCGAAGCAACGTTCGCGACCCGGGTTCTTGATTTTTCCGAGAGTACATACGGCTTTCTCGTCAGTATCGCCGGGCTCGGCATCATTGCTGGTTCCATCATTAACGCGACGTGTACGAAATGGCTCAGTTTACGCTTCCTGATCGGCTTCGGAGCCATCACGACTCCGGTCGGCTATCTCATCTTTGCGACGGCGACCGATTTCAGTTTCGCGGCAATCGGTTTTTTCCTGCTGACGTTTGCGTTATCGTTCGCGAATACCGGATTCTTGTCGTTTTATCAAAACAATGTTCCCGTTTCGATCATGGGACGATTCTCCGGCGTCATCAATGTCGCGGAATCCATCTTGATCATCGGACTGACGTTGTCAATCGGTCTTTTAGCCGAAACGTTTTCAATCCGGTCAACCTATATCGTCTGCTCGCTCGGCTTTTTCCTGATTAGTCTCGTGTCGTTACCGATCGTCTTTAAACGGACCAAACAAGCGCTGTATGCGATGACGGTCGACGACGAAATCAAAGCATCTTGAACCGGACAGGTCAACGGGGAATGATTCCTTGTTGCCCTGTTTTTTTTCGTCCAGGCGACAACCGGACATGCTATAGTCAAGAAAATGGGTATCCGCTGAAGGAGGGATTTACATGACGGGAATCGACTGCCTGTTGTATCTGCATCACGAACTGGACCGGTATACCGAAACCGAATTACATTACATTTCGCAACCCGGTGTCTGGTCGCTTAGTCAAATGTATGATCATATTTTACTTGTCGCCCATGAATATATGGACGAAGTCGAAATCTGTGCTTCGCTGACGACCGATACAGCGGACGGTAAAACACCGTTCGGAGAAGAATTATTCCGTCAAAATGCCTTTCCACCCGTCAAAATCAGACTGCCGGACGAGATGAACGCCCCGCCGGACAATACGGACAGCCGGAATCGCTTAAAAGAACGTCTGCTTGAACTGATTGAACGGATGGAAGACTGGTCGAAACGGCTCGATCACATCGAACCGCAACGGAAAACAAGACACGGTGGTTTCGGTTCGTTGAATGCGCAGGAATGGTATCAACTGATCGAAATGCATACCCGGCACCATTTCCGGCAGAAAAAAGAGTTGGAACAAATTCTTCTAAGCTGACTGTTATATCACAGTATTTAAGGCCAGGAAGCCCACTGCTTCAGTGGTGGGAGTGTCAGATAAATACTATGTCTTATACTAAAACCTCCCGATGCCATGATCCGGGAGGGGTTTTTGAGGGCTTGCTATTTTTGACTGATATGAGTTCGTTTCGTTTTACAATGTCTTTGTCAGGACCAAATCGATTTGTTTATCTTCTCCCATATAGAATGCGTGTGCTCCGGTTTGTACAAAACCAAAACGTCGATAAAAGCGTAACGCCCGGTGATTTTCTTCCCACACCCCTAACCAGACTTGCTCCATCCCCTGTGCTTGAGCAATCTCGAATGTTTTCTCAAGCAACTGCTTTCCAAGACCTGTCCCCTGATATGCTGAACGGATATAAATCCGTTCGAGTTCCAACGACTTCCCTTCCGTCGGCTCAGTTTGAGCTTTTCCGATGTTCAGCTTTAAATAGCCGGCAATTTCCTCATCACTTTTAATAAAATAGAAAAACGAATCTGTACGTTCAAGCTCCCCTGTTAATTTTTCGAGATTATAGGATTGGTTGAGATAATCCTCTAGATGCTGCGGATCATTTTGGGAACCAAACGTCTCCGAAAAGGTTTCTATGCTAATCGCCTGTAACGTTCTGACATCCTTGACGTCACAGCGGACAAACTCAATCGTTTCTTTCACCCTATTCACTCCTTCAAATAATGTCGAGTTCCACCTTTTTTGACAAAGTCCCATTCCCGCTCGATATTTTCACGGACGCGCTCCGTCAACTCCAGTAACCGGGCTTGTTCTTCTTCACTCAAACCAGCTAAAGCAACCCCTTTCGAATAAGCGTGTTCCTGAAGAATCACCGGACACGTTGCCTGTCCTTTTGCAGTTGCATACAGTTTTTTGATTTTTTTGTTCACGACATCCGGTCGTTTTTCGATGAATCCGGCTTTTTCTAATTTTTGAATCGATCGGGCGGCTGTCGTCCGGTCCACGAGAATCAGTTCAGCCAGTTTTTCCTGAATGATTCCTGGATTTTCACAAATCCGGACAAGATAAATGTATTGTCCTTTTGTCAGTTCCAGCTCTTTGAATTCAACATTGCTGATGGAATCGAGTGCCCGCGCAATCATTCCAATTTCACGTAATAGTTCTCCCATATCGTCTCCTTTTTTTGTCTGAAGAATTATATAACTTTATTATATTGTTTTTTGTTGCAAATGCAACAAATTTTCAATTGTATGATTTTGTTAAAAAACTCTTTTCTCCAATTGACAAAAAGTGTATATTAAAATCATCTATTCGTTTAAAGGAGGATCTACCTACCCTGTGAAATTCTTTAGAACAAACCGGACCAAAGAGTTGTCATGGATTCCGGAGCAGGAATGGCAAACCGTCTGCGCCAAACGATCCATTCAAATCCAGCAGCATCCGAACGAACAACTCGTCGGTCTTGCTTACAATAATCAACAGCAGGTCGTTCAAGTGACACGTAACATTCATGCACCGCTGTTCAGTTATTACGTGACGTTACTGGAAAATCGTCACACGCATAAAACGGTTTTATCGAAACGGTCGCATATGACGATTCAACACTTGTCGACACGTCTATTCGACTCGAATGAATTTGCTGAATTCAGCTTGCTCGACATCCATGTCCGCGAGGAAGGTCTTGGCGAACGTGGTTTACTGCTCGAATCGCTAATTCATGATATTCAACATAAATATACCCATTACCGGGTCAGCGGAGACTTTACCGCCATTTCTTACGGTGGACGCGTCTCTGCCGAATGCTTTACCCGTTACGGCTTTACAATTGAACAGGATCGGTTGATTTTAAAAAATTTTCATGACCGACTGTTCGTCAGCTAATCATGGCTCAGGAGGTAACTGGTTTGGATTTAATCAACCGAAAGTGGTTCAACAATATTGTCCACATGCTTGGATTCTTTTTAATGGTCACGGCTTATCGAGACTTATGGAAACGTCCGAAGACACGCGGTCCCAAATGGCTTTGGGGCATCCTGATTTTTCTCGTTAATTATCTTGGACCGATTTTCTATTTGGTTTGGGGACGGCATGTCCCGACACCGAAAATAGCATCGCGTGTCAACTAAAAAAGCATCGCGTGTCAACTAAAAAAGTGGGCTAACCTAAAATTTTGAGACAATATAAAACACCTTCGGAGTGGTACACTTTTAAAAAGTACTAATATCGGAGGTGTTTTTGCATGGGCAAA
>NZ_JBEPSU010000014.1:0-29271 GCF_040549175.1 Exiguobacterium sp. PvP048 | reverse complement strand
GTGACCGGAGTCACGTTGACGAAGCTTGCGCTTCATTCATTGTTTGTATCCGAAGATACGTTTTTTGCCTCATCGTTCAGTTTTCAAAGTTCGTCGTGTCGTTTTCAGCGACTTTAATAAGATATCACGGAATAACTTATGCGTCAACCGTTTTTTTCTTGTTTTTTTCATTACGTCAATGGCGTGTGCCTGTCGACATGTATTAATATACTATCTCGAGATAATAACGTCAATGCTTTTTCTTAATTTTTCTTTTCGTTATTTTTTTCTTCTATATATGCTGGTTCTATATTTATTAAAAAAAACAAAAAACCGGTCTATCACACGACCGGTTCGTATGTCACGAGTTCCACACCAAGTCCTTTTGTCCGTTGATACGAAATTCGGATCAATCCTTTCCGAATGAAAAAATCAACTAGGCTCCCTAAATCAACCTTCAATTCTGTCAGACGACTTTCTTCCATCAATTCATGCATCGTCCAAGGACGATCCCGCTCTCGCATGACTTCAAATAAGTATTTACCACCGGACAAGACTTTTGACTGCAACAGATGTTCTAATCCGATTAACGCCAAGTGAATCCGTTGTTCCAGTGTTTCTTCACTCAACAGAAGTTGTTCATATAACTTATAGACATCCGGATCGTCCAACCGGGCCTGTTCCCAAACGACGACTTCCGGATGCGCTCCCTTTTCGAGAACGGAAAGCCGGGCCAGATGATGCAATGCATGATGGACATGCGTATAAGCATCATAATAATTACCGCGGCTGAATAGATTCCGTCCATCCTGAAAACGACGCAGTAATTTAGCGAATGACAACGACATCTGTAAGCAGCGTTCCGTCTCCGGGAAGTTGCGTAATTGTTTTTTCAAATCCGTTAAGTAGTCATTCCGTTCAAAAATGATGGTTCCTTCCGACACCCAATGGACGGCCCGGCGATTTGCATTTAAGATTAACCAACGGGAGAGGACTTGTTCATGCACAAGATGTAATGAAACCCGCAATGTATTCAATCGATAATGCTTAACGGTCCACTCGACGGAAGGATCTCGTGTAATGACTAACAGTAAAACATCAAATTGATCGGTTAAAGAGTCTCTCGGTTGTCTTTTCTCAACGGCGATGATTCCCTGTGTCTCCGGATAAGCCGCATATTCTGAATAAATTGTTCGTGTTGCCTGTTCCATTTCCTTCTCACCCTTCTCTACTCCGTACTCGTTACTCTGATCATTCGTCCGTTACCATTTTCGACAAAAAATCAATCGTTCCTGCTTCTGACTCGATCCCACAATATGCTAGACTGGCTACAGGGGGAATTCATGTGAAAAAACAACGTAAGAATAAAATAAACCGGGCCCGTAACTTGGCAATGTTCCTCGTATTCGGCGGAATGCTTGTCATGTATGGCGGTCTTTTGTTAAAACAATTCGAAATCATCATGGTCATCCTAATGCTTGTCGGGTTTGTCATGGTCCTTGCCAGCACAGCGCTCTATTTCCTGATCGGACTTACTTCGACGAAAGCTGCCGTCGTCACCTGCCCGAATTGCGGTAAAGAAACGAAAGTCCTCGGACGCGTTGATTTATGTATGCACTGCGACGAACCTCTGACGATGGATCGTAACCTTGAAGGAAAAGAATTCGATGAAAAGTACAACAAACACAGTAAACGAGCTCCCCGTTAAAAGGAAGCTCGTTTTTTTAATGCACGTTCGATTGGCAATCCGGGCAAGTCCCGTAAACCTCAAGACGGTGGCGGTCTACTTTAAAGCCTGTTAAATGCGCCGCAACAGTCTCGACGTCATCCAGGACAGGGTAATTGAAGTCGACGATTTTTCCGCATCCTTCGCAAATCATATGGTAATGACGCGTCGTGACGAAGTCAAAACGACTGGAAGCATCTCCATAATTCATCTCTTCTACGATTCCTTTTTCACGGAAGACCCGTAGATTATTATAAACTGTCGCCACACTCATATTTGGAAAACGATGTTCGAGCGCACGATAAATTTCATCTGCCGTCGGATGTGTATGTCCCGTCGTTAAATATTCCAAAATCGCATGACGTTGTGGTGTCATCCGAACGCCTGATTCACGTAAAGAGCGTACTGCATCATCTAGCATCTCGTTCGCCACGTCATCCCCTCATTTCTATCTTTCATTGATTATTAGATTGTAATCTTTATAATTAGTCTACCTACATTCTTCCTTTCCGTCAACGGCTCTGCTCTACGTTTGACGGACATGATACAATCATATCGTGATATTTTTCACGTATCAATGATTGGAGGAATCATCATGTCAACTCATACAAAACGTCCTACTTCGGAATCCTTATATGAAGTGGCCCAAAAATGTATCGTCGGAGGTGTGAACAGCCCATCCCGCTCGTATAAAGCAGTCGGAGGCGGTGCGCCCGTCTATATGGAACGAGGAGAAGGAGCTTACTTCTATGATGTCGACGGCAACCGTTACATCGATTACTTAGCAGCTTACGGTCCGATCATTACCGGTCACGGGCATCCACATATTACGGAAGCGATCACGAATGCTTCACGCAACGGGTTATTATACGGTACACCTCATCGCCTAGAAATCGACTTTGCCCATAAACTGCAACAGGCGATTCCATCGTTAGAGAAAGTCCGGTTCACAAACTCAGGGACGGAAGCCGTCATGACGACGATCCGTGTCGCCCGTGCTTATACAGGACGTGAACTCGTCGTGAAATTCAGCGGCTGTTATCACGGTCACTCGGACTTGATGCTGATTGCAGCAGGAAGCGGTCCGGCAACACTCGGTTCACCCGATTCAGCCGGTGTGACGAAAGCAACAGCAAAAGAGGTCATTACGACACCGTTCAATGATATTGAATCTTATCGTCAAATCATGGCAGAATGGGGCGATCAGGTCGCCTGCGTTCTCGTCGAACCGATTGTCGGGAACTTCGGCATCGTCGAACCGCAACCCGGGTTCCTCGAGGCCATCAACGAAATTACGCATGAACACGGCGCACTCGTCATCTATGATGAAGTCATCACGGCTTTCCGATTTACGTACGGCAGTGCCCAAGAACTTCTGAACATCCGCCCGGACATGACGGCACTCGGAAAAATCATCGGTGGCGGTCTCCCGATCGGTGCCTACGGTGGACGCCAGGATATCATGGAACACGTCGCTCCGCTTGGTCCGGCGTATCAAGCAGGTACGATGGCCGGAAACCCAGCTTCGATGGCAGCCGGTATTGCCTGCCTCGAATTACTCGAACAGCCGGGTGTGTATGAAGAGTTCGACCGCCTCGGTGCTAAACTCGAACAAGGCATTTTAAAAGCTGCCGATACACATGGCGTCACGATCACAATCAACCGTCTCAAAGGTGCATTGACGGTCTACTTCACGGATGAAACGGTCGTCGACTATTTGGGTGCCGAACGTGCCGACAGTGAAATGTTCGGCCAGTTCTTCAAATTAATGCTCGAACAAGGCGTCAACCTTGCGCCTTCGAAATACGAAGCCTGGTTCTTGACAACGGCTCACACGGAAGCAGACATCGACGAAACAATCGTTGCTGTCAATCGTGCGTTTGCCCAACTGTAAGTCAGTCCTTCATAACAAAAAGGCTGTTCCGTTTTTCGCGGAACAGCCTTTTTTTATTCAACCAGCTCGAGGTTTTGAATCGCATACAGTTCAAAATAAGCGCCGCGTTTTCGCATCAGTTCTTCGTGACGTCCCATTTCCGTGATTTGACCGTTTTCAATGACAACGATCTTATCGGCATCGGTGATCGTCGAAAGACGATGGGCAACGGTAAACGTCGTCCGTCCTTTCGCAAGACGCGCAAGCGAGTCCTGAATCATCGATTCACTTTCGAGATCCAGGGCACTCGTCGCTTCATCCAAAATTAAAATCGGTGGATTTTTAAGGAAGACCCGGGCAATTGCCAAACGCTGTTTTTGACCGCCTGATAATTTGACCCCCCGTTCGCCGACCGGTGTTTTATAACCGTCCGCCAGTCGTTCGATGAACTCATGGGCATTGGCCGCCTTCGCTGCCGCGACCACCTCTTCATCCGTCGCCTCGGGATTCCCCATCTTAATGTTCATTTCGACCGATTCACTGAACAGAATCGATTCCTGCATGACCATTCCGATTTGATCGCGTAAACCACGTAACTTCAAATCACGAATATCGACTCCATCAAGCGTGATCCGCCCGGACGACACATCGTAAAATCTAGGAATCAGACTGACAAGCGTGGATTTCCCGCCGCCCGACATCCCGACGAAGGCAATCCGTTCTCCCGCCTGTACATCGAGCGTCAACCGGTCAATCGCCCGTTCGCCGCCTTCTTCGTAGGAGAAGCTGATATTTTCAAACTGGACGTTCCCTTTGACATGAACCGGATTTTTCGCATTGGCTTTTTCCGTAATATCATAGGGTTCGTCCAAAAACTCAAACATCCGGTCCATCGAGGCAATCGACTGCGTCAATGTCGTCGACGAGTTGACAAGACGACCGAGCGGCGCGTACAGGCGATCGATATAGGCGATGAAGGCGACCATCGTGCCGAGTGATTCCTGACCGTTCAGCACAAGGAAAGCCGCTGCGCCGAAAATCAGAATCGGGGCAAAATCGGTAATCGTCGAGACGACGACGTACGTCCGGGCATTCCAGTTCGTTTGACGTAATGCTGCCGTCAAGAAGCCATCGTTTTGTTTCTTGAACGCCTGATTTTCATGGGGTTCAAGCGCAAAACTGCGAATGACCGCCATTCCGTTGACCCGCTCCGTCAAGTGCCCCTGCAGTTCAGCAAGTGCCGCCGAACGGTCACGTGTCAGACTGCGGAGTCGTCCATAAAAGAACTTGACCGCGAGTGCATAAAACGGCAACGGAATGATCGCAACGAGCGTCAGCTTCGGATCGATTGTCCACATGATAGCAATCGCTATCAAAATCGTAATCATGTCGAGCCATAAGTTCATCAACCCGGTAACAACAAAATCCTTTGTCTGTTCGACATCGTTGATGATCCGGGAGATGACTTCCCCGGTCTTCGTGTTCGAATAAAAGCGGAGTGACAGCTTCTGGACATGATCAAACAGCCGGTTCCGGACATCAAACAAAATTTTTGATGCCGACCACTGGGCCAAATACTGCCGGATGTATTCAAGCGGCGGTTTGATGACGAGAAAAACGAAGAATCCGGCGCCGATCAAATAGGCAAGTTCTTTACTGCGTTCCGCGAGCGGAACCGTTTGATTATCGAGCAGATTGTCGATGATGTACTTGTAGAGAAGCGGCAATCCGAGCGGAATCGAAAACTTGATGATCCCGACGAATACCGTCAAAAGAATTTGTTTTTTATACGGTTTGACGAATTCCATGTACCGTCTGATGGAACCCTTCTTTTTTAACTGTTTTTGCTTTGCTTTACCCATGTGTTCCCCTTCTTTCCACTAAAAAAAGACGATGGCGAACCATCATCTCCGATACCTTGTTTCGTATTCACGATACCACGTTTCAACGAATGCCGGGTTAAACGGACCCTTGCGACTGCGGATCCATTGAATCAAAATCTGAACGTTGTCTTTCAGAATACGATCAATCGCTTTCGGATAGTTCATCTCCCGGCGATGTTTCTCGTACTCATCCTCATCCAAAATCATGTAAGACATGTCCGGATAGACTTTGATATCTAAATCATAATCAATGTACTTGACTGCTCGATCCTTTTCATCAAACGTCGAAGGTGAACCCAAGTTGCAGTAATAGTAGATACCGTCTTCACGAATCATACAGATTACATTAAACCAAAGTTCTGTCGAAAAATAACAAATCGCGGGTTCTCGTGTCCGCCACTGACGACCATCCGATTCACTGACCATGATCCGGTCATTGAATCCAATCAATTCTTCTTCCGTCGATTTAAGCACGAGCGTTTCTTCCCAAACTCTGTGTAAGCTGCCGTTATGTTTGAAACTTTGAATCTCAATCTTGCTACTTTCTTTTGGGAATCGACTCATGTGCTACTCCTTTCTGAAGCTTTTTATTCAGTTTTTTCAATACTCTCGTGCTTATTATACCCATTTTCAGAACACATGAAAAACGAAAGGCTACTTTTTCAGGAAAATGACTGGTATTTAACTTGAAAAATGATGTAAAATCGCCTGTTTCCGTTGCTGAAACATCGGTTTCAAAATAAATAAATCCACCAGTACTTTCGGTAAATACGATTTATAAATTAAGTCATCAATCATATAGACACCGTCCGGGCGCTCTTCGACACGGTGTGTATGACACCACGCAGAGAAAGGAAACGGTACCTTCACTCCGACGTCAACAAATGCATCTTTGCCGACCATCGGGATGATCGAATCCCATTTTACAAAAAACGGTGGAACACCGACCTTCAGCTGAATTGTATTGCCGGCATATGTCCGGGTGTCCCCGATGGTCTGCACTTTCGGAAACGTCGTCATTCCCGTCAAGGCTTTGGCATCACTTAAAAAGAACCAGGCTTGGTCTTTTGTCGCCGGCACTTTCGTTTCTGAATAAAAACGATTCATCAGAGTTCCTCCTTTAATAGGCGATCAATCTTCATTTGGGCGACCGAAATCGGTTGCTTGTCATATGTCTGTTCATCCATCAGAACGGTTCCTTCCGGTTGTGTCGCAACACGATAAACCGTAATATCCCATATCCGGTGCGAAAAGATGTGTTTTACACTGCCGATTTGCATTCCGTGTTGCTCTTCCGTCGATTCCACTAACGGATACTGCCACATGCCGGCCAACAGTCCCGTTTCCGGACGTTGCATGACGGCGACTTGTCCGTTTTCTTCATAGACCAATGCATCGTACCGGATCATCTGTGTTTTACCTTTTTTTGTTTTGACAGGCAATTCCGCCTGAACCGAGCGGTCGTAAGCAAAACAGACATCATTGACCGGACACAGTCCGCACATCGGTGATTTCGGTGTACAGACCATTGCACCGAGTTCCATCAACCCTTGATTGAAGCTTGACGGATCCGCATGATCAATCAATTCATGAACGGCCGCTTCAAAGACTTTTCGTGTTTTCGGTGCGGCAATGTCGTCATAAATTCCGAGGACACGCGATAAGACACGCATGACGTTCCCGTCGACGGCAGGCTCCGGGTGGCCGTAGGCAATTGAGAGAACCGCACCGGTCGTATAGGGACCGACTCCCCGTAAACTTTCAAACCGTTCTTTTTCATCCGGTACGATCCCGTCATATTTTTCAACAACTTCCTGAACTGCGATTTGAAGGTTCTTAACCCGGGAATAGTACCCTAAGCCTTCCCAATATTTTAAGACTTCACTTTGGTCGGCCGACGCCAAATCGTGGGGTGTCGGAAACCGTTCCGTAAACCGCTGGTAATATGGAATCACTGTATCGACCCGTGTTTGTTGCAGCATGATTTCACTGATCCAGATATGATAAGGATTTTTGGTTTCACGCCACGGTAACTGTCGTTGTTCCCGCAAGAACCACTGCACCAATTCCGTCGTAAAATGCTGTTTATTAAAGTTTCTGAAATATTCTGTGACAAGAGTCAAAATATTACCTCTTTTCTGTTTGATACGTTATAGTAAGTTCAATTAACCTTAAAAATTAAAATCAATTTACGTTTATTATGATTTCGAATACTTTGATAGAGGAGCGAATTTGCATTGGATACTGGGACGCATATCGGAATGGGACTTTGCCTCGCCGCCATTTCCACACTTGAACCGGATATCGCAGCAAGCGCTACGCTGTTTGCGGCTGTTACGACTACGGCGTTGGTCGGTTCCCATGCTCCAGACTTTGATACTGTATTTAAATTTAAAGGCAACAGTGCCTACCTGAGACAGCACCGTGGTAAATCCCACGGTCTGATCGCCTTGATTGCCTGGCCGTTGTTACTGTCGATCGTCATCGGCGCCCTGTTCGGCGTTCCGCCTACTTCATTATGGCTGATGGCACAGATTGCTGTCGCCCTTCATGTCTTCGTCGATCTGTTTAATGCTTACGGCACGCAGGCGCTTCATCCCTTTAAGAAAACCTGGATTGGTTGGGGCGTCATCAATACATTTGACCCTTACCTGTTCACGATGTATTACGGGGCGTTCGGCATTTGGCTGTTGACCCGTGCCACGATCGTCATTTTCCCGATTTTGATTGCGATCGTCATCATCTATTATGCGGTTCAATTTAAGTTGCGTAACGATGCTTTGGCGACGGCCGCTCGTTATTACGGCGGAGCACACAAGCTATTCATTTCTCCCGGCATGAAATGGGATGAGTGGCATGTCGCAGCACGTCTTCGAAATGAATATGCGGTCGTCAAGATTAATTCCGGAACAGTCGTCGAGTGCGGTAATTTCCGGATCAAAAATGAACCGCATGGGGATGAATTGTATGACATCGTCAAGGAGAACGCGGATCTACAGGCGTTCCTTGAATTTTCAAAAATTCATACGTATACGGTTTCCCGAAAAGACGGAATCGTCGAATACCGGTTCACGAACTTACGTTATTTCACGAAAGAAGTCTATCCGTTCGTCGCTGTCGTCCGGATTGATGCAACGTCACGCCAAATTGTCAGTTCCTATACAGGATGGGTTTTCAGCGAACGGACGTTGCAAAAAAAATTGTTTGTACCTGCATTATAAAAAAAGGACTCGCCATGTTCGGAAAAGTTTCTTTTCCGAACCGCGAGTTCTTTTTTAATTGATTGACTGATCGTCGCGCCCAATCATCAAATGCTTGAACTTCTCGTTTGTTGTATTAAAACGGTGAAGCATCGGACCATGTTGCTTGATTTGTTGCTGAACGAAACGAACGGCAACTGCCTCACCCTGATATTTTTCTCCCGCCTTTGCAAGCGTCGCTTCGAAATCTTCCCATAAGACTTCGACCCACGTCAAGGCTTCAAGCGGTGTCAAGGTCTCGTTGACTCCTTGTAATTCTTCCGCCAATTCGTTTAATGCTTCCGTACGATTTTGATCCATCGTCATTCCTCCTCTTCCTGAATCAACGCAAGTGGAATCGCCACTTCGTTGACTGTCCCTTCAAAATGTCCCCAGCCCATTACACCGTTGACGAAATGCAGTTCAAATCGTGTCTCTTCTCCATCAATCTGGTAAAAGCGACCCGTCTCGAACCGGCTTGTGTCGACGAGATAACTTTGGGCAATCGCAATCTTGCGGATGATCACCTCGACTTCACTCATGTTACCGTGTTGCTCCGCTTTACGTTTTTGCTCATTCAATTTCGTCACGAGCATCTCTAATTCATATTTTGATAACTGACTCATTCGTGTCTCCATAAAAAAACTCCCCCTCTTCGTCATTAGTATATACGAAAAGGAGAAGAAAAATGATGGAGTTAGCTTGATTTCAATTCGAGATTGCGTTTACTTTGCAACGCATACATTTTGGCATAGATTTTTTGTTTTGCGAGTAACTCTTCATGCGTTCCGCGTTCGGATATCCGTCCATGGTCGAGGACGATGATTTCGTCAGCGTCTTTGATCGTCGACAAACGGTGGGCAATGATGAAGGTCGTGCGCCCTTTCGTCAACGTCAATAAGGCATCCTGAATCATCGCTTCCGTTTCCGAATCGACGCTCGCCGTCGCTTCATCGAGAACTAAAATGGCTGGATCAAACGCCAAAGCCCGGGCAAAACTGATCAACTGCCGTTCGCCGGCAGACAAGGTCGCGCCTTTTTCGATGACGGGTTCATCCAGACCCTTAGGAAGACGGTCGATGAAACGGTCTGCCCCAACAGCGACGATCGCTTCCCGAATCCGTTCTTCGGAAATCGCCGGGTTGCCGAGCGTGATATTCGACCGGATTGTTCCCGTGAATAAAAATGGATCCTGCAGGACGATACCCATATGATCGCGGACCGCCTGTTTCGGCAGTGACGTGACATCCTGTCCATCAATCAGCAATTGACCGGATGATGGATCATAAAAACGCATCAGCAGATTCATGATTGAACTTTTCCCGCTACCCGTATGTCCGACGAGAGCGATTGTCGCTCCGGGACGGGCATCAATTTCGATGTCCTGTAAGACAGGATGACCCGGATCATAGCTGAAACCGACCTGCTTGAACTCCACACGTCCGGCGAAACGGGGTAAACGTCCCTTTCCGACGTCTTCTCCCTTTTCGTCGAGCAGTTGGAACATCCGGTCTGCTGAAACGAGTGCTTGTTGCAACGGCGACAACTGATTCATGATTTGTGTGACCGGTTCAAAGAGACGCGAGACATAGTCGATGTAGGCATATAAAATCCCGAGCGATAAAAAGGTTCCGTCGGTCAGACTTTTACCCGCCACGACCCAGATCAATAAGGCCAGCGTCAGGTTTTTCAGGAAATACGATAAGTTATGCGACATTAAGGCATCAAGCCGCAACAACTTCGAACGGGTTTGATAATTCTCTTCATTTTTTTGTTCAAATTCCGCCAACACTTCTTTTTCCCGCGCATACGCTTGAATGATCGGCATCGTTTGAATGTTCTCGTTTAACTGACCATTCATATCTGCGACAAGCGACCGGACCTTGAAGTTATTTTCCGTTGCAAGTTTCTGGAACAGCTGAATCCAGAAGTAGACGATCGGAATAATCAACAGCGAAACGAGTCCGAGACGGACATCGAGGAAAAACATCGCCACTAAAATTCCGGCCATCGTAATCAATCCCGAAAAGACGCGTGCGAGCACACCCAAGTACAAATCGCGGATTGTTTCCGTATCGTTTGTGACACGACTGACAATCTTTCCGATCGGTGTCTGGTCAAAATAGCGGACCGGTAACCGTTGTAAATGTGTAAAGACATCGAGCCGCATCCGTTTGACGATTTTATGCGCCGACCGCTGAAGCAGGATTTGTTGGACCCAGTTCAAACCGGCCGCGATTAACAGCAGGACGATATACAGCAAAGACAGCCAGCCGACCGCTTTTAAGTCAGAGGCATAAAAATCATACACCTGTCCTTGCGTCAGCTTCTTGACGCCCGAATAACGAAACGTTTCTTCCCCACGCGTGACGGTTAACGTTCCACCGGTCACGTTGCGTTCTCCTCCGCTGACGACTTGTTCGGGCACAAAATAATAACCGCTCTTCGATTGAACAACTGAAATCGCTTGAATGACATCGGAAGACGGCACATCCTGCTTCTTCGCAAACTGGCGCCCGTCATACTCGACCCTTCCTCCGTCCTTCACTTCAACCCAATCCTTTTCAATCGCAACAATATGTTCATCGATGATGACTTTCGCAATATATGGTCCGGTCAATTCTGCTCCGACTGCCAGAATCAAGAGAAATAATCCGAGGAAAATTGCTTGTTTTTCATACATCGCATAACGAACAAGTGATCGAATCGTCGTTTTCCGACGAACGGGATCTAATAGATATAATTCTTCTTCCTTCACGTTCGACACCTCCTACCTTACGTTTCTTCACTTTGCCGTTCGAATTGTTCGGCGTACCACCCTTTATGATCCATCAACTGTTCGTGCGTACCCCGTTCTGTCACTTGACCGTCCTGCAAGACAAGAATTTCGTCCGCATGGGCAACGGCAGACAGACGGTGTGCGACAATCAATGTCGTCGCCTGCTCCCGATTGGTTCGAATCGCTTCAATGATATGCGACTCGGTTTTTGCATCGACCGCAGACAACGAATCGTCGAGCAATAATAATTTCGGTTTTTTCAACATCGCCCGGGCAATCGACAGCCGTTGCTTCTGACCGCCGGATAACGTAACACCACGTTCACCGACCAACGTCTCAAGACCTTGATCGAGCATGGTAATGTCCGTTGTGAATGACGCCAGACGAATTGCTTCCTGTAGTTCGGCTTCCGTTGCCGTTCCGGCGCCAAAGAGGATGTTATCCCGCACTGTTTTCGAGAACAAAAGGTGTTCCTGCGAAACATAACCCGTCCATCCCCGGACCGTTTCCAAAGCGACGTCTTCATAGGGAACACCGTTGACTTGCAGCATATGACGGTCAAGTGGATATTCGCGTAAAAATTGGCGAAGCAACGTCGTTTTCCCGGCACCGGTCGGACCGACAATCCCGATTGTCTTTCCTTGTTCGATCGTCACGTTGATTCCGCGCAATGCGGGCTGTTTCGTTCCCGGGTACGTAAACGTCAAATCCGATAAAACAATCGTTTCAGGAGTAGTAATCTCTACGACCGGAGTCGATGAAATCAACGGTTTGACCCGCATCGTCGCCTGAAGACGATCGAGACTCGCTGTTCCGCGCTGGATGACGTTGATCAGCTCTCCGAACGCATACATCGGCCAAATCAACATTCCGAGATAAATATTGAAGGCGACGAGTTGTCCAAGCGTAATATCGTTCGTAAAGACGAGGTACGTCCCGAACGATAGACCGATCAAATAACTGATTCCGACGAGTAATTTAATAATCGGCTCGAACAAGACATCAATTTTTGCGACATGCATGTTTTTATCAAATACATCCGTCGTGACATCATCAAATTTTTTAACATCGATGTCTTCCTGAACGAATGAACGAATGACCCGCAGTCCGGAAATCGACTCCACGACTTGATCATTCATCGTGCCAAAGGCATCCTGTGCTGTCATGAAGCGGCCGTGGATCTGACTGCCGAGTTTATTCATCGCGTACGCAAGAATGGGCATCGGCAATAAGGCGGCAAGCGTCAGTTTCCAATCGATCGCTACTCCCATGACGACAAGTGTAATCGCCGTCATATTCAGCGAGTCAACGAGCGTCAGGACACCAAAACCGGCTGTCCGTTCGACCGCTTTCAAATCATTGGTCGCAAGCGCCATTAAATCCCCTGTGCGGTTACGTTGATAAAAGGTCGGGGTTAACTTTAATAAATGCGTAAAAAATTGACTTCGTAATGTCCGTTCGAGTAAAAAGGCTGTTCCGAATAATTTCGCAAGCCATAAATACGTCAGAATAAAGGACATAATGGAAATAACGGTCAGCCCGACCACATACTGAATCAATGTCGTCCGATCCATGGATCCGGAACGCAGTCCGTCAATCACCTTTCCGATCAACCATGGTGGTGTCAAGTCGATGAAGCCGGTCACAATCAGCAATAACACGGCAATCAAATATGATTTTTTATGTTCCTTCAGAAACCAGCTGAGTTGGCGAAACAATCGCACGATGGTTCCCCCCTTTGTCGTTCATAATGGTGTTACGTTGTTTCCAAGCACGCAAAAAAGGCAGGCGGATTTCCGGAGCAGTCCGAGAATCCATCTGCATTTCTAAAGACGATGTGAATCGACGATATGGTCTGCGTGCTCGGGGAACGGATTCCCTGTCAATCGCACACTGAAAATAGTGTTTATACGAGTTCGAGAGTCTCCGCCATATTCAGCTGTTTGATAAGTGCGTTTACAATTGGCTGTTTCATTTGACGGTTCCTCCTTTTCTTAATCTGAGCGTAGAATAGCATAATTATCGAACAATTGTCAATTTTGTGTCTAAACTTTTAAAATGAAGCCGAAACTTATATTCCGTCTGCTTCTTCCTGCTTGACCTGTTCGATCACTTCCGACACGAGTGCATACGGAAATCCTTTTCGAACCAACGCCTGTTGCGTTTTCTGCACCCGGGCGAACGGTTCCAGATTCCGGTACTTCGGATAGTATTTCCGCGCTTGGTATAAAGCAGCCGATTCTTCCGTCTCTGCTTCGACCTCTTCAAATACGAGTTGAATCCCCTGTTTTGAAACCTCTGATGAGAATCCGCGTTGCATCAATGTTTGTTGCAGTTTTTGTTTGAGTTCCCGAACCGACCGGCGGGCAAGTTCTTTTTGTTTTTGCCGGAGAAATTTCAATACCTTTTCTAGTTCCTCTTCTTCCGTAAATGATTCCAGCGCTTGATCAATGTACGTTTTGTTCACTTTCAGCGCTTCTAAATCACGCCGGATTTTTCCGGGTCCCTGCGGTGTCGTTGCTTTTTTTGTCGCTGTATACGCCTCGGCAAACTGTTGATCGTTTAAATATTTTTGGTCGGTCAATCGTTTGATGGCATGTTTGACGGCATGTTCCGGGGTCTCTTTTTCCATCAAGTAAGCTTCGACTTCGCTCGTCGCCCGCATTCGGTATGACAAATGATTGAGTGATAAACGGTATGCTTTTTGCTGTTCTTCCGCTGTCAGTACTTCTTTGACGAAATCATCGTCAAGCTCCTTGTCCCGTTGCAGGTTATACTTGATCAAGATATCGGCATCGACGGCAAAGGCATATTCTTCCTTACCTTCACGTTCAATATAGATATTGAAGCGCTCCGTATTTTTCTTTTGGGTCGAAATCCGTGTGATTTTCAAGTCGGTTCCTCCTTTTTTTATCTTCTCTTGCAACGATAACATGTTGAATCAGGTTTGAGTGAAACAGAGAAACGGGAACATATGTACAAGTATTACTACAGACAGGACGAGAGGATGATTCACGCCATGAAAATCGCGATTACAGGCGGAACCGGAATGATTGGACAGGCACTAACGAAACGATTACTTAACGAAGGCCATCAAATTGTTATTTTAACCCGTTCACCGAAAGCTGCGGCGGGAGCCGTCAGCTACGTTGAATGGTTGACGGATAAAGCAACACCGGAGCAAGAACTGAATGATGTGGATGCCTTCATCCACCTGGCAGGTGCTTCGATCAATGAAGGACGCTGGACAGAAGAGCGTAAACGCGTCATCTTGGAAAGCCGCATCGACTCGACGAAAGAACTCGTCCGGATTGTCAGAGCACTTGATTCCAAACCTGACGTCGTCTTATCAGCTTCTGCCGTTGGAATTTACGGTCAGGACCGCCATCAAACCTTTACGGAAGAAACGGCACTGCCTCCGACTGCCGACTTCCTCAGCCATGTCTGTGTCGCTTGGGAAGAGCTTGCTCAACCGATTGCCGAAAGCGGTGTCCGGCTCGTTCATCCGCGGATTGGGGTCGTCCTCAGTACAGAAGACGGTGCCTATCCATTAATGCGTTTGCCTTATCAATTATTTGGCGGCGGGACAATGGGCGACGGGAAGCAATGGGTTTCCTGGGTTCATATCGATGACCTCGTCGAAATGTTCCTGTTCGCACTGACGACCGCTTCTGTAGAAGGTCCTCTCAATATTACAGCCCCTCATCCGGAAACGATGCGACGGTTCGGTCAAACGATCGGAAAAGTGTTGCACCGTCCGCACTGGTTACCGGCTCCACGCTTCGCTCTCGAGCTGGCTCTCGGAGAAAAAAGTGTCATCGTTCTCGAAGGCGCCCGTGTTATTCCGAAAAAAGCTCTCGAAAACGGCTACAAGTTTCGGTATGCTGAACTAAAGGATGCACTGCAGAATCTCGAGCACACAAACTAATACAGGGGTTGAAAAATGTTGGATGTTTTAATACGAAATGCACATATCTTTCCCATCACATCAGATAATTTTTATGGCGATATCCGGATCAAAGACGGGAAGATTCACGAAATCAATGAATTGCTGGACGCCGAGGAACACGAGCGGGTCATCGAAGCAGAAGGACGATTCCTGCTTCCCGGCTTCATCGATGCCCATACGCATCTCGGATTGTACGATGAAGGAACCGGAACAGTCGGAAACGATGCCAATGAAACCATTTTCGCGATGACGCCCCACTTGCGGGCCATCGACGGCGTCTATCCGCTTGATGAAGGATTCAAGGAAGCCATCGAACACGGTGTCACGACGGTCCAAGTCATGCCGGGCAGCATGAATATCATCGGCGGTGTCACGAGTGTCATCAAGACACACGGCCGTTTTATCGATGACATGATTTTACGGAAATATGCCGGATTAAAAATTGCGCTTGGAGAAAACCCGAAACGTGTCCATAGTGCCGGTCGTGCCGGTGAACTGACACGTATGGGCATCATGGGTATGTTGCGGGAAGCATTTCTTGAAGTCAAGATGCAACGGACAGCTGATACCTTTGCCCACCGGATGATTGAACGGGTTCTCAAAAAAGAGATGCCGCTTCGTGTCCACGCTCACCGGGCCGATGACATTTTATCGGCGATTCGTTTTGCCGAAGAGTTTGAGCTGGATGTCCGGATCGAACATTGTACAGAAGGTCATCTCGTGGCCAAAGAACTGCAACAATTACCGATTGAACACGTTACAGTCGGTCCGACCTTTACACGAAAGTCGAAAATCGAACTCAAAAACAAAACGTGGGAAACATATCGTGTTCTTCATGAGCACGGTCTTGAAGTGTCGATTACGACCGATCATCCGTATACACCTGTTCAGTATTTAAATTTATGTGCCGGTCTTGCTGCACGTGAAGGACTGCCGGTCGACATCGCGCTTCGCGCGATTACGATTAATCCGGCCCGTTCGATCGGCGTCGCAGACCGCGTCGGCTCGATTGAAGTCGGCAAAGATGCCGATCTCGTTCTTTGGAGTCACTTCCCGCTCGATTATCTCGCGAAGCCTTTGATGACGATGATTGATGGAAAAGTGATTTTTGAACATACTCATCTGACATCCATGTCTTAAAAAAAAACCTATGATTTTAACGGAAAATCGTTGAAAATCATAGGCTTTTTTTATTATGAAAATGAGGCTTTTTCATTTGCAAGAATTGTCTTATTTTCGTATGTTTTTTCACAAAAATTATTTACTTGCTTTTTTAAAAAAAGAAGGTAATATTATCTTATCCGACAACTGAAGAAGGCATACCATGCGCGGTTCAAACGAGTCAGACAGGTAGCTTTCGACAATCATTCTAGCGGTCTTAAGAAGGAGGAATGGAAGTATGCTCAAGCAACGGGAGCTGAGCGACTGCGCTGATTTGTTCGAACTGATGCAGCATCAAGACGTATATCCGTACGTCCGCCAAAAAACACGGTACTTTGATGAATTTCTGTTTACTACAAAGCAGGCAATCGAAGAGGAAGAACGCGGTGAGCTCGTCTCACGCACAATCCTAGACGAATTTGACCAACCAATCGGTACAATCAGTTTACTCGATATCGAAGGACAGTATGGGTTTCTCGGTACATGGTTAGGTAAACCGTATCATGGGAAAGGTTATAATAATCTTGCAAAAGAAGCATTTTTTGCAGAACTATTTTTCGACCTTGATTTCGAAAGTGTCTTCATGAAAATCCGCAAGACGAACATCCGTTCACAAAAAGCAGCGGAAAAACTGCCGTATGCTTTTTGTGCCGATGAATTACGACCGGCACTATTGAAACAGCTGAATACCGGAGAAACTCAATTTACATTGTACGAAGTCTCCAAATCAAGTTTTCAAATGTATATCCATGGCCGCGAATTCGAAACGGTCTACGAACAACAACTCGAAGCATGAGAGGCACCTGCCTCTTGTGCTTTTTTGTTCGTACTTTTGATGCGGATCGAAAGCTTCAAATGGTATGATAATAAGGAAAATTCACCTGTCGGAAGAAGCCATCTCTTCTTCCCATATGAAATGGAGTGATCAACTGATGCCAGAACAATCCTTTAAAATACTTGTCGTAGATGACGAAGCACAAATGCGTGATCTGCTTGTCTCAAATCTTCAAAAAGAAAACTATCAGACGACGACGGCTTCGAACGGTCAAGAAGCACTTGATTTAATGCAACGTGATGCCTTCCATCTCGTTTTGCTGGATGTCATGATGCCGGAAATGGACGGTTTGACGGCTTGCATGCGAATCCGTGAATTCTCGAACGTCCCGATCATCATGCTAACGGCCCGTTCGGACGAACTCGACCGGATTCACGGTCTGAAAATTGGGGCCGATGACTACATCACGAAACCGTTCAGCCCTCGTGAACTGTTGGCCCGCATCGAAGCGACGTTGCGACGTTCCCATCGTTTTACAGTCGATCAATCGGCGACGTTGACGATCGGCAAACTGGAGCTTGATACAGAAAGCCGCAGTGTCCACGTCAGCGGAAAACCAATCAGTTTAACGCGGAAGGAATTTGACTTACTCCATTTGTTTGTCCAAAACAACGATAAAGTCTTTTCACGCGAACAGTTGCTCGATCAAATTTGGGGCGCCGACTACATCGGAAATCTGCGGACTGTCGATACCCACATCAAAACACTTCGTCTGAAACTCGGTGAAGCCGGCGGCTCGATCCAAACGGTCTGGGGCATCGGATATAAATTCGAGGAAGTATGATTAAGCGGTATACCATTCGCCGCCGGATTTGGATTACGATTTGGTTCACAAGCGTTTTTTCTGCCGTTTTGTTCGTATTATTGACATTTTATCTGTACGATCGGTTTTACCTTCAAACGCAGGAAGATTTATTGCTCAATCGGGGCGAAAAATTGATTAACATTTATGAATCAGAAGGACTATCCGGTGCGTTTTATGACGGGATGACGTATACGAATGAATTAACGGAATCCAAAGTCTTTTTCATCGACTTTCTGAAGAAAAATCCGGCCGGACTCCGGTTCTTGACGAATGCGGATGTTGAACAGTTACGCAATGGTGAAACCGTCGTTTCCAGTCGAACACATCCGATTGAAGGAACGGACATCCTGATGACCGGTTTTCCCATCATTGAAAACAACCGGCTCGTCGGGACGTTGATTCTCTATTTGGAGCTCGGTCAAATCAGTGAACCGTTCCGACCGCTTCGCCTGATGATTTTCTTCATGATTGGTCTGATTGTGTTGAATCTCGTCATTTTCGGTCGGCAGATCATTGATACGATCATCCGTCCGCTGATTGACATGAAACGGGCCTCAACCGTCTACGCCCAAGGAGATTTTGCCTATCGAATTCCGATTCAATCCGATGATGAAATCGGCGAACTGGCAGAAACCCTGAATAAGATGGCAGAATCCCTCGGTGAAGTGGATGAACAACGTAAGGAATTTTTGGCGAACGTCAGTCATGAATTGCGGACACCCCTGTCCTATATCCGGGGATATACGGAAATGATGCAGGATAAAGCACTCGATGAAAAAACACGCGATCAATATTACCAGATCATCGAACGCGAAACGGAACGGTTGCAACGCCTCGTCAACGATCTGCTCGACCTTGCCCAGTTGGAACGGGATTCGTATCCGATGACCAAACAACCGCTTGTCTTCAGCCAGGTTTTAGAAGATGTCGTCTACCGGATGGAACCGATTGCGAAGGCAAAAGGTGTCTCCATCATCACCGACTTCGATCCAAGTCAAATCGTCCTCGGTGACAATGACCGGCTTGAGCAAGTCATCGGAAATCTGCTGGACAATGCCTTACGTTACACGCCTGCTTCAAAACATATCTATCTGTCGACAAAAACAGACGGCGAACAGACGATTTGTTCGATTCGGGACGAAGGAGAAGGCATTCCACCAGAACATTTGGAGCGTTTAACGAAACGGTTTTACCGTGTTGATAAATCCCGGACACGAAAGGACGGCGGAACGGGTCTCGGTCTTGCCATCACAAAACACATCATCGACCGGCACGACGGAACGATCTCCTTCGAGTCCGTGCTCGGACAAGGAACAACTGTCTTGATTACGTTACCGTTGTTGCCGGACGAAGACGACGGATTTTCCTAATGACATTTCGTAAGTCCAAAAACGATGTTGACTTGATGTGTTAAAGGTTGAAAGGAAGTCTTACTATCGAAGCCACACTCCTTGATTGGTTGCAACGGGCAGAAATGTTTGCTGTACCAATCAGTCTTTTAGTCAGTGTAATCATCAGCCTGTTCGGTGTTTTGCCGAGCGCCTTTGTCACGGCAGCCAATCTACTGTATTTCGGTTTTTGGCAAGGCTTGTTGCTGTCGTTTCTCGGCGAAGCCCTCGGTGCCGGCATTGCCTTTTACGTCTATCGTTACGGTGTCCGGCGCGTCGAACCATTGATTCAATCCCCGTTCGTCTTGAAGTGGCTCGGAAAACTGACGGCGCAAACCGGTTGGGATGCCTTTTGGACCATCATCTTTTTGCGGCTGTTGCCGTTCGCCCCTTCCGGAGTCGTCACGTTTCTAAGTGCGACAAGCGGCGTCTCACCGGTGATTTTTTTAACCGCCAGCACCATCGGGAAAGTACCGGCACTTGTCATCGAAGCTTTTGCCGTCAATGAATTGATTGAACGGGATTCCATGCTTCCTTGGTTGATCGTCGGACTGTTTGCGGTGTTTTACCTGATGTATCTTTATAAAAAACGGTTGCATCGATCGAGGGATATCGATTGATGCAACCGTTTTCTTCATATACTGTTAGAGAAGTAATTAAAGGAGGAAACAGCATGGAATTACGTTCATTCGGCAATACGGATATCCAAGTCTCCCCTCTTGGATTTGGCGCCGGTCATATCGGTTCCGATGACTTATCCGATCAGGAAGCAAGTTATATTCTCCATCAGGCATTGGATACAGGCATTCGTTTGTTTGATACCGCCCGCGGCTACGGCTTATCCGAAAAGCGGCTCGGGCAATTTTTAAAACAGCGTCGTCACGATGTCGTCCTGTCGACAAAAGTCGGCTATGATGTCCCGCGCACGGAGGATTGGACGTTCCAAGCTGTCGCCGGCGGGATTGACCAGGCTCTTTTGACGATGCAGACAGACTTTATTGATATCGTTCATCTACATTCCTGCAGTAAGGAAATACTGGCTCAAGATGACGTCATCGAGGCACTCGAACGGGCAAAACAGGCCGGAAAAGTCCGCCTGATCGCGTATTCCGGTGACCGGGAAGACTTAGACTACGCCATCACGACAGGACGATTCGACAGTTTTCAAACGTCTGTTAATTTGTACGATCAACGGGCATTGATGGATTCGGTCCCGCTGATTCATCAGCAACAAAAAGGTATCATCGCCAAACGTCCGATTGCCAATGCACCATGGCGGTTTGCGTCCCGGCCGGTCGGGCAATATGTCGAACCTTATTGGGAACGGGCACAGCAACTCGATTTCCCGCTTGAAGAAGCTTCTTGGCTTGAAACCGCACTCCGGTTTACCGTTTTTGAACCCGGTGTCACAAGTGCCATCATCGGAACAGCAAATCCGGAGCATCTGGTCCAAAATATCCGCTTGTTGGAAAAAGGAGCTTTACCGGCAGAACGGGTCGCTGATCTTAAACGACGTTTTCAGGAACAGGATGAAAATTGGCTACAACAAACTTAAAAAGATCGCGAGACAAAACAAAAAGGAAAACGGCGACTCAGCCGTTTTCCTTTTTGTCATAGAGATCGGTTCTCCTAACCGTTCGATCCGTTTAAAACTTTTTCTTTTTCTTTTTTTCCAATACGACGATGGCTTCGACATGTGCCGTTTGAGGGAACATATCGTACGGCTGGATATAGCTGACTTTGTAGCCAGCTTTCATCAGATGATCGCAGTCACGTGCCAAAGTTTGCGGATTACATGAAACGTAAATGATTTTTTTCGCTTTTGACGAAATCATTGCGTTTAATAGTTGTGTATCACACCCTGAACGAGGTGGGTCGACGATGAAGACGTCCGGAATCCAGCCTTCTTTCACCCAACGCGGAATCCAGGTTTCTGCTTTTCCGACCACGTACTGGGCATGGTTAAATCCGTATTGCTTCATGTGTGCCGTTGCATCTTCGACGGCTTCCTCGACGATTTCCATGCCGCGGACTTCTTTTGCACCGTTTGCAATCCAAAGACCAATCGATCCGACACCTGCATAAGCATCGACAACACGTTCTTCGCCCGTCAAGGCTGCCGCTTTGACGATTTCACCGTACATCCGCTCGGCTTGTTCCGGATTTAACTGGAAGAAGGCACGCGGTGACAATTGATACGTGAACTCGCCCATTTTTTCTTCGATCCGTTCTACGCCACGTAAAATTTCCGTTTGTTCTCCAAAAACGCGTGATGTCATCTTATCGTTAATATTGAGTGCAACGGAAATGACGCCGGGAATATCATAAATATCGCGTGATAAGCCTTCGAGATCCTTAAAACCGTCTTTAAATGCAACCAGGACGACTTGAATTTCGCCCGTCTTGATGCCGGTCCGAACGACGATATTCCGGATGACACCGTCTTGTTTTGCTGAATTATAGACCGGTACATTGTAGTCATTTAAAATCTTCGTCACGGCTTTATTGACGCGTAACGTCTCTTTGTTCTGGACGATACACTCGTCGATCGCCACCAGACGGTTCGAGTTCGCTGAATACAATCCGCTGACGATTTGTGTTCCTTCTTTTCCAACGGCAAATTGTGACTTATTCCGATATTCCCATTCCGTCGTGCCAATCGTCGGACGGATATCTGATTTCTCGACATTCAACTTCGTTGATTTTGTAAACGCATTTCGGACCATATCTTCCTTATAACGGAGTTGTCCTTCATAACTCATATGTTGCAACTGGCATCCGCCGCATTGGCTGTAGATCGGGCATAACGGCGTCACACGGTCCGGTGAACGGACATCACGTTTTAAGATTTTTGCATTCGCAAAATTATTATGGATTTCCGTAATCTCAATTTGAGCAGTTTCTCCGACCAGCAAACCTGGAATGAAGACGATTTGTCGTTCGAGTGTCGCGATTCCTTCTCCATTGATTCCCATACGTAGGCAGGTTAGGGAGCGAACTTCGCCTACCTGTAATTTAATTTTAGTTGTCATCTGATTCATCCTTTCCATGATCCAAATCAAAAAGCGGTCATTTCGAACCGCTTTCTGATTCCTCATGTTCCTTCATATCTTTTGCATAACGAAGCACCTTGGCTTTCAACTGATCCAAGGAGACGGCTAAACGTTCCAAATCCTCAATATCTGATGTTTCATCCAATGAATCGATCGTATGGCATAAAAGCTGCATTCTTGATTTTAGCACATTCATCTGTCCAAGTTTATCAGTTCTTGCTTTTCCCATTATTCTGACTTCCTTTCTTGTTCTTTATTCCTGTATACATTTAGCATACGATACGTAGTGGATCCTAAAAAGGAGGAAAATGTATCATGTCATTAAAATCACCCATCACCATCAAAAATGATCCGTGGGAAGCGTACCGTGATATCGAACAGTATGGACAAGCCCGACTGACGAACATCGAAGTCACGACGACAACCCTTTGTAACATGCGCTGTGAACATTGTGCCGTCGGCTATATGTTGTCGAACAGCGAAACACCCACGATTCCGGTCGAACTGCTTATCAAACGACTGGATGAGATTGAACATCTGCGTGCCTTTTCGATTACAGGCGGCGAACCGATGCTGTCGATGAAATCGGTCCGGGAATATGTTGTGCCTTTACTTAAGTATGCCCACGAACGGGGAGCTAAAACCCAAATCAATTCAAATTTAACACTTCCCCTTTCCCGGTATGAGCTGATCATCCCGTATCTTGACGTCTTACATATTTCTCATAACTGGGGAACCGCAGACGATTTCATTGATGGCGGATTTGCAATGATGGAACGGAAACCGTCGCGCGAAGCACGGACAAAACTGTTTGAACAGATGAAGGAAAATGCCCGGATTCTGAATGCACGCGGGGTCCTTGTTTCTGCCGAGACGATGATTAACAAACGAACACTGCCTCACCTCGAAGCCATCCACCAGGAAATCGTCGAAATGGGATGCGTCAGGCATGAAGTGCATCCTATGTACCCCGCCGATTTCGCCTCGATGATTGAAGCCGCGAGTCTGGATGAAATCCGTGACGGCATCCATCGTCTGCTTGATGTCCGGGATCCGGACGTCTGGATGCTGTTCGGGACACTGCCGTTTTATGCCTGCTCGATGAAAGAAGAAGATTTAGCGCTCCACCGCCGCCTCCGCCGGGAACCAAATGTTTCCGTCCGAAATGATCCTGACGGTCGTTCACGTCTGAACGTCAATATCTTTGACGGTGAAATCATCGTGACGGATTTCGGCGACGAACTCGCTTCACTCGGAACGATTCATGACACATCATTTAACGAAGCTTATGCGATGTGGCAACAAACAGAACTCAATCAGAGGTTATCCTGTCACTGTCCTGCCGTTCAGTGCCTCGGTCCAAATGCACTCGTCAAAAATGCCTATTATCCGGAAGTCAATTTCCTGAAACAATCCAGTCGCCTGTAAGCAGGTTTGAGTCTCTTTTAAAACGGGAAAAGTTTGTCACAAACTCGCCACACTTTCCTTGTTCGAAGGGGGTTTCAAAATGGAATGGCTTGTTGGAATCGTTGCAATTATCGGGATGTTCAGTATGGTACTTGGAATCATGATGATCGGGATTCGGGCGTCTCACAGTATCGAACACGACGAAGTGTTTGACCAAACGGACTGGGACGAGCACCTTTTACACATGCCCCGCCCGACACGCTTTGAACAAAATAAACCATAACACTGTGACATGCCCCGGTGTACAATCGTACAGCCGGGGCATGTTATGCTTAAACAAAAAAAGGAAAGGCAGTTGTTTGTTTTGTCACGTCGTTTTGCTCTGATTCTTTCGATTGTATTTATTTCTGGTTTTACTCAAGGGTTACTCATCCCTCTTCTTTCCATTTTGCTTGAACGTCAGGGAACACCTGCTTACATAAACGGACTGAGTGCTGCTGTACTGTATGTCGGTGTCATCGTCGCAGCGCCTTTAATGGAAAAGCCGTTACGCCGCCACGGGTATGTTCCTGTCATCTCGTTCGGGCTTATCTTAGTGGCTGTTGCCGTCTTTGCTTTTCCGCTCATCCCAAGCGTTCTCGCTTGGATGGTGTTACGATTTGCAGTCGGCTTCGGGGATCAAACCCTCCATTACGGTTCTCAAGTATGGGTCACATCGATTACACCCAATCATAAACTCGGCCGGACGATGTCTCTGTACGGTATGGCCTTTGGTCTCGGTTTCGCTCTTGGTCCACTCGCAGCGCCGCTTGTCGACTGGATCAGTTGGCTGCCGTTCGTTCTGACGGGAACATTAACCGTTCTCGTTTTGATTACTTTAAGACGGTTACCGAATGAAAAACCTTCTGATATCATGCCAGAAGAACTTCAGTCCGCCGCTTCCCGTTACCGTCTTGTCCTGACGAGCGCTTGGTTTACATTGTTGCCCGGCTTCACCTATGGTTTTTTGGAAGCAACATTAAATGCCAGCTTCCCGGTCTTCGCAACACGAAACGGTTATGAATTATCTCAGACAAGCAGTCTAATTACGACATTTGTCGTCAGCTCTTTATTGATGCAATTACCCCTCGGACGTCTCGCTGATCATTTCGGAAAACGACGGACGCTGATTACCGTCCTCAGTATCGGAGCGTTTGCGTTTTTGGCAGCCTGTTTTTTCTTTCAAAGTTACGGAGCATTATTTATGATTTTTGCTGTCAGCGGTATGGCACTCGGCTCGACTTATTCGCTCGGCGTCGCTTACATGACGGAACAGTTACCCAGTCATCTGTTGCCGACCGGTAACCTGCTTGCCGGGATTTCCTTTAGTCTCGGTTCGATTCTCGGACCGATTTCCGGTAGTTTGTTCGTCATGTTACCGCCGGGATTCTACTTTATTTTGTTCGTCCTCGTTCTCGCGACACTCGCCTATCTTCTTTTTCAGTCAAAGACTCCCCGCTCGTCGTAAACAAACAAAGACGATCGTCCCATGCGGAACGACCGTCTTTTTATTTCACGATTCCTTCTTGCCGAAAACTGAGCCAGAGCTTATCGTCGATTGCATACGGTTGTTCTTTTGCCCGTTTCAATTCTTCCGTTTCCAGCAAGACGACGACCTCTCGACCGTTGATTGACCAAACGGAGTCGTATCCTCTTTCCGCCTCAACGATTTCCACACCGACATCTCCATGCGTCTCCTTTAATTGTTGACTGACACAAGTGACGACAAACCGGGCAAACTCATCCCGCGGACGACGGTTGGCAATGATCTTTCGAACGATCTCATTCCGTTCCACTTCTCTCATCTCCTCTCGTTTTTTAGTTGCACTAGCCTTTACAGCAAGGCCGAATCGGTGGTTTTATGACCGTACAGAAAAAGCCGAACGAGTCGGCTTAGCAACGAACGATTAAAAATAACAGATTGATTGAGACTATTTTTGCACGATTCAGAATCTTCGTCAACTACGCTTTTGAAACCAAATCGGTAGATAGGTCGAGACCGAAATACCGGCGACCACAAATACTAATCCAAGGAATGCCTGGGGTGGAATCGATTCACCGAGAATGAGTGCGGATAACGTCACACCATAAATCGGTACAAAAAACATGAACAATGACACCCGGCTGACCGGATTGTATTTCATCAAGAGATTCCACAATGTAAATCCCGTCGCTGACAAGAATGCTAAATAGATCAGCATCCAGACGGTCGTACTGGTGAAGTTAAACGGGAACCAGTCTCCATTCAGGACCGCTCCGACGGTGAATAAGCCGATTGATCCAATGACCATGGCCCAACCTGTCATCGGTGCGACCGGATAACTGGCTGAATATTCCTTGGCGATCAAATTTCCAAATGCCCCGGAAATCATCGCTAAAATCAACAGGATTTCTCCGGCACCAAACGAGACACCGGCAGACCCTTGCGGCCAGTTCGCTAAAATAACGCCTGTAAATCCTAAAAATAAAGCGAGTCCCTTGAATCGATTTAACCGGTCGTCTTCATACCGGAAATGAGCGAGCAACATTTGAAAGAAGGAAGTCGATCCAGCAATGATTGATCCTTGCACGCCTGTTGATAAGGAGAGCCCGATGTAAAAAAACACATACTGGAGAAACGTCAAGAAGAAACCAAGCCGGCTATAAGCGAGTGTCCGCTTTTTCAACGTAATCGGCTGTTTAAATATCAGGACGCTGACAATTAATAATAAGACACCGGCGAGGAAAAAACGGTAACTGGCAAACAACAGCTGTTCTCCATATTCGGTTGAGGTGATGGAAAGTAAAGCATAACTTTTTTTAATGAAGGGAAATGCACTTCCCCAAAGGAATGTCGTCACTAAAGCGAGCACAACCATACCAAATCGATCGGTCAATATTTTTTTCATTTTTACTGATTCCTTTCCTGTTCCTTTTGACATAGACATGGTATAGTAGTTTTACAGATAATAATTATTATAATCTAGCGACAATGAAACTCATTATCATTGATGAGAAAACGTTGGTAATTAACATTCTCATTGTTTTAACATAATGATTTCTTTTCTCATTTAGACTTGAAAGGAGTTTTCCCATATGACTACCTCTACTACTACTGATGTCCATCAGCGTTCCGCTCTCCGCCATGCTTGGGAGGAACATCACGAATTGATTTTAGCACTCTTTAGTGGAATATTGATTTTAATTGCCTACACACTCGAGAAGCTCAACATTCCGGCTACCGGTTATGTCACGCTTTATCTCTCCGCTTATTTGATCGGCGGTTATGCGAAAGCAAAAGAAGGTTTAACCGAAACGTATCATGATAAAACCTTAAACGTAGAATTGTTGATGATCTTGGCTGCCATCGGTGCAGCGGCGATCGGTTACTGGATGGAAGGTGCTATCTTGATTTTCATCTTTGCTTTATCCGGTGCCCTTGAAACCTATACGATGAATAAAAACGAACGGGCATTACAAAGTTTGATGTCCCTGCAACCGGAAGAAGCTACTCGTTTAAACGCTGACGGTAAGCTTGAAGTTGTCGGCCTTGAGCAATTGATTGTCGGCGAACTGGTCTATGTCCGACCGGGCGAACGCATCCCTGTCGATGGAACGATCATCCGCGGTCAAGCCGCCATTGAGGAAGCCTCGATTACAGGCGAATCGATTCCTGTCGAGAAACATGTCGGGGATACCGTCTACAATTCAACCGTCAATATGAACGGTGTTTTGACGATTGAGATGACAAAAGCTGCAGACGAGTCGTTGTTCCAAAAAATCATTCATATGGTTCAAAACGCTCAAAGCGAGCAATCACCCTCTGCACAATTCATTGAACGGTTCGAAAGCCGTTATGTCAAAATCGTCTTACTCGTCGTTGCTTTGATGATGGTCGTTCCCCACTACTTAATTGGTTGGACATTTGAAACGAGCATTTACCGGGCTATGATTTTGCTTGTCGTCGCTTCTCCTTGTGCTTTGGTCGCTTCGATTACACCAGCTGCTTTGGCAGCAATCGCTGCCTCTGCCCGAAACGGTGTTTTATTTAAAGGTGGTGCACACATCGAGACACTCGGACAAGTCGATACGATCGTCTTTGATAAAACCGGAACATTAACGACCGGAAAACCTGTCGTCACGGAAAGCCATTATGCTGACGGAGTGGATGCATTCGCCGTCAAACAAGCGGTCGCGTCCATCGAAGCACAATCGAATCATCCGCTCGCACAAGCGATTGTCACGCATTTGAAAACGGATATCATCGACCCATCCACTTTTAAGGATGTGACCGGCTACGGAATCGAAGCCACGGTTTCCGGTCAGACATACCGGATCGGAAAATATGCGTTCCACGAAGGATTAATTGATCCTTTCCTATCGATGGAGCAAACCTTAAAAGAACAAGGAAATACGATGGTTTATGTCAGCAACGGACAATCAATCATTGCGCTTTACGCATTACGGGACACGATTCGTCCTGAAGCCAAAACAGCCATCACCTCTTTAAATGCTCTCGGTATCACAACGATCATGTTGACCGGGGATAACCCGGTGACTGCTGCTGCGATTGCGAAAGAAGCAGGTCTGACGGATTATGTAGCGGAATGTCTTCCTGAAGACAAAGTCCGTTATATCAAGCAGTATCAGACTGAAGGAAAAACCGTTGCGATGGTCGGAGACGGAATTAACGATGCTCCC
Source organism: Exiguobacterium sp. PvP048 (assembly GCF_040549175.1). Lineage (NCBI taxonomy): Bacteria > Bacillati > Bacillota > Bacilli > Caryophanales > Exiguobacterium > Exiguobacterium sp. PvP048. Next base: position 475 of record NZ_JBEPSU010000014.1, on the reverse strand, counting down.
GCCCTTGCCTTGGCTCACGTCGGGATTGCAATGGGTGAAGGAACCGATGCTGCTCTTGAGACAGCCGATGTCGTTTTGATGAAAAACGACTTAGGACGCCTCGCTTACGCTGTCAACAAAGCGCGTAAAATGAATCGTGTCGTCAAACAAAATATCACGCTCGCCATCGGCGTCATCCTGTTGTTAATCATTTCGAACTTGTCACAGTTCCTGATCATGCCGTTTGCAGTAGTCGGTCATGAAGGTTCTACAATCCTCGTCATTTTGAACGGATTACGCCTGCTCCAAAAAGATACGCCGTCTCAGAAAATTCATGCTCCGCTTTCAAAACAAGCGGCAGCTTAATCCAATCAAAAAGCATCTACCGTCGGATTATCGACTGGGCTAACCTAAAATTTTGAGACAATATAAAACACCTTCGGAGTGGTACACTTTTAAAAAGTACTAATATCGGAGGTGTTTTTGCATGGGCAAA
>NZ_JBEPSU010000013.1:0-33778 GCF_040549175.1 Exiguobacterium sp. PvP048 | reverse complement strand
CAGCGACCTGGACTTTAAACGCCTTCGTATATTTGACCATAAAAAACACCCCATAAAAGTTGGATTTTTATGTCCAACTTTTATGGGGCAGTTCAGTGACGGCGAAGGGGTGTTTTGTCTTTGATTCTACGGTTACTTTTTCCTCGCGTAATATTCCGCGATGACGAGTGCTAAAACAGCGCCTGCGATAACAGTCGGAAAACCGCTGATCACATACCCGATTCCCGTTAAAACCATCACTTGTAAAAATGAAGTGGTTCGAAGGACTTTCCGTTTTGATGCCGTTGCGTCTCCAAACGGCAACAGGCGGGTCAACAGATGGGAATCGATGGCCCGGGTGAATGGCGCCAATTGAAAGCTGGTCAATCCACTGAAGGCGGGTACGGCAAGCACCACTAACCATTCATTGTCTTTACCAAGCCACATGAAGACGGCGCCGATCAGTGTCAAACGAACGATTAAACCGATTCCATCCGTACTTCGAATGAATTGTTTCATGTACAGGTAATCAAACGTCCGGTTCCGGTCGAATCCGATTTTTTCGACGAGATGACTCAACAGCCGGCGCCGTTTGTATGTCGTCGACAGGCGTGGTACATCAACAAACCAGTTCGCAATCCGGTAAAAGCGATCCCGCGATTCCTGTTCCAGCGCAATCCACTCCATCAACGGTAACTGATCCTGTTTCTTCAAATGAAGCGTCAACAACAGAAGACCCGTCACCACGATGCTGAATGAACCCATTCCGAGCATAACAAGAATTCCGGCACCGGTTGCGTATAAGAGGACCAGTCGATGACCGACTCCTTCAAGTTTTGATAAATTAGCAGCCGCACCAATCATGCTTAAGGCGACAAACAGAATGAATAATCCGATGGGTGAAGTTTCTTCTGTCCGCACATATAATACAGCAACCGCGAGAAACGGGATCACTGCCCGGATCATACCAAACAGAGCGTTATATACCCGGATTCGCTTCATATACCCTGCAAGGTGCGGCAGACTCGGAAGCAGGAAGACTTGGTCCGCCTCGGTCAAAAACGTCCGTGTCGAGCGGTAAAACGCCAACAAGATGAACAGGCTGCCCATGACCAGATTTCCCGGAAACGATGGATCGAGCTGATCCAAAAATCGACCGTACACGACAAGACCGTATAAGACGACGAAATAGACCGTAAACAGCAATCCGCCGTTCGCCATATACCGGGTATACTTCGTCATCTCCGCCATGGCAGCCTGGTATCGTGTACGCCATAAAACAGAACTTGTCATCGTTCTGCCTCCTCGATGGCAGCGACGTAAATGTCATCAAGGGAACCGTCCATCAAATCGTAGCGATTTCGAAGATCTTCCGTCGTTCCCTCCGCTGCAATCCGTCCTTCATGCAACAAGATGAACCGATTGCAATGACGTTCTGCCGTCTCTAAAATATGGGTCGACATCAAGATTCCTTTTCCGTCCGCTTTCAATTCACTGAAAATCGTCAACAGTTCCCGAATCGCAAGTGGATCGAGTCCAACAAACGGTTCATCGACGATCAGCAGCTCACTGCCTGTCACCAGGGCGCAGAGGATCATCGCCTTTTGTTTCATCCCTTTGGAAAAGACACTCGGAAACCATTCCAGCTGTTTGGTCATCCGAAGCCGTTCTGCGTAATGATTCATTCGTTCTTGCGCCTGCTTCTCCTCGACGGCATATCCTTGCGCCATCAAACGCAAATGTTCGCGTAAAGTCAATTGTTCATATAACATCGGCTGTTCCGGAATATAGGCGACCTGTTTTCGGTATGTTTGTTCATCCTGTTCCAAACTGACTCCGTTGATCAGAACTTCTCCTGACTTGACCGGTAACAAACCGAGGATATGTTTAATCGTCGTCGATTTACCGGCACCGTTTAAACCGATTAATCCAACAAGTTCTCCTCGATTTACCGATATCTTAATGTCATGGAGGACTTTTTTTGCTCCGTATCCCCCAGATAACTCATTTATTTTTAACAACACACTCATCGACTCCCTTCATTAACCATCCTAGACAATTCATTCTCACTTTTCTAGTTTGAGTCATTTTTTTATGAAGAAAAGGTTTGAATACATCTTTTTACGGTAATTACTCTAAGTGTAATCGTTACATCAATATATGAAAACGACTTACAGAAATTGAAAGTAGCATTTTAAATACGAGTTTCTTCAAGAGGTAACTGGTATAATCGTCTAGACATTTTAATTTTAACGTTCTTACCTCACCGGTTGAAACGATTATTTAAAGGCTTTCATCTTTCAATGTGTTTACAACTGCCTGAAAACAGGTAAATCTAAAGTAAGAAAAGGAGGGTTCCGAATGGGGTTCTTATGGGCTTTAATCGTCGGTGGATTAATCGGTTGGGTAGCTAGTCTTATCATCGGGAAAGACGTACCAGGCGGTATCATCGGTAACATCGTTGCTGGTTTTGTCGGAGCAATGATCGGTCAAGCAATCTTTGGGACAATGGGTCCTGTTGTCGGTGGATTCGCAATTATTCCAGCTATCTTAGGTGCAATCATCTTAATCTTCATCGTATCACTGATTCTTCGTTCAGTACGTCGAAAATGATTTTTCAAAATAACAACTAGAACGTAAATTTTATTGAAGGAGTGTTTTTAAATGGGATTCTTATGGGCTTTAATTGTTGGTGGATTAATCGGATGGGTAGCTAGTCTCATCATCGGAAAAGACGTACCGGGTGGTATCATCGGTAACATCGTCGCTGGTTTCGTCGGAGCAATGATTGGTCAAGCAATCTTTGGAACAATGGGACCTGTCGTCGGCGGATTCGCAATTATTCCGGCTATCCTCGGTGCTATCATCTTAATCTTCATCGTATCGTTAATTCTTCGTTCAGTACGTCGCAAATAATTTAAACTACTAAAACTAAAAGGAGTGTTTTAAATGGGATTCTTATGGGCTTTAATCGTTGGTGGTATTATTGGTTGGTTAGCAAGTCTTATTCTCGGTAAAGATGTACCAGGTGGCGTTATCGGTAACATCATCGCAGGTTTTGTTGGTTCAATGATCGGACAAGCTCTTTTCGGAAGTTGGGGACCGTCAGTTGCCGGTTTCGCAATCGTACCAGCTATCCTTGGTGCCATCATCTTAATCTTAATCGTATCGTTCATCCTTCGTGCGGTAAACAAACGATAATCTAATGTACAGCAAAAACCACGGGAGATATAAAATCCCCCGTGGTTTTTTATATGGGTTGCACTTTTTTAATCACGCAACTCGAGCCACATTTTACCGGATCGTTCAATCACCCGTTTTTCCGACTTGATATTCAGCCATCCGAGCAAGTCGTCAAAAAAGCTTGATGGATATTTCCAGACCGTCCCGATGGTTTCAGTGGATTTAGACTCCGGCTTGCCGGCGACGGCTTCCAGTTCAGATGTTGTTTTATTCAAATCAATTAAGATACTGCTCACTTCCTGATTCTCGTACGCCATTTCAAACCCGTCATAGATCGCCTTATTGGCAATCCGGTTCGTCGGAGGGCCAAATGATTTTTCCACTTCCGATTGACTTTTGCCGATATAAGCCGTCATCTGTTCCACGTTTTTACCGGTTCTTACCTTCACTTCCGCTTCGAGTAACTTTTCGATATCGACACCATATTGTTCTTTTTGATCCGGAGCAATTTGTTGCGCCAGTTGAAATACTACCGTTGTTTTTTTCTGATCCCCCAACTGAACCGCTTCACTTGCTTGTCCCGTCTTTCCATTCGCTTCCACGCGCACCGACACATCATATTCGCCCGGAAAACGTTCGATGATTAACGGATTTTGTTGATCCGCCTTCCCCGCCGGTGCATCATCAACTGAGATGGATGCCGTTTCCGTATCCACTCTCACTTCCAATGTCTGTTTGTTTAAATGAAGCGTATACGTATCAAACCAAAATCGTCCGGGCTGTTTTTTGAGCAGGAACAGATCCTGTTGTGCTGTTTTTACGGTTTTTTCCGGATATTTTTTTTGATCCGACTTAATTTCAGCCAACGTTCGTTCCAAACGCTCCGGATCCGCCTTAAACCATGTCATGAGCTGATTCGTTTCTGCCAGCTTTAACGGTTTATTGTTAAGGTACACGAGCTGCTGAAACGTTTCCTTGTCTTGTTCCTGCAAGGCCTTTTGAAATACTTTGTCGGTCTGTTGCCGTTCGGCGGCCGGTTTGATTTGACTCCAGCCAATCCAAGCAATCAGACAAACGAGTACGATGATCCCTATGATGAGTCCGATCCGCTGATTTCGTTTTTTCTTTTTCTCATATACAGTGATGCGAGACGGCATCTTTGTTTCCCCTACTTTCATGTTTTAGGATTTCCTTTAGTTTAGAAACCCTTCATATCCTTGTCAATCGCCCGCAAGACTGAGTTGGTCGAGTATACTGAAGCTATATCTATCTAAAGGAGTGAGTCTATTGCAAAAAGAAAACTGCATTTTCTGTAAGATTGCCAATCATGAAATCCCGAGTCATAAGGTTTTTGAAAACGAAGAAGTGTTGGCTTTTCTTGATCTCTCACAAGTAACGAAAGGTCATACGCTTGTCATTCCAAAACAACATGCCGATAACATTTACGATTTATCATCAGAAAGTGCACAGGCTGTTTTTGCGACCGTTCCGGAAATCAGTCAGGCTATCCAACAGGAGACCGGTGCTGCCGGAATGAACCTTTTATCAAATACCGGAAAGGTTGCCGGGCAGTCCGTTTCCCATTTCCACCTCCATCTCATCCCGCGCCACGATAAACATGACGGCTTTGGTGCCAAATGGGAAGTACACAATGAAGAATATACGGCGGATGAGTTAGCAACGATTGCCGAATCCATCAAAAATCGTCTTTGATACCTCAAAAACAGTCCGATTACTGACTCATTTTAAAAATATTGCCGAAATAGGTTTCTAATATCGAATTTTCGGTAAAATAATATGAAACAAATATTTTAGTATCGAAAGGAGGTAAACTATGTCGAAGCGTCCCCATCGTAACTGGGTCGCTTTTGGTGCTACGCTGTCGCTTGTGACTTTTTACGGTTTGAAGGCGCTTCGCCAAGGTACTAAAAGTGACTCTTCGAATGGTAAACAACGTCGAAATTCTTATTCTACAATCGTAACGAGTATGCAGGATTTAACGCAGGAGGGAAAGAATCTAATAGAGACAGCCAAACTTTCTGGTACGGCTTTTAAAGAGGAAGTTACAAAAGACGTCTCTCAGTACCAATCAGAGGTTCAAGAATCACTCGCTCGTCTTCAAAAGTTTGCTGATGAGGCAAAACAAGACGTCGATCATCTCACTCCCCAACAATAACGGTCCGCTGCTTCGATTTGTTTTTGTATAGTTTGCATTTTGCGCGTTTGAGCCATTGTCACCTTTCGAAAGGATGAGTCAGATATGGAACACGAAAAATTATATCCTGGACAAGAAGCACTGTTATACAGTCATAAAATTGTCCAATTAAGCAAAGCACTATGGAAAACGGTAGAAAAAGATTGGCAAAATTGGATTAAACCATTTGATTTAAATATTAATGAACATCATATTTTGTGGATTTCTCATGCACTGGGTGGTGCTTCGATTTCTGAAATCGCAAAATACGGTGTCATGCACGTCTCGACTGCATTCAACTTCTCTAAAAAATTAGAAGACCGTGGACTTTTGACGTTTTCAAAAAAAGAGACGGATAAACGAAATACCTATGTTCAACTGACACCGGAAGGCGAAAGTCTCCTACTTGAGACGATTCAAGCATTCCGTCCGGAAGAAAACGGAGTTTTCCGTGCTTCCCTACCTCTGCAGGAGCTGTACGGGAAATTCCCAGAGCTGACGGACATCTCAGCCATCGTTCGTCGCCTTTACGGTGACAGCTTCATGGACATCTTTGCCGAGACATCGAAAATGATTACGGAAGAAGCGGACCGCCGTCCGCAAGACCCTGTCATCGATTCCATCAAAAAAGCATGACCTTTGCATGAATTCAGGAAGTTAACGTTCTAAGCCTTGAGGCCTAGGACGTTTTTTCTGTTTTTATGCACATGACGTTCCCTTTACCATTCTGTCTCAAAACGTTGCGGCACCTCACAATTTCCCACAAAAATAGTCCTCTCCTCCTGTACTTGATGTGATAGCATAGTGTAAGAGCAGATCACTTTCGATTTTGCGGAAAGCTGTCAAGATAACGAAGATATGATATGATAGAACGGTTGAAATAAATGGTAAATTAGGGGTGTATGTATGAAAAAGAAACTTTTAAGTGTAGCAGCAGTGGCAAGCGTATTCACATTAGCAGCATGTGGTTCAAATGACGAAGCTGTCATCAACTACAAAGGCGGAGAAGTCAATAAAGCGGACGTCCAAGATGAGGCGTACCAAAAAGCAGGCGCACAAATTGCTTTCCAACAAACGATGAACAAATTGCTTGAAAAAGAATACGGTAAAAAAGTAACGGATAAAGAAGTAGAAGCTGAAGTCAAGAAAACAAAAGATCAGTTCCCGGATAAAGAACAGTTCAATACGACTCTTCAAACAGCCGGTATCAAGAACGAAAAAGAATTTGAAAAAGTTCTTCGGACACAAATGCTCCTAACAGAAGCGAAATCAGCAAAATCAAAAGTAACGGATAAAGAAATCGAAGACCGCTTCAACCAGGAAAAAGTGGAAGTAAAAGCGAGCCACATTCTTGTTGAAAAAGAATCCGAAGCAAAAGCAATCAAGAAACAACTTGATGAAGGCGGCGATTTTGCTAAAATCGCTAAAGCGAAATCAACAGATACGGGTAGCGCAACAAAAGGTGGAGATCTCGGATACTTCACAAAAGGTAAAATGGTCGAGGAATTCGAAAATTATGCGTTCAAGGATGGCGTTGAAGGTAAAATTTCTGACCCGATCAAAACACAGTTCGGATACCACATCATTAAAGTGACAGACCGTAAAGAGAAAAAAGACTTTACGCTCGAAAAAGAATCCGATCGAATCAAAAAAGCCTTAGCTGAAGAAAAATCAGCTCAAGTCAATCCAAACGATATCTACCGTTCATTAATGAAAAAGTATGATGTTAAAGTCGAAAACAAAGACTTCAAAGATGCTTTTGACCTTGATAAACAAGAGCAGCAACAAATGCAACAACAGATGCAACAGCAACAACAATAAGCGTAAAAATCCCTGCTTCCATCATGGAAGGCAGGGATTTTTTTTAGCTCTGATTCCTATTCTTTTTACCGAATCGGAGCCCGTTCATATTGCTTTGGTAAACTGACCTCATCCTTAAGTTCCGCTGCCGCATGATAAACCCAATACGGTTGACGCAGAAGTTCACGTGCAAGCAGGATGACGTCCGCCCGTTCGCTGCGGATGATTTCTTCCGCGAGCGTTGCCGTCGTAATCAATCCTACCGCCCCTGTCTTGATGCCGGTTGCCTGTTTGATTTCCGCTGCATACGGTACTTGGTAGCCGGGATAAACTTCCGGAACGGCATTGGCAACAACGGCTCCTGAACTGCAGTCCAGCAAGTCGATGTTCCGCTTTAACAATTCCTCGGCCAGCGGGATATAATCCGCCGCCGTCATTCCACCCGGTGCATGGTCTGCTGCCGAAATCCGGACCCATAATGACAGATCTGACTTCTCTTGAATGGCGTCAATGATTTCAAGCAAGAAGCGCATCCGGTTTTCCATCAATCCACCGTACTGATCCTGACGTTTGTTGGATAACGGGGACAAAAAGGTATTGATCAGATAGCCGTGTGCTCCGTGCAATTCGATGAAATCATAGCCCGCCTGTTCAACGCGAAGTGCCGCCTCGACGAATTGTTGTTTGATGACATCGATTTCTTCCACTGTCAGTTCATGCGGATGATCATATGAATCATCGAATCCGATTGCTGATGGTGCGACAGGCGGTTTAGCCGTTGTGCTTTTCCGTCCGGCATGCGCCAGTTGGATTCCCGCTTTTGCACCGGCCGCTTTTACTTGATCGGCAATGCGGCGAAGTCCGTCAATGTGATCATCCGACCAGACGCCTAAATCACCGGCTGAGATTCGACCGTCCGGTGTGACAGCTGTTGCCTCTAAGATGACACCACCGACGCCACCGACTGCACGTGAGGCGTAATGCGTGACGTGCCAATTGGTTACGAGTCCATCTTCTTTTGCACTATACATACACATCGGTGCCATGATGACACGATTCCGGAACTGAAGTCCCCCGATTTGGATTGCTTCGAATAGTTTGGTTTTCATGAATTCCACTCCTCTGATCAATTTCAAATCCTGTTGAATCTTTTTACGTCATCTTTTTACAGCTTGGGACGATAAAATGAACGATTATCCAATGCGAACGATCGTTCAGAAAATTGGCCGGGTTCCACGTACTCGAGCAAACGATCCATCATCGTCATCCGCGCATCTAGATTATCGATCAGGAATAATACCTCGGCTTCACGCATCTGTGGTGCCACTGCCGATCCCCACTCCGGACGCCCATGGTGGCTTAAGACGAGATGCTGTAAGACCGTCAAAACTTCTGCGTCGATTTGTAACTCTGCCCCGACCTTTTCTAATTCTGCGACCATCAATGAAATATGCCCGACAAGCTTTCCGGGAAGCGTATATTCCGGTGTGACAGGATCGGATAATTCCTTGATTTTGGCGTAATCATGCAATACGACACCTGCAATCAACAAATCACGATTTAATGTAGGATACAGACGGGCAATTTGATCCGCCAGTTTTAACATCGACAGGACATGATAGGATAAACCAGAATAAAACGCATGATGGTTTTTGACCGCTGCCGGATGTGTGAAATACGCGTCGAAATCTTTGATGACAAGATGTTTGACCAGCTTCTTCATCTCGGCATGTTGAATCGATTCGATGAAACCGAGTACTTCCGTTTCAATCTGTTCCCGCGGAAGTGGTGCCGATTGAATGTAATCTTCTACATTCGTTTCGTCCAACACGGTGATTTGCTTCAATTTTAATTGTGTCCGTCCCCGGTAATCCATCACTTCACCAGCTGCATGGACGATGAATTTAGGAGCATATTTTTCAAGATCACTCGTGTCCCACATCTTTGTTTCAATTTCTCCCGTCTTATCTGCTAAAATCAATGTCAGATAAGGTTTTCCGTTTGCAGCGATTCCTTTTAATGCCTGCTTGATCATGACTCGTTGATCGAGCATTTCACCAATTGCCAACTGACCGATACCTTTCATTTCACAACACATCCTTTTTATTTATCTGGACTCATTTTGATTAGAACTGTTTACATATTTCTCTGACTGTCAGACGTCACTCTACCATTCTACTATATAGGAGCTCAAAACATGGAATCCGACTCACTCTTTAGCTGGCATCGTTTTTTAACGCTTGCCGAATTTGAAGAATATTTTCATTCTCAAACACCGACCGACGCTTTTAAACTGGATTGGCTGAATCAACTGTCTACTAAAGATATGAACTTCACACGGGTCGAACTTGATTTACTGTACGGCTCCATCGTGACTTGGCAAAATCCGGCTGATAAAAGTGACCGCCGTTCCATCTGCTATTATCTTTCACCGACGGAACTGATTACAATCGGCTTATCGGAACATGTCGTTTCCTTAATCGAACCTTTTGAAACGACGACCCCTTTCGAAGCTTTTTATGCGCTGTTATCTCTGCAAATGAATACTTACTTCTCGGGAATCGATGCTTTTGAAACCGAACTGTTTTTAAGACAGGATGAGCTTCGGGGAAGTATCGATGAGAATTCTCTCGACAGTATCTTCGGTTTACGGGATACGATCGAAAATTGGTCGGATCTGATTGTCCCGTTCCGTGAACTTGTACTAGCGGGACCTGAAGCTTTTGTTCGCCAAAGTACCTATACGGACGCCTTACCTTACCGGTTGGCCGAAAAGCGGGTCGAACGTCTGTTGATGTTGATTGAACACTATCAAAAAGATATTGAAGTATTGCTTGATCTGTCGACAACCGTCTCGAACTTCCGGGGAAATGAAATCATGAAAGCCTTGACGATTTTCACAGCCGTCGCTACACCGATGATGGCGCTCGGTGCAATTTGGGGAATGAACTTTAAAAATATGCCTGAGCTCGACTGGAAATACGGATATGCCAGTTCCCTGTTTTTGATTTTCCTTACGACCGGTGGAATCTTTTATTGGATGAAACGCCGTGGCTGGTTAGGAGCACTTGTGCGCATGCCAAATAAAAAGTCGCAAGTAAAAAAATAGATGTAAGAACATAAGTTCGTTATACTTAGTGTAACGAATTCACGGATTGAAAGAAAGGAGGAGACGATGGTGGGAAGAAAAATCATTCATGTCGACATGGACGCTTTTTATGCTTCCGTCGAACAACGTGACCGCCCGCATCTAAAAGGTGTCCCCGTCATCGTCGGAGGCCCTCCTCATGCCCGGGGTGTCGTCGCCACCTGTTCGTATGAAGCACGCAAATACGGCATTCACAGTGCCATGCCATCACGACGGGCATTCCAACTGTGTCCGCGGGCCGTTTTCCTGCGCCCGCGTTTTGAAGTGTACCGGGCTGTCAGCGCCCAAATCATGGAGTTGTTTCTTGAGGTCACGCCTCTTGTCGAACCGTTATCTCTTGATGAAGCATATCTTGACGTCACGGAAAATAACCTGCAAATGACGAGCGCGACGCATATCGCCCAGTACATCCTGGCTGAAATTAAACGGCGGACAGGTTTAACTGCTTCCGCCGGCGTATCGAACTCAAAACTGGTCGCTAAAATCGCTTCCGGTCATCAAAAGCCAAACGGATTAACCGTGTTGCCGCCGGATGATGTTTTACCTTTTTTATCCGGATTAAAAATCGGGGATTTACACGGAGTCGGAAAAGTCACGGAGCAAACACTTCAGAAACATGGTTTCCAAACGGTCGCAGATATTCAACAATCGCCGATCGCTGAACTGCGGGGATTACTTGGTCGGGACCGGGGAACGGAGTTGTATACGATGGCACACGGTCAAGACGAGCGAATGGTCCGCCCGCACCGGGAACGAAAATCCATCGGCTCCGAAAGTACATTCGAAGAAGACACAGAAGATATCGATACCATTTTCGAAACGCTGAAACGGGAAGCGCTGTCCGTCGTCAAGACACTGAACCAAAAAGAACTGGTCTGTCGAACTGTTACGATTAAATGGAAGACGGAAGATTTCCAGTCCCGCTCTAAACGGTATACCTTTTTAGAAGAAACCGCTGACGAGGAAACGCTGCTCCGGGTCACGACCAAGCTGTTTAATGAAATTGAATTCTCAGGTCCGATCCGGTTAATCGGTATGAGCGTCAGTCATCTTGAGGCCCCTCCCCTCTCCAAACAATTGACGTGGCAGGATATCGATTCTTACTTGTAAAATGAATGACTATTCATTACACTTAAATTAGTCATTTTGGACAAGGAGGAATCAGCCATGGTTTATACGATTACTGCATTTTCAGATCGGGGAGAAACATTACTTGATGATACATTTGACGCCTCATCCGATTCGGAGGCACGCCAGGAAGGCATCCGTCGTTTGAAAGAAGCCGATCTGGAACACTGCGGGGCACGCGTGACCCGTTCCGGACAGTTGATTCATTTCGAACGGGCTTACCTTCCTCGTCTTGTTCCAACAGAAAAAACGTCATGAAAAAAGCCTCGGTCCAATGAAATGGCGCCGAGGCTTTTTAAATGATTTTACTGAACGTCGTCTTGATTTTGTTCCATCATCGGTGCGTACAGCTCTTCTAGCGGTTTCATGATGATTTGTGTCACTTCCGTCAACATCGTGTGCATGCGTTGTTCTTCCTGCATCAGTTGACCAATCAAAGGATTGTTTTGGACTTCCAGCATCTTCGCTTGTGCCGATGCCATATCCTCAGGTGTGATTTCCTCACCTTGCATTTGTTTTTGTTGTAATTCGAGTTGTACGTTGCGGAATGAAGCGAATAATTCGTTTGACATTGGATCCGCATTAACTTGCGCGTATAAATCCTTCAGTGTCGTGTACTCTGACGTTTCGCGAAGTGCACGCTCGAGTGTGTAGGCATGATCGTATAAGTTAGTTTCAGACATGTGTAAACCCTCCAATTTAGTTAAACGATAAGAAGTATCGCTTGTATCATCCCAATTAAACCACCTAATAACCCTCCAAGCCAAGTGATAGCCCGGAATTCCCGTCTTGAAATCGATAAAACGATTTCTTCCAGATAGGCGGTATCAAGTAAATCGACTTCTTCCCGGACAATCGTTTCGAGATCGAGTGTCGCCATGATTTGCTCGACCTGCTCGATCAGACGATTCACCATTTGTTTAGAAAGCATCGGGACCATTTCTTGACTGATCCGGACTTCAAGCGGTTCCAGAAATTCATGTAACGGCGTATCCAGTAATGCCGCCAGCGGAATACGCGTTACGATTTCCGATTTCATCCGTTCGATGATTTGCCGTTCCGTCTCCGGCTCAAGCAGCGACCCCACCGTCCGTTCCAGTAAGGTATGGACTTCTTGTTCGACCATTTCACTGATGAACTGATGTGTCGACTTTCCTTGTATTACCCGTTTGAGTTCCGGTTGAATCATTTCGACGATATTGACATTGGCAAGCAGCATTCCGAACATGCCTCCGCCTAATTTACTTTGAATGAACTGGGCGACCGTTTCTTCGAGTTTCATTTTACCGGCAGGACTGTCAAAATACTGTTCGGTTTGATGAAGTAATACTTCGACCATTCCGGGAATCGCCGTCTTAATTTTTGTTGTTCCGCCCTCACCGAGGACTTCTGTTAACCGTGCCGTTTTGATCGCAACTGCCATCGATTCCAGTTCCTGATCGATTCGTTGTTCGATTTGTTGTTGTAATTTCCCTTCCGGATTCGCAACAAACCGTTCGGCAATTTCACGAATCGTTTTCGTCGACCGTGTCCATTTCTGTACCTCCTGCTGAATCATCCGCGTAATGGCTTCATAAACAATCGGTTGCTGAAGCCGTTTGCTGATTCCTTCCGGAGTCAATAAATGTTTAACGACCGTTCGTCCAAGATTTGCCGCTAATTCGTCACGCCGTTTGGGAATTAATCCCGGTGTAAACGGAATTCGGTACTTGCCGATATACTTCGCTTCGAGCGGACGAAACAGCATCCGGATTGCGAGATGATTGGTGACTGCCCCAATCAAGGCTCCAATGACAATCATCCCGATCATCTTTATGACTAAATCAACTTCCACTTGCATAGATCCTCGTTCCTTCCGATTTTGGTATTGTGGTAAAGTCTTAGTAGGACTTTTTAGGGAGGCGCCTTGTATGTTACATCAATTAACCGTCTTATTTAAGGATCATCTCTCCACCGATCCTACCGTGTACTGTACCGATAAGTATACCGTATATCAGTTAGCCGATGGACTTCGTTTCGGGATTGAAAATACGATTCTCACCCCCCGCGAACTGGACTTGCTCGACCTGCTTGCCGAACGGGTCGTCACCTCGGAGTCGGATCAGATCGTCACGTGGCGCCGCCGGCTGGAACAACCGTCCAGCGAGGAAGCCCATCCGTTTCGGATGATTCATTTTTTATTTGAACAACTCGATGTACGGACCGGTGAAGATTTACAACAACTGCTGACATCTTTTTTTCATCCGTCGAGTTGGATTATTCCGTTGACGTCCAATCGTCTTGTCGTCATTGAACGGGAAGACTCTGTCTCAGAAAATGATTTACACGATTTTTTCACAGCTCTCCAGTCTGATTTTCTGATGGACGGCAAAGCACTGATTGGACAACAGCGCCAATCCGGAGATTTGGCAGCACAGTTTCGATTGGAACAAGCTGCCTTGCGTGAACTTCCATTGTTACACATCGAACGGTTTCTGCCTGCCTTGATGCGTTTGACGTTACTGTCAAACGAAGTTCGTGACGATTTGATTGAACGGTTCATCACACCGCTCGAACGCGAATCACGCGAGACGATTGATGCTTTTTGCCGCGCCAACTTAAATGTTTCCTTGACGGCTAAACATCTCTTTTTACATCGAAACAGTCTGCAGTACCGACTCGATCGACTGACGGAACAGACGGAAATCGATATCCGGTCATTTGAAGGAGCCATGTTCCTTTATACGCTGCTTCTCGTAGCATAGTGACCAAATGATAACGGTTACATTCAGTCATGTTGTCCATATGATTTTCATCCTGTATCTCCTATACTGAATCTTGTAAGCGTTATATTAACCGATTACTTAATTTACAGGAGGATGTACACATGGCAGATATTCGTCTTGAGCATATTGATAAAGTTTATTCAGGAACAGCAAAAGCAGTGGATGATTTTAACCTTCATATTAAAGATAAAGAATTCATCGTCTTCGTCGGCCCATCAGGTTGCGGTAAATCGACGACATTACGAATGATCGCCGGTCTTGAAGAAATTTCGGGCGGAGATTTTGTCATCGACGGAAAACGCATGAACGACGTAGCGCCTAAAGATCGTGATATCGCGATGGTCTTCCAAAACTACGCCCTCTATCCACATATGAACGTCTTTGATAACATGGCATTTGGTCTGAAACTTCGGAAGTTCCCGAAAGATGAAATCAAACAACGTGTCGACAATGCAGCACGTATTCTCGGACTTGAAGAATATTTGGAGCGTAAACCGAAAGCCCTCTCTGGTGGACAACGCCAGCGTGTCGCGATCGGCCGTGCCATCGTTCGTGATGCAAAAGTCTTCTTGATGGATGAGCCGCTCTCAAACTTGGATGCAAAACTCCGTGTTCAAATGCGTAAGGAAATCATTCAGTTGCACAAACGTCTTGAAACGACGACGATCTATGTGACCCACGACCAAACAGAAGCGATGACACTTGCAACACGAATCGTCATCATGAAAGCCGGTCTGATTCAGCAAGTCGGAACTCCAAAAGAAGTATACGATCACCCGGATAACATGTTCGTTGCCGGTTTCATCGGTTCTCCGTCGATGAACTTCCTGACAGGTAAACTCGCGGAAGACGGTCTCTTCCACGTCACGGGCACAGAAGAGAAATTCGAAGTTCCTGAAGGTAAGATGAAAGTTCTCCGCGAACGCGGTTACACAAGTAAAGATCTTGTTCTCGGAATCCGTCCGGAAGATATTCATGCTGAATTGATCTATCAAGATACAAAAACAGCACACCGTTTCCCGGCCCATATCGAAGTATCCGAGCTTATGGGAGCCGAATCTTACCTCTACTCGAAAGTCGGTAATCAAGCGTTCACAGCACGTGTCGATTCGCGTTCACACGTCGAGATGGGTTCAGATTTAGACCTCTTCTTCGACATGACAAAAGCACATTTCTTCGATGCGGCAACAGAAGCAACAATCCGTTAATTTTTAAACGTTCAGTAACTGCAGTCAGGCTGTCCATTTATGGGCAGTCTTTTTTATTGACAGACGTTCCTGTAACTTTGTATGATACTGCTTGTAGTCTTAAATTAATCCTATTCGAAAACTAGGAATTGAAATCATTTATTCATTTAAAGGAGAGAGCGCTATGAAACACGGACTAAAGCTAGCAGTAGCAGCACTATCAACAGCGGGGGTGTTAGCGGCGTGCGGCGCTTCTAACGAAGAAGCAAACAAAGATGAAAAAGTCGTAACGGTCGGAACAGAAGCAACTTACCCACCATTTACGTATAAAGAAAAAGGTAAACTAACAGGTTATGATATCGATGTCATGAACGAAGTCGCAAAACGTGCCGGCTATAAGGTCGAGTACAAAGCAATGGACTTCAAAGGTTTGATTCCGGCACTCGATTCAAAACGAATTGACGTCATCGCAAACCAGATGGGTATCACAGATGAGCGGAAAGAAAAATATGCGTTCTCTGATGCCTACACAGTTTCCGGTTCAACAATCATCGTCAATAACAAAACAAATGACATTAAGACGCTTGAAGACTTAAAAGGAAAAACTGTCGGTTCGACACAAGGTTCGCTCTACGCGAAAACAGCAGAAGAAGCCGGTGCGAAAGTCAAGTACTACAAAGGCGCAAACCAAGTCTTGAAAGATCTTGAAGCAGGACGTGTCGACGCTGCCATGAACGATCGTCTGTTTGTCCTGACAGAACTTAAAAAAGCAGGATACAAAGTAAAAGCTGTCGGTGAGACGTTTGATAAAAACGAATCAGGTCTGATGATGGCAAAAAACAGCAAGTATGCTGAAGACTTCAACAAAGCACTCGCAGAGATGCAAAAAGACGGTACACTCGCAGATCTCGGAAAAAAATACTTTAACGAGGACATCAGCAAGTGATGGATTTGTTTACAATCGTCCGCGATAATGCGGACGTTTACGGAAAGGCGATTGGCACTACACTTCTTGCAAGTGGATTTGCCATCGTCTTTGCGCTTTTTCTCGGTCTGATTCTTGCCGTCATGCGGGATAGCCGTTTTGCCGTCTTAAGCGGTTTCGCACGATTGTATGTTTCTTTTTTCCGGGGAACTCCACTGTTGCTGCAAATCTTGATTCTATATAATGGTTTGGTCGTCCTGCAATTGACGGGCTTCCAGGCGTTGGCATTCGGTCTGTCGCTTCACTTCTCCGCCTATATCTCGGAATCCTTCCGGGCAGCGATTTCGTCTGTCGATCGCGGACAATGGGAAGCTGCGGATTCACTCGGAATTCCACGCCGGAAGACGTTTAAGGATGTTATCCTCCCACAAGCTCTTTCACGTGCCATTCCTCCCCTGTCGAACTCGGTTATTGATATTATCAAATCGACTTCTCTCGGGACGATCGTGGCGGTTGAAGAACTGACGTATGTATCCGATCAAATCTCAGCGACGACGTATCTCGTCATGCCATTATTGCTGTTCTCAGCTGCGATTTATTGGATCATGTCGACATTAATTCAAGCGGTGCAACATCGTCTTGAAGCCCGATTCAGTATTCCGGAATAGAATAAGTACACTTGGAATCGTTGCACATTCCAAGTGTTTTTTTTAATCTTTTTCAGGTTTAATACTAGCCAACACGGGAATAATCAAGTATACTAATAAAAATCAGAATTATCTGATAACTTTAAAAGGAGCGTGGCCGAGATGAAACAAGTAATTGAAGCTTTCCGTAGACAAGATGCAGAGCAGCGGATTCCAGTGCTACGCCTCGAAATCGATTATGAGCTCAGTACGCTCTTCGATGCCATCCAGGTCCATGATCAAGCAGCTGTTACAGCCAGCAAAGAACGTTTAGATAAATATCGTCAGGAAATGCTTCGCCTCGAAGCATAACCCTATAGATACTCCCATCTCAACTCCCCCTTGAGATGGGACTTTTTTTGTAAAAAAAATAGCCCGAAGGCTATTTTTCAATCGACATCCCGTCCACGGGAAGCTTTTAAGATTTCAAACCACTGTTCACGTGACAGTTCGAGTCGGGTCGCTCGAACAGCTGATTCAATGCGGTCAATTTTTCCAGAACCGACGATTGGCATGATCCGTGCCGGATGTTTGAGCAACCAAGCGTAGGCTACTTCATCGATTGCTTCTACACCGATGTCATGTCCGATTTCCTCGAGCTTGTCGCGAAGCGGCGCAAACTGCTCATCTTTGAATAATCGCCCTCCAGCTAGTGGACTCCACGCCATGAGCGGCATTTCATTTTCGTGGCATAGATCAACAGAACCGTCTTCGAAGTGCTTCAGTTCGGCAACAGACAGTTCAAGCTGATTTGTGACGAGCATGAACGGCAGTCGTGATTGAATCAGACTTTGCTGTGCCGGTGTATGGTTTGACAAACCAAACGTCCGGACTTTTCCTGACTCTTTCAGCTCAACAAAGGCTTCTGCAATTTCGTTAGGATCCATCAATGGATCCGGACGATGGATTAATAACGTATCAATGTAGTCGACACCCAGTTCCTTTAATGAACGTGTCGCGTGTTCAATGATATGTTCTTTTGTTGTATCATAAAATGATAGTTTTTGATCCGAGAAGTAGTTTCCCTTCATCTTGATTCCTGTTTTTGTGACGATTTCCATCCGTTCGCGGAGTTCAGGTTTGAGAGCCAGTGCTTCACCGAACAACCCTTCGTTCGTATAATCGCCGTAGATATCGGCGTGGTCGAATGTTGTGATGCCGAGAGCCAAACATTGTTCAATCAGTTCAAGACGCTGCTCTGCAGTCATTTCCCATTCGTTTAATCGCCATAAACCATGTATGACCCTTGAAAATGAAAGATCTTCTGTTAACTGTATCCGTTCCATCATTACTCATCTCCCTATCTCTATATGATGCTTCATCGTTCACTTTACATGAAATTGGTAACGGTTGCACGAGTTACGTCTTTCTTCCTGACGGGTACTAAAAAAAACGGCAGAGCATCAATCATGCTCTGCCGTTTTCCACTTTCAGTTTTAATGCTTATTGAATTTGTTCGACTTCTTGCATTACTTCATCTTCAATCATCTGACGTTTACGTGTTGTTTCTGTAGCGTCAGGTGATGTCACGCTGAAATAGAATTTGATTTTCGGTTCAGTCCCTGATGGGCGGAGGCAGAACCACGAACCGTCTTCCAACGTGAATTTCAAGACATTAGATTTCGGCAGATTGATCGGTGACGGCTGATGCTTCACCAAATCATGCGAAATGCTTGCATCGTAGTCTTCAAATAAGACGACTTTTTCACCCGCTACTTGTTTTGGCGGATGCTCGCGGAACGTATCCATGATCCGGCCGATTTGCGCGACACCGTCTTTCCCTTTGAGCGTCAACGAACGCAGTGATTCTTCAAAGTAACCGAACTGCTCATAGATGTCTTGTAATGCCTCGTACAGCGTCCGTCCTTCTTTCTTGTGATACGCTGTCATCTCGGCAGCAAGCAGGCAGGCTTGGACGGCATCCTTGTCACGGCAGAAGTCGCCGATCAAGTAACCGTAACTTTCTTCATAACCAAACAGATATTCATATTCACCGGATTCATTATATTGCTTGATTTTTTCACCGATAAATTTAAATCCTGTTAATGTATTTTCAACGTGTAAGTCATAATGTCTTGCAATCAAGGCTCCGAGTTCCGATGTAACAATCGTTTTTGCTACAAAACCGTTTTTCGGCAATGTGCCTTGTGCCGCTTTTTGTGACAAGATGTAGTCGAGCAATAACGCGCCGGTCTGGTTCCCTGTAAGCACGACCCACTCTCCGTCCGCATCACGTGTCGCAACACCGACACGGTCGGCATCCGGGTCTGTCGCAAGCAACACATCCGCATCAACACGATCTCCGTACTCGATAGCCAACTTAAATGCCGCATGCTCTTCCGGATTCGGAGAAGATACTGTCGGGAAGGCGCCATCCGGCTTCGCTTGTTCTTCGACGACCGTTACATGCTCAAAACCATAATTCTTTAATCCTACCGTGACCGGTACAAGGCCTGTCCCGTGAAGCGGAGTAAAGACAATCTTTAAAGGTGCTGTCAACTCGTCCTGAATCGTCGGTAACACACGAATTGTTTTTAATTGTTCCTGGTACGCGTCATCCATCTGTTCTCCGACACGAACAATCAATCCGTTCGCGCGCAAGATTTCTTCCGCTTCAAGCTCGATTAAAAGTTCGTCCTCGACTTGATCGACATAAGAGACGAGGTCGTCCGCTTCTTTCGGCGGTAATTGGCCGCCGTCATTCCCATAGACTTTATAGCCGTTATATTCCGGCGGGTTATGACTGGCTGTAATGACGATTCCGCCTGCTGCCCGAAGTTCACGCACGGCAAATGACAGTTCCGGTGTCGGACGAAGTCCATCGAACAAATAAGCTTTGATTCCATTACTGGCAAGCGTCTTCGCTACTTCTAATGCAAACTCCGGAGAGTAGTGACGGGAGTCATGGGCGATGACAATCCCTTGCGCGACCGCTTCCGCACCTTCCGCCTTGATAAAGTCGGCAAACCCTTGTGAGGCTTTACGTACCGTGTAGACATTCATCCGGTTCGTTCCGACACCGATCTCCCCACGCATACCGCCTGTCCCGAATTCCAACTCTTTGTAAAAGGCTTCCTCGGCTGCTTTATCGTCGTTCGCGAGTGCCGTCAACTCTTCTTTTAGTTCCGTTTCCAGGCCTGCAAACTGATTCCATTTTTGATAGGTCTCTTTCCATGACATATAGTGTCCACTCCTTTAAGTTTGACTGCATGAGATATTTGTTACGACTTGCGATAAAACGGTACCTTTCATATGATTACTTTAGAAAGGGTCAAGGTGATGTTCATGTTTCCAACCATTCAAATGACTGACTTGCAGCAACTTGTCCATACGGATCAGATTCGCTGGTTTGATTGTCGCTATGATTTGCAACATCCCGATTATGGTCGTGAAGCGTTTAAGGAAAGCCATGTCGCGGGCGCACAGTATTTAGATTTATCAACTGATTTATCAGGACCACGTTCCAAGACGGGCGGACGTCATCCACTCCCGTCCAAGGAGCAGTGGGTCGGCACGTTGCAGTCGCTCGGAGTCGAGCGTGATGACTTCATCGTCCTCTATGATGACGGCTTCCCCTACGCCGCCCGTGCCTGGTGGCTCTTTAAATGGGCCGGCCACGAACGTGTCGTTGTCCTTGAAGGTGGACTGTCGTCTTATCTCGCGTTTGACTTCCCTATGAGTACGGAATCAACTGTTTTTGAAAAATCGACCTATCAAGCCGACTTTCAAGATGACATGCTGATTCAGTATGAAGAAGTTAAAAACCGTCCGGCAGAAACGTATCTCGTCGATTCCCGCTCACCTGATCGGTTCCAAGGTCAAAATGAAACGATTGATCCGATCGCCGGCCATATTCCGGGTGCCGTGAACTGTTTCTTCGAAGAAGCGATTTCACCAGACCGTCGCTTGAAAGATGCGGAAGATTTGAAGGAATTGTACGCTGATCTGCTCGAAGCGGAATCTCCAATTCTTTATTGCGGCAGCGGCGTGACCGCTTGCGTCAATGTCCTTGCCTTGCACGCTTTAGGTAAAACCGATGTCCGGCTCTATGCGGGATCTTACAGCGACTGGATCAGCCAAACCGATGAGGTCGCACGATAACGTACACGAAAGTCCGATTCTCATCGGACTTTTTTTAGATTTGAACCGGTTTGATGTTCCAAATCGCATTCGCATACTCTTTAATGGTCCGGTCACTCGAGAAGACACCGGATTTTCCGATATTCATGATGACCATCTTGTACCATTTCTCAGGATCCTGGTAAGCCCGTCCGATTCTTTCCTGTGCTTGTTGGTACGATAAAAAGTCTTTTAAAATCAGATATTCATCGTTGTACGTCAACAGAGAATCATAGATGGCCTGGAACTCTCCTGTCGGGAACAGCGAGCCGTCAACCAGTCCGTCAATAACGCGGCGCAGTTCAGGCTGTGCACTGTATTGATCGTACGCACTGTATCCGCCGTATTTTTTATAGTTCATGACTTCTTGCGGCGTCAGACCAAAAATGAAGATGTTTGGATCTTCGACTTCATCCCGAATCTCAATGTTGGCACCGTCCAGCGTTCCGACCGTCAATGCCCCGTTCATCATGAATTTCATGTTGCCGGTTCCTGATGCTTCGTAACTTGCTGTCGAAATCTGTTCACTGACATCACTGGCAGGGAAGATTTTTTCTGCAAGCGACACACGGTAGTTCTCAAGGAATACAACCTTCATGTAAGGACTGATATCCGGATCCGAATTGATCAGATTCGCGAGAGCATTGATATAACGGATGACCTCTTTTGCATAATGATAGCCAGGAGCTGCTTTCGCACCGAAAATAAACGTCCGCGGTGTCATCTGGAACGATTGATCTTCTTTTAGACGGTAGTACAAAGAATGAATATGAAGCGCGTTAAGTAATTGTCGTTTATACGCATGAAGCCGTTTGACTTGGACATCGAAAATCGAATGCGTATCAACAACGATTCCCGTCTCGCTCTCAATCAACTCTGCCAATTCCTTTTTACTCGCCAACTTAATCGCCTGGATGTCCTGCTGAAGCGTACGATCCTCTGCGAATTTCGTCAGCTTTTGTAAATCGGACGGATGATTGATCCAGCTGTCTCCGATTGCTTCCGTCACACGGTCGGCAAGTAAAGGATTCGATAACAGGAACCAGCGGCGGTGTGTAATCCCGTTCGTTTTATTATTAAAGCGAAGCGGGAACATCTCGTAAAACAATCGCATTTCGCGTTGCTTGAGAATTTCCGTATGGATTTGAGCTACACCGTTCGTTGAATGGGTACCGACGACAGCCAAATTCGCCATGTTGATCATTCCGTCTGCGATGATGGCGATTTCGCGCATGTTCGCTTCCAGGTGCGGATAATTATCAAGGACATCCTTACAGAATCGACGGTTGATTTCTTCGACGATCAGATAAATACGCGGCAATAGGTTGCGGAACAGATCAACCGGCCAGCGTTCCAATGCTTCCGAAAGCAACGTATGGTTCGTAAAGGACATGACACTTTTCGTAATCCGCCATGATTCTTCCCACGAATATTCTTCTTCATCAATCAATATCCGCATCAATTCAGGAATCGCAACGACCGGATGTGTATCGTTGATATGGATCGCAATTTGATTTCCCAGATGCTTCAGCGACGTATTTCGTTTTTTATGTGACAAAAGGATACTCCGCAGTCCTGCCGAGACGAAGAAATACTGTTGTTTTAGACGTAAGACTTTCCCTTCGTATGTCGTATCATCCGGATATAAAAATTCGGAAATCGTCTGGATTGCCTGTTTGTGGCTCAGCAGGTCTTTATAGTTGCCTCGGTGTTGACTTAACAGTTCATCGTCGTCATACGGCGACTCAGCACTCCACAGACGTAAGTTATTGACGATTCCATTCTGATATCCGACGATCGGCATGTCATAAGGGACAGCACGAACGATTTCTGCCGGTTCATGATGGACACGGTACTTGCCGCTTTCGACTTCCTCGAGCCAAACGTTTCCGCCAAACGGAATGTCGACTGCTTTATCCGAACGGCGGATTTCCCACATGTTTCCGTTCTTCAACCAGTTATCCGGAAGCTCGACTTGGTAGCCGTCGATGATTTTTTGTTTGAACAGACCATACTGGTAACGGATACCGTTTCCGTGCCCCGGCAAGCCGAGTGCAGCGAGTGAATCGAGGAAACAGGCTGCTAAACGGCCCAGCCCCCCGTTCCCAAGACCCGGTTCCGGCTCTTCTTCCGTCAAATCAGCCAAATCATAGCCGAGTTCTAAAAGACCGCTTCGCACCTCTTCCAACACATCAAGACTCAACAGGTTATTGTAGAGGAATCGACCGAGTAAAAATTCAAGTGAAAAATAATAGACTTGTTTACTTTTTTTATGGATATAGGTTTCTTTCGTCCGCATCCAGTCCGTCGTGACATATTCCCGCACCATGTAGGCTAACGTCTGGTATACATCATTTTCTGTTGCATCATCTAGCGCCTTACCATGCATGGAAATAAATCGCTCATTAAACCTCTTCTTGAACTTCTCTTTGTCTTTAAACATCACAAAACCCCATTTCCCGTAATCCCCTTCAGTCAGCAGACGGTGCGATTAAACGATAGAGCGCCAAATATTCATCAGCCGATCGAATCCAGCTGAAGTCTTCTTGCATCGCTGTCTCAATCAGGTGCTTGAATACAGGTTTATCATGATACGTCTCAATCGCTCGTTTAATGGCATCAAGGAACTCCTGCGCATTATAATTCGAGAACGAGAAGCCGTTTCCCTCTAAAGTGAACTGATTAAATGGTTGAACCGTATCACGTAAACCGCCCGTTTCCCGAACGATCGGCAACGAACCGTACTTCATCGAAATCAATTGACTGAGACCACACGGTTCGAAACGTGACGGCATCAAGAAGGCGTCACTTCCGGCATAAATCCGTTGAGCGAGTCCGACATCAAAACCGATGTAGGAAGCTACTTTATCCGGACGAATCGTTGAAGCATGCTGGAACAACCCTTCATACTCCGCTTCTCCCGAACCCAAAATGATGAACTGGGCATCCAGTTCGAACAGATTAGGCAGGATATGGGCGAGTAAATCAATTCCCTTTTGGTCGACAAGACGTGAGACAAAGCCAAATAATGGCACATCCGGATTGACCGGTAAGCCAAGTTCCTGTTGTAAGGCTGCCTTATTGGCTGCTTTGCCTTCTTCAACCGTCTTCACATCATAGTTTTCTACCAGATGTTCATCCGTATCCGGACTGAACTGCCGGTAATCAATGCCGTTCAAAATCCCGCGGACGTCGACGGCACGGTGTTGCAAGACGGGTTCCAGTGTTTCACCGTAGTATGGATCCATGATTTCATCGCGGTAAGACGGACTGACAGTCGTAATTTGGTTGGCATGGACAAGTCCAGCCTTCATATAGTTGACGAGTCCGTTATGAGCGATACCGTCTGCCGTGAAGTGTTCATGGCTGAGCCCGAGCAGGTCGCCGAGTACTTCTTCCGGGAAGACCCCTTGATATTGCAGGTTATGGATTGTAAAGACCGTTTTAATTTCCTGATAACGTGTCAGGTGTTGATAATGAATCCGCAGGAACGCCGGCAGGACACCTGTCTGCCAATCATGGCAGTGAATGACATCCGGGACTTCGTCTGCATCGACACGCTGAATCATTTCAAGGACGGCTCTTGAGAAATAGGCAAAACGCTCCGCGTCGTCATAATGGCCGTAAATGACCCCATCACGCTTGAAGTAATATTCATTGTCAATGAAATAAAACGTGACGCCATCTTGTTTTAAACGCAAGACTGCTCCAAACTGCTGACGCCATCCGACCGGAACGATAAAATCAAATAAAAATTCCATTTCCAGTTTGTATTGTTCTTTAATTTGACCGTAGTTCGGTAAAATGACCGAAACTTCCGCACCCTCTTCAGCAAGCGCTAAAGGGAGCGAGCCGACGACGTCAGCTAGCCCCCCTGTCTTGATGAATGGTGTCGCTTCTGTGGCAGCAAACCATACCTTCATGATGACATCCCCTTTAAACGATTGTTTGTTTTTTAATGACAATCGGTTCTTCCGCAGTTCCGCGGATGACTTGTCCGCGCTTCACTGTTACCTCTTTGTCAAGGATCGCGTATTCAACGACTGCGCCTTCTTCGATGACTGATTTTTGCATAATGATCGAGTTTTTGATCCGCGCATGTTTCCCGACTTTGACGCCACGGAAAAGAATACTGTCCGTTGCTGTTCCTTCTAGCTTACATCCGTTTGCGACAAGCGAATTCTTGATGGTCGATCCCGGTAAATAACGTGTCGGCGGTTCGTGTTTGATTTTCGTATAGACGTGTTGGAAGTCATTGATGGCTCCCCACTGCTCAAGCAACAGCATGCTTTCACGGTAATACGAGCGAAGGGAATGAATCACTTGTGATGTCCCTGTGTATTCATAACCATGGACATGAAGTCGGTTTAATTGAGAACGAATGATGCTTTGAAGCAAATCATATTCCCCGCGACCGATTGCTTCGTCAACGAGACGGACGAACAAGTTTTTTGACAGGACAACTGTTTCCATGTAGAACGTCTCATCCGATGGTTCATACCCGCGTGAACCGATTGCCGTCACACGGTTCTGTTCACTAAAACGAATCGGACGGCAATAGTTACACGGCAAATCACGTTTCGTATAAACAACCGTAATATCAGCGTTTGAGGCTTTATGTTCACGCAAGACATCGCGGTAATCGACCGCAGATAAAATGTTTGATCCCGAAATCACGACGTAGTTCTCTTTACTGCGCAAGAAGAAGTCGCGGTGCAAATGGAAGTTTGATAAATCACCACGGAATTCATGGGCATCTTGTGATAAAGCCGGCGGGAAAATATAAAGTCCGCCGTTTGACCGGTCCAAGTCCCACTCTTTGCCGGATCCTAAGTGATCCATCATGGCGCGGTATTTTTCAAGTGTAAAGACACCGATATTCGCAATCTCATTTTGAACCATGTTCGTTAATGTGAAATCGATGAGCCGATATCGACCCGCGAATGGTACGGCAGCTAAGTTGCGGTGTTCCGTCAATTCTTTAAAGAACCCTTCTTCACCGCTCAGATTGATGACTCCTAGTAAATCTGCTTTCATCGGTACTTCCCCCTTATTGGATCGCTTCTTTGACGACTTCATTTTTTGGAATGATACTGTTTGCTTCGATGACGAAGACTTCACCATTCGGTGTTCCGATTGTTGCTCCGTCTTCTACAACGACACCGTCTGCAAGGATTGCCCGGTGAATCGTGACATCTTTACCAATCTTAACGTTCGGGAAGATGACCGAATCTTTTACAAGCGAACCTTCTGCAACATCAACGCCGTAAAAGAGAACCGAATGATTGATTTCGCCTTCAATATGGCATCCTTCGTTGATAATCGAAGTCTCAATGGAAGCATTGTTCCCGATGTATTGCGGTTGTTGGTTCGGGTTGACGGAATGTACTTTCCAAGACGGTTCGTAGAGATCAAACTCCGGATCCGCTTCAAGTAAGTCCATGTTGGCTTCCCAAAGTGATTGGATTGTTCCGACGTCTTTCCAGTATCCTTTAAATTTATAGGCGCGAATATTTAAGTTTTCGTATAACATGTTCGGAATAATGTTTTTCCCGAAGTCAAAGCTTGACTCGGCATCCCCGGCATCTTGAATCAGGTGACGTTTTAAGACATCCCAGTTAAAGACGTAAATCCCCATTGAAGCCAGGTTCGATTTTGGATTTTCCGGTTTTTCTTCAAACTCATTGATTCGAAGATCTTCGTCCGTATTCAAAATTCCGAAGCGCGGTGCTTCTTCCCAAGGAACTTCACGAACAGAAATCGTAACGTCTGCTCCCCCTTGACGATGTTCCTCAATCATTTTTTCGTAATCCATCTTGTAAATGTGATCCCCTGACAAGACAAGCACATAATCTGGATCGTATTGGTTGATGTAACTCATGTTACGGTAGATGGCATTCGCCGTTCCTTCATACCAATTTTTCCCGTTTTGGGCTTGGTAAGGAGGCAGGATCGTTAAGCCACCGTTCCGGCGGTCAAGATCCCAGGCACTTCCGATTCCGAGATAGCGGTTCAGTTCAAGTGGTTCGTATTGCGTTAAGACTCCTACTGTGTCGATTCCTGAGTTCGTACAGTTAGATAACGGGAAATCGATGATTCGATATTTCCCTCCAAACGCGACCGCTGGTTTTGCTGTGTGTTTCGTAAGTGCTCCTAGACGTTTTCCTTCTCCGCCAGCAAGCAACATCGCGACGACATTCTTTTTAGCCATTTCGTCCCCTCCAGTTTGTGCTCTTTTTTACATCAATCATGTGCTCTAATTTATACAGATACTCTTATATACCCACCTTTTCTCTTTTTAATATAACATTCCTGAAAAATAGGTTTATTAAAATACAAATTTCTTAAATTTTTCTATTGTTTTCTCCAAAAAAGACCGATAATAGGAATGAAATGCCGTTTGAAAGGAGTTTTCATGAGAATCACGACAGGATATGCCCTAGTGTTGGCTTTAGCTTTTAGTTTAGTACTAACACTTTTTTCAGTGCGTAATCAGTTGGATCTTGCACAGGATTTGTTCAGTTGGGCTGATCAAAAAACGACTGAACGCCCTCTTGCTTCCTATCAACCGATTACTGTCACGTATCAAAAAGAGCGCCTCGAACTCTATGACGGACTTCGCCGGAACGATTTAAAGGCAAGTGCTCTGCCGCCAAAGGTAGCACAGGCTTTCATCGCGATTGAAGACCAGCGATTTTATCAGCATGACGGTTATGATATCACCGGTATTTTGCGAGCGTTTACAGAAAATCAGTCCGGTGATAACAAAGGTCAAGGCGGAAGTACGATCACCCAACAATTGGCACGGATGACTTATCTTTCCACCGAGAAAACCTATACTAGAAAAATAAAAGAAATCTTAATTGCAATGGAACTTGAGCAAAAATATTCTAAAAAAGAGCTTTTAACCGCATACGTCAATCAAGCCTATTTCGCGAATAATATTTACGGTATCGAGCTCGCAGCCACATCATATCTCGGAAAACATGCGGAAGATTTAAGTTGGGCGGAAGTCAGTTATTTGGCTGCGATTCCAAATAATCCGTCTCTTTACAATCCGTTGCGGTTTCCGAAAAACACGGGCAAACGTCAACAGCGTATCTTAAAAGCGTTGCAACAGACACAGGACATTCCAAATAAAGTCCGAAAACAGTCCATCAACGTTTCGTTCAATAAGCCGATCATCCGTTATCCTGATTACATCGATGCCAGTGTATCGGAAGCAATCCGCCAGACAGCTGACTTAAAAAATTTGAACATGTCACAGGCTGAGCAGTATTTACATCAACACGGTGCCGTCATCCAGACATATCTTGATCCTGCAGAGCAGACGCGGGCCAAACAAGCGATTCAACGACTCCCTCATCCGATTGAAGGTGCTTACGTCGGAATCGACGGGGATACACGCGGTGTGACGGCACTGGTCGGTAATAAATCCAATGTACCGGGTCAGCTCAATCGGGCGGTTCAATCTTATCGTCAGCCCGGCTCCACCTTAAAGCCGTTGCTTGTTTATGGTCCTTACCTCGAAAAGACCAAAAAAACGTTAACGAGTCGACTGGATGGAAGTCCTGTTTGTTTTGACGGATACTGTCCGCAAAACAGCAGCAACCGGATTCTTGGCAGCGTGACGATTGCCGATGCGATTGCATACTCCTACAATACACCGGCCTTACGTGCTTTTTCTGTTTCGTTCAACGAGGGATTAAAGACCATCCGACCGTTTCGATTCAGTCAGTGGACCGAAGAAGATAATTCATACAACAGTGCGCTCGGCGGGCTAAAATACGGTGTCAGTCCACTTGAACTCACCAATGCCTACACCACCCTTGTCAATGATGGACTGTACAGTCCCTCCTCGATGATCCGCACCATCACGACGGATCAGGGAACCCTTTACCGTCATGTGATGTCAACGGACCGGATTTGGTCGAGTCGAACAAACCAGTTACTGCGTAAAGGGCTCCATAACGTCATGACATACGGTACAGGGCGGTTGGGTTACGATCCCGCCCCGGCTTATATCGGAGGCAAGACAGGTACGACGAACGACAATAAGGACATGTGGTTTGTCGGTATGAAAAATCAACATGTCGGCGGAATCTGGATTGGGGCGGACATCCCCCGTGCCTTCCCGAGTGAAGCCAACAGTACGTTACAAGTCAGGACATGGGCTTCGATCGTCCAGTGACTTATTTCGGGAAAAGAACAGCCTGTCCAAGCGAATTAAACAGGCTTAGTCCGACCCATGCCAGTCCGGCAAGTAACATGCCCCATGCCAGGAAAAGAAAGACGACTAATCCGATGGCCCCTGCAGAGGAAGTCATTTTACTGATTTGAAACACGTAAAAGAAAAAATAGATTAAAAAAGAACCGGCCAGTACGAGACAGACTAACGGAAAAGATGTCATGAACGCAAAACTAATGCATCCTCCAACCAACAGGAGAATACTGCCGGGACGTAACATACTCAACGTCGTTCCGACCTGTTCTTTAATGAAAAACGCAAACCCAAGCTGATTAATCGTGTCTGAAATCAGTTTCAAGGAACTGAAAATCATAAAATAAATGATTAAAAAGCCGAGCCATACGAGTAACTTCGTGTTACGTGCACTGAGTATTTGCAGTAACTCGTCGTAGACCCCGACGTTGTTCAGCCATGTCAGTGCAAGCTCTGACGTAGCAATCGCAAGAGACGTACTAAACAGCAGGATGCTGATCAGCGGGGCATAACTCAATAAGTAGACGTTCGTCCGCATTTCGAATCTCCATTCATAGAAATTTCATATGTAGCACACAATTACACTAGCAAGTATACTATAATAGATTATATCGGTTATTGAGACTAAAGGGGGAAGCAAAAATGGCATTTATTTTAATGGTAGGCGTTAGTCTCGCTTTCTTGACAGCGATTTTCACTGCAGGCTACAATAAAAAACCTGAAGGTAACGAATAAAACAAATCCCCCTGCCCGGTCATTCGGGTCAGGGGGATTTGTTGTTTTACAATAGATTGGCATATCCTTGTTGTCGGAGCGCTTCATACACGATGATTGCGGCCGTGTTCGAGACATTAAGCGAACGTACAAGATTCGATTGCGGAAGACGGATGCATCGTTCCAGATTCTCATCGATGACGTTTAACGGCAATCCTTTTGTTTCCCGTCCGAAAACGAAAAAGTAGTCTTCTTCAACGTTCGACAAATCGACTTGGCTTGGATATTTCTCTCCATACTTCGTAATATAGTAGAACGTCCCATCCGGATGTTTATCCCATAATTCTTCCAACGAATCATGATACCTGACATCAACAAACTCCCAATAATCAAGACCTGCCCGTTTCAACTGTTTATCATCCGTTGAAAATCCAAGCGGTCGGATTAAATGCAAGACGGAATGCGTTGCTGCGCATGTCCGTGAAATGTTACCTGTATTTTGCGGAATTTCTGGTTGATACATAACGACGTGAATAGCCATATTAATTCTTCTCTCCTAACTCATGCGCAAGCAGCGCTTCTTTATGGGCAATACCGCTGGCAAACCCCGTCATTTTACCGGATGCCCCAATAATCCGGTGACACGGATAAATCAAAGCAATCGGATTCCGGTTCAAGGCCCCACCGACGGCACGGGCCGCCTTGTCGGAACCAATCATTCGTGCAAGTTGTCCGTAACTGGCTGTCTGTCCGAACGGAATCGATCGTAAAGCCTCCAAAACACGGTGCTGAAAAGCAGTCACTTCCAGGCGACAAGAGATGGTATTCAATGCTTCCGGCTGTCCCTGTTCATAGGCATCCAGTGCGTCGGCCAGAAAATCAGGCAACGATGCCTCATAGTAAGCAGCCGGATCAAGATACTTCTTCAGACGAGCCATATCATGTCCAAAATCAAGATAGACGACTTCCTCTTCTTCCCAACCGATGACCAACTCACCAAACGTATATGACATCTTTTTATATGGCATGTCCGTTCCCCCATTCCTCAAGCAAACGGTTCCCTTCCACTTGAACATCTTCAGCAGAATCCGTCAACAGTCGTTTTTGAATGTAGTCTTCCGCTTCTTGACCGGCAATCCGACCGACAGCCCAAATCGCAAGCGCCCGCATATCTTCGCGCTGATCGGTTTCGGCCATCAACCGTAAAGCATCAAGTGCCGTCCGGTCCTGGTAATGAACGAGCGCACAGACGGCATTCCGTTGAATCGGTTTTTTTCCGCGCCATGCGCCCGACAATGAACCGAACCGTGATTTAAATTCGCGATTACTGAGTGAAAGCAACGGAATCAATAACGGTTTGACCTGTTCCGGATCGGGTTGCAGTTCGCTGTGCTGTGTCGCATTTTTCTTGCGGTTATAGGGACAGACTTGCTGACACGTGTCGCATCCGTATAGACGATTCCCTAAAGCATATCGGAAATGCTCGGGAATGAGTGTCTTCGTTTGTGTAATAAAGGAGATACACCGTTTTGCATCGATGACACCCGGTTCAATCAGTGCATCCGTCGGACAGGCATCAAGACATTTATTACACGAACCGCACAGTTCTTCCACAGATTCATCCGGCGGCAGATATTGATCTGTAATCAGTTCCCCGAGATACAGATAAGAACCATGCTCCTCACTGATGATGGAACAGTTTTTCCCGCTGAAGCCGATACCGGCCCGTTCTGCGACTGCCCGGTCCACCAGTTCCCCCGTATCGACCATCGAACGGGACCGGGCTCCGGGTGACAGCTCTTGAATTTTTTCTTCGAGCAGCGTCAAACGCTGTTTTAAAGCTTGATGATAGTCAAGCCCCCAGGAAGAGCGTCCGAAGATCCCGCGCCGTTCTCCTTCTTTTCCGCGTGGTGCGTCTTTTAGTTTACTGGGATAAGCAACAGCAATCGCAATGATGGAGACAGCATCTTCAAGCAATAATGCAGGTGTCGTCCGACGTTCGAGATCCGGTTCTTCAAACCCGGAAGCATATCCTTTTTCTTGCTGTTCCATGAGCCGTTGCTTCATGACTAAAAATGGATCGGCTGTCGTCACTCGAAACTCATCAATTCCGATTTCTTTTGCATACGCTTGTAACTCTCTTTTTAACATGTCTCCACGCATCTGATCTCTCCTTTCCCTTATTGCTTTGAATAATATAATGGCTAAACAAAAAGAGCAAAGTGTCAATTAAAACGACACTTTGCTCTTTTCAGGTAAGCGGGTGAAGAGAATCGAACTCTCATCATCAGCTTGGAAGGCTGAGGTTTTACCACTAAACTACACCCGCATAATCAGATAATTCTTGAATGAGATTGTAAAAAGGTAAAAGCGGGTGAAGGGAATCGAACCCTCATCATCAGCTTGGAAGGCTGAGGTTTTACCACTAAACTACACCCGCAAGATACCGGTGGTCGGAATCGAACCGACACTCCAAAGGAACACGATTTTGAGTCGTGCGCGTCTACCAGTTCCGCCACACCGGCACAATCTCTTGCAAAACTATTTAATTAAAAATGATTGGAGGCGCCAGTCAGAATCGAACTGACGATAGAGGAGTTGCAGTCCTCTGCCTTACCACTTGGCTATGGCGCCATTTATTGGAGCGGAAGACGGGATTCGAACCCGCGACCCCGACCTTGGCAAGGTCGTATTCTACCACTGAACTACTTCCGCACAAAAAGCTGGGCTGGAAGGGATCGAACCTTCGCATGCTGGAATCAAAATCCAGTGCCTTACCACTTGGCCACAGCCCAATAATAAAAGGGCGACTGATGGGAATTGAACCCACGAATGCCGGAATCACAATCCGGTGCGTTAACCACTTCGCCACAATCGCCATAATAAAACAGGGGCAGCAGGAATCGAACCCGCGCTGACGGTTTTGGAGACCGTAGTTCTACCGCTAAACTATGCCCCTAAAGTGGTGGGGGGGGGCGGATTCGAACCGCCGAACCCGAGGGAGCGGATTTACAGTCCGCCGCGTTTAGCCACTTCGCTACCCCCCCACAAATGGGAAAACATTTAAAAATCATATGGTGGCTTTGGACGGAATCGAACCGCCGACACGAGGATTTTCAGTCCTCTGCTCTACCGACTGAGCTACAAAGCCTTAACAATGGCGGTCCTGACGGGATTCGAACCCGCGATCTCCTGCGTGACAGGCAGGCATGTTAACCGCTACACCACAGGACCGTATGTAATAATTGCGGGGGCCGGATTTGAACCGACGACCTTTGGGTTATGAGCCCAACGAGCTACCAGACTGCTCCACCCCGCGATGATAAAAAATGGTGACCCGTACGGGAATCGAACCCGTGTTACCGCCGTGAAAGGGCGGTGTCTTAACCGCTTGACCAACGGGCCATCTTAATAATTAAAAATGATATGGCGGAGAGCAAGGGATTCGAACCCTTGAGACGCTTATGACGCCTACACGATTTCCAATCGTGCTCCTTCGGCCACTCGGACAGCTCTCCATTGCATGTGGTGAAGAAGTAATTAATGGCTCCGCAAGTAGGATTTGAACCTACGACCTACCGGTTAACAGCCGGTTGCTCTACCACTGAGCTATTGCGGAACGATCGCCTGGCAGCGTCCTATCCTCACAGGGGGAAGCCCCCAACTACTTTCGGCGTTCAAGTGCTTAACTTCCGTGTTCGGCATGGGAACGGGTGTGACCACTTGGCT
>NZ_JBEPSU010000012.1:0-41812 GCF_040549175.1 Exiguobacterium sp. PvP048 | reverse complement strand
AGCACTTGAACGCCGAAAGTAGTTGGGGGCTTCCCCCTGTGAGGATAGGACGTTGCCAGGCCAGTAAGAGACCGATCTGCATTTTGCAGGTCGGTCTTTTTGTAGTTTAGATTGGAAAGGACTGTAGGAGATGAAAGGTCGTATGCCGATTATTGAAGCACTTTGTGCTCATGTAGAAAGAAAAGCTACTTCCTGGCATGTTCCAGGACATAAAAATGGAACATTGTTCGAAGGATTACCGTCTTTTTTCGAATGGGATAAAACAGAATTGCGAGGGTTGGATGATTTTCATCATCCGGAAGAGGCCATTTATGAAGCAAAACTCTTATTACGTCAAGTCTATGAAGCACGTGACAGTCATTTCTTGATTAATGGATCGACAGTTGGTAATTGGGCAATGTTAGCTGCGGTCTCACAGCGGGGAGACCGGATATACGTTCAGCGTAATTCCCATAAATCAGTTTTTAATGCGTTGGAATGGCTTGGGTTATCTCCGATTTTATTGGGACCGGAAATAGATCCCTCCACAGGTATCAGCGGAAATGTTTCACGTGAAACATTGGAGGAAGCGTTAACGACTTTTCCGGGAGGCGTTGCGGTCTTTTTAACTTCGCCGACCTATTACGGTGAAACGGCTCGAATCGAGGAGTTGCTTCCATTCACGACAGCATCGGGTATACCATTGTTGATTGACGAAGCCCATGGTGCTCATTTCGGGGAAGCTTTTGGCGTTCGTTCAGCGTTTGAACTGGGAGCCACTGCTGTTGTTCAATCGGCGCACAAGACGTTACCTGCTCTGACAATGGGAGCCTGGATCCATGAACGCTTTACGGATGACGAACGGAGACGGTTAACAAGGGCTCTTCAGGCCTTTCAAACGTCCAGCCCGTCGTATCTGTTGATGGCTTCACTCGATTTTGCTCGTGAGTATCGTGAAAAATGGACGGTTTCCAATATGAAGTCTGTCCGGACCAGTCACGAACACCTTCATCAACAAATCAATCAATTAACAGATATAACGGCGTTTACGTTCGATGATTGGTCACGGATGATTTTGTCCTGTGAGGAATATTCCGGAAGTCAGTTAATCGAGGCGTTGGCGGATCAAGGACTGGATGCTGAGTTTGCTCTCGGACCCCATGTAGTTTGTATATTACCGCTACGAAGTATCGAGCCATTTGAACAGGATACCTGGATTAATCAGATCCAATTAGCAATCGAAACCTTAAAAGCGGAAGGAATTCCGGATAAAAGGTATATGGAACAACCGTTTATGGGTAAAATAAAGGTATCGTCCCTGGCTTGTCCACTCGATCAATTGGAAGACGCTGAGGCGGTCGAACAAACTTTTGAACAGTCAGTCGGATTGGTTTCACTTGAAACAATCATTCCCTATCCGCCCGGGATACCACTAATCCTACGGGGAGAACGGATAACAGCAGAACATATTACAATGATTGAACATTATATAAACACATCAATTCATCTGCAGGGCGGTGAGTTTCTCCATCAGGGGAAATTACGTGTGATACAGGAAGGAATTAGAGAATGACAGGAACATTTATTACAGTCGAAGGACCGGATGGTGCCGGAAAAACGACCCAGCTGCAATTACTTGCAGATCGATTGACGGCTGAAGGGTATGAGATCGTGATGACACGCGAGCCGGGTGGAACACGAATCGGAAATGAAATTCGGTCATTGATTTTAAATCCTGATTTTCAAGAGATGGATGAGATGACTGAAATCCTTTTGTATGCAGCTTCACGGGCACAACATGTCAATGAATTGATTCGTCCGGCTCTTGCTGCTGGAAAAATTGTTTTATGCGATCGGTTCATCGATGCATCGATTGCTTATCAAGGGTATGGACTGGGTTATACAATTGAACAGGTCCGTTCCATTAATCAGCAGGCAACAAACCATTTAACACCGGATCGAACGTATCTGTTTGATTTGACGGTGTCGGAATCGAAGCAACGAATGATGGACCGAGGGGCACTAGACCGAATCGAGCAACGCGATGATGCGTTCCGTCAACGGGTATACGATGGTTTTATGACGTTAGCGGTACAAGAACCGGAGCGTATTCAGTTGGTCGATGCCAATCAATCGATTGAAAGTTTACAAACGGAATTATGTAAGGATGTTTTGACGTATTTAAAAAAAAGGGAGAGATTATCATGAAAATGGTCATTACGATTGTTCAAGATAAAGATAGCCTACGTTTAGCAGAAGCATTGGTCGAACACGATTTTCGGGCAACAAAACTCGCTACGACAGGCGGTTTTCTCAAAGAAGGAAATACCACGTTCATGATTGGTGTCCAAAGTGAACGCTTGGATGATTTGATGCGTTTGATCAAAAAGAACTGTTCAAGTCGGGAACAAATGGTTTCACCGATTTCACCAATGGGTGGTCATGCCGATTCATATATTCCGTATCCGGTTGAAGTACAGGTTGGCGGAGCAACGGTGTTCGTCTTGCCAATCGAAGGGTTTCATCAATTCTAATGCAGACATTTCATGAACTAGAACAAACTCAATCGGTCATTGCGACGATTTTGCGCAACTCGTTACAGACGAATCGTATCAACCACGCTTATATCTTTACGGGAGACTATGAGCCGCTTCTTTTAGAGGCGGCTCAATTGTTCGCCAAAAGCCTGTTTTGTGAACGTCGTGATCAAATCGAACCATGTCAAACGTGCCGGAGCTGCCGTCGGATGGACAGCGGAAACTTGGTCGACTATTATCAAATCGAACCGGACGGTGCGACGATAAAAAAAGAACAGATTCAGGAATTGATGCATGATTTATCCTTACGGGGTCTTGAAGGTGACCGCCAAATCTATGTGGTGACGCAGTCGCATAAAATGACACCCCAGGCGGCAAACAGCCTGCTGAAGTTCTTTGAAGAACCGGGAGCGGGAAAAGTAGCCATTTTGATTACGAATCAACCGCAATTGCTGTTGCCGACGATTCGTTCGCGAGGTCAATTATTAAGTTTTCGTCCAGCGGATCGCCTGTTGATTGGACAAGTCCTGTCCGAAAAAACGGGACGGGATAACGAATTGACTCAGCTGGCGGCCCGAGTCTATCCTAAAATAGAAGATGCAGAACAGGCATTAGTCGAAGACTGGTTTGTAAATGCGCGAGTGTCAGTGTTACAATTGATGGAGGAATTAGCGAATCGTCCGGCGGATTTACCGTTGTTTGTCCAGGAGAAATGGATGAGTCAATTTAAAAATCGGCAAGATGCACGAATTGGTCTGGAACTGGTGACATGTTTCTTTGAAGATGTACTGCATCTTAAATTGAATCCGTCATGGGAAACGATCACATATGCAAACAGCCGGCCATTACTGGAACAGATGGGTGGGAAAAGTCAGACGACGATCACACGGTGGCTGCAGGCAGTACTCGCAGCCGTTAAACGGATCGAAGCAAATGTTAATCCTCAATTAACAGTTGAGCGTCTCATGTTTGACTTACAGAAAGGGTAGAGCGATATGCTAGAAGTAGTAGGCGTTCGCTTTAAAGAAGCGGGCAAAATTTATTATTTTGCACCTGGACAAGAGTCATTATCACGAGGACAATCCGTCATCGTCGAGACAGTACGGGGCATTGAATACGGCGAAGTGGTGATTGCCGATAAACAAATGGACGAAGAAGATGTGGTCTTGCCACTAAAATCCATCCTTCGGGTCGCAGATGATAAAGATGCGATGATCGTTCGTGAAAATAAAATGGCAGCGTTTGATGCGCATGCTGTTTGTGTGGAAAAAATTCGTGAGCACAAACTCGATATGAAATTAGTCGATGTCGAATATACATTTGATCGCAATAAAGTCATTTTTTACTTCACGGCAGAAGGTCGTGTCGATTTCCGGGAACTCGTCAAAGATTTGGCGGCTGTTTTCCGGACACGCATTGAATTACGACAAATCGGTGTCCGTGATGAAGCGAAGTTACTGGGAGGAATCGGTCCATGTGGTCGTGTTCTCTGTTGCTCTTCGTTTTTAGGTGAATTTGAACCGGTCTCGATCAAGATGGCGAAAGATCAAAACCTATCCTTGAACCCGACGAAGATTTCTGGTGTCTGCGGTCGTTTGATGTGTTGCTTAAAATATGAAAATGACACGTATGAAGAAATGCGACGGGATTTGCCGGATTACGGAAAACGCTTGACTGTTCCGGAAGGCGAAGGACGGGTAGTCGGTCTGAATATTCTTGACCAAATCGTTCAAATTGAATTAAAAGACCGTTCGCGGGTCCTGACTTACTCGATGGAGGAACTACTTTCTGTCGGTGCCGTAAAACAAAAACGACCAAAAGAATGACGGGGTGCATGCGCGTGGAGAGAGTCGATAAAAAAGAAATCATTACGCGTGTTGATGCGATCGAGCAACAGATTCACTTGCTGACTGAGCATCTGAGCGTATTGAAAGATCAGCTTGCTTACATGATGGAGGAGAACCAACATCTGTATCTTGAGAATCATCACCTCCGTGAGAAGGTAGAGCGCGATGAACAACAACCGATTACAGAAGAAGCACAGGCGGAAGCCGGTACAGGTGCTGGCTATGATAATCTGGGACGGTTGTATCAAGAAGGATTCCATATTTGTAACCTGCATTATGGTCAAGTCCGTAAAGACGGAGATTGTCTGTTCTGCTTGTCCATGTTAACGAAACATTGAGAGGCTGACTTCCTAGGAGTCAGTCTTTTTTTCAGAAAGGAAGAACGTTATGCCTGAACTATTATCAGATGAGCGACTGGATCATCTGCTTGGAAAAGAAGGACGAATCATTCAAAGTCCAACCGTGTTTTCATACTCTCTGGATGCTGCCTTGCTGGCACAGTTCGCCTGGGTGCCGATCCAACAGGGGAAGTTGGTGGATCTATGCGCCGGTAATGGAGCGATTCCCCTGTTTTTGTCTTACCGGACGAAAGGGACGATCACAGGACTTGAAATTCAGCCCCGTCTCGTTGATATGGCCGAGCGCAGTATTCAGATGAATGAAAAACAAGACCAATTGCAGATGGTCGAAGGTGACGTCAAGGAAGCCGGGAAACAATTGGGATACGGTCTTTATGACGCTGTCACATGTAATCCACCATACTTCCTGGCAAACGAATCGTCGAACCGAAATGCAAGTGAACATTATACGATTGCCCGTCATGAAGTATTATGTACACTCGAGGATTGTATCCGGTCGGCTGCAGATCTGCTGAAGCAAGGCGGAAAAACGGCATTCGTCCATCGTCCGGAGCGCCTGCTCGACATCGTGACATTGATGCGGCAGTACCGGCTTGAACCGAAGCGGATGCAACTCATCTACCCGAAAGAAGGCAAAGAGGCCAACATGTTGTTGATTGAAGGGATTAAAGATGCCAAGCCGGGTCTTAAGG
The DNA here is from genome assembly GCF_040549175.1 of Exiguobacterium sp. PvP048. Classification (NCBI taxonomy): domain Bacteria; kingdom Bacillati; phylum Bacillota; class Bacilli; order Caryophanales; genus Exiguobacterium; species Exiguobacterium sp. PvP048. Next base: position 36,398 of record NZ_JBEPSU010000012.1, on the reverse strand, counting down.
TATTAGCCCCCTTCATCGTCTACGAACAAGACGACACATATACGTTACAGATGCGGAATCAGTTTAATGTCTGAGCATGCCGTCTACATTGTCCGTTGCCGGGACGGCAGTCTCTATACAGGATATGCGATTGATGTCGAAAAACGGTTGGCGACACACAATGCCGGACAAGGTGCCAAGTATACCCGGGCCAGACTGCCGGTCGTGCTCGAGTATACTGAAACATTTCCAACGAAATCGGAAGCCTTAAAGCGTGAGTATGCCATCAAACAATTGACACGTCTAAAAAAAGAACGACTTATTCAAGGAGGGAGGTCATCTCATGAAAGCAACAAGCAGTTTTAAAGGACAAACGACCGGATTATACATCGTTCCGACACCAATCGGAAATCTTGAAGACATGACATACCGGGCTGTTCGTATCTTACAGGAGTCCGATCTCGTCGCGGCGGAAGATACGCGACAAACAATGAAGTTATTTAATCATTTTAAAATCGAGACGAAACTTGTCAGCTATCACGAACATAATAAGCAGGTCAGCGGAGCACGTCTGCTAGCTGATCTGCATGCGGGAAAACAGATTGCCTTGGTCTCGGACGCCGGTATGCCGGGAATCTCTGATCCAGGCAGTGATTTAATTCGGGAAGCGATTGCCGAAAACATTCCGGTCATCGTCTTACCGGGGGCAAATGCCGCGCTGACGGCACTTGTTGCCTCGGGTCTTGCGACAGAACGCTTTTTGTACTACGGTTTTTTGCCGCGTAAGAAAAAAGAACGTCGTGAGGCGCTTGAAACCGTCCGGTACGAAAAAGGAAGCCTGATCTTCTACGAGGCACCGCATCGTCTAAAAGAGATGTTAGGTGCGTTACGGGATGTGCTCGGTGACCGTCAATTGACGTTAGCCCGTGAACTGACTAAACGGTATGAAGAGTATATCCGGGGTTCTGTGACAGAAGCGCTCGAGTGGGCGGAAGAAGAGGTCCGGGGCGAGTTTGTCGTCATCGTCGAAGGATCGACCGAAGAACGGCCGGCGGAAGAAGAACAGGAAGCGGATCCGTTGCAACAAATTGAAAGGTATATCGAACAAGGCGAAAAACCGAATGCTGCCTTAAAACGGGTGGCGAAGGAACGGGGACTCGATCGTCAGGAACTGTATTTGCGTTATCATGAATCCTAAAAAAAGAAGCGACTCCGTTTGGAATCGCTTCTTTTGCTTATTCGTTTCCTGCGTAATGACGGTCGAGGAAATCTTTTAACTCAACGAGGACACGTTGTGCGCCGTCTGGAGAGAGAATCAATTTACCATCAGCTAGTTTGAAGTTATCTTCTGATACTTCACCTGTTACTTGGCAAGTCATGTTTGGTTTGTATTTTTTAAGGATGATTTGCTCGTTGTCGACATAAATCTCAAGAGCATCCTTCTCTGCGATTTGAAGCGTACGACGAAGTTCGATTGGAATAACGACCCGGCCGAGCTCATCTACTTTACGTACAATACCTGTTGATTTCATTTTGTTGTTCCTCCTCTGATGTCTAGGTTCTCTTTATTTTTGGAAAATCGTCAAAATTCGACATCACTTCTATAGAATGTAGAATACTAAACTTTCCAAAAGTAGTCAACCAATCTGAATAGCTTGAAATCAAAATGTCATTTATTTCTCAAAAAAGCCATATTTGAAACGATTTACTAATAGATTTTCCCTTTTTAAAGGAAATCAAACTATTTAGTGTGTTTTTTTGGTATTCGATGTCTGATGTCAAAAAATGTTTGCATTCGACAAAAAACGTGTTTCGACACAGACGACAGAACAGCGTATAATAATGAAATGAAATACAGAACGGAGGAATATCATGGCAAAAACATTTTATATCACTACACCGATTTATTATCCTAGCGCCAAGCTACATATCGGTCATGCCTATACGACAGTCGCAGGGGACGCGATGGCGCGTTACAAACGACTTCAGGGATTTGATGTCCGTTACTTAACAGGAACAGATGAGCACGGACAAAAAATTCAGGAAAAAGCGAAGGAAGCCGGTGTGTCCGAGCAGGAATTCGTCGATGGTGTCGTCGAACAAATCAAAGTATTGTGGGACCGTCTTGATATTTCCTACGATGATTACATCCGGACGACAGAACCGCGTCATAAAGAAGTCGTCGAACGTGTATTTGAAACGTTGCTTGAAAAAGGCGACATCTACCTCGGAGAGTACGAAGGTTGGTATTCCGTTCCGGATGAAACGTATTATACCGAATCACAGCTGGTTGACGGTAAGAGTCCGGACAGCGGTCATCCGGTCGAACTCGTTCGGGAAGAGTGTTATTTCTTCCGGATCAGTCAATACGCAGATCGCTTAGTCGAATATTATGAAGCGAATCCATCGTTCATTTTACCGGAGTCACGGAAACACGAGATGATCAACAACTTCATCAAACCGGGTTTACAGGACCTTGCTGTTTCACGGACGACATTTGATTGGGGCGTCAAAGTTCCATCGAATCCGAAACACGTCGTTTATGTATGGGTCGATGCGTTAACGAACTACATCTCGTCACTCGGATACGGAACGGATGACCAAGGAAACTTTGATAAGTACTGGCCGGCTGATGTCCATCTCGTCGGAAAAGAAATCGTTCGTTTCCATACCATCGTTTGGCCGGCTCTTTTGATGGCGCTTGACTTACCGCTTCCGAAACAAGTCTTTGCACACGGCTGGTTGTTGATGAAAGACGGTAAAATGTCGAAATCCAAAGGAAACGTCGTCGATCCGGTTCCGATGATTGATCGGTACGGACTCGATGCATTACGTTATTACCTCCTTCGGGAAGTACCGTTTGGATCAGATGGCATGTTCACACCGGAAGCATTCGTCGAACGGATGAACTTTGATCTCGCGAACGACCTTGGAAACTTACTCAACCGGACGATTGCGATGATCACGAAGTATTTCGACGGCGTCATTCCGACATATGCCGGAAATGTGACACCGTTTGACGAGACATTGTCGACACTGGCAAAAGAAACAGTCGAGAAGGTCGAAGCTGCGATGGAACACATGGAGTTTTCGGTTGCCTTGTCACACATTTGGCAACTGATCAGCCGTGCCAATAAATATATCGATGAAACACAACCGTGGGTGCTCGCAAAAGACGAGTCGAAAACGGATGAACTGGCATCATCGATGGTTCACCTGGTCGGTGCGTTACGTCACGTCGCCATCATGTTGCAACCGTTCATGACACGTTCGCCAAAAGAGATGTTCCGTCAACTCGGACTGGAAGGACAACCGATGGACTGGACGGCTCTTGAACAGTTCGCGGCTATTGAAGAAGGAACAAAGGTCGGTGCTGCCGAACCGATTTTCCCGCGTCGTGACATGAAAGAAGAAGTCGAAGCGATCGTTGAGATGATGAAACAAGCCTCTGCCGCACGTGTCGAAGAAGAGACGGAAGTTGAGGAAGAAGACACTGATGCTCGGCCGGAAACGACGATTGATTTCTTTGACCAAATCGAGTTACGTGTCGGAGAAGTCGTCACAGCTGAAAAAATCAAGAAAGCAAAAAAACTGCTGAAGCTGACCGTCGACATGGGGAAAGAGACACGACAAATCGTTTCGGGAATCGCGGAATGGTATGAGCCGGAAGATTTAGTCGGCCGTAAAGTCATCGTCGTCGCCAATTTAAAACCGGTCACATTACGGGGAGAATTGTCGCAAGGAATGGTGCTCGCTGCTGAGAAATCAGGTAAACTTGAATTAGCTACCGTACCATCAACGATGGCGAACGGAGCAAGCGTAAAATAATCCGGATGCCTGTGGACTTGATGTCACAGGCATTTTTTTGAAAGAAGGAGTCGAATAGTATGTTGATTGATACACACACACATTTAAACTCGGATCAGTTTGACGGAGATGTCGAGGAGACGATTGAGCGGGCAAGGGCAAACGGGGTTTCTCCGATGATCGTCGTTGGCTTTGATCACAAGACGATTGACCGGGCAATGGAACTCGTCGAACAGTATCACGACCTGTATGCTGTCATCGGATGGCATCCGGTCGATTCAATCGATTTCGACGATGCCGCCTATGAAAAAGTGGGACGATTGATGGATCATCCGAAAGTCGTTGCCCTCGGAGAAATCGGACTGGATTACCACTGGGATACGTCGCCGAAAGACGTTCAGGACGCAGCGTTTCGAAAACAGATTCGCTTGGCGAAGCAAAAAAATAAACCGATCGTTATTCATAATCGGGAAGCGACGGAAGATACGCTCCGCATTTTGGAAGAAGAAGATGCAAAAGAAGTCGGTGGGATTTTGCACAGCTACAGCATGAGTGCAGAACTGCTACCGCGTTGCTTAGCCATGAATTTCTACATTTCCCTCGGAGGACCGGTGACATTTAAAAATGCGAAGATGCCTAAACGCGTCGCACAGGAAGTACCGCTTGACCGTTTATTGGTCGAGACGGACTGTCCGTACCTGACACCGACTCCGTATCGCGGAAAACGGAATGAGCCGGCATATGTCCGATTCGTTGCGGAAGAAATCGCCCAATTGCGGGGAATGATGTACGCGGATATCGAACAAGCGACGACTGAGAACGCCAAGCGCGTCTTCCGCCTTCCATGATTCGATCGATCACCTATATGACCATCGGCTGCACCTTATTGTTGGTTGCCAGTCTGCTTTATATGATGATGGACCATCCGCGTGACGTTACGATTCTTGTGGATGGCCGGCAAACGAAAATCGAGACGGTGGAGACATCCGTTTTCGGTGTCTTGAAAGAAGCCGGCATCTCGGTTCGCTCACAAGATGTCATCGAGCCGGCTTTAAGTGCCGATCTTCCGAAAAATGATTTAATCGTCATTCAACCGGCTAAAGAAATTACATTAATCATGGGGTACGGTGAAGCACGGACAATCCGGACGCAAGCACGTCGTGTCGAGGATCTGTTAAAAGAACAGGGAATCAGCCAGATGCTTGAGACGGATGATGTGTATCCTTCGAAAGGAGCTGTTTTGACGAGCGGCATGACAGTCCGGTACCGGGAGGCGTTTCCGATCGAGCTGATTGTCGAAGGAAAAGCGCGTGAAGTCTATACGTATCAAACGACGGTGCGGGAACTGTTGTCGATGCAGGGCGTTAAGCTCCAAACAGAAGACAAGGTCATGCCCGGTCTGGATACAGTCGTCGCAAAGGATATGCTCGTTACGGTCAATACGACACGGCGTGCCGTGCTGACGGAACAACAGCTGTTACCGTTTGAAGTCGAGACTGTCGAAGACGACACCTTACCGGCGGGCGAACAATTGGTGACGAAATCCGGTCGCCCGGGCATCCGGACCCAAAAATATCAATTGACCCTTGCGGACGGATTGAGTAAAGAAAAGAAACTGATTGCTAATGAAGTGACGAGTGAACCGGTTAAACAAGTCGTCAAGATCGGAACGAAACCCGTTGAATCGGTTGAGGCCGCGACGACACCGGCACCGACGTTTGATCAGGAAAAAGCGACGGTACCGTTAGCAGAAGAACCTAAGGCGGCAACTGATTTAGATTTTAGCAAAGCAAAAACCCTGATGGTTGAAGCAACGGCTTATACAAATGATCCGGCTTCCAATGGAAGTCGATTGTATGATGGACGGGCACTGACGGCGACCGGTTATGACGTGACGGATACAATCACGTATCAAGGACTGCCGATCATCGCTGTTGATCCGAAAGTCATTCCCCTCGGAACAAAAGTATATGTCGAAGGGGTCGGACTGGCGATTGCCCTTGATACCGGCGGTGCGATTAAAGGAAATAAAATTGATGTGCTTGTTGAAGGAGAGTCGACCGCCAAAACATTTGGCCGGAAGACGATCCAGATCTGGGTCATCCCGAACGAGACGACGGAAGCGGGCACTTGACGCTTCCTTGTTTTTTTTGTGGAAACAGGTACAATTACGGAAGTGTTTGAAAAAGGTGGAGAAGATATGATGCGGAAACGCTTAAAAGAAGTCATCGTCGTCGAAGGACGCGATGATACGACACGCTTACAGGAAGTATTTGATGTCGATACAATTGAAACGAACGGTTCTGCGGTCAATGAGCAGACCCTGCAGCGAATTGCCAAAGCGCTTGAACGGCGCGGTGTCATCGTGTTTACCGATCCGGACTTCCCGGGCGACCGGATTCGGGCCCGGATTAACGAGCGGGTACCGGGATGTAAACAGGCTTACCTGCCACGGGCAGATGCCAAGGATAAACGCGGGAAAATCGGTGTCGAACATGCGTCACCGGAAGCGATTGAACGGGCGCTTGGTGCCGTATATGAGACGGAAGAGCAGCATGATGCGGAAGTGACGCGGGAGATGATTCTCGCAGCGGACTTGATCGGGGGACCAGCGGCCTCAAAACGCCGGAAACGGCTCGGACAGCTGCTCGCCATCGGTGAACCAAATGCCAAACAACTCGTCAAACGTGTCGCGTCGATCCGGATCACGAAACAAGAATGGGAAGACGCTTTGAAACAGATAGAGGAGGAACAGGATTGAAAGACATCGCAACACTACACCGGACAAAGGAAATCTTGGCGAAGCACGGATTTTCATTCAAAAAGTCCTTGGGACAAAACTTTTTAATCGATTTAAACGTACTCGGAAACATCGTCGGTGCCGCTAATCTGACACCGGACAGCGGTGTGCTTGAGATTGGTCCCGGTATCGGATCGTTGACGGAACAATCAGCAAAACAGGCGAAAAAAGTCGTGGCGCTCGAAATCGACCAGCGGCTCCTGCCGATTTTGGAAGATTCGCTTGCTCCGTATCCGCACGTGAAAGTCATTCACGGGGATGCGCTCGAACTGGATCTTGAAACGATCGTCGATGAAGAGTTTACGCAACAAGGGATTACGGACCTCGCTGTCGTCGCAAACCTGCCTTATTACGTGACGACGCCGATTATCATGCGGATTCTCGAAGCGCGGACACCGTTCCGGACCCTGATCATGATGATTCAAAAAGAAGTGGCGGAACGAATCGGGGCACAGCCGGGAACGAAAGCATACGGTTCCTTGTCAATCGCCATTCAATACTACGCAGAAGCAGAAGTTTGTTTTACGGTTCCGAAACAGGTCTTCATTCCTGCGCCGAACGTCGATTCGGCTGTCATCCGTTTAAATATTCGTAAAGAACCGGCCGTCAAGACACTTGATGAGAAACTCTTCTTCGAAGTAACACGCGCCAGTTTCGCACAACGCCGGAAAACGATTCTGAATAACTTATCCAGCCATTTTGGAAAAGCAGAAAAGGAAGCGGTCGAAGCGGCTTTACATGAAGCCGGCATTGATCCACGCCGCCGTGGCGAGACGCTCAGCCTGCAGGAATTTGCACAACTTGCCGACGCACTTTTGCCGATTAAAAAACGTTGACGGTAGACAAAAGAACAGATATAATATTTCCTCTTCCTAATATTTACTTCATATGCTATAATAAATATTAGTGAGGTGAAGCGTATGCCAAAGACGTTGAACGAAATCAGACATGTATTTGAAACACATGTAGGTGAAAGACTGACGCTAAAAGCAAGCGGCGGTCGTAAAAAGGTCGTAACCCGAATCGGAACGCTCGTTGAGACGTATCCATCGGTGTTTGTAGTCAAGCTAGACGCAGAGCGTCACAATGTCGAGCGAGTTTCTTACAGCTATGCCGACGTTTTAACCGACTCCGTACAAATCGAATTCGCGAATTCGTAAACTTACCTTCCGAAGTGGACAGAAATGTTCGCTTCTTTTTTTGTGCAAAGGTTGATACAATTCGTACAGGAAACGTACTAGAGGAGGAACGGCACGATGACGATTATTGTAAAAGCTCCAGCGAAAATCAATTTAGTATTGGATGCGACGGCGAAACGTCCGGATGGTTATCATGATGTACATATGGTGATGACGACGGTGGATTTGGCAGATCGTCTCGAATTGACGGAATTAGCGTCCGGCGAGATTCGGATGAATGCCCAACATGCTTACGTACCAAATGATGAACGCAACTTAGCGTATAAAGCAGCAGCAGTCCTGAAAGAACGATTCAACGTCAAGAGCGGGGTTGAAATCTATTTGGAGAAACAAATTCCGGTCGCAGCAGGTCTTGCGGGCGGTTCGAGTGACGCAGCCGCAACACTGCGTGGACTGAATGAATTATGGAAGCTCAACCTGACGCTTGAACAGTTGGCGGAAATCGGATCAGAAGTCGGATCGGATGTCCCGTTTTGTGTCATGGGTGGCACCGCGATTGCCACGGGGCGCGGGGAAAAGCTCGAGAAATTAGTCTCTCCTCCGCCTTGTTGGGTTGTACTGGCGAAACCGACCATCGGTGTCTCGACAGCAGATGTGTACGGAGCGCTTGATTTGGAAACAGCGGAACGTCCGGATGTCGGAGCAATGATCGATGCGGTCAAGAACCAAGATTTCACGGCCATTTGTGAATCGCTCGGCAATGTCCTTGAATCCGTGACATTACCGATGCATCCGGAAGTCGAACAAATCAAAGCGTTCATGACAAGTTGTGGAGCAGAAGGTGTCTTGATGAGCGGCAGCGGTCCGACCGTTTTTGCTTTGACGGAACACGAAAACCGGGCGCAGCGTCTCTATAACGGATTACGAGGATTTTGTAATGAAGTCTACGTCGTTCGTCTTTTAGGGGAAAACCATTGATAGTTTCCGTATGAAAATGATATATTCACTATTGAATATTCGGAATTACGGAGAGGTGGAACGATTTAGATGAAAATTCGGAGAAGTGGTCGGCTGGTAGATATGACACGTTACCTGCTGGATCATCCGCATCATCTGGTCTCATTGACGATTTTCGCAGAACGGTACAGCTCTGCGAAATCTTCGATCAGTGAAGATTTAGATATTGTCAGTGAAATGTTGGAGCATGAAGGAACCGGACGACTCGTCACTGTCCCGGGAGCCGCGGGAGGCGTCATGTTCATTCCGACCTGGAGCAGTGAAAAGGCGTTGCCGTTCATTGATGAATTATGTGAACGTGTCGCACGCCCCGATCGTCTGTTGCCGGGAGGCTACTTGTATCTGACGGACTTGCTCGGAGATCCGCGGATGGTGAAACAGATGGGACAAGTGTTTGCTTCTGTCTTCAGCCAGAAAAAAGTCGACGTCGTCATGACGATTGCGACCAAAGGAATCCCGCTTGCTTATGCCGTTGCCGAACAATTGGGTGTACCGTTCGTCATCGTCCGCTCAGACAGCCGGGTGACGGAAGGTTCGACCGTCAGCATCAACTATGTTTCCGGCTCATCGAAAGCAATCCGGACGATGGCTCTTGCGAGACGCAGTTTACCGCGAGGTGCGAACGTCCTGCTGATTGACGATTTCATGAAAGCTGGCGGAACGATCCGGGGGATGATGAGTCTGCTCAGTGAGTTCGAAGCGAACGTGGCAGGTGTCGGTGTGTTGATCGAAGCAGAAGGTGCCGAGAAGAAGATGGTCAATGAGTACGTCAGTCTGATGAAGCTTTCGGATGTTGATGTCGATCTTGGACAGATTCAAGTGAAACGGGGAAATGTCGACCAGTATTTCACAGATGGAGAAAACACCTGAATTTGACACAGATTTTTTTTGTAACTATACTGTAATTATCAAACTTTTGGAAATTATGCGTGAAATGATTGGCAAAAGCTAAACCTTTGAATGTTTTAAGCCGTAAGTAGAAGTAGACAACGAAGAGTTGTGACAACGGTTATAAAAAGGGGTGCGGACAAAATGAATGTCACCGACGTTAAGATTCGTCGCGTCGTAGCAGAGGGTCGAATGAAAGCACTGGCCTCGATTACGCTCGACCACGAATTCGTGGTACATGATTTACGCGTGATCGAAGGAAACAGCGGTCTTTTCGTCGCGATGCCAAGCAAGCGGACACAGGAAGGCATCTTTCGTGATGTCGCCCATCCAATCAATGCATTAATGCGAAAAAAAGTCGAAGATTCAGTATTAGAAGCATATGCGATTCGTGAAGAAAACGGTGAGGCGTCAGAACTTGAACTGGCGGCGCTTGAAGCAACCGATCCTTCCTAACGCGATTGACAGGTCTCCGCCAATGGGAGAACCTGTCTTTTTTTGTGTGTTTTGTCGATTTCCGGTCTGTCCTGTCATTGATTCGTTGCGCCATTTTCGTTATAGTGGGAACGAGTGGACTATTTCAGAACGAAATCAACACTAATTTACATGGAGGAGCGACAAGGATGAATCATTTCGCGGTAATTCTAGCAGCGGGTAAAGGCACTCGGATGAAATCAAAGCTCTACAAAGTACTTCACCCAGTAGCTGGGAAACCTATGGTACAACATGTCGTTGATCAGTTGACGACACTTGGTGTCACACGTCAGGTCGTTATTGTCGGTCACGGTGCAGAGTCTGTAAAAGAAGTGCTCGGCACATCGGTGGAATATGCACTTCAAAGTGAGCAGCTTGGCACGGGTCACGCTGTTCAAATGGCAGAACCTGTTCTTGGACAGGAAAAAGGTTCGACACTGGTCGTTTGTGGAGATACACCTCTTTTGACAAGTGAAACGTTACAGTCGCTCTTGCAACACCATGCAGAAACAGGTGCGAAAGTGACTGTTTTGACGGCACATGCGGACGATGCAACAGGATACGGACGAATTGTCCGCGGCGAAGACGGAAACGTCTCGAAAATCGTCGAGCATAAGGATGCGAACGCAGAAGAGCTTCTCATTAAAGAAATCAATACCGGAACATACGTATTTGATAACGAAATGCTGTTCGAAGCACTTAAGCAGGTCAAAAACGATAATGTCCAAGGTGAATATTATTTGCCGGATGTCATCGAAATCGCTAAAGCAGACGGAGAAACGATTGCAGCCTATGCGGCATCGACGTTTGAAGAAACGATTGGTGTCAACGATCGGGTGGCTCTTGCGCAAGCGGAAACGTCAATGCGTAAACGGACAAACGAACATTGGATGCGTCAAGGCGTCACGTTCATCGATCCGGCGTCGACGTACATCGGACCGGATGTCGTCATCGGTTCCGACACAGTCTTGTACCCGGGCACACAGTTGCTCGGTAACACAACAATTGGCTCGGAATGCATCATCGGACCGAATTCGGATATCCGTAACAGTGAAGTCGCTGATCAAGCGGTCGTGCGTCAATCGGTCGTGACGGACAGTAAAATCGGACCAGCAGCACAGGTCGGTCCATTTGCCCATTTACGTCAACAAGCAGTTCTCGGTGCCAACACACGAATCGGTAACTTCGTTGAAGTGAAGAAATCGACTTTTGGTGAAGGCAGTAAATCTGCTCACTTGAGTTACGTCGGTGACGCGACGATCGGCACAAACGTCAACTTAGGTTGCGGATCGATCACCGTGAACTATGATGGAACAAATAAATTCCAAACGGTCATTGAAGACGATGCGTTCATCGGATGTAACGTCAATTTGATCGCGCCGGTCACGGTTGGTAAAAATGCGCTAGTCGCAGCAGGATCAACTGTTACGGACGATGTTCCGGAAAACGGTCTCGCTATCGCACGTGAACGCCAAACAACTAAACCAGATTACCGTTAATTTTTATTCGTTCATTATCCGTCGCTCTACTCGTCTAAACCCAAACAAATGGAGGCCACCTAACCATGTCTACTGTCTTAGAACATGAAATTCGTATTTTCGCACTTAACTCGAACAAACCACTGGCAGAGGAAATCGCTAAAGTCATCGGAATTCCTGTCAGCGAAAGTTCAGTCAAACACTTCAGTGACGGCGAAATTTCAATGAACATCGAAGAAAGCGTCCGTGGGGATGATATTTACATCATTCAATCGACAAGCCAACCGGTCAACGAAAACCTGATGGAACTTCTCATCATGATCGACGCTTTGAAACGTGCTTCGGCCCGGACGATCAACGTCGTTATCCCGTACTACGGATATGCACGTCAAGATCGCAAAGCCCGTTCACGTGAGCCGATCACAGCGAAGCTTGTAGCGAACCTGCTTGAAGTAGCCGGTGCGACACGCGTCGTGACGATGGATCTTCATGCTGCTCAAATCCAAGGATTCTTCGATATTCCAGTAGATCAATTAATGGGTGTTCCCTTGCTTGCTTCTTACTTCGAGAAGAAGAACATCGACCCGAACGAACTCGTCATCGTTTCTCCAGACCATGGCGGCGTAACACGGGCACGTAAATTAGCTGAACAATTAAAAGCACCAATCGCGATCATCGATAAGCGTCGTCCGAAACCGAACGTCGCCGAAGTCATGAACATCGTCGGCCAAGTCGATGGTAAAATTGCGATCATCATCGATGACATCATCGATACAGCGGGTACAATCACGCTTGCTGCCAATGCCTTGATCGAAAACGGAGCGAAGCAAGTGTACGCTTGCTGTACGCACCCGGTTCTCTCCGGTCCAGCCATGGAACGTATCGAAAACTCGGCAATCGAAGAGCTCGTCGTTCTCAACACAATCGATTTGACGCAACGTGAATGTGCAAGCAAAATCAAACAAATCTCGGTTGCACGCTTGTTGGCAGAAGCCATCATCCGTGTCCATGAACAAAAATCAATCAGCCCGCTCTTCAGCTGATTACAAACAGATATGAACGCCAAGGTCCGGTTTTTAAAAATCGGACCCTTGTGCGTTGCTTTTTTCGTCAGCGGGATCCAGATTGGAAAAGTAGAGGAGGTGCCGATATGAAATGTATCGTCGGTTTAGGAAATCCAGGTGCAAAATATACCAATACACGGCATAACATCGGTTTTTTGGCTATTGATGCCCTCGCCAAGGAACATGGCATAAAATTAACAGAGTCTAAGTTTAAAGCCGTCTTCGGAACGGGAATGATTAAAGGGGAACGGGTCGTTCTCGTTAAACCATTGACGTATATGAATTTATCGGGAGAAGCCGTCCGTCCGTTGCTCGATTTCTACAAAATCGCAGTCGAAGATGTCCTTGTCATTTATGATGATCTTGATTTGCCGCTTGAGAAGATGCGCCTGCGTTCAAAAGGGAGTGCCGGTGGTCACAACGGAGTCAAATCGTTGATTCAACATTTAGGAACACAAGACATCAAACGATTGAAACTCGGAGTCGGCCGTCCGCCGGCCCCGATTCAAGTCATCGACTGGGTCTTGATGCCATTTGCCAAATCAGAACAGACGACGTTGCAACATGTGTTGTCTGATTCCGTTAATATCGCAACTGATTTCATCGATACACCGTTTTTAGCTTTGATGAATCGCTATAACTGAACAAAACGCTTTGGGTGACCAAAGCGTTTTTGCTGTCGTCCTAGGAGGGAAAGTATGAAACAACTACAAAATCTGTTACTCGGTATTCCGGAGATCAAAACCGTCCGGGAACGGTTCCGCGACGGGGTCAATGCCCAACTGATCACGGGCCTGATGAATAGCGGGAAAGCGTTATTCATCGCTGGCATTTACCAAGAGACGAAAAAACGATTCGTCATCGTGACTCATAACATGTTCCAGGCTCAAAAATTATATGATGATTTAATTGAACTTGTTCCCGAGCAGGACGTGATGTTGTATCCGGTCGACGAAACGCTTGCCGCTGAATTATCATACGGCGCAAGCCCCGAACTTCGGGCAACCCGAATCGAGACCCGTCATCGTCTGTTGACGACGGACGACGGTATTTTAATCATTCCGCTTGTCGGTCTGAGACGATATGTTCCGACGGCATCTGACTTTTTAGATCATACGAAACGGATCAAACCGGGGGATGTCTTATCGATTCCGGACTTCATTCAGGAATTGGTCGATGCCGGATACGAACGGACAGCGACGGTGACGACGCCCGGAGAATTCGCGGTCCGCGGAAGCATCATCGATCTATATCCGTTGACTGTCGAACGTCCTTATCGGCTCGACTTATTTGATGAAGAAGTCGATTCGATTTATACATTCGATGCCGAGACCCAACGTTCACTTGGTGTCATCGCAGAAGCGTTAGTGCCTCCGGCGACGGAACATTTTGCAACACGCGAAGGATTGAAGACGGCGGGTGACAAGTTACGCCGTCTGTATGATGCGACGAAGGAACGGGTTCAAAGTACGGAAGTATTGGCTGCCCTTGAAGAAGGAATTGCCTATGACGTCGAAGTGCTTGAAGGCGGGGACCGTCCGAAACAACTCGCGAAGTATGCGCCGCTTTTATATGAAACGACGTTGCTTGACGATATTAAGGATGCTGTTTTGATTGTGGATGAAGTGGCCCGGATTGAAGAAGCGGCCGAAGTGCAGGATACAGAAGAAGCGGAATGGATGGCTTCGTTGATCGAACGGGGACAAAGTGTCAGTGACTATACGTTATCGGTTCCGATGCTGAATGTGTTCAAGCAACGGCAATTGCTTTATTTATCGTTGCTTCCGACACGGCGTAGCGGTGTGCCGGAAAGTGCGGCGATTCATTTCAGTATTAAGCCGATTGCTCCGTTCCATGGACAGATGGAACGATTGAAACAGGAAGTCGACCGGTATGGTCGGGCGGATATGTGGATGGTCTTTCTGGCAAGCAACCGGGAACGGGCGGAACGCATGCGGCAGACGTTATCCGATTACGGGGTCGAAGCGTCTCTGCATACGACGGAAGATGAAATCCGTCGCGGACATCCGTCCATCTTAATCGGCGGTATTCATGGCGGATTTGAGATGACAAACGCCCGTCTTGTCGTCATCACGGAAGAAGAAGTCTTTAAACAGCCGGCACGACGACGGAAACAAACGACGAAACTGACGAATGCCGAACGAATCAAAAGTTATCAGGAACTGAAGACCGGTGATTACGTCGTCCATATCCATCACGGAATCGGTCGTTATCACGGCATCAAGACGATTGATGTCGCCGGCAATCACCAAGACTACCTGCATTTGATTTATGCCGGTGAGGATTCCCTGTATGTCCCGGTCGATCAAATCGACTTAATCCAGAAGTATGTCGGGGCGGAAGGGAAAGAGCCGAAGATTTACAAACTGGGTGGGATGGAATGGAAGAAGGTCAAGGCGAAGGTTCAAAAATCCGTCGAGGATATCGCGGATGAACTGATTAAGCTGTACGCGGCACGTGAAGCGGCCGTCGGCTTTGCCTTCCCCGAGGATGATGACAGTACACAGGCTTTTGAAGCATCCTTCCCTTACGAGGAAACCGTCGACCAACTCCGGTCGATCGAAGAAATCAAAAAAGACATGGAGCGCCCGCGTCCGATGGATCGTCTGTTATGCGGGGATGTCGGTTACGGGAAAACGGAAGTTGCCATTCGGGCTGCCTTTAAAGCAGTCATGGCAGGCAAACAGGTCGCACTGCTCGTTCCGACGACGGTTCTCGCCCAACAGCATTATGAAACGATGCTCGAACGCTTCAGTGACTGGCCGATTAACGTCTCCGTCATGAGTCGTTTCCGCTCGGCAGCGGAACTGAAAGCCACGAAAAAGGGCTTGAAGGAAGGAACAATTGATGTCGTCGTCGGCACCCATCGTGTCCTGTCCAAAGATGTCCAGTTTGCCGACGTCGGGTTGCTGATTATTGATGAAGAACAACGTTTTGGTGTTAAGCATAAAGAACGGTTGAAGCAGTTGAAGACGAATGTCGATGTGCTGACACTGACGGCGACCCCGATTCCACGGACGCTGCATATGTCGATGATCGGGATCCGTGATTTATCAGTCCTCGAGACACCGCCGGAAAATCGTTATCCGGTCCAGACGTATGTCATGGAGTATGACGGAATCGTCATGCGCGAAGCACTCGAACGTGAACTTGGACGGGGTGGACAAGCCTTCTTTCTCTATAACCGTGTCGAAGGAATCGAACGGAAAGCGGAAGAAATCCGGGCTCTCGTTCCGGAAGCACGTGTTGTCACTGCCCACGGGCGGATGACGGAAACAGAACTTGAAAGTCAGTTGATTGCTTTCTTCGAAGGGGATGCGGACGTCCTGGTCAGTACGACAATCATTGAGACGGGAATTGACATTCCGAACGTCAATACGTTGATTGTCAACGATGCCGATCAGATGGGTCTGTCGCAGTTGTATCAATTACGCGGTCGGGTGGGCCGGTCGAGTCGTGTCGCCTATTCCTACTTCACGTACCGTCCGCAAAAACGATTGACGGAAGTCGCGGAGAGCCGTCTGCAAGCGATCAAGGAATTCACGGAACTCGGAAGCGGATTTAAGATTGCGATGCGCGATTTATCGATACGCGGTGCCGGAAACTTACTCGGCTCACAACAATCTGGTTTCATCGATTCTGTCGGATTTGATTTGTACTCACAAATGCTGTCGGAAGCGGTCGAAGAACGGAAAGAACGGATGAAGGGCAGAAAAAAAGTTCAGAAATTCGTTCCGGACTTCACGTTCAGCCTCGATGCCTATATTCCAAGCCACTATATGGCGGACTCGGAACTCAAAATCGAGTTCTACAAACGTTTGAAGTATGTCGATACACCGGAAAGCCTGGAATCACTGGAAACGGAAATGTTGGAGCGTTTCGGAGAATTCCCGACTGAAGTCGCACGGTTGATTCAATTGACACGAATGCGAATCTTTGCCGAACGGGCACGGGTCGAACGGGTCAAACAAACAGATCCGAAAATCGAAATCGTCTTGTCTGAACAGACGACACAAACGTTGGATGTAGCGGATTTCGTGAAATGGACCGTTCCGATCGGACGTGGTCTTGGTATGGGGCAGGAAGAAGGAAAGCTGGTATTGACACTAAACCGCGGCAAACAAACCGTACAACAGATGACAGAGCAAGCCGAACGGTTACTGGCTGAGATTGACCGCCGGATCGTACAATGAGTCAACGAAGGACGATTGCGCAGGGGGCAGCCCTGCTCGCCATTTCGAGCTATGTCTCGAAATTGTTGAGTTTCTTTTACCGGATTCCGTATCAAAATATGGCGGGGGACTTCGGTTTATACGTCTATCAAACCGTTTATCCGGTCTTTGCCATCGCGGCGGCACTCGGTATTTACGCTTTACCGGTCGTCGTAGCCAAGTTGACGTTGCATCATCCGGAAGAAAAACGCGAAGTCTTATGGTCGATTTTCTTTGTCCTGCTCGCGATGTCGCTGACATTAGGAACGATTGGCTGGTGGGTTGCTCCTGAAGTCGCTGCCTTGTTCGGTGACGAACAACTTGTTCAACCGCTCCGTGCCGTCACGTTTACCTTCTATCTGTTACCGGTCATTGCTGTATTGCGCGGAATGTTTCAAGCGGATCTTGAAATGCGTCCGACGGCGTTCTCGCAAATCACGGAAAACGCCGTTCGGGTCTGTTTATTGCTGATCGTGACGTACTACGGTGTGCAAGCCGGAGCGAATCCTTATCAAGTCGGCGCAAACGCGCATATGACAGCACTCGGCGGAAGCATTGCGTCGCTCGCCCTGTTGTTACGCTTTGCGAAAGGAAAAATCGGTCGTCCTGTCATCTCAGGTCGTCATCTCCGGCGTGTCGGACGTGTTTTGTTGACGAGTGGTCTCGCAGTCAGTATCGCATCGCTCGCTTTGCTGCTGATGCAACTGATTGACGGACTGACCTTCGTCAACTTACTCGGAGACTCAATGGAGACGAAGATTGAAAAAGGGATTTTTGACCGAGGATACCCTCTGTTGCAGTTTGCGATTTTGTTCGCGACCTCGATCAGTTTGGCGAGCGTTCCGACGTTATTGATGGAATACCGGAAACGTAATGACACAGCGACAAAGTTGCATCTTGAGACCCTGTTGCGGTCCGGACTGTTGATAGCAGCTGCGGCAACCGTCGGACTCGTTGGGGTCATGCGTCCGTTAAACATCGCCTTGTATCAGGATGATAACGGGACAGCCGCACTCAGCTGGTTGGCGGCAACGGCTTTCACGGCCTCCCTGTCCATGATCATCGTATCGTGCCTGCAATCCGTCGATGCGGAAAAATATGCGTTCGTCGGCGTGATCGCGGGTCTGTTAATCAAACTCGGCCTCAATATTTACTTGATTCCCCTGTATGGCATGGTCGGTGCCGGTATGGCGACGTTCGGTGGGTTTGCGGTTATGGCGGCAGCCCAGCTGTTGTTGCTCAATCGAAAGTTTGGCCGGGTGACGGCAGGACGTCCTTTTTACGTTCGTCTTTTGAAGGCCGTCATTCCGATGGCTCTGTTTTTATACATCATCGAACAACTGTTTCGCCTGTCCGGCTGGGAAAACCGGATCGGAGCAACACTCGAGGTGGGTTTACTCGTCTTGGGTGGAGCAGGTGTTTTCTGTCTGTTTGCCTTACGGATGAGTGTATTGACGGAACGGGAATGGGCATTGTTGCCGTTTGGGGAAAAATTATATCGAATGCATCAGCATAGGAGGATCATATGACACATCAGATTACAGTCGTCGGCCTCGGCGTCGGGGAACTCGAACAGTTACCGTACGGGATCTATAAACGACTGAAAGAAACAAAACAACCGATTTACCTGCGAACGGCAGATCATCCTGTCGTTTCAGAATTGATGGCAGAGGGAATGAAATTTACATCGTTTGATTCCGTGTACGAAAAACATGATCAGTTTGAAGGCGTCTACCGTGAAATTGTGGCGACGTTACTTGAACAAGCTGAAAAGGAACCGATCATCTATGCGGTTCCGGGTCATCCGCTCGTCGCGGAGAGTACGGTCCAACAGTTACTCGCGCAAACGGAACATCTGGACATCATCGGCGGTCAAAGTTTCCTTGACCCGATGTTTGCCGCAGTCGGCGTTGATCCGATTGAAGGATTTCAATTACTCGATGCGACAGCCTTTGATATCGATGAAGCGCAGATCCGCCAGCATCTGCTGATCGGACAAGTCTATGATCAATTGGTCGCAGGTGATTTAAAGGTAATGCTGATGGAGCGTTATCCCGACGAACATAATGTGACACTGGTAACGGCAGCAGGGACAAGTCGGCAACACGTAACGACGGTTCCGCTTCATGAACTGGATCACATCACGACACTCAGTAACCTGACAACGGTTTATGTACCGCCTGTCACCGATCAAACGGTCTTGAATCGTGACTTCACGACACTTAAGCACATCATCGCCCGGTTGCGGGGAGAAGGCGGCTGTCCTTGGGACCAGGAGCAGACGCACGAATCGCTCAAAAAACATTTAATCGAAGAATCTTACGAATTACTGGAAGCAATCGACCTTCAGGACGATAACTTAATGATAGAAGAATTAGGGGATGTCTTGCTCCAAGTCATGCTCCATGCTCAAATCGGTCTCGATGAAGGATATTTTGATGTCCGGGACGTTATCGGCAGTGTCAGCGATAAGATGATCCGCCGACACCCGCATGTCTTTGGAGATGTAGAAGTCGACTCGGCTGCGGACGTCGTCAACAACTGGCAGGAAATCAAGGCCCAGGAAAAATCGGACCGGACCTATCTGTTGGATGGTGTCACTAAGGGAGCACCCGCCTTGTTGCGCGCAGAACAGATTCAAAAAAAGGTCGCCCGGGTCGGATTCGAATGGGAGACGGTTGCCGGTGCACTGGATAAAGTCCAAGAAGAGATTCAAGAATTAAAAGAGGCTCCGGCAGAGGAGCAGTTGGGTGAATTCGGCGACATTCTGTTCTCACTCGCTCTCGTCGGCAAGTATATGGAGTTATCGGCAGAAGATGCGTTACAACAAACGAATGACAAATTCATCCGCCGTTTTACACGGATGGAACAATTGGCTGATCGTCCGTTGACAGAATTATCGCTTACGGAACAGGATGCCTTATGGAATCAATCAAAGCAGGAGGAACAGTCATGAGACTCGATAAATTTTTAAAAGTATCTCGTTTAATCAAACGCCGGACCCTGGCGAAAGAGGTTGCCGACCAAGGCCGTATCAAAATCAACGGACTTGTCGCAAAAGCAAGCAGTACGGTTGCAGTCGGGGATGAAATGACAATCCGCTTCGGAAATAAGATTGTCACGGTTCAAATCGACAGCATCAAAGAACATGCGAAAAAAGAAGAGGCGTCGGATATGTATCAAATCATTCGTGAAGAAAAAGTGAATTCCGAAGAATCGATGTAATTTGGTTGAAAAAGGAAGTATACTAGAGAGTGTCAGAGATGACCACTCGGATAAGGAGGGATGATATGCCAGCACCATTGGAATCAGGGCGTGATACTCCGCCCAAGATCAAACCGCTGAATGACCGGAAAAAACAGTTGAGTCAAAATGCAATCGAAAACCGTTTACGTCTGAAGAGGCGCTTCTTAGTCTGTATGTCGATCTTTCTTATTGTCCTGTCCCTGATGGGGTGGTCATATATCGAGAAAAAACAACTGATCGCTGAACAGAAGCAGTCGTTTCAGGTAGCGAACCAAGAACAGGCGAAGGCAGAAAAAGAAACGGTTCGTCTGAAAGAAGAGATTGAACGATTGAATGATAAGAAGTATGTTGCGAACTTAGCGAGAAGTGAACTACTGTACTCGAAAAAAGGCGAAACAATTTTCTATTTTTCACCGGAAGATTAAACGAAGGTTCTCGATTGATTGAAAAAATGTAGAATCACTCGTATAATAAGAAAGAATCAACTAAAAAGGAGCAATACAATTTATGTCGATTGAAGTAGGCAGCAAAGTACAAGGGAAAGTTACAGGCATCACCAATTTCGGCGCGTTCGTAGAATTACCGACGGGTAAGACAGGTCTTGTTCACATCAGTGAAGTAGCAGATTCTTACGTTAAAGATATCAATGATGTCTTGACAGTCGGACAAGAAATCACGGTTAAAGTGTTGAGTGTAGAGAACGACGGTAAAATCGGTCTTTCGATTAAGAAAGCAGTCGATCGTCCAGAAGGCGAACGTCCTCGTCCTCCAGCTCGTCAATTTGATCGCGGACCACGTCCGGCAGGTCAAGACCGTGGACCACGTTCGTTCGATAACAAAGGACCACGTGGCGGAAGTGGCGGCGGTGGAAACCGTGGTGGCTTTAACAAAGGTGGCCGTGGCGCACCAGCTCCACGCAAAGAGCAAACGTTCGATACGTTGATGACTAGTTTCCTCAAAGATAGTGAAGATCGTCTTGCGACATTGAAACGACAAACCGATTCAAAACGTGGCGGACGCGGTGCTAAACGTCAATAACTTGCTGACCTGTTCTTTATAAGAATAGAGATGGAATGACGCCGTTCATTCCATCTTTTATTTTTTTAAAATTATTTTTATAAAAAGCGTTGACAATTATTTGACTCCACCGTATTATAGAAAATGTGCTTAAGACGCACGCGTTCAAAATATGGCGGTGTAGCTCAGCTGGCTAGAGCGTACGGTTCATACCCGTGAGGTCGTGGGTTCGACTCCCTCCGCCGCTACCATATTTTTTTGGCCCGTTGGTCAAGCGGTTAAGACACCGCCCTTTCACGGCGGTAACACGGGTTCGATTCCCGTACGGGTCATTCTGTAAAAAAGCTATCTCTATTTTATATAGAGGTAGCTTTTTTCGTTTAAGTGATTTTATTCATTAAGGGGGACCGGGCATGGAATTCGAGATTCATCTTCCGAAAGAACCTTTATTGGTTGCTGTTTCCGGCGGTTGTGATTCAATGGTACTGGCGCACCTTTTATATGAAGCGAATCATGATCTCATGATTGTTCATGTTCATCATGGTCTGCGTAAAGAATCGGATGAAGAAGCGGAAGCTGTCCGCGCTTGGGCGGAGGCGAGACGAGTAGGCATTCGGATGACCCGTCTCGAGTGGGAAGGTCAAGCACCGAGCCAAGCAGCTTGCCGGACGAGACGGTATGCCTTTTTTCAAGAGGTCATGGCGGAGACAGGACGCCGGCACCTTGTCCTGGCGCATCACCGGGACGATCAGCTGGAGACGTTGTTGATTCAGTTGATCCGGGGAGAAGCCAGCGTCGACGGCATTCCCCGAATCCGTTCTTTTGCGACAGGACAGATCCATCGGCCGTTATTGACGTATTCGAAACAACAATTGTATGACTATGCCAAAGCCCGTCAAGTCGTCTGGCATGAAGACGGGACGAATGCCGGCACCAAATATTTGCGGAATCAGATGCGGCACGGGCTCCTGCCGTTACTCGCAGAACTCCGTCCGGGCTATGAAGAAGCAACGGTTCAGGCGGCGATGGTTCGTCACGAGCAAAAACAGGAACATTTGAAGTATGTCACGTCGTACGTTAAGGAACAGATGACGGATCGCGGACTGCCCCTGGAGGCGATTCAAAAATTGCCTACCGACTTCAGGCGGCTCGTTCTGCGGACCTTGTTGCCGGACCACGATTTCACTTCCGAAGACTACAATCGATTTTTGACATTGTTACGAGTAGATATGCCGTCCGGTGAAGTGTATTATGGAAACTGGAGGATTCAGCGTACATATGGTTATGTGACATGTGTCCGTTGTCCGGAAAAGAACCTGCTTCCGGAAGCACTGGAAGTGGGAATCGATTTGGGCACTTATCATTATGGTGAACAAACGATTACGTTCTCTCGCACGACAACCGGCATCCCGTTTTCGGCCGTCCAGTTTCCGCTGACGATCCGGAGCGTCTTGCCGGGTGATCGGATTCGACTGGCGGTCGGTACGAAAAAAGTGAGTCGTATTCTCGTGGATGCGAAGGTTCCGCGGGCATCGCGGGCAGAAATTCCGGTTGTCGTGGATGCGGCAGGACAAGTTCTGGCGGTCATTGGACATCGAATTGCAATATTCGGGTCATTTGAACTCTTCGCAGAATCGTGTTTAATGATAGAATGGTAATGTAGTGTTTAAAATGGAGGAGGAATACCCAGCATGACGTTAATGAATGATATGGAAAAAGTACTGATTTCAGAAGAAGAGATCCAACATAAAGTCGGTGAACTCGCCGGTGAACTGACAGCAGATTATGGAGATCGTTTCCCACTCCTCGTATGTGTCTTGAAAGGCGCTATGCCGTTCATGTCAGATCTCGTCAAAAAGATGGACATGCACCTTGAAATGGACTTCATGGATGTCTCGACATATCACGGCGGTACGACATCAACAGGTGAAGTCAAGATTGAAAAGGATTTAAACACATCAGTAGAAGGACGTGACATCCTGATTGTCGAAGATATTATCGACAGCGGATTAACGTTAGGCTACCTCGTGGACCTCTTTAAATACCGGAAAGCGAAGTCAGTGAAGATCGTCACACTGCTTGATAAGCCAAGTGGTCGTAAAAACGATTTACATGCCGATTACAGCGGTTTCGTCATTCCGCATGAGTTCGTTGTTGGTTATGGTCTTGACTATGAAGAAAAATATCGTAACCTTCCTTATGTTGGTGTCTTGAAACCAGCAGTCTACGGCGGCTAATTATTTTTAATCTTGACTGTCACATGATAAGATGAAACCAATTACAAAGCGCGCTTTGCCGCGTTAGGATTCGTATCGATTGAAGAAAATCAATCAATTGATGCGGAGAGGAGGCCTACGATGAACCGAGCAGTGAAGAATACCCTTGTGTTTGGGGTCATTTTTCTAGCTTTGATCTTGTTTCTGCAATACTTGCAGAGTCCAGTGAACAAAAGCAAAGAAATCAATTACACACAGTTTGTCGAGTCAGTTGAAAAAGGTGATGTGAAGACGGCGACGTTCCAGTATGAGGGACAGACGTATAACGTCACAGGTGAATTACGTGAAAAAGATACGACATATGAAACGGTCGTACCGGCTGTTGATACAGAGTTGACGGATTTGTACACGCAATTGCGCAGTCAAAACGTCAAGATGGACTTTAAAGCAGCAGAAACAAACGGTGGTTGGATTGCGCTATTGACGACAATCGTGCCATTCATCATCATCTTCATCCTATTCTTCTTCTTGATTAATCAAGCACAAGGTGGCGGCGGCGGCGGTCGTGTCATGAACTTCGGTAAATCGAAGGCGCGCCTGTACGATACAGAAAAGAAAAAGATTACATTTGACGACGTGGCAGGAGCAGACGAGGAGAAACAAGAACTCGTCGAAGTCGTTGAATTCTTGAAAGATCCACGCAAGTTTGCCCGTCTCGGTGCCCGTATTCCAAAAGGTGTCCTCCTTGTAGGTCCTCCAGGTACAGGTAAAACGTTGTTGGCACGTGCCGCAGCTGGTGAAGCCGGCGTCCCGTTCTTCTCGATTTCAGGTTCTGACTTCGTTGAGATGTTTGTCGGGGTCGGAGCATCCCGTGTCCGTGACTTGTTTGAAAATGCGAAGAAAAACGCACCATGTATCATCTTCATCGATGAAATCGATGCCGTCGGTCGCCAACGTGGCGCCGGTCTCGGTGGTGGACATGATGAGCGCGAACAAACATTGAACCAACTTCTCGTTGAGATGGATGGATTCAGTGAAAACGAAGGGATCATCATGATTGCCGCAACGAACCGTGCGGACATCCTGGACCCTGCGTTACTTCGTCCAGGTCGTTTTGACCGTCAAATTACGGTTGAGCGTCCGGATGTCGTCGGACGTGAAGCGGTCCTTAAAGTACACGCACGCAACAAGCCGCTCGATACAACGGTTGATTTAAAAGCCATTGCGCAACGTACACCGGGATTCTCGGGTGCGGATCTTGAAAACCTCTTGAACGAAGCAGCACTTATCGCAGCCCGTACGGACCGCGACAAGATTTCAATCGTTGACTTGGAAGAAGCGATCGACCGTGTCATCGCAGGACCTGCGAAGAAGAGTCGGATCATTTCACCAAAAGAGAAAAAAATCGTGGCGTGGCATGAAGCCGGTCATACCATCATCGGTGTAACACTCGATGATGCGGATGAAGTCCATAAAGTAACAATCGTTCCCCGCGGAAATGCTGGCGGTTACGTCATCATGCTTCCAAAAGAGGACCGTTACTTCATGACAAAACCGGAACTTGAAGACAAAATCACCGGATTACTCGGTGGTCGTGTCGCGGAAGATATCGTCTTCGGTGAAGTTTCTACCGGAGCAAGCAATGACTTCCAACGTGCGACTGGTCTTGCACGTAAGATGGTCATGGAGTTCGGAATGAGTGAAAAACTCGGACCGCTTCAGTTTGGTTCCGGTCAAGGCGGAAATGTCTTCTTAGGACGTGACTTCCAAAACGAACAGAACTATTCAGATGCGATTGCCCATGAAATCGATACGGAAATTCAAGCGATCATCAACAAGTGTTACCAAAAAGCGAAGACGATCTTAACGGAGAAAC
This sequence comes from Exiguobacterium sp. PvP048, assembly GCF_040549175.1. Lineage (NCBI taxonomy): Bacteria > Bacillati > Bacillota > Bacilli > Caryophanales > Exiguobacterium > Exiguobacterium sp. PvP048. Next base: position 11,165 of record NZ_JBEPSU010000012.1, on the reverse strand, counting down.
GCGATCAGCTTGATTTGATTGCAACGACGTTACTTGAAGTCGAAACACTTGATCAAAAACAAATTCACCATCTCTTAGAGACAGGCGAATACAAAAAGCATGAGCCTGCCGCTATTACAGAACCAAAAGCAGAAGAGAAAACGCCGGAATCGACGACACCTGTCATCGATCAACCGACAGAATCTCCGACGCAACGCGGCTCTGTCATCGATGAAGGGCAAAATGTCGATACGGAAAATCCAGATCAACCACGTCGGGATGATCAAATCTGATTTTTGATTTCTTCCTGTCTGTTTGACAGAAAAGACAGCAGAAATGAGACGGATGATTCGTTCGCGTGAGAGGTCAGCATTCCTAACTGGAGTGCTGATCTCTTTTTTTAGTGGTACCGATTCGCAGCACGCACTTCGATAGGTGATGACCAATCTGCATGGTATAATCACAGCGTATAATTCAGTTATCGTCAGAGAAAAGTGGGGAATCAGATGATTTTAGTAATCGATGTAGGAAATACGAATATCGTCCTTGGGGTATATGATGAACAAACCCTTGTGCAACATTGGCGGATTGCTACGGACCGGACCCGGACAACCGATGAATATGGCATGCTGGTGAAAGCACTGTTTCGTGATGCAGAGTTAAACGTGGAAGACATTGAGGGAATCGTGTTATCATCTGTCGTACCCCCTGTCGTGTTTCCGCTCGAAAACATGTGCGTCCGTTATTTCAACCGGCGTCCATTCGTAATCGGACCCGGAATCAAGACAGGACTTGACTTGAAAGTCGATAATCCAAGAGAAGTTGGAGCCGACCGGATCGTTAATGCCGTCGCAGCGACGGTCAAATACGATGGTCCTTTGATCATCGTCGATTTTGGAACGGCAACGACCTATTGTTATATCGATGCACAAAAACGCTATTACGGTGGAATCATTTCACCGGGTGTCATGGTGTCGACAGAAGCACTTTATAATAAGGCGGCGAAATTACCGCGGATTGAGATTGCCAAACCGCAGTCGACGATCGGCCGCAATACGGTACATGCGATGCAGTCTGGAACGTATTTCGGATACGTCGCGCAAGTCGATGGACTCGTCCATCGGATGAAAGAGGAAATGGGAGAAGCGACTGTCATTGCGACAGGTGGACTTGCCCGACTAATCAGTGAGGAATCTGCAACGATTAAAATCGTCGATCCATTTTTGACGCTTGACGGGTTGCGGATTATCTACGAACGAAATAAGTGAGGGAAAAATAATGAAACGTGAAGAATTATTGGCACAACTAAAAGATGACTACTTGGTCAGAGCACTAGGATTTAACGGTGAAGTCCGTGCTTTTGCAATCCGTTCGACAAAAACGGTATATGAAGCACAACTCCGTCATCAGACGACACCTGTCGTCACGGCGGCACTCGGTCGGACATTGACGATCGGCGCCATGATGGGAACGATGCAAAAAGGGGATACCCGCGTCACATTAAAAGTCGAAGGTGATGGTCCAATCGGAAAAATCATCGTTGATGCCGATGCAAAAGGACAAGTTCGCGGATACGTCAGCCATCCGCGTGTCGAGATGGATACGTACGTCAATGGTGACGGTCTGACGAAATTAAAAGTCGGCGACGCTGTTGGTCGCGGAAATATCTCGGTTATCAAAGACTTAGGTCTCCGTGATTTCGTCGGTGGACAGTCGCCGATTCAAACCGGTGAAATCAGCGAAGACTTTACGTATTACTTCGCCGTCTCCGAGCAAAGTCCGTCGGTCGTCGGAGCAGGTGTCCTCGTGTATCCGGAAGATGAATCAGTCATTGCAGCAGGCGGTCTGATTGTTCAATTGATGCCGGGTGCATCGGAAGAAACGATTGCGGCACTCGAACAACGTGTGGCAGCACTCAAACCGATCTCGATTTTGGTCGGTGAAGAAAAAACACCGGAAGAAATGTTGAGCCTGGTTCTCGGTGAATCATTTGAGATCCTTGATACGATTCCGGTTGCTTTCAACTGTACGTGCGAGCGTGAAAAATTAGCAACGGCTATCGTGGCACTCGGGCCGGATGAGATCCAAGCGATGATTGACGAAGATGGCGGCGCGGAAGCGGTTTGTCACTTCTGTTCGGAACATTACCAATACGATGTCGAAGAATTACAATCGCTTCGTGAAAAATCACTCGAAAGAGCATAAGAGGGTCTGAAGATGGGAACTGTAAACTCTAAGTACTTGTGGATGTTGATTTTTATTTTGTTGCTGACGAATTTTATGACGGGTGCCTATGCATTCATGGGCGAATTGCCGAAAGTCGATTCACCGAAGATCGTTCAGGACAGTATCGGCGGACCGCTTGAGGATGTCGTCGCGACGGTCGGAGATGAAGAGATTACACGTACCGATCTGTATCAGACGATGCGTAAGGGTCATGAAAAAGAAACCCTTGACCGTCTGATTCGGGAAGCAGTCGAAAAACAGTCGGAAAACGGATCAAAGCCGACAGTAAAGCGCTTTGATTGACAATGTTCATCCAGTCCGTGGATAATTGATCTATCGGATTACTTGGAATTAAAGCTTTTCATTATGAGGAGGAATGGTCATGCGCATTGCGAATTCAGTATTGGATTTAGTCGGCCGCACGCCGATTGTTAAATTAAATCATTTGACAGGACCGGAAGATGCGGACGTGTATTTGAAATTGGAATATATGAATCCGGGGTCAAGCGTCAAAGACCGGATCGCTTTAGCGATGATCGAATCGGCAGAATCAGCGGGTCATTTAAAAGCAGGCGATACCATCATTGAGCCGACAAGTGGAAACACGGGAATCGGACTCGCAATGGTCGCTGCTGCTAAAGGATACCGTTCGATTCTTGTCATGCCGGAAACGATGAGCATGGAACGTCGAACTCTACTTCGTGCGTACGGTGCGGAGTTGATTTTAACAGCCGGCCCGGAAGGAATGAAGGGTGCGATTGCTCGAGCGACGGCAGAAGCGGAAGAACATGGTTATTTCATGCCGCAACAGTTCAATAATGAATCAAACCCTGTTGTTCATGAAAAGACGACTGGACCGGAAATCGTTGAAGCATTTGAAGGATTGACACTTGATGCGTTCATCGCTGGTATCGGTACGGGCGGTACGATCACAGGGGCGGGAAAAGTATTGCGCGAGGCTTTCCCGGGCATCGAAATCATTGCGGTTGAACCAACCGATTCTCCTGTTCTTTCAGGCGGAAAACCGGGACCGCATAAACTGCAGGGAATCGGAGCCGGATTTGTCCCGTCGATTCTCGATACGCAGATTTACGACAGCGTCGAGCAGGTGACGACGGAAGAAGCGTTTGATCATGCCCGTCGTGCAGCGAAATCGAACGGAGTTCTCGGAGGTATTTCTTCCGGTGCTGCGATTGCGGCTGCTTTAAAAACAGCGAAGCGTCTCGGCAAAGGAAAAACGGTTCTGGCGATCATCCCGTCAAACGGAGAACGTTATCTCAGTACGCCACTGTATCAAGTGGAAGAAGAGACGGACAGTTCGAAACTGTAAACTTTTGAAGCAAGAGGTTCATTCCGATTTAAAGGAATGGACCTCTTTTTATATGTAATCGGCAAGTGACTTATGCCCGCCTGTCTGATTTTTTGCGTATAATGAGAGCAGAATAGTTCGGAAGTGGAGGAACGCTAGTGCGACAGACAGTATACGAATCATTTACATGGACAAAGGAACAGTTTTATAACCGGTACGTTGAACGGACAGCCGGACAGACAGGTCATATCTGGCTTGAGAGTGGACGAATCGGATCCTATACGATGGCAGGCGTCCGGCCGGTCGGTCACATCCGGACAAAAAACGGTAGAACGATCATTCAAGAAGCCGGACAAGAAAAACAATATACCGATGCTCCATTTACATTGCTCGAAGAGATTCGTGCGCGCTATGCATCGGCTCGTCCGGAAGGGATGCCGCCATTTTTTGGAGGATTAGCCGGATATGTCAGTTACGATGCCGTTCGTTATCTTGAACGGTTGCCGGAACAGGCAGAGGATGATTTGGCAACAGCCGATCTTTCGCTTTACTGGTATGATGAGGTCGCCGTATTTGATCATCAGACAGAACGATTGTTTATAGCTGTCACACGGGAAACGGAGGCGGAAGCGACGCTTGCTTTGGCGGCAGAAGTTTCATCGTGGCGTCAGTCGAGTCCGGCTCCGATGTTCGCAGCACCGGAAGAAAAAACGGCTGAACGGGGACGTTCATTCGAAAGGTCCGCCTTCATGCAGGCAGCTGACCGGATCAAACAATATATTGAAGCGGGAGATGTCTTTCAAGTGAACCTTGCCGTCCGCCAACAGGAACCGTTGCGGACAACACCCGCTCATATTTATGATGTATTGCGAACGATCAACCCGTCTCCGTATATGGGTTACTTTGCAGATAAAGAATTGGTACTCGTTTCAGCATCGCCGGAGTTACTAGTCGAAAAAATCGGTCTGTCACTCGCGACCCGTCCGATTGCCGGAACCCGGCCGCGCGGACAAAATGAGGAAGAAGACCTGGCGTTAGCGAAAACGTTACTCGACAATGAGAAGGAACGGGCGGAGCATGTCATGCTCGTCGATCTTGAGCGAAACGATTTAGGGCGTGTCAGCCGCTACGGTTCCGTCCATGTTGACGAATTGATGGTCATCGAAAAATACTCCCACGTCCAGCACATCGTCTCAAACGTCCGGGGAGAGATTGCCGCAGATGAAACCGGCAGCAGTGTCCTGGCTGCGATGTTCCCGGGAGGTACGATTACGGGAGCACCTAAAATCCGGACGATGGAGATCATTGAAGAGCTTGAGCCTGTTCGCCGCGGCATCTATACAGGAGCCCTCGGTTTTATCAGCTGGGCGGACGATGTAATTTTCAATATCTTGATTCGGACGCTTGTCGCGAAAGATGGTATGGCCTATATTCAGGCAGGTGCTGGCATCGTAACCGACTCCGACTCGGAAAGTGAATATGAAGAGTCGCTCAGTAAAGCAAAAGCACTCTGGGTCGCAAAAGAAATGGCGGAGGGAACGACATGATTGTATTAATCGATAACTATGATTCATTTACGTATAACGTGGTTCAATATTTCGGCGAACTCGGACAAGACATCCGGGTGTTTCGGAATGATGCCATCACGATTGAAGAAATCGAACAACTGGCACCGGATCATTTAGTCATTTCACCGGGACCGTGTACACCGAATGAAGCAGGCATCAGTCTCGAGGCAATCCGTTATTTCGCAGGTCGGATTCCGATTCTTGGGATCTGTCTCGGTCATCAGGCGATTGGCCAAGTCTTCGGAGGAAAAGTCGTCCGTGCCAAAACGCTGATGCATGGAAAAGTCTCCTTGTTGACGCATGACGGGTCGGGTATGTTCAGCGGAATCGAACAACAGACACCCGTGACACGGTATCATTCGTTGGTCGTCGAACGTGAGAGTTTTCCGGATATCTTGACGATGACGGCAGAAGCAGACGGCGAAGTCATGGCTTTGCGTCATAAGGAATGGCCGATCGTCGGTGTCCAGTTCCATCCGGAAGCGATTTTGACGCGGGACGGGAAACAGATGTTAAAAAACTTTTTGGAGTTGACACACTATGTATCTTTGGCATGATGGGAACGTGAAACGGGAAGAAGAAATCCGGATTTCACCGTTTGATCATGGTTATCTCTATGGAATGGGTGTATTTGAAACGTTTCGTACTTACGAGGGACATCCTTTTTTATTTGATGACCATATCGAACGGCTCCAGATGAGTTGTGCAGCAATCGGTATTCAATTGCCGTACGGGCGTGAACAGTTACTCCGGGCAGTAGAGGATCTTTATCGTGTGTATGAAGAACAGGATCTGTATATCCGGTTGAACGTTTCTGGTGGAGCACGGGACATCGGACTGTCGAGTGAACCGTATGCGGAACCGACTGTCCTGTTGTACGCAAAACCAATCGGACAGAGACAGCCGGCAGAACGGGCACTCGAGACGGTGCGTCTTGCCCGCAGTACGCCGGAAACCAGCTATCGGCTCAAGTCGCATCACTATATGAACAATCTTGTGGCGAAACGTCATTTGTTTAATCAAGAAGCAGAAGGGCTGTTTCTGACGAAAGAAGGCTTTATCTGTGAAGGATTGACGTCCAATATTTTTTGGCGGTACGGCAACCAATGGTATACACCGCCGCTTGAGACAGGGGCGCTGAACGGGATTACCCGTCAATTCATCATGGAACAGGTCCCGGTGGAAGAGCGGCTTGCGCTGTTGCCGCAATTAATAGAGGCGGATGAAATCCTTTGTACGAACTCCATTCAGGAAGTCATTGCCGTTTCGTCACTGGATGGGCGGACTTTCCCGGGTTTGACGGGTCAAGGTTATCAATCCATTCGGACGTTGTTTGATCAAGTGGTCCAAACGAAATGGTCAAGGAGGAAACAAGGATGACGAAAATCATGGGCATTTTAAACGTGACACCGGATTCGTTTTCCGATGGTGGAAACTATGTCGATCTCGAACAGGCGGTCCGGCATGCGAAGCAACTCGTAGCGGACGGAGCAGATGCAATCGATGTAGGAGGAGAATCAACAAGACCGGGGGCAGTGTTCGTATCCGCGGCAGAAGAAATCGAGCGGGTCGTTCCCGTCATCCGTCGGTTGAAGCGGGAACTGGATGTTTTAGTATCGATTGATACGTATAAACCGGATGTCGCGGAAGCGGCTGTTCGTGCAGGTGCCGACATTATTAACGATGTCTGGGGATCAAAGTGGGGTGACTGTTCAATGGTTAACGTTGCGGCACACTACGATGTCCCGATTATTTTGATGCATAACCGTTTAGAACCGCACGGGCCAGATATGCTGGCGGAGGTCCGGGCTGATCTCGAAGATTCGATTCGTTTAGCGAAGCAGGCCGGCGTTTCCGAAAATCAGATTTGGCTTGATCCCGGGATTGGCTTCATGAAAACCCATCAGGAAAACTTATTTTTGATGCGCCACTTGTCGATTACGACCGATTTCGGTTATCCGGTCCTGCTCGGGACGTCGCGCAAGTCGATGATTGGTTTGACGCTCGGATTACCGGCAGACCAACGCGTCGAAGGAACAATCGCGACAGTATGTTACGGTATCCAACAAGGATGTGAATGGATGCGAGTGCACGATGTCAAAGCAGTTAAGCGAGCCGCTGTCATGATGGATGCGATGTTGGAAACGGAATTAACGGGAGGGGAATGAAGATGGATCGAATCGAAGTGACAGGGATGCGTTTTTACGGATACCATGGTGTGTTTGCGGAAGAGACGAAGCTCGGTCAGCGCTTCAATGTGGATTTATCAATTGGCCTTGATTTGTTGCGTGCCGGTCAAACCGATGATTTACGGGAAAGCGTGAATTATGCTGAATTATACGAAGTGACAAAGCAGGTTGTCGAAGGAACGCCGTTGCAATTGGTCGAAGCCTTGGCGAATCGGATTGCGGAACAGGTTTTGGCACTCGATAACCGGATTCTTGAAACGACCGTCAAAGTCATCAAACCGGATCCGCCGATTGCCGGACATTATGAACATGTCGCGGTTGAAATCCACCGGAAGCGGGCGGATTACTTATGAATCGTGCCTACATCGCGTTAGGATCAAATATTGGAGATAAGGCGGGTCATCTCCGGGCGGCGATTGAGGCCATGCGTTCGCTTGCGACGACGCATGCTTTACGTCCTTCTTCTGTTTACGAAACAGCTCCTGTCGGGTACGTGGATCAGGATCTTTTTTACAACATGGTCGTAGAACTCGATACGACAGAACCAGCAGATCGTTTATTACAAGCGTTACAACGTATCGAACAACAGGAGGGACGGAAACGGTTGTTTAAAAACGGACCACGGACACTTGATTTGGACATCATTTTGTATAATGATGAAACAATTCAAGCAGATGGGCTGACCGTCCCGCATCCCAGAATGCAGGACCGTGCGTTTGTACTGGCGCCGTTGCGTGAATTGACTCCTTCTTACGTCGTACCCGGTTTGAAGCAAACGGTCGAGGAGTTATATCGGGCATTGCCGGAAGCGGAGCGCACCGACGTACGACGGATTGAGTAAGTGTTGTTTCAGGAAGAGGAAGGGAAGAGAATGATGACAGGTTTTAAAATAGGTGACGTCGAACTGAATAACCGTGTCATTTTAGCACCGATGGCGGGTGTCTGTAATCCTGCGTTTCGTTTGATCGCAAAAGAATTCGGGGCAGGTCTCGTCTGTGCAGAAATGGTCAGTGATAAGGGAATCCTCTACGAAAACGAACGGACAATGCAAATGCTGTATGTGGACGATCGGGAAAAACCGCTCAGTTTGCAGATTTACGGCGGATCAAAAGAAACGTTGGTTCAAGCGGCTCAATATGTCGATGCGAATACGAATGCAGACATCATCGACATCAATATGGGGTGTCCTGTTCCAAAAGTGACGAAGTGTGACGCGGGTGCCAAGTGGTTGCTTGATCCGGATAAAGTCTATGAGATGGTTCATGCCGTATCACAAGCGGTGGATAAACCCGTTACGGTGAAGATGCGAACCGGCTGGGACAGCCACCATATTTATTGTGTTGATAATGTCCGCGCTGCGGAAGCGGGAGGGGCGAAGGCGGTCGCTATTCACGGCCGGACCCGGTCGCAGAAGTATGAAGGCGTCGCCGATTGGAATATCATCGGTGAAGCAAAACGGGCCGTGACTATTCCGATCATCGGAAACGGTGATGTTCAAACCCCGCAAGACGCGAAACGGATGATTGATGAAATCGGGGTGGACGGTGTCATGATCGGGCGAGCGGCACTCGGAAATCCGTGGATGTTGTATCAGACGATTCAATATTTGGAATCGGGTACCCTGTCGGTCGAGCCGACGCCACGTGAGAAAATTGATATTTGCCTGTTACATGCCGAACGTCTTGTCGCACTTAAAGGAGAAGACCTCGCGGTACGGGAAATGCGGACTCATGTCGCCTGGTATTTAAAAGGATTAAGCGGCAACGGGCATGTGCGCAAAGCCTTATTCGATACGAATACCCACACGGGACTGCAAAAGTTGCTGCATGAGTATGTTGAAACATTGGAAATGAATGCCGTACATGCGTGACAGGTAAAGTATAGTCGGACTTACCGGTTTTATGGTACGCTAATGCCATTGAAGATGAGCGAATCGGTTTTGCTAGGAGCTGTCGGTCATACCGGCAGCTTTTTCATCGAAGAAGTAAAAACCATCGTGAACCATTATAAAAGGAGTGAAGACAGTGAGTCAGGACATGGAAATGAACGATCAAATGCAGGTGCGTCTCGGTAAGATGAACGCCATGCGTGAACAAGGACTCGATCCGTTTGGTGCCCGTTTCGAACGTACAACAGATACGACGAGTATTCGTGCCGCTTACGGCGAACATGAAAAAGAAGAATTGGCAGAGCTGAAGCCGGACGTCTCAATCGCGGGTCGCGTCATGACGACACGCCGTAAAGGGAAAGTTGGCTTTACAAACGTCCAGGACGTCAATGGTCAAATCCAACTGTATGTACGTAAAGACGATGTTGGCGAAGAAGCGTACGAAATCTATAAAACATGTGACTTAGGTGATATCGTCGGAATCAGCGGTTACGTGTTCAAAACGAATGTCGGGGAACTGTCTGTTCACGTCACGTCGTTTACATTACTGACGAAAGCATTGCGTCCGCTTCCGGATAAATATCACGGATTAAAAGACGTCGAACAACGCTACCGTCAGCGTTACCTGGATTTGATCACGAATACAGAATCACGGGAAACATTTATTGCACGCAGTAAAGTCATTCGCGGCATTCGTCAGTATCTCGACAGCCTCGGATACTTGGAAGTCGAAACACCGATGTTGCATACGATTGCAGGTGGCGCTTCGGCACGTCCGTTTATCACGCATCATAACGCACTGGATATGACGCTTTACATGCGGATCGCGATTGAGTTACATCTCAAACGTTTGATTGTCGGTGGACTTGAAAAAGTTTACGAAATCGGCCGCGTCTTCCGGAATGAAGGAATCTCGACGCGTCATAACCCTGAGTTTACAATGATTGAGTTATATGAAGCCTATGCAGACTATAACGACATCATGAATCTGACGGAAAACTTGATTGCCCACGTCGCTCAAGAAGTACTTGGCACAACACAAGTCACTTACGGTGAAGATGTGATTGATCTGTCTGTCGGATGGAAACGGGCACACATGGCGGATCTCGTTAAAGAAGCAACGGGTGTTGATTTCTTTGAAGAGATTTCAAAAGAACGTGCACATGAACTCGCACATGAACATGGCGTTGAAGTACAAGCCCATATGACGACAGGACATATTCTCAATGAATTCTTCGAGCAGAAAATCGAAGAGTCGTTGGTTCAACCGACATTCGTCTATGGTCATCCGGTTGAAATTTCACCGCTTGCGAAGAAGAATCCGGAAGATCCTCGCTTTACGGATCGATTTGAATTGTTCATCGTTCGCCGGGAACATGCCAATGCCTTTACGGAATTGAACGATCCAATCGACCAACGTGAACGTTTCGAAGCCCAGCTTGTCGAAAAAGAAGCAGGGAATGATGAAGCGCATGAAATGGACAATGATTTCATTGAAGCGCTTGAGTACGGTATGCCGCCGACAGGAGGTCTTGGTATCGGAATCGACCGTCTTGTCATGTTGTTGACAAACGCTCCTTCGATTCGTGATGTCTTGCTCTTCCCGACAATGCGTCACCAGCAAAACTAATTAAGATCAGACTCTCCGCTTTCTTTATAGAAGGAAGTGGAGAGTTTTCTTCATTGGTGGCCACTAGAATTCCCTGTGGAAAAGCATGAGTATTCTTAAGCTGAAACGGGAATAATAACTTTTTAAATGTTTTTCTGATAAAACACTTGTACAAATAAAAACTCCATGGTATATTACTTCTTGTGCCGCAAATGGTTGTGACACACCGAAAAAAATATCGAAAAAAGTTGTTGACAATTGTGTTGGTAACTTGGTAAGATATTAAAGTCGCTGAAAACGACATGACGAACTTTGAAAACTGAACGATGAGGCAAAAAACGTATCTTCGGATACAAACAATGAATGAAGCGCAAGCTTCGTCAACGTGACTCCGGTC
>NZ_JBEPSU010000011.1:0-54407 GCF_040549175.1 Exiguobacterium sp. PvP048 | reverse complement strand
CTTGAACGCCGAAAGTAGTTGGGGGCTTCCCCCTGTGAGGATAGGACGTTGCCAGGCCAGTAAGAGACCGATCTGCATTTTGCAGGTCGGTTTTTTTGTGTACCCTAAAAAGCTAAATGTTTGCATTTCACTTTTAAGATGATTACTATTAAATCAAACAATAGTCAAAGATGGTCAGAGAGGTGGTGCCCATGCAAAACATCACAGATATCATCGAAGCCTATTTAAAGCAGATTTTACATGATGAGAAAAAAATCGAAATCAAACGCCAGGAAATTGCAGAACGATTTGATTGTGTACCCTCACAAATCAATTATGTCATCAACACGCGTTTCACGATTGAAAAAGGTTACTTTGTCGAGAGTAAACGTGGTGGCGGTGGGTATATCCGCATTCAAAAGATTGTCATTTTAGATAGTCATGATCTGTTAGACGAAATTAGTCGGTGGGTTGGAAACGATTTGACCGAACAAGCGGCAGAAGACTATCTAGTTCGTTTAATCAATGAGCAACTTTTGACACGACGGGAAGCGATTTTGATTCAATCGTTGCTACAGAAGGAAAGTCTACCAATGGCACTTGAAGATCAACGTCGTATGCGGGCTCATTTGATGCAAACCGTCTTGCAAACCATTAAACGACTGTGACACGGGAGGAATGTGTATGCGTTGTCAGCGGTGTGGTGAACGGGAAGCTGTCGTCCGTGTCAAACTTCCACAAGATCAAGAAGGAACCGAACAAATCCTTTGTTCGGTTTGTGTAAAAGAATTGGCAAAAGCCTATCAAGAAACCGCTTGTCCTTCATGTGGGATGACACGTCAACAACTTTTACATTTACGAAAAGTTGGTTGTGCAACATGCTATTCGTTTTTTAAAGAAGAAGTCGACGGGATGATTCGTCAGTTTCAACACGGTCATACGAAACATTACGGTTCACGTCCTGAAGAAGAGTCGGTCGAAAAACGTTTGGTCCAGCAGTTGAGTCGACTCAGGGAACAGTTGAATCGGAAAATCTTATCGGAAGACTATGAAGAAGCAGAAATCATCAAACAACAAATTGTAAATGTGGAGGAGGATTTGCGCCATGTTTGAAGAACTCTTGACGCAACCTCTCAGTCAAAAAATGGATCAGCAGGCACCTTACGATGATATTGTCGTTTCAACCAGAATTCGGTTAGCACGTAATGTAGCCCACTATCCATTTTCGACAAGAATGGCAGAAGATCAGGCAAATGCGTTAATCAATGAAACTGAGCGTCAACTATCGGGGTTAAAAGGTTTTCAATTTGGACGGGTTGACCAAGTCGATGCTTTAACCCGGACTGCTTTAGTAGAAAAGCATTTAATTAGTCCGGCGCTGGCGACACATCCACGGACTGGACTTTTTATAAGTGAAGATGAACAGATCAGTGTCATGGTCAATGAAGAGGATCATTTCCGCATTCAAACGCTTTTACCGGGTTTACAGCTGGAAGAAGCATTTCGGGTTGCGAAGCAGGTCGATCGTTTAATCAGTGAACGCTTTAAGATTGCTTTTGATGATACGCTTGGTTATTTGACGACCTGTCCGAGCAACGTCGGAACAGGTCTGCGGGCTTCAGTCATGTTGCATTTACCGGGACTTGTCCTGACGAATCAAATCCAAGGGTACATTAAACACTTGCGGCAGCTCGGTTTTGCGATTCGTGGGCGTTACGGTGAAGGAAGCGATGCTTCCGGCCGGATGTTCCAATTGTCGAACCAACGGACGCTTGGTGCCAGTGAAGACATGTTGATTACGGATTATCAATTTGCCGTTGAAGCATTAATTGAAGCAGAACAAGCAGCAAGAAAAGGATTATTGGAGACGTATCAAGAAGAACTAGAAGACCGGCTTTACCGGTCATCCGGAATTTTACGATCGGCCCGACTGATTACGGCCCGTGAAGCAACGGAACGTTTATCCGATGTCCGGTTAGCGGACAGTCTCGGTTTGGAGGTCGAACTTCCGCCGAACTTGTTCCATCATTTGCTTGTATCGCTACAAACAGGTTTTCTACAAAAGCATTTCGGGAAACAATTAACATCAAGAGAACGGGACATCGAGCGAGCGACCATCATTCGTCAGATGTTAACCGAACAGACAAACAGGGATCACACACAAGGAGGTTTTGCGTAATGATGTTTGGACGATTCACAGAACGTGCTCAACGCGTACTCGCACTTGCTCAAGAAGAAGCGGTACGTCTTGGTCACCATAATATCGGGACAGAACACATTTTACTCGGACTTGTACGTGAAGGAGACGGGATTGCGGCGAAAGCCTTAACAGCACTCGGACTCAGTTCAGATAAGATTCAAATGGAAGTTGAAGCTTTAATCGGTCGCGGCCAAGACGGTGCGACAACGATTCACTATACACCACGCGCTAAAAAAGTCATCGAGCTTTCGATGGATGAGGCCCGTAAGCTCGGTCATTCTTATGTCGGAACAGAACACCTTCTACTTGGTTTGATCCGTGAAGGAGAAGGCGTGGCAGCACGTGTCTTAAACAACCTTGGCATCAGCCTCTCGAAAGCACGTCAGCAAGTACTTCAATTGCTCGGCAACAGCGAAACGACAGCAAATGCGTCACAAGCCGGCTCTGGCGTCGCAACACCGACACTTGATGGTCTCGCACGCGACTTAACGCAACAAGCACGGGAAACACGTCTTGATCCGGTCATCGGCCGTTCAAAAGAAATTCAACGTGTCATTGAAGTCTTAAGCCGCCGGACGAAAAACAACCCGGTCTTGATCGGAGAACCCGGTGTCGGTAAAACAGCCGTCGTCGAAGGTCTTGCCCAACAAATCATCAATAATGAAGTGCCGGAGACATTACGGAATAAACGTGTCATGGTTCTCGATATGGGGACACTCGTCGCCGGAACAAAATACCGTGGTGAGTTCGAAGACCGTTTGAAAAAAGTCATGGATGAGATTCGTCAGGCCGGAAACATCATTCTCTTCATCGATGAATTGCACACATTGATTGGTGCCGGTGGAGCAGAAGGTGCAATCGATGCTTCGAATATCTTGAAGCCGTCACTTGCCCGCGGAGAACTCCAGTGTATCGGAGCGACAACACTCGATGAGTACCGGAAATACATCGAAAAAGATGCGGCACTCGAACGTCGTTTCCAACCGATTCAAGTAGCTGAACCGACAACGGATGAAGCGACACAAATCTTGTTCGGTCTGCGTGACCGTTATGAAGCGCACCATCGTGTGACAATCACGGATGAAGCGATCCAAGAAGCCGTTACACTCTCGGACCGTTACATTTCAGATCGTTTCCTACCGGATAAAGCAATCGACTTGATTGACGAAGCGGCTTCAAAAGTCCGTTTACGTTCTTATACAGCACCACCGAACTTAAAAGAAGTCGAAGCGAAGCTTGAAGGTATTCGCAAAGATAAAGATGAAGCCGTTCAAAGCCAGGAATTCGAAAAAGCAGCCAGTCTCCGTGATACAGAACAAAAATTACGGGATGAACTCGAACGCTTAAAAGAAGAATGGCAGAACAAGCAAGGCAACGAGAAACTGGAAGTGACAAAAGACGATATCGCCCAAGTCGTCGCCAACTGGACAGGTGTTCCGGTCACGAAGATCGCGGAAGAAGAGACAGATCGTCTGCTTCGCCTCGAAGAAATTCTTCATGGACGTGTCATCGGTCAAAACGAAGCCGTTAAATCGATTTCAAAAGCCATCCGTCGTGCACGTGCCGGCTTAAAAGATCCGAAACGTCCGATTGGTTCATTCATCTTCCTCGGACCAACCGGTGTCGGTAAAACGGAACTTGCCCGGGCTGTCGCAGAAGCGATGTTCGGTGACGAAGATGCGATCATCCGGATCGATATGTCCGAGTACATGGAGAAACATGCGACAAGTCGCCTTGTCGGTTCTCCTCCGGGATATGTCGGATATGAAGAAGGCGGTCAGTTAACTGAGAAAGTACGCCGGAAACCATATTCCGTCATACTGCTTGATGAAATCGAGAAAGCACACCCTGAAGTCTTCAACATCTTACTTCAAGTGCTTGACGACGGTCGCTTAACGGATTCAAAAGGTCGGACTGTCGACTTCCGTAATACGATCATCGTCATGACGTCAAACGTCGGAGCAAGTGCTCTTAAACGAAATAAATATGTTGGTTTTGCGGTCTCCGATGATACGGATCGTGAGTACAAAGACATGAAGGGTAAAGTCATGGAAGAGTTGAAACGCGCCTTCCGTCCTGAATTCTTGAACCGGATTGACGAAACAATCGTCTTCCACTCACTTGAGAAGAAACACATCGAAGAAATCGTAAAACTCATGGCGAAAACGCTTGAGAAACGCCTTGCAGAACAACAGGTTCATTTCGAGTTGACGCCGGCTGCGCTCTCGAAAATCGCGGATATCGGATATGATCCGGAATACGGAGCCCGTCCAATCCGTCGTGCCCTTCAACGGGAAGCAGAAGACCGCTTGTCAGAAGCATTGCTCGCAGGCGATATTCAAAAAGGTGAGCGGGTGGCACTTGATGTCGAAAATGGTGAATTCATCGTCCGCCGTCATCAAGCTGAACCAGCAACGACCGAATAATTGATCAACAGGGTCCAGCTTTCGCAAGTATGAGGCGAAAGCTGGATTTTTTTCTTGATAAAAAGAAAGGATGAATCGCTTGGCTAAAATAAAGACGAAATTTGTCTGCCAGAGTTGTGGAACGGAATCTCCGAAATGGATGGGTCGTTGCTCCGGCTGTGGCGAATGGAACACGATGGTCGAAGAAGTCGTCGAAGAGAAAAAAGCACGGCGGGGTTCTGCTTTTGTGCATACGACGACTAAACAATTAAAACCGGAACGTTTATCGAATATCCTGTCACAGGAGGAAAGTCGTGTCTTCACCGGCAGCGGTGAATTTGACCGGGTCCTCGGTGGTGGAATCGTCCCCGGTTCGATGGTACTTGTCGGAGGAGACCCGGGAATCGGGAAGTCGACAATTTTACTTCAGACGAGCGCACGTCTCGCCGCACGCGGGGAGAAGGTTCTGTATATTTCGGGTGAGGAATCGCTTAAGCAAACGAAATTGCGGGCGGAACGACTCGGATTACCGACGCAGGATCTGTTTGTCTTAAGTGAGACGGATATGAATATGATTGAGCGTGTCGTCGATGAAGAAAACCCGGCCTTTTTGATCATCGATTCGATTCAAACCGTCTATATTGATGAAATCCAATCAGCGCCGGGTAGTGTCACGCAAGTCCGGGAATGTACGGCGATGCTGATGAAAATCGCCAAAAGTCGTGGAATCGCCATCTTCATCGTCGGTCACGTGACGAAACAAGGATCGATTGCCGGACCTCGTCTGCTTGAGCATATGGTGGATGCCGTTTTGTACTTCGAAGGAGAGCGCCATCACACGTTCCGGATTTTGCGGGCTGTTAAAAACCGATTCGGTTCGACGAATGAAATCGGGATTTTTGAAATGCGCGAATCGGGTCTTGAAGAAGTCTTGAATCCGTCGGAGATTTTCCTCGAAGAACGGACATCCGGTGTATCCGGTTCAACAATTGTCGCTTCGATGGAAGGGACGCGGACGGTATTGGTGGAACTACAAGCCTTGATTTCGCCGACCTCGTTCGGGAACCCGCGTCGCATGGCAACGGGGATCGATCAAAATAAAGTCGCGTTACTGATGGCTGTTTTGGAAAAACGATCGGGCTTGTTGCTGCAGACACAAGATGCCTATCTCAAGGCAGCGGGTGGCGTCAAACTCGATGAACCAGCAATCGATTTAGCGATTTGTGTGGCGGTCGCTTCGAGTTTCCGCGATAAGCCGACACGACCGACGGATGTTGTTATCGGTGAAGTCGGATTGACCGGTGAAGTCCGACGCGTCTCACGGATTGAACAGCGTGTCGCGGAAGCGGCGAAGCTTGGCTTCACACGTGCGATCATTCCGAAGAACAACCTCGGTGGATGGACGTATCCGCCCGGCATCACGGTCATCGGCGTCGAAAGTGTCGATGAAGCATTGCGGGAAACAATTCCGTTTTAAGCGGTTTCAACTACGGCAAAAGATGGGGAAGATGTAACAGACATGTAAACAGTTTCCCCATCCTAAGGCGTAGGTGATTCAAATAAATACATGTTACAATGAACTTAAAATAATAAAAGGAGGTGGGAAGATTGAAAATCGTCATCAGGATCTTTTTTGCGTTATTAGGTCTTGCGCTTGGTATCTTGTTGCTTCCTCAATTATTTCAACTGATTGAAGCAGCGACGAAGATGGCTTTCCCGGAATGGTTGATGACCACATACGTAACAGGAACGATTGGTGCACTCATATTTTTATTAATTGGATTATTCATTACGGATTCTGTGATTCGACTTCTCCGGTTTTTAGAAGAAAAGTTAGTGAAAGCACCGGTCGCCGATTTATTTTTCGGCACATTCGGCTTATTGGTTGGCCTTGTCATGGCTTTTCTTGTCAGTATGCTGATTGAACTGGTCGGTATTCCATTACTCAGTAATGTGTTGACTGTGATTGTCGCAGTTTTGTTCGGATACCTCGGATTTACGGTCGGGTACCGGAAACGTCACGAACTGACGAAAGTCTTCTTGCGTAACAGTAACAATCAGTCGGAGAAAAAAGCGGCTGAGCCCGTCGTTGTCGCAAAGTCGAACAGTAAAGTCCTGGATACGAGTGTCATCATCGACGGCCGGATTACCGATATCGCGAAAACCGGATTCGTCGAAGGCAAACTGATTGTTCCGCAATTCGTGATCGGCGAGTTGCAGTATATTGCGGATTCATCGGATACGTTGAAGCGAAACCGTGGTCGCCGCGGGCTTGATGTTCTTAAAGAACTCCAATCGATTCCCGGCATGGAAGTCGAGATTTATGACGGAGACTTTGAGGATGTTCCGGAAGTCGACATCAAGTTGATTAAACTGGCTGAGCTGATGAAAGGCATTGTCGTCACGAACGACTACAACTTAAATAAAGTCTGCGAAGTGCGGAACGTACCGGTCTTGAACATCAATGATTTGGCGAACGCTGTCAAACAGGTCGTCATTCCCGGTGAAGAGATGACAGTCCTTGTGATTAAAGAAGGAAAAGAACAAAAACAAGGAATTGCGTATCTGGAGGATGGCACGATGGTCGTCGTCGAAGAAGGAAAACACTTGATTTCAAAAACGGTTGGTGTTGTCGTGACCAGTGTGTTACAGACGTCTGCCGGACGAATGATTTTTGCGAAACCACAAGAAAAATAACCAGCGGACTGCCAAATCTATTTTGGCAGTCTTTACTTATGAGAAAAGAGGGAACTACATGAAAGAGCACACATACCGGATCGTCATTCCGGCTGCCGGCGCAGGGAAACGGATGGGGGCCGATCGGAACAAGTTGATGCTGATGTTACGAAATCGTTCCATCATCGAGTGGACACTTGACGTTTTTGAACAGGATCCGGCTTGTCTTGAAATCATTCTCGCGATCAATCCAGCCGAGCAGTCCTGGTTCGAACGCATTACAGCACCCTATAAGACACCAATCCGTCTTGTCCCGGGCGGACGTGAACGCCAGGAAAGCGTCCAGCGTGGTCTGGAAGCGTTGACGGAGTCCGGAATCGTCTTGATTCATGACGGGGCACGACCATTCGTGACGATTGCATCGATTCATCAGGTCGTCGAAGCAGCGGAACGGACCGGCGCTGCAATTTTAGGTGTACCGATTAAGGATACCGTCAAACGGATTGACGGCGACACGATTGTCGAGACGGTTCCTCGGGAGCAATTAATGGCTGCTCAAACACCGCAAGCCTTTAAGCTAGAGACGATCCGAAGCATCCATGCCAAAGCGGCAACGGAATTTTTAGGTACGGATGACGCAAGTTTGATAGAATGGGACGGAGGAACGGTGACTTGGGTTACCGGACAATACGAGAACATTAAAGTGACGACACCGGACGATTTATTGTTTGGAGAAGCTATTTTAACGAAACGGGGGAAATGATGATGATTCGAATTGGACAAGGATTTGATGTACATGCCTTTGCAGAGGATCGTAAGCTGATTTTAGGTGGAATCGAGATTCCACATACGAAAGGATTACTCGGGCACTCGGATGCCGACGTCTTGTTACATACGATTGCGGACGCGGCATTCGGTGCCATCGCAGCCGGGGATATCGGGAAACACTTCCCCGATACGGATCCGGAATTTAAAGATGCTGATTCGGCAAAGTTGTTGCAACACGTCTATGCTTTAGTCAAAGCACAAGGCTATGAGCTGGGGAATTTAGATGCGACTGTTATTGCACAAGCACCAAAGTTACGTCCTTACATCGATACGATGCGGGCACGGATCGCAGAGCTGCTGGAAGCGGATATCGAACAGATCAACGTCAAGGCTACGACGACGGAATGGCTCGGCTTTACGGGACGTGAAGAAGGAATCGCATGTCAGGCTGTGATTTTGCTGAAACGAATCGAAGAATAAGGTATACTAGGTAAGCGAATTTTAGACTAAAGGAGTGGATCGGTAATGGCAGAAGTACGTGTACGTTATGCACCAAGTCCAACGGGACACCTTCATATTGGGAATGCACGAACAGCATTATTTAACTACCTGTTTGCACGACATGCAGGCGGCAAGATGATTTTACGGATTGAGGATACGGATCAGAAACGAAACATCGACGGTGGTGTGGAAAGTCAGATGAAGTACCTCGAATGGCTCGGCATCGACTGGGATGAAGGTCCAGGTCGCGGCGGCGAGTACGGTCCTTATTTCCAAATGGAGCGACTCGATCTATACGAAAAGTATACCGACGAGTTACTTGAAAAAGGATTGGCTTACCGGTGCTACATGACATCGGAAGAGCTTGAAGCAGAACGGGAAGCACAAATTGCCCGCGGCGAAGCACCACGTTACTCAGGTGCTCACCGGAATTTGACGCAGGAACAGGAAGAAGCGTTCGTGGCTGAAGGGCGGACACCGTCGATTCGAATCCGTGTACCGGAAAGCGTCACCTACACATGGAACGATATCGTCAAAGAAGATGTTTCGTTCGAATCCAAAGACTTCGGCGACTGGGTCATCGTCAAAAAAGACGGCATCCCGACGTACAACTTTGCGGTTGTCGTGGATGACCACTTGATGGCGATCAGCCACGTCCTTCGCGGAGACGACCATATCTCGAACACACCGAAGCAGATGATGATTTACGATGCGTTCGGCTGGGACTATCCGACGTTCGGTCACATGACGCTCATCGTCAACGAAGAACACAAAAAGCTGTCGAAACGTGATCAGTCGATCATTCAATACATCGAGCAGTATAAAGATCTCGGTTACTTGCCGGAAGCGTTACTCAACTTCGTGACGTTGCTTGGCTGGTCACCGGTCGGCGAACAGGAAATTTTCACGAAAGAAGAGTTCATCGAGATTTTCGATGCATCCCGTCTTTCGAAAAGTCCGGCTGTCTTTGATCAACAAAAACTGGCTTGGATCAATGGTCAATACATGAAACACCAATCGTTCGAAGAAGTATTCGAAGCAAGTCTGCCGTTCCTGCAGGACGCGGGACGCGTTTCAAGCGAACCGACGGAAGAAGAGCTTGTCTGGGCACAAAACCTGGTCGGATTATACCGGGAACAGATGACGCACGGTGCGGAAATCGTCGAGCTTTCAGAGATGTTCTTTGAGGATGAACTGGTGTATGATGAAGAAGCAAACACTGTCTTGGCAGGAGAAACTGTTCCTGCTGTCTTAAGTGAATTCGCAAGCCAATTGCGGACACTTGAAGAATGGACACCGGAAGCGATCAAAGGGGCGATCAAAGCCACTCAAAAAGCAACCGGACAAAAAGGAAAAAATCTGTTCATGCCAATCCGTGTCGCAACGACCGGACAAACACACGGACCAGAGCTTCCGAACACGATTCAATTATTAGGAAAAGATCGCGTACTTGCGCGTCTGGACGCATAAAATAAAGCGTAGATGAGGAAAGTAGGAACGATGTCCGTTGTACAGAGACGAGCTTGAGTGGTGAGAAAGCTTGAACGGACGCGCTCTCGAAATGCCCCTCTGAGTGCTACCCGAAATCAGTGAGAGTAGGCGTAGACGTATCTCCGGCGTTAACGGACCGGAGAGGGATGATTCGTTCATCCAAACAGAGTGGGACCGCGCTGATTGGCGTCTCTGTGCAGCGATGCACGGAGGCGCTTTTTCTTATGGAGAGGAGAACAAACATGACACGGATGCGTGAAGATATCCGCAATGTATTTAAACAGGATCCGGCAGCCCGGAGTACGATAGAAGTCGTCTTGACTTATCCGGGGTTACACGCTGTCTGGATGCACCGGTTAGCCCACCGTATGTGGAAAATGAATCTGCATCTCGCCGCCCGAATGCTATCGCAATTCAGTCGGTTCCTGACAGGAATCGAAATTCATCCCGGTGCGACGATCGGACGTCGTTTCTTCATTGATCACGGTATGGGCGTCGTCATCGGCGAAACAGCGATTATCGGCGACGATGTCACGTTGTTCCAAGGTGTGACACTCGGGGGAACAGGGAAAGAAACGGGCAAACGGCATCCGACACTCGGAAATGGTGTCCTCGTATCCGCCGGAGCACGCGTACTCGGTGATATCACGATTGGTGATTCGTCGAAGATTGGTGCAAGCTCCGTCGTTTTAAAAGACGTACCGTCCAATGCGACCGTTGTCGGTATTCCCGGACGTGTCGTGATACAGGACGGTATCAAGGTCGATGCACCGCTTGATCATCAATTACCCGATCCGGTTCGTGAATGCCAGGAACGGGTTGAACTGGAACTTGAACAATTAAAATATGAGATTGAACGAATAAAAGGAGGACACCGCCATGATACAACTTTACAACAGCATGACCGGAAAAAAGGAACCGTTTAAACCGCTTGAAGAAGGAAAGGTCAAGATGTACGTCTGTGGACCGACTGTCTATAACTACATCCATATCGGAAATGCCCGTCCGGCCATCGTCTTCGATACAGTCCGCCGCTACTTTACGTACCGGGGCTACGACGTCAAGTATGTCTCGAACTTCACGGATGTTGACGATAAAATCATCCGGACAGCAAATGAGCTCGGAGAAGATTACCACGCACTGACAAAACGATTCATCGAAGCCTATCACGCGGATACAGGGGCGTTAAATGTCCAAAAAGCGGATATTCATCCGCTCGTCACGGAAACGATGGACGATATCATCGCCTTCATCGAAGTACTCGTCAAAAAAGGAAATGCTTACGCGTCAAGCGGAGATGTGTACTTCCGGACACGCAGCTTTAAAGATTACGGTCAATTGAGCCAACAGTCGATTGACGAACTCCGTTCAGGGGCCCGGATCGAGGTCGGTGAGAAAAAAGAAGATCCGCTTGATTTCGTCTTATGGAAAGCGGCAAAACCGGGTGAACCGGCATGGACGAGTCCATGGGGAGAAGGACGTCCCGGTTGGCACATCGAGTGCTCGGCGATGGCGAAAAAATATCTCGGAGATACGATTGATATTCATGCCGGCGGACAGGATCTTAAATTCCCGCACCATGAAAATGAGATTGCCCAATCGGAAGCCTGCAATTCCCAAAAGTTTGCGAACTACTGGATGCATAACGGATTCCTCAATATCGAAAATGAAAAGATGTCCAAATCACTCGGTAACTTCCTGACGGTCCACGAAGCGATTCAAGCGGTCGATCCGATGGTCTTGCGTTTCTTCATGCTGTCGGTCCAGTACCGTCATCCAATCAACTACAGCCGTGACCTGATTGATCAGGCGGCAAACGGGTTGGCACGAATCCGCGAATCGGTCGCAAACGTTGAACATCGTCTGACGATGACAGCTGACCTCGGAACGGCAACAGAAAAATGGTTGAACCGGATTGAAGAAATCAAACAGCATTTCGTCACATCGATGGATGATGATTTCAATACGGCAAATGCCGTGACTGATCTGTTTGACCTGTCGAAGGAAGCGAACCTCTATCTTGGGGAAAATCAAGTTGCAAAAGAAGTCCTGGAACGTTTCTTGGCAGTCTTCCAAGAATTGTCGACGGTTCTCGGTGTGACCCTGACGATTGAAAAAGGGTTGCTCGACGAAGAAGTGGAACAGCTGATCCGTGATCGTGACACAGCACGAAAAGAACGCGACTTCGCCCGGGCGGATGCAATCCGTGATCAATTGCGCGACCAAGGCATCTTGCTTGAGGATACAGCACAAGGGATGCGGTGGAAGCGCGGATGAAGAACTACAAACAATTAAATGCACTGGCACTCGCTTACATGGGCGATGTCGTCTACGAAATGCATGTCCGGGAACGGTTGCTTGAAAAGGGATTCGTCAAACCGGGTGAGCTGCATCAGGCAGCCATCCGGTATGTCCGTGCCCAGGCCCAAGCGTTCGTCGTGACCCACTGGTTAAATGAAAATACGTTAACAGAAGAAGAGCAAGCCGTCGTCCGGCGCGGGAAGAACGCCAAATCCGGTTCTGTCCCGAAAAGTACGGACGTTCATACGTACCGTTATGCTACGGCGTTTGAAGCATTGCTTGGATATATCTATCTTGCAGAAGGAGGGGATCGTCTTGAAGAACTCATCGGACAAGCGTTCGAATTACTCGAAGCCGAAGCAGCGGACGGAAAATAAATCGTTCCAGCCGGCACGAAAACAAAAAGACAAGCCGCATAGCGAAAAGCCGAAACAGAAGAAGGTTGAAACCAAACAGGAAGAGGTCGTGATTGAACCGCTCGCGGAAGGACAAGACTTCCTGTACGGACGGAACCCTGTTCTCGAAGCATTGCGGTCAGGTCGGGAGATGAACAAGCTCTTCATTCAGGAAGGACAGCAGAAAGGACCGCTTGCCGTCATCCATGCGATGGCGAAAGAGGCCGGAGTCCAGACACAGATCGTTCCACGTTCCAAATTACATGGTCTGACGGGAAGTGACAACCACCAGGGTGTCGTCGCGGCCGTCGCGGCTTACGAGTATGCAGAACTCGATGATATTTTTGCTCTTGCAGAAAAAAAAGACGAGACGCCGTTGATGATTTTACTCGATGAACTCGAAGACCCGCATAATCTCGGATCGATTCTCCGGACGGCAGATGCTGTCGGGGCCCACGGAATCATCATTCCGAAACGCCGGTCCGTCGGATTGACGCAAGTCGTCGCGAAAGCTTCGACAGGGGCCATCGAGCACATCCCGGTCGTACGTGTCACGAACCTGACACGGACAATGGAAGATTTAAAGAAAAAAGGAATCTGGTTCGTCGGAACGGATGCCCGCGAGAGCGATGACTACCGGACGCTCGACGGAACGATGCCGCTTGGAATCGTCATCGGCAGCGAAGGAAAAGGCATGAGTCGGCTTGTCCGCGAAAAATGCGATTTCCTCGTCCATCTCCCGATGGCAGGACACGTCACGTCACTCAACGCATCCGTTGCCGCCTCATTGTTGTTATATGAGGTCTACCGGACAAGAAAGCCGTATTCGCGATGAAATACGACCGTCTGATCGTTGATGGCTACAATATCATTGGCGCATGGCCGGAGTTCCGGACATTGCGGGAGCAGGATTTTGAATTAGCACGGGAACGATTGGTCGATGCGATGGCCGAGTACCAAGCCGTGACGGGAATCAGTGTGACGATCGTCTTTGATGCCTATCTGCAACCGGGACGGGAATCCCGAATTAAGAAAAGCGGTATCGAAGTCATTTACACACGGGAAAACGAAACGGCGGATGAATGGATTGAAAAAACAGCAGCGGAATGGTTACAGGATATCCGGGTTAAACTGACGGTCGCAACAAACGATTTCACCGAACAATGGGTCATCTTCACACTCGGTGCCTTACGGGTTTCAGCACAGGAACTGCGCCGGGACTGGAAAGCGGCGGTCGCCGTGATCCGCGGACAGACCATTACGTCAAAAACGAGTCAAAAACCACGTTCGACAATCGATATGCCGGCTGATGTCATTGAACGGCTCGAAGAAATCCGGCGGCGCAAAAATTCAGATTCATGATGAAAACGGAAAAGCGGATTCACGATGCAGTCGTGGAATCCGCTTTTTTTGATCCGGGTGCGTGAGGTGTTCCGGTCATTCCAGGAACAAAAAAGAGGTCATGCCAATTTTCATTGTCGCAGGGCAGGAAATTATTGTATAATTAGAAACAATCGATTAGTTTGTTAGAGAAGCTTGGAGGGATGACGGATGAGTTTGGTTTCGTTCGACCAGTTTGAGTGCATGACCGATGAGGCGCTTGTGGAACAGGCGAAGGTATTTGACAACAGTGATGCGCTCGAATTTCTGATCGAGCGGTATCGGAACTTTGTGCGTGCAAAAGCACGGTCTTACTTTTTGATCGGAGCGGACCGCGAAGATATCATCCAAGAAGGCATGATTGGTCTGTATAAGGCAGTCCGGGATTATCGGACGGATAAGCTGGCTTCCTTTAAAGGGTTTGCTGAACTGTGTATTACCCGGCAGATGATTACGGCGATTAAAACCGCGACACGTCAAAAACATATCCCGCTTAATTCATACATTTCGCTTGATAAACCGATTTACGATGATGAGTCGGAACGGACGTTGCTCGATATCATTACATCGACCGCCCCGTCGGATCCGCAAGTGTTGATCGTCAACCGGGAAGAGTATGCGGATATCGAAAGCAAGATGGATGAGATTCTCAGTGATCTGGAACGCAAGGTGCTTGCGCTTTATCTCGACGGAAGAACCTATCAAGAAATTTCCGACGATCTCGATCGTCATATCAAGTCCATCGATAATGCCCTTCAACGCGTAAAGAAAAAGCTGGAACGGTATCTAGAAGCGCGAAAACTGACGGTCTGATCGAGAGGTGGATTGACCCCGGTATCCGGGTGTGCTACTGTATAAATAGCGCCTTACTAGCGAGACGCCGCTCATAGGCGTTTTTTTTTACGCTCTTTTTTGGAGAGAGGGTTCTCTTCTTGAAGAGAAGGAGTGGCAAAGAAGGAGGTCGTTTGAGATGGCGAAGAAAGTAGGCCTTGCTTGTGATATTTGCGGTGCCCGCGACTACACGACGATGAAAAAAGAGGATGTCAGCATCCGCTTGGAACTGAAGAAGTTCTGTCGCCGCTGTAACGCGCATACGATTCATAAAGAAGCGAAATAAGGCTTCATCTGTCCCCATTTAATACATCCTGGAGGGAAAGTACGATGAAATTTTTGCGTGACGTATGGAATGAACTGAAAAAGACGAGCTGGCCAAAACGAAAAGAACTGACGAAGTATACACTGACTGTAATCGGTATGGTCATTTTTATGGGTGTCTTCATCTTCGGTGTCGATTCAGGGCTCAGCGCATTCATGAGTTGGTTGATTAAGTAAAAAGAAGAGGTGACGTACCATGGATAAGCAGTGGTTTGTTGTCCAGACGTACTCTGGATTCGAAAATAACGTCAAGGCAAATCTTGAACGTCGGATTGAATCTATGAACATGGACGAGAAAATCTTCCGTGTACTCGTTCCAATCGAAACGGTACAGGAAGAAGTAACAAACAAAAAAGGTGAAACGAAAATCAAGGAACGTGAAATCAAGATCTTCCCGGGGTATGTCCTCGTCGAGATGGTCATGACGGATGATTCTTGGTATGTCGTCCGTAACACACCGAACGTCACGGGATTCCTCGGTTCGGTCGGCGGCGGTTCGAAACCGACACCACTTCTTCCTGAAGAAGCAGAAAACATTCTCGGATCAATGGGACTTGTCGACATGAAGAGTCGTTATGACTTTACAATGGGACAAATCGTACGGATCAAAGAAGGTGTCTTTGCGAACCTGGAAGGTACGATCGAAGAGCTTGAAACAGAAGCTGAAAAAATGAAAGTTTCTGTCGATATGTTCGGTCGTGAAACGAAAGTAGAGCTCGATTTCTCACAAGTTGAGAAGATTGACTAAGTTTCCTATTGCGAAACTTTTATTTTAATGGTACAATTTTTCCTGTTTGATGTTGTGCTTATTTCGGTAAATTACTCGTCGAATAGAATGAGTGGGAGGACGCGCAACGTCCAATTAAACCACATTAAAGAATTAAGGAGGTGTGTCTCGTGGCGAAGAAGGTTATGAAACTAGTTAAACTTCAAATTCCTGCGGGCAAAGCAAACCCAGCTCCACCAGTTGGACCGGCACTCGGTCAAGCAGGTGTGAACATCATGGGCTTCTGTAAAGAGTTCAACGCTCGTACACAAGACCAAGCCGGCTTGATTATTCCTGTAGTCATCACGGTTTTTGAAGATCGTTCATTTACGTTTATTACTAAAACTCCACCAGCAGCAGTTCTCTTGAAGAAAGCAGCTGGAATCGAGAGCGGTTCAGGCGAGCCTAACCGTAAGAAAGTAGCGACTGTCAAACGTGACAAAGTTCGCGAAATCGCTGAAACGAAAATGCCAGACCTCAACGCAGCATCTGTTGAAACAGCGATGTTGATGGTTGAAGGTACTGCACGTTCTATGGGTATCGTAATCGAAGACTGAGTCTTTTGATTGCAATGAACAACGATGAGGGTCGCAGGCGGATAGTTACTTGAAGCCTTGCTACCCTTTCATTATGTGGGAGGATTTTCCGCACAACCACAAAGGAGGAACCTAAAATGGGTAAGAAGTATAAAGAAGCTGCTAAACTTATCGATCGTACGGTTTCATACGAACTCGCTGAAGCTGTAGATTTGACTAAAAAGTCTGCAACTGCGAAATTCGATGAAACAATCGAACTTGCTGTTCGTCTCGGAGTCGATCCGAAGAAAGCAGATCAACAAATCCGTGGAGCAGTCGTATTGCCACACGGTACTGGTAAAACACAAAAAGTTCTCGTCTTTGCTAAAGGTGAGAAATTAAAAGAAGCGGAAGCTGCTGGAGCAGATTTCGCTGGTGATTCTGAGTACATCACTAAAATCCAACAAGGATGGTTCGACTTCGATGTTATCGTTGCGACACCTGACATGATGGGTGAAGTTGGTAAACTCGGCCGTGTTCTCGGACCTAAAGGCCTCATGCCTAACCCGAAAACAGGAACAGTTACATTTGACGTCACTAAAGCAATCAACGATATCAAAGCTGGTAAAGTTGAGTACCGTGTCGACAAATCTGGTAACATCCACGTTCCAGTCGGTAAAAAATCATTTGATGACGCTAAATTGGTTGAGAACATCAACACAGTCATCGAAACTCTCGTTAAAGTTAAACCAGCTACTGCTAAAGGTGTTTACCTTAAGAACATCGCGATCGCTTCTACAATGGGTCCTGGTGTAAAAGTATCTGCAGTTGACTTCGCGAAATAATTTCGTCTAAAACGAACTTGACAACGTTCTAAGAACGCTGTTACAGTATAAAACGTTGATATATTCGACATACCGTAGACAGAAGGTGCTCATCGATTGAGCATAAACCCTTCCGAGGTGTTCTTGCTCAGAGAGCCTGTTTGTTCAGGTATCCTTTTTGACGATTACGCCTCCTCTGCCTGGCAGACGGAGGCTTTTTATTTGAAATCGAGCAGCCCCTCGCGCCGGTACATTCCATTTACCAGGAGGTGCAACAGAAATGGCAAACGAAAAAGTTATCGCTGTCAAAGCGGATCTCGTATCTGAGATCGCTGAGAAAATGCAAGCGAGCGCTGGAACAATCGTCGTCGACTACCGTGGTCTCACAGTAGACGAAGTAACAGAACTTCGTAAACAACTCCGCGAAGCGGGTGTTGAATTCAAAGTTTACAAAAACGGTCTCCTCCGCCGTGCTGCAGTTCAAAGCAATCTTGAAGGTCTTGACGAAGTATTTACAGGTCCTACTGCGATCGCCTTCAGCAATGAAGACGTTATCGCTCCAGCTAAGATCTTAAACAACTTCTCGAAAGACCACAAAGCTCTTGAGCTTAAAGGTGGTATCATCGAAGGCAAAGTCACTTCAGTAGAAGATGTCAAAGCCCTTGCGGAACTTCCATCACGCGAAGGTCTCCTTTCGATGCTTCTCAGCGTGCTTCAAGCGCCAATCCGTGGTCTTGCGGTGGCAACGAACGCAATTGCAGAGCAAAAAGAAGAACAATCTGCTTAATGTCCGCTTAGCGGGATAGGCAAACACACAATTTTTCACACCCCAACGTGGGTTAAATCAAAGGAGGAAAACCATAATGGCTTTCAACAAAGAGCAATTTATCGAAGACCTCAAGGGCATGACTGTTCTTGAACTTAACGAACTCGTAAAAACAATCGAAGAAGAATTCGGCGTATCAGCAGCAGCTCCAGTAGCAGCAGCAGGTGCAGGCGCAGCAGCAGCTGAAGAGCAAACTGAATTCGACGTAATCCTTACTAGCGCAGGTTCTGGTAAAATCAACGTCATCAAAGCAGTTCGCGAATTGACAGGCCTCGGTCTTAAAGAAGCGAAAGCACTCGTTGACGGAACTCCAGCTCCAGTTAAAGAAGGCGTTTCGAAAGAAGACGCTGACGCAATCAAAGCTAAGCTTGAAGAAGCTGGCGCAAGCGTAGAAGTTAAGTAATTTTCTTCTTCACGTAAAACAAAAGAAGCTCGCTTTGCGGGCTTCTTTTGTTTTCAACTTTAATATAGAGAGGGGAAGGAAACATGGCAGATCATTATTACACAAATGATCCCTCCTCGAAACGGGATCCAAAGTCGTGGGAATTCGTTTTACGTGGTGAAACGTTCCGCTTCACTTCGGATCATGGAGTGTTTTCAAAGGGTGGCGTTGATTTCGGTTCGCGACTATTAATTGAAGCCTTTGTGGAGCCGGATGTACCGGGTGCCATCCTGGATGTCGGATGCGGATACGGTCCGATGGGGATTTCGCTTGCGAAAACGACCGGACGGGAAGCAGTTTTAGTAGATGTAAACGAGCGGGCGCTTGAGCTTGCGGCTGACAATGCACGTGCGAATGGTGTTTCCGTGACGACCGGTGTAAGTGACGGATATGCTGGCGTGGTTGGACAGACGTTTGCAGCGATCGTGACGAATCCACCGATTCGGGCCGGGAAGACGGTTGTTCACCGGATTTTACGGGAAGCGTATGACCATCTGGATGTCGGCGGCGCTTTATGGGTCGTCATTCAAAAGAAACAAGGCGGGCCATCGGCAAAGAAGTTGATGGAAGAAGTGTTCGGTTCATGTGAGACCGTCACCCGCGATAAAGGGTATTCAATATTTAAATCAATTCGGTCTTGACAAATCGAGTGATTTGTCGTTGACCTTGTCTAATGTCTATGATAGTATTATAAAATGCCATTGGAGTGATTTTTGGATAAGCAGTTTGAAGCAGCTGGCGTTCTCGACTACAGATGATTGAGTAGACAAGACGTCGCTTTTTTGCGCTTATCGGTCAAAAAATGGCTTCAATGTTCGATATTACACCCGTCCTTCTCAAGAAGAAGAACTGGGTCTGAGAGGTGAATCAGTTGACTGGTCAACTTGTTCAGTACGGTCGTCACCGTCAGAGAAGAAGCTATGCACGTATCAGCGAAGTTCTAGAACTTCCAAACCTTATTGAGATTCAAACGAATTCATACGAATGGTTCCTGCGGGAAGGTCTTCGTGAGATGTTTCATGATATCTCGCCGATTTCTGACTTTACGGGAAATCTCGTATTAGAATTCATCGACTACTCGCTCGGAGAGCCGAAGTATTCGATTGATGAATCAAAAGAGCGCGATGTGACCTATTCAGCACCACTACGCGTAAAAGTCCGTCTTCAAAACAAAGAGACGGGTGAATTGAAGGAACAAGAAGTATTTATGGGTGACTTCCCGCTTATGACGGAGTCGGGAACATTCATTATTAATGGTGCGGAACGAGTTATCGTTTCCCAGCTTGTTCGTTCGCCAAGTGTGTATTACAACAATAAGTTAGATAAAAACGGTAAACGTGGATTTTCGGCAACGGTCATCCCGAACCGTGGAGCATGGCTCGAACTTGAGACAGATGCGAAAGATATCGTATACGTCCGAATCGACCGCACGCGTAAGATTCCAGTAACGGTTCTTTTACGTGCTCTTGGTTTCGGTACGGATCAGGAAATCATCGATCTCCTTGGAGATGATGAGTACCTCCGTAACTCCCTTGAAAAAGATAATACAGAAACAACGGAAAAAGCCCTCATCGAGATTTATGAGCGTCTGCGTCCGGGAGAGCCACCGACTGTCGAAAATGCGAAAGCACTTCTCGTGTCACGGTTCTTTGACCCGAAACGTTATGATTTGGCAAACGTTGGTCGTTATAAAATCAATAAGAAGCTTCATCTGAAGAATCGTCTGTTCGGGCAAAAACTGGCGGAAACGCTTGTTGATCCGGAAACAGGCGAAGTAATCGCAGAAGAAGGAACAGTTCTTGACCGTCGTATGCTCGACAAAGTCTTGCCATTCCTTGAAGGGTCTGTCGGTTACATCGAAGCGACGCCAACTGGCGGAGTAACGCAAGGCGAAGCCTTCAACTTACAATCGATCAAGGTGTTCGCACCGGACGATGCTGAAGGTGAACGCATCATCAATATCATCGGTAACGGTAACATCGATCGTGACATCAAGCACATCACGCCTGCTGACATGATTGCTGCGATCAACTATTTCTTCAACTTGTTGCATGAAGTAGGAACGACAGACGATATCGACCACCTCGGTAACCGTCGTCTCCGTTCAGTCGGTGAATTGCTCCAAAACCAGTTCCGGATCGGGCTTTCCCGTATGGAGCGTGTCGTTAAGGAGCGAATGTCGATTCAAGACCAGAATGCGATCACGCCGCAGGCATTGATCAACATTCGTCCTGTTATCGCATCGATTAAAGAGTTCTTCGGTAGCTCGCAGTTATCACAGTTCATGGACCAAACGAACCCGCTTGCTGAGTTGACGCACAAACGTCGTCTATCTGCACTCGGACCCGGTGGTCTTACACGTGAGCGCGCTGGCTTTGAAGTTCGAGATGTTCACTACTCGCACTATTCCCGTATGTGTCCAATCGAAACGCCGGAGGGTCCGAACATCGGGCTGATCAACTCACTGTCTTCGTTCGCGAAAGTCAATGAGTATGGTTTCATCGAAGCGCCATACCGTCGTGTCGATCCGGAAACGGGTGTCGTCACGAATGAAATTCACTACATGACGGCCGACGAAGAGGATCTCTACGTCGTCGCACAGGCAAACATGTTGTTGACGGAAGAGAAGACGTTCCAAGATACACACGTCTTGTCACGTTTCCGCGGACAAAACTTGTCTGTCGAACCAGCTCGTGTCGATTACATGGATGTTTCACCGAAACAGGTTGTTTCGGCAGCGACGGCATGTATCCCGTTCTTAGAGAACGATGACTCGAACCGTGCCCTCATGGGAGCGAACATGCAACGTCAGGCCGTACCTCTTCTTGATCCGGAATCACCAATCGTTGGTACCGGTATGGAGTACGTGTCTGCAAAAGACTCAGGGGCTGCCGTTGTTGCAAAACATTCAGGTATCGCTGAGCGTGTAACGGCACGTGAAATCCTTGTCCGTCGTACGACGGAAGTCGATGGCAACATCGTTCAAGGTGAGCTTGACCGTTACAAGATCCAAAAATTCATCCGTTCTAACCAAGGAACGTGCTATAACCAAAAACCAATCATCAAAGTAGGAGATCCTGTCGATAAAGGCGAGATTCTTGCAGATGGTCCATCGATGGACGGTGGGGAACTTGCGCTTGGTCGTAACGTACTCGTCGGTTTCATGACATGGGATGGTTACAACTACGAGGATGCTGTCATCATGAGCGAACGTCTCGTGAAAGACGACGTCTACACGTCGATCCACATTGAAGAGTATGAGTGTGAATCACGTGATACAAAACTCGGACCGGAAGAGATCACGCGTGACATTCCGAACGTCGGCGACGACGCCCTGAAAAACCTCGACGACCGCGGAATCATCCGTGTCGGTGCTGAAGTAAAAGACGGGGATATCCTAGTCGGTAAAGTTACACCTAAGGGCGTAACGGAATTGACGGCTGAAGAACGCCTGCTTCATGCAATCTTCGGTGAAAAAGCACGTGAAGTCCGTGATACGTCACTTCGTGTTCCACACGGCGGCGACGGCATCATCCTTGACGTGAAAATCTTCGATCGTGATAACGGCGACGAACTGTCACCTGGTGTCAACCAGTTGATCCGTGCGTACATCGTTCAGAAGCGTAAGATTCACGAAGGAGATAAAATGGCTGGACGTCACGGTAACAAAGGTGTTATCTCACGTATCCTGCCAGAAGAAGACATGCCGTACATGCCAGACGGCACACCAATCGACATCATGTTGAACCCACTTGGTGTACCATCGCGGATGAACATCGGGCAGTTGCTCGAGCTTCACCTTGGTATGGCTGCACGCCAACTCGGAATCAAAGTCGCATCACCGGTATTCGATGGTGCACGTGAGGAAGATGTTTGGGCAACGATTGAAGAAGCCGGTATGGACCGCGACGCTAAAACGATCCTGTATGATGGACGTTCTGGTGAAGCCTTCGATAACCGCATCTCGGTTGGTGTCATGTATATGATCAAACTCGCCCACATGGTCGATGATAAACTTCACGCACGTTCGACGGGTCCTTACTCGCTCGTTACGCAGCAGCCGCTCGGTGGTAAAGCCCAGTTCGGTGGACAGCGTTTCGGTGAGATGGAAGTATGGGCACTTGAAGCATACGGTGCCGCTTATACGCTCCAAGAAATCCTGACAATTAAATCCGATGATACAATCGGTCGTGTTAAAGCATATGAAGCGATCGTTAAAGGCGAAAATGTACCACAACCGGGCGTGCCGGAATCGTTCCGAGTCCTCATTAAAGAGCTTCAATCCCTTGGTATGGATGTTAAGATGATGTCTGCCGAAGATGAAGAGATCGAAATGAAAGACGACGACGAGGACAACATCCCGAACGCGACTCCAGCACTCGAAGAAGTTCAAGCGCCTGTCGCACCAGTTGTTACTGAAGAGGAATAAGCGAAAGGGAGGTCCACCCCTTGGTAGATGTTAATAGATTTGAATATATGAAAATCGGCCTCGCTTCCCCTGAAAAGATCCGTTCGTGGTCTTTCGGGGAAGTGAAGAAGCCGGAAACGATCAACTATCGTACGCTCAAGCCAGAGAAAGACGGCTTGTTCTGTGAACGGATTTTTGGTCCGACCAAAGACTGGGAATGTTACTGCGGAAAATACAAACGGATCCGTTATAAAGGAATCATTTGTGACCGTTGTGGCGTTGAAGTAACGAAGTCGAAAGTCCGTCGTGAGCGCATGGGTCACATTGAACTTGCAGCACCGGTTTCGCACATCTGGTACTTTAAAGGAATCCCAAGTCGTATGGGTCTCGTCCTTGATATGTCACCGCGCGCACTCGAAGAGATCATCTACTTCGCGTCGTACGTCGTGACAGATCCGGGCGAATCGACACTCGAGAAAAAACAACTTCTTTCAGAAAAAGAGTACCGCGCTTACCGCGAGAAATTCGGTAGTTCGTTTACCGCTGAAATGGGTGCGGAAGCTGTTCGTAAATTGCTCCGTGACGTTGAACTC
The DNA here is from genome assembly GCF_040549175.1 of Exiguobacterium sp. PvP048. Classification (NCBI taxonomy): domain Bacteria; kingdom Bacillati; phylum Bacillota; class Bacilli; order Caryophanales; genus Exiguobacterium; species Exiguobacterium sp. PvP048. The sequence goes on along the minus strand of NZ_JBEPSU010000011.1, from coordinate 30,782 downwards.
GAAAAAGAAGTAGCCGGTTTACGTGAAGATCTTCGAATGATTCAAGGCCAACGTCGTACACGTGCGATCAAACGTCTTGAAGTTCTCGATGCTTTCCGTAACTCAGGAAACAACCCGGAGTGGATGGTTCTGGAAGTACTTCCTGTCATCCCGCCGGAACTCCGTCCGATGGTCCAGCTTGATGGTGGACGTTTCGCGACATCTGACTTAAACGACTTATACCGTCGTGTCATCAACCGTAACAACCGTCTCAAGCGTCTTCTTGACCTTGGCGCTCCGAACATCATCGTTCAGAATGAAAAACGGATGTTGCAAGAAGCGGTCGATGCCTTGATCGATAACGGTCGTCGCGGTCGTCCGGTTACTGGACCGGGTAACCGTCCATTGAAATCTCTTTCGCACATGCTGAAAGGGAAACAAGGACGTTTCCGTCAAAACTTACTCGGTAAACGAGTCGACTATTCTGGTCGTTCGGTTATCGTCGTTGGTCCAAACCTGAAGATGTATCAATGTGGTCTTCCGAAAGAAATGGCGCTTGAACTCTTCAAACCGTTTGTCATGAAAGAGCTTGTCTCACGTGGCATCGCACCGAACATCAAGAGTGCAAAACGGAAAATTGAACGTGTTCAACCTGAAATTTGGGACGTATTAGAAGAAGTCATTCGTGAGCACCCGGTTCTCTTGAACCGTGCCCCGACGCTTCACCGTCTCGGTATCCAGGCGTTCGAACCGACACTCGTCGAAGGTCGCGCGATTCGTCTTCACCCGCTCGTATGTACGGCTTACAACGCCGATTTCGATGGTGACCAAATGGCGGTTCACGTACCACTTTCAGCAGAAGCACAAGCAGAAGCACGTCTTCTCATGCTCGCTGCACAAAACATCTTGAACCCGAAAGACGGTAAGCCTGTTGTTACACCATCGCAGGATATGGTCCTCGGTAACTACTACCTGACGCTTGAGCGCGAAAACGCAATCGGCGAAGGTAAAATCTTCTCGACAGTGAACGAAGCGTTGATTGCCTACCAAAATGGGTATGTTCACTTCCACACACGTGTTGCGATTCCAGCCGGCGTTCTGAAGAACCCGACATTCACGGAAGCACAAAACGAGAAATTATTGGTTACGACGGTCGGTAAGTTGATCTTTAACGAGATCCTCCCAACGACGTTCCCATACTTGAATGAACCATCGATGAACAATCTGCAGGAAGCAACGCCTGATCAGTACTTCCTTGAAAAAGGAACGGACATCGCGGCTGAAATTAAGAGCCGTCCGATCATCGAACCATTCAAAAAAGGATTCCTCGGAAATGTCATCGCGGAAGTCTTCAAGCGTTTTGAAACGACTGAAACAAGCCGCATGCTTGACCGAATGAAAAACCTTGGTTTCAAACACTCGACACGTGCGGGTATTACGGTTGGTATCGCTGATATCATCGTACTTCCGGATAAACAGGAAATCCTGGTCGAGGCACAAGATAATGTTGACCGCGTTATGAAATCGTACCGTCGTGGTCTCATCACGGAAGAAGAGCGCTATGAGCGTGTCGTTAAATCGTGGAATGACGCGAAGGATGAAATTCAGTCTCGTCTGATGAAATCCCTCAACCGTTTGAACCCGATCTTCATGATGAGTGACTCCGGTGCCCGTGGTAACGCGTCAAACTTTACGCAGCTTGCAGGGATGCGTGGACTCATGGCCGCTCCAAGTGGACGGATCATCGAGCTCCCGATCAAATCTTCGTTCCGTGAGGGTCTGACGGTTCAGGAATACTTCATCTCGACGCACGGTGCCCGTAAAGGTCTTGCCGATACAGCCTTGAAGACTGCCGATTCAGGTTACCTGACTCGTCGTCTCGTTGACGTCGCGCAAGATGTTATCATTCGTGAAGATGATTGTGGTACGGATCGTGGTATCCGCGTCACAGCACTCCGCGAAGGAACGGAAGAAATCGAAAACCTCTACGACCGCCTTGTCGGCCGTACGGCGTTCGAAAAAGTCGTTCACCCGGAAACAGGAGCAGTCCTCGTTTCAACAAACGAACTCATCGACGAAGATATCGCGCGTGCCATTACGGATGCAGGCATCGACAACGTTGAGATTCGTACAGCCTTCACTTGTAATACAAGTCACGGCGTCTGTAAGAAATGTTACGGACGTAACCTTGCGACTGGTAACGACGTCGAAGTCGGCGAAGCAGTCGGAATCATCGCGGCACAATCAATCGGTGAGCCAGGAACGCAGCTTACAATGCGTACCTTCCACACAGGTGGGGTTGCCGGAGACGATATCACACAAGGTCTCCCGCGTATCCAGGAGTTGTTCGAGGCCCGTAACCCGAAAGGTCAAGCGGTCATCTCGGAAATCGATGGACAAGTCATCGACTTTACGGAGTCGCGTGATAAGCGTGAGTTGACGATTCAAGGTCTGAGCGAAACACGGACATACACGATTCCTTTCGGATCACGTCTTCGTGTTCAACTCGGTGAAGAAGTCAAAGCCGGACAAGTGTTCACGGAAGGTTCAATCGACCCGAAAGAACTCTTGAACGTCAAAGGTGTATCAGGCGTACAGAACTATCTTCTTCAAGAAGTTCAAAAAGTATACCGGATGCAAGGGGTTGAGATCGGTGACAAGCACGTCGAGGTCATGGTACGTCAGATGATCCGTCGCGTCCGCGTCATCGAGTCTGGTGAGACATCACTCTTACCAGGTTCGCTAGTCGATATCAGCACATTCAAAGAAGCATGTAAAGAAGCGCTCCGTGCCGGTAAAGCACTCGCTTCGGCTAAACCAGTTCTCCTCGGTATTACAAAAGCGTCGCTTGAGACGGATTCGTTCCTATCAGCTGCTTCGTTCCAGGAAACTACTCGTGTCCTTACGGATGCGGCGATTAAAGGGAAGAGCGACTACCTTCGCGGCTTGAAAGAGAACGTTATTATCGGTAAACTTGTTCCAGCTGGTACAGGAATGACACGTTACCGTCAAATCGGTCTCGAGATCGCAGGCGAAGCACCTGTAGAAGCAGATTCTCCTGTAGAATAAAACGCCTTGACACGCCGGTATGGCGGTGCTACTATGATATAGTGTTGCCAACCGGCTGTGTTATTTTGGAGGATATCTTCATGTCTTACAAAAAAGTAGTCGGCGCAGATTTGAAGTTTGTCGGTCAAAAGCAAACGCTCAAAGCATTGCGATCTGGCAAGGCGTCGGAAGTGATCATCGCAGATGACGCAGATGAACACGTAAAGCAAGCATTGCTCGATGCGGCGAAACAAGCAAACGTTCCAGTCGTGAACGTTCCTTCTAAGCTTGAGCTTGGTAAGGCTTGTGGAATCGACGTTGCAGCAACTGCTGTTGCTATTAAGAAAGTTTGATAATACGTTTTGTGTGGCGATGGAATGCCTGAGCCACGCAAAACGTTTCATTATGACTTTCGATGAACCACCCGGCTCGGTGGTTTTGAAACTTGTCATGAATTCAGGAAGGGAGGATCTCAAAGATGCCTACTATCAACCAATTAGTCCGTAAAGGACGTCAATCAAAAGTTGTGAAATCAGATTCGCCAGCGCTGAACAAAGGGTACAACAGCTTTATCAAAGCTCGTACTGACATCAGCTCACCACAAAAACGTGGTGTTTGTACTCGTGTAGGTACAATGACTCCGAAGAAACCGAACTCGGCTCTTCGTAAGTACGCACGTGTGCGTTTAACGAACACAATGGAAGTAACAGCTTACATCCCAGGTATCGGCCACAACTTGCAAGAACACAGTGTTGTTCTTATTCGCGGCGGTCGCGTAAAAGACTTACCAGGGGTACGTTACCACATCGTTCGTGGTGCACTCGATACAGCTGGAGTTGACGGCCGTATGCAAGGTCGTTCGAAATATGGTACTAAACGTCCAAAAGCAGCAAAAAAATAATCTAGATATCAGAAGATATCACCTCACTATATGAAAGGAGGGACTCGGAATGCCACGTAAAGGTCAAGTAGAACGCCGTGATGTAATGGCTGATCCGATCTACAACTCTAAACTCGTTACCCGCCTTATCAACCGTCTTATGTTAGATGGTAAAAAAGGTACTGCTCAACAAATCTTATACAAAGCTTTTGAAGCTATCGCTGAACGTTCAGGTCGCGATGCAATGGAAGTTTTTGAAGAGGCGATGAACAACATCATGCCAGTTCTTGAAGTTAAAGCACGCCGCGTAGGTGGAGCTAACTATCAAGTTCCTGTCGAAGTCCGCCCTGAGCGCCGTACGACACTTGCACTTCGTTACCTCGTGAACTACTCACGTCTCCGTAACGAAAAAACAATGGATGCTCGTCTTGCTAACGAAATCATGGACGCTGCAAACAACACTGGTGCTTCAGTTAAGAAGCGCGAAGATATGCACAAAATGGCGGAAGCGAACAAAGCGTTTGCTCACTACCGCTGGTAAAACCGGAATTAACCACCTCATCTATGCCATTTTGTATGGAAATATGAGGTGGCTTTCGGGTATAGTCATGACGTGTGGCAAAGCACGGACACTAAACTAAAATGCGAAAGGAGAATGTTTAAAGATGGCAAGAGAATTCTCCCTTAAGAACACCCGTAATATCGGGATCATGGCCCACATCGATGCTGGTAAAACAACAACGACTGAGCGTATCCTCTATTACACGGGTCGTATCCACAAGATTGGTGAAACGCACGAAGGTGCTTCACAAATGGACTGGATGGAGCAAGAGCAAGAGCGTGGAATCACGATTACATCTGCAGCAACAACTGCACAATGGAAAGGTAACCGCGTAAACATCATCGATACACCTGGACACGTAGACTTCACTGTTGAAGTTGAACGTTCACTCCGTGTACTTGATGGTGCGGTAGCAGTACTTGATGCTCAGTCTGGTGTTGAGCCACAAACTGAGACAGTATGGCGCCAAGCTACAACTTACGGCGTACCACGTATCGTTTTCGTTAACAAAATGGATAAAATCGGTGCAGACTTCCTGTACTCGGTTGGAACGCTTCGCGACCGCCTTCAAGCTAACGCACACGCAATCCAAATCCCAATCGGCGCAGAAGATGAATTCAAAGGAATCATCGATCTCGTTGAAAAGAAAACATACATGTACGGTAACGACCTCGGTACTGATATCGAAGAAACTGAAGGTTTCCCTGCAGAATTCGCAGAAGAAGCTGAAGAACTTCGTGCATCATTAATCGAAGCAGTTGCAGATTACGAAGAAGAAATGATGATGAAATACCTCGAGGGCGAGGAAATCACAATTGAAGAGCTTAAAGCGGGTATCCGTAAAGCGACTCTTACAGTTGATTTCTACCCAGTTCTCGTTGGTTCGGCATTCAAGAACAAAGGTGTTCAGCTTATGCTTGACGCAGTCCTTGACTACCTCCCATCACCAGTCGACGTAAAAGCAATCACAGGGATTAACATGGATACAGATGAAGAGATCGTTCGTGAGTCAACTGACGAAGCGCCATTCTCTGCACTTGCATTCAAAGTTATGACTGACCCGTATGTTGGTAAATTGACGTTCTTCCGTGTGTACTCTGGTACAGCTTCGGCAGGATCTTATGTCAAGAACTCAACAAAAGGGAAACGTGAGCGTCTCGGACGTATCCTTCAAATGCACGCGAACAGCCGTGAGGAGATCCCAATGGTCTTCGCTGGTGACATCGCAGCAGCTGTAGGTCTTAAAGATACTACTACTGGAGATACGCTTTGTGCAGAGAAAGACAACGTCGTTCTCGAATCAATGACATTCCCAGAACCAGTTATCTCGGTCGCGATCGAACCAAAAACGAAAGCTGACCAAGATAAAATGGGTCAAGCACTCGCTAAGCTTGCTGAAGAGGATCCAACTTTCCGCACTGAAACTAACCCAGAGACTGGTCAAACGATCATCTCAGGTATGGGTGAGCTTCACCTCGACATCATCGTTGACCGTATGCGTCGCGAGTTCAAAGTCGAAGCAAACGTTGGTGCTCCACAAGTAGCTTACCGTGAAACGATCCGCCAATCGGCGAAAATCGATTCTAAGTTTGCTCGTCAATCAGGTGGTCGTGGTCAGTATGGTCACGTCGTCGTAGAATTCGAGCCAAACGAAGAAGGTGCTGGCTTTGAGTTCAACAACAAAATCGTCGGTGGTGTTGTTCCACGTGAATACATCCCAGCGGTTGAACACGGAATCGAAGAAGCGCTTCAAAACGGTATCCTTGCTGGTTATCCAGTAGTTGACGTTAAAGCGGCACTCGTTTTCGGATCGTACCACGATGTCGACTCGAACGAGATGGCATTTAAAATCGCGGCTTCAATGGCCGTCAAACAACTTAAAGATAAGAGCGGCGCTGTTATCCTTGAGCCAATGATGAAAGTTGAAATCGTTATCCCAGATGAATACATGGGAGACATCATGGGTGATGTTACATCACGCCGTGGACGCGTCGAAGGTATGGAAGCTCGCGGGAACGCTCAAGTCGTTCGTTCGATGATTCCACTTTCAGAGATGTTCGGTTACGCTACTGGTCTTCGTTCACGCACACAAGGTCGCGGAACGTACTCGATGCACTTCGATCACTACGAAGAAGTACCGAAATCAGTTGCTGAAGAAATTATCAAAAAAGCAAACGGCTAATCCTTCACAGGTTGTCACGCTTTTATGATTAGTGTAAGCTAAGGAAGGTGTACGTTATTCGACGATTCACCTTCCTAGTTATAAAATATTATTAGACACATAGAGGAGGAATTCAGAATGGGTAAAGAAAAATTCGACCGTTCTAAACCGCACGTTAACGTTGGTACAATTGGCCACGTCGACCACGGTAAAACAACTTTGACAGCAGCTATCTCAGCTGTACTTGCAAAATCACAAGGTAAAGCTGCAACTAAGTTTGACCAAATCGATGGTGCTCCAGAAGAGCGCGAGCGCGGTATCACTATCGCAACGGCTCACATCGAGTACGAAACAGACAAACGCCACTATGCACACGTTGACTGCCCAGGTCACGCTGACTATGTTAAAAACATGATCACTGGTGCTGCACAAATGGACGGCGCGATCCTCGTTGTTTCTGCAACTGATGGTCCAATGCCACAAACACGTGAGCACATCTTGCTTTCACGTCAAGTAGGTGTTCCTTTCATCGTAGTATTCATGAACAAAGTCGACATGGTTGACGACGAAGAGCTTCTTGAACTCGTTGAAATGGAAATCCGCGAACTTCTTTCTGAGTACGACTTCCCAGGCGATGACCTCCCAGTTATCCAAGGATCTGCTCTCGGCGCGCTTAACGGCGAAGCTAAATGGGAAGAAAAAATCATGGAACTCATGAACGCTGTTGATGAGTACATCCCTGAGCCAACTCGTGACACTGAAAAAGACTTCATGATGCCAGTTGAGGATGTTTTCTCAATCACTGGTCGTGGTACAGTAGCTACTGGCCGCGTTGAGCGTGGAGTTCTTAAAGTCAACGACGAAGTTGAAATCGTTGGTCTTCACGAAGAAACTAAAAAATCAGTATGTACTGGTGTAGAGATGTTCCGTAAGCTTCTTGACTATGCTGAAGCTGGCGACAACATCGGAGCACTTCTCCGTGGTGTATCACGTGACGACATCGAGCGTGGACAAGTTCTCGCGAAACCAAACACAATCACACCGCACAAAACTTTCAAAGCGCAAGTTTACATCCTTTCAAAAGAAGAGGGTGGCCGTCACACGCCATTCTTCGGTAACTACCGTCCACAGTTCTACTTCCGTACAACTGACGTAACTGGTATGTGCCAACTTCCTGAAGGAACTGAAATGGTAATGCCTGGGGACAACATCGAATTGACTGTTGAACTCATCGCGCCAATCGCTCTTGAAAAAGAAACTCGTTTCTCAATCCGTGAAGGTGGCCGTACAGTAGGCGCTGGATCAGTTACAGAAATCGTTGAGTAATTTTTAAGATATAAAGGTCTTCCGTCTCCCGTGACGGAAGGCCTTTTTTCATTTCTTTGAAAACAGTCTTGCAACATGGTCAGACATCTTATATACTGAGGAAAGTGTTTGTGCGAGTGGTGAGAGACTTGAAAACAAATTCTATTTTTATTTTACTTGCATTCCGGCTTGGAATTCAGTAAACTAGGATATGTTGGTCACAAACACAACGCGATGAAGCGGGAGGTTATGACACACCAGGCGGCATTGCCATGGCTAGTGTGGAAATTTCCGCGGAGAATGTCTATTTACAAAATAGGCGAAAAGGAGGGAAACAACATGGCAAATGAAAAAATTCGGATCCGTTTGAAAGCATACGATCACCGCGTGCTTGATCAATCGGCTGAGAAAATTGTCGAAACAGCAAAACGTTCTGGTGCTACTGTATCTGGTCCGATCCCACTCCCAACGGAGAAAGCGATCTACACAGTACTTCGTGCCGTTCACAAGTACAAAGATGCTCGTGAGCAGTTCGAAATGCGTACACACAAACGTTTGATCGACATCGTTAACCCAACACCGAAAACAGTTGATGCGCTTATGCGTCTTGAACTTCCATCGGGCGTTGACATCGAAATCAAACTTTAATTTTTCTTCTATAAATAGTTGATACTAGCCAGAAGATCAAAATCATTCAATATTAGGAGGTGTATCTCATGGCTAAAGGAATCTTAGGAACTAAACTCGGTATGACACAAATCTTCAACGAGTCAGGCGAAGTAGTACCAGTTACTGTCGTTTCAGTAGAAGGTAACGTTGTTCTTCAATTGAAGACAATGGAAGTGGACGGTTACGAAGCAGTCCAACTCGGCTTTGGTGATATCAAAGAAGGTCGTCAAAACAAACCGCAAAAAGGTCACGCAGCGAAAGCTAGTGCGACACCTAAGCGCTTCATTAAAGAAATCCGTACATCTGTAACAGATTTCGAAATCGGTCAAGAGATTAAAGCAGATACTTTCGCTGCAGGCGAAATGGTTGATGTAACAGGTACGTCGAAAGGTAAAGGTTTCGCTGGAGCAATCAAGCGTCACAACCAATCACGTGGTCCAATGGCTCACGGTTCGCGTTACCACCGTCGCCCAGGTTCAATGGGTCCTGTCGCTCCAAACCGTGTATTCAAAGGGAAATTGCTCCCAGGACGCATGGGTGGAGAGCAAGTCACTGTTCAAAACCTTGAAATCGTAAAAGTTGATGTAGAACGCGGCTTACTCCTCGTCAAGGGTGCTATCCCAGGCGCACGTAAGAGCCAAGTTGTCGTCAAAACTGCGGTAAAAGGCAACTAATTTGTTTGCAAGGAAAGGAGGAATAACGAATGCCTAAAGTAGCTTTGCTTAACCAAACAGGTACACAAGTTGGAGACATCGAGTTGGCAGATGCCGTTTTCGGAATCGAGCCAAACGAAGCAGTCGTATACGATGCAATCGTCATGCAACAAGCTTCACGTCGCCAAGGTACACATGATACAAAAGGTCGCTCGGAAGTTCGCGGTGGCGGCCGTAAACCATGGAAACAAAAAGGTACTGGTCGTGCACGCCAAGGTTCGATCCGTTCGCCACAATGGGTTGGCGGTGGAACAGTCTTCGGTCCAACACCACGTTCGTACGCTTATAAACTTCCTAAAAAGGTTCGTCGTCTCGCATTACGTTCAGCACTTTCTTCAAAAGTCGCTAACAACGAGTTCATCGTTCTTGAAGGATTGACAATCGATGCTCCGAAAACAAAAGACATGATTTCGGTCTTCGCTGCTCTTTCAATCGAACGTAAAGTCCTCGTCGTTACTGCTGATTACAACGAGACAGTCGTTCTTTCAACACGCAACATTCCTGGTGTCACAGTCGTTGACGCTGCTGGAGTAAACGTCCTTGATCTTGTCGCACACGACAAAGTCATCTTCACGAAGGATGCTGTTGCGAGAGTAGAGGAGGTGCTTGCATAATGGCAAACGCACACGACATTATCAAACGTCCTGTAATTACTGAACGCTCAGTGAACCAAATGGCTGAGAAAAAGTACACGTTCGAAGTAGACGTAAAGGCATCTAAGACGCAAATCAAAGATGCAGTTGAAGCGATCTTCGGCGTTAAAGTTGAAAAAATCAACACACTTATCTCAAAACCAAAAGCAAAACGCGTAGGTCGTCACGCTGGTTACACAGCACGCCGCAAAAAAGCGGTCGTCACGCTTACTGCAGATAGCAAAGAACTCGATTACCTCGGTTAATCGGTACTCTGTAGAAAAGGAGGGAACTCTCGATGGGAATTAAAAAGTTTAAACCGACCACTAACGGTCGTCGTAATATGACTGCGCTTGACTTTGCTGAGATTACGGCTTCACGTCCTGAAAAATCGTTAACTGAAAAGCTTTCGAAAAAGGGCGGACGTAACAACCAAGGTCGCTTGACAGTACGTCACCAAGGTGGCGGACACAAACGTAAATACCGTATCATCGACTTCAAACGGAACAAGGATGGCATCGCTGGCCGTATCGCTACAATTGAGTACGATCCGAACCGCTCTGCAAACATCGCTCTTGTCCACTACATCGATGGTGAAAAACGCTACATCCTCGCACCTAAAGGATTGAAAGTTGACATGCAAGTCATGTCAGGAGTTGAGGCTGACATTAAAGTCGGTAACGCTCTTCCACTTTCAAACATCCCAGTTGGTACATTGATCCACAACATCGAACTTAAGCCAGGTAAAGGTGGTCAGCTCGTTCGTTCAGCTGGTACTTCTGCTCAGCTTCTCGGTAAAGATGGTAAATACGCGATCGTTCGTCTCCAATCAGGCGAAACACGTATGATCCTTGCTACTTGCCGTGCAACAGTCGGCGCTGTCGGTAATGAAGAGCACGAGCTCGTCAATATCGGTAAAGCTGGTCGTTCACGCTGGCTCGGAAAACGTCCTACAGTTCGTGGTTCTGTAATGAACCCAGTTGATCACCCACACGGTGGTGGTGAAGGACGTGCTCCAATCGGTCGTTCGGGCCCACTTACTCCTTGGGGTAAACCGGCACTCGGATACAAAACTCGTAAGAAAAACAAAGCGAGCGATAAATATATCGTCCGTCGTTCTAAAAAATAATTACGTGATTTCTGAACGGTTCGCAGGAACCGTTCCTGAATCATGCCAAAGGGAGGTACAACTATGGGTCGCAGCTTGAAAAAAGGTCCATTTGCAGATCACCATTTGCTCGCTAAGGTTGACAAAGCCAACGAAGCTGGTGACAAGCATGTTATCAAAACTTGGTCACGCCGTTCTACAATCTTCCCAGAGTTCATCGGTCACACGATCGCTGTCTACGATGGTCGTAAACACGTACCGGTTTACGTGACAGAAGATATGGTCGGTCACAAACTTGGTGAATTCGCGCCAACACGTTCTTACAAAGGACATGCTGGAAACGATAAGAAGACTAAACGTTAATCTGAGGGGAGGTACTCATTATGCAATCAAAAGCATCGGCTAATATGGTTCGCATTGCTCCTCGTAAGGCACGTCTAGTAGTAGACTTAATCCGCGGGAAGCAAATCGGTGAAGCACTTTCGATTCTTGCTTACACGAACAAGGCAGCAACGCCAATCGTTGAGAAAGTATTGAAATCGGCAATCGCGAACGCTGAGCACAACTTCGACATGAACATCGAAAACCTCGTAGTAACAGAGGCTTACGTCAACGAAGGTCCAACGCTCAAACGTTTCCGCCCACGTGCAATGGGTCGCGCAAGCCGCATCAACAAACGTACGAGCCACGTTCACATCGTGGTATCTGAAAAATAAGGAGGGATTACCGTGGGTCAGAAGATTAACCCAACTGGTCTTCGCGTAGGTATCATCAAAGACTGGGAATCACGTTGGTTCGCAGATAAAGACTATGCTGATCTCCTTCATGAAGACTACGTAGTTCGTGAATATATCGAAAAACGTCTTAAAGACGCTAGTGTCTCTAAAGTTGAAATCGAGCGCGCAGCAAACCGCTTGAACATTTCACTTCACACTGCTAAACCTGGTATGGTTATCGGTAAAGGCGGTTCTGAAATCGAAACGCTTCGTACAGACATCACTAACCTTGCAAAAGGCAAACGCGTTCACGTTAACGTCGTTGAAGTGAAAAACCCGGATGCAGTTGCTAAACTTGTCGCTGAGAACATCGCACGCCAACTTGAAGGCCGTGTATCGTTCCGTCGTGCAATGAAGCAATCAATCCAACGCTCTATGCGTTCAGGTATCAAAGGAATCAAGACTGAAGTTTCTGGTCGTCTTGGCGGCGCTGATATCGCTCGTTCAGAGAAGTATTCAGAAGGAACAGTTCCACTTCATACACTCCGTGCAGACATCGATTACGGTACTGCTGAAGCTGATACAACTTACGGCAAAATTGGCGTAAAAGTATGGCTCCACCACGGTGAAGTGCTTCCTACGAAAAAAGCAGCATCTAACGAACAATAATCCACATCCGTCTAGGGAAGGAGGCAACACAACATGTTGTTACCAAAACGTGTAAAATATCGTCGTGTTCACCGCGGCAACATGCGTGGTAAAGCGAAACGTGGTACTACAGTACACTTCGGCGAGTTCGGTATCCAAGCTCAAGAAGCTAGCTGGATCACTAGCCGTCAAATCGAATCAGCGCGTATCGCGATGACTCGTTATATGAAACGTGGTGGTAAAGTGTGGATCAAGATTTTCCCACATAAACCATACACTAAAAAACCTCTTGAAGTCCGAATGGGTTCAGGTAAAGGTGCTCCGGAGGGCTGGGTTGCAGTCGTCAAACCGGGGAAAGTAATGTTTGAAATCGCAGGAGTATCGGAAGAGATCGCACGCGAAGCTCTCCGTCTTGCATCACACAAACTTCCAGTAAAATGTAAGTTCGTAAAACGTGAAGAAAATGGTGGTGATACGAATGAAAGCAACTGATCTCCGTCAGCAAACTACAGAAGAGCTCAACGGTAAAGTCGGTTCGTGGAAAGAAGAGTTGTTCAACCTTCGTTTCCAACTTGCGACTGGTCAGCTTGAGAACCCTGCTCGTATCCGTGAAGTGCGCAAGTCGATTGCACGCGCGAAAACCGTTCTTCGTGAACGCGAACTCGGCATCAACAACGCATAATTCACTCGGATTCTGAGAGGAGGAACACTCAATGGAACGCACTAACAACCGCAAAGTGTTAACTGGACGCGTCGTATCTGACAAAATGGATAAAACGATCGTAGTTACAGTTGAGACTAAAGTAAAGCACAAGCTCTACGGCAAACGCGTAAACTACTCTAAGAAGTACAAAACGCATGATGAAAACAACACAGCTAAAATCGGTGACGTTGTACGCATTCAAGAAACACGTCCACTTTCTAAAGACAAACGTTTCCGTCTCGTAGAAGTCGTCGAAAAAGCAGTAATCATCTAAACTCTAATTAGTTCGGATGAATAAACATCCGGAGGGAGGTACAATCGTATGATTCAACAAGAATCTCGCTTGAAAGTAGCAGACAACTCAGGAGCTCGTGAAGTCTTGACGATCAAAGTCCTCGGTGGATCTGGTCGCAAAACTGCTAACATCGGTGACGTAATTGTTTGCACAGTTAAACAAGCAACACCAGGTGGCGTTGTCAAAAAAGGTGAAGTTGTACGCGCAGTAGTCGTTCGTACTAAACGTGGCGTTCGTCGTAAAGACGGTTCGTACATCCGTTTTGACGAAAATGCAGCAGTCATCATCAAAGATGATAAAAGCCCACGTGGCACACGTATCTTCGGACCAGTCGCACGCGAACTTCGTGAAAAAGACTTCATGAAGATCGTCTCGTTGGCACCGGAAGTACTTTAATTCCAAAGAATTCCTACAAGGAGGTGCTCTAACGATGCATGTCAAAAAAGGTGATAAAGTTCAGGTTATGACTGGTAAAGATAAAGGCAAACAAGGTGTTGTCCTTACTGCTATGCCTAAAAAAGATCGCGTTATCGTCGAAGGCGTTAACATGATCAAAAAACACTCAAAACCTTCTCAACTCAACCCGCAAGGCGGAATTGTCGAGAAAGAAGCACCGATTCACGTATCGAACGTTATGCTCATCGACCCTAAGACAGGAAACCCAACACGCGTTGGTTTCACTGTGGTTGACGGCAAGAAAGTACGTATCGCTAAAAAATCGGGCGAAGCTTTAGATAAATAAGAAGATTTAAAGAAAGGAGGTCCACTTTCTGATGAACCGTTTAAAAGCTAAATACCAAGACGAAATCGTCAAAGTAATGATGGAGAAATTCAACTATACTTCTGTAATGCAAGCGCCGAAAGTCGATAAGATCGTAATCAACATGGGTGTTGGTGACGCTGTTACGAACACGAAAGCACTTGACATGGCAGTCGAAGAGCTTCAGCTCCTCACTGGTCAGAAGCCACTCATCACGAAAGCTAAGAAATCAATCGCTGGTTTCAAACTTCGTGAAGGTATGCCAATCGGCGCGAAGGTAACACTTCGTGGAGAGCGCATGTATGAGTTCCTCGACAAGTTGATCAACGTGTCACTTCCACGTGTACGTGACTTCCGTGGTGTATCGAAGAAATCATTCGATGGCCGTGGTAACTACACGCTAGGCGTGAAGGAACAATTGATCTTCCCAGAGATCGACTACGATCGCGTATCTAAAGTCCGTGGTATGGACATCGTTATCGTTACAACTGCTAATACGGATGAAGAGTCACGTGAGCTTCTCACAGCACTCGGCATGCCATTCCAAAAATAAGGGAGGCCGCACACATGGCTAAGAAATCAATGATCGCACGTGAAGTAAAACGCCAAGCACTCGTCGAGCGCTACGCTGAACAACGCGCAGAATTGAAAGCACAAGGCGACTACATCGGCTTGAGCAAACTCCCACGTAACTCTTCAGCGGTTCGTTTACACAACCGTTGCAGTATCACTGGCCGTCCACACGGTTACATTGGTAAATTCGGTATCAGCCGTATTAAGTTCCGTGATCTTGCTCATAAAGGTCAAATCCCTGGTGTTAAAAAAGCAAGCTGGTAATTCATTAAAGTTGTGAAAGGAGGTACATCGCATGGTTATGACAGATCCGATTGCAGATATGCTTACACGCATTCGTAATGCAAACATGGTTCGCCATGAGAAGTTGGAAATGCCAGCTTCTACAATCAAACGTGAAGTCGCTGAAATCCTCAAACGTGAAGGTTTCATCCGCGATGTTGAATATCTCGAGGACAGCAAACAAGGTACGCTCCGCGTATTCCTTAAGTACGGCGCAAGCAACGAACGCGTCATCACTGGACTCAAACGTATCTCGAAACCAGGTCTTCGCGTTTACGCGAAAGCTGATGAAATCCCGAAAGTACTCGGTGGTCTCGGAATCGCTATCGTTTCAACATCTAAAGGTGTTATGACAGACAAAGAAGCTCGCCAACAAAAAGTCGGCGGCGAAGTGATCGCATACATCTGGTAATTCACGCATAAAAAGAACGGAGGTGTCTTAAATGTCACGTATTGGTAAAAAGCCAGTCGTTATCCCAGCAGGCGTTACAGTAACAGTTGAAAACAGCACAGTTACGGTAAAAGGTCCTAAAGGTGAACTCACTCGTGAGTTCAACCCGACTATGGCTATCAACGTAGAAGGTAATGAATTGACTGTCACTCGTCCAAACGACGAGAAAGCTAACCGTACAATCCACGGAACGACTCGTGCGCTTATCGCGAACATGGTCGAAGGTGTAAACAACGGTTTCGCTAAGACACTCGATATCCAAGGTGTTGGTTACCGTGCTCAAAAGCAAGGTAACAAAATCGTACTCAACCTCGGTTATTCACACCCAATCGAGTACACTCCGGAACAAGGCATTGAAGTCGAAGTTCCTACGAATACGCAAATCATCGTCCGCGGAATCAACAAGGAGCGTGTTGGACACGTTGCTGCATTGATCCGTTCGTACCGTCAGCCTGAGCCGTACAAAGGTAAAGGAATTCGTTACAGTGATGAAGTCGTCCGTCGTAAAGAAGGTAAAACAGGTAAGTAATTCGTTAAGACGAATTGACCGGAAAGGAGTGGCATAAATGATCTCAAAGGCAAACAAAAATGCTACGCGTAAAAAGCGTCATGGTCGTGTACGTCGTACAATCATCGGGACTGCAGCTCGTCCACGTTTGAATGTATTCCGTTCGAACAAGAACATTTACGTACAAGTCATTGACGATGCAACACATGCAACACTCGCATCTGCATCATCACTCGACCTTGAAAAAGGCAACACGACTGACGCTGCATCAGCAGTTGGTAAGCTTGCAGCTGAACGCGCTCTTGAAAAAGGTATTGAAACAGTCGTTTTCGACCGTGGAGGATACCTCTATCATGGACGTATTAAAGCAGTAGCTGAAGCAGCTCGTGAAGCTGGTCTCAAATTCTAATAGAAAAGGAGGGAACCTCTACATGCGCCAGTTAGAAATTAACATGGATCAACTCGAAGAACGCGTTGTTACTGTAAACCGCGTCGCGAAAGTAGTAAAAGGTGGCCGTCGCTTCCGTTTTGCTGCACTCGTCGTCGTAGGTGACAAGAATGGTCACGTAGGTTTCGGTACGGGTAAAGCTCAGGAAGTGCCTGAAGCGATCCGTAAAGCAATCGAAGATGCAAAGAAAAACATGGTTAACGTTCCAATCGTTAACACTACAATTCCACACGAAATCAACGGAATTTTCGGTGCAGGTCACGTCTTCTTGAAACCTGCTTCTGAAGGTACTGGAGTCATCGCTGGTGGCCCAGTTCGTGCGGTTCTCGAATTAGCGGGAATCAACGACATTCTTTCGAAATCACTTGGATCAAGCACTCCAATCAACATGGTTCGTGCGACTGTTAAAGGTCTCACTTCACTTAAACGTGCTGAAGACGTTGCGAAACTCCGCGGTAAAACCGTCGAAGAACTTCGCGGTTAAGAAAGGGAGGGAATACAGATGGCGAAACTCGCAGTTACCCTCACACGCAGCATGATCGGTCGTCCGGAGAACCAACGCGTTACTACTCGTACGCTTGGTCTCCGTAAGATGCACCAAACTGTTGTCGTACCTGACAACGCTGCTATGCGTGGGATGATTAACCACGTGTCACACTTATTGACAGTTAAAGAAATTCAAGAGTAATACGTTTGATATAATTTTATGAGGAGGTGCCCCACTATGAAACTCCATGAATTGAAACCAGCTGCTGGTTCACGTTCAGAACGCAACCGTGTAGGTCGCGGTATGTCTTCTGGTAACGGTAAGACTTCTGGCCGTGGTCACAAAGGTCAAAAAGCTCGTTCAGGCGGTGGTGTTCGTCCAGGTTTCGAAGGTGGACAAAACCCACTTTTCCGTCGTTTACCAAAACGCGGCTTCAACAACCCGACTCGTAAAGAGTTCGCGGTTATCAACCTTGACACACTTAACCGTTTTGAAGATGGAACGGAAGTAACACCAGAACTTCTTATCGAGACTCGCGCAGTCAAAGGTATGAAGGATGGCGTGAAGATCCTTTCTAACGGTAAGATTGAAAAGAAACTGACAGTAAAAGCTCACAAGTTCTCCGAAGCTGCGAAGCAAGCGATCGAAGCTGCCGGCGGTACGGTTGAGGTGATCTAATGTTTCAAGCGATCTCCAATATGTGGCGCGTAGCCGACATTCGTCGGCGCATTCTCTTTACCTTGGCTCTGATTATCGTGTTCCGTATCGGAGCACATATCCCGGTGCCGATGGTAAACACTGAAGTATTCAAGATCGACCAGAATGGTATTCTTGGTTTCTTGAATTCCTTCGGCGGGAATGCTTTGCAGAATTTCTCACTCTTTGCGATGGGAATCATGCCGTATATCACGGCCTCGATCGTTGTCCAACTCTTACAGATGGACGTTGTTCCAAAGTTTGCCGAATGGGCAAAACAAGGAGAGGCGGGCCGTAAGAAGTTAGCAACGGTAACGCGCTATGGAACGATCGTACTCGGCTTAGTCCAAGCGTTTGGAATCGCGCTTGGATTTAACCGTATCTACCCAGGTCTTGTCGATGAGCAATACGGCACCTGGACGTACGTTATGATTGCACTTGTTTTGACGGCGGGTACCGCATTCTTGATGTTCCTCGGTGAACTCATCACGGAGAAGGGTATTGGTAACGGGATATCAATGATCATCTTCGCTGGGATTGTCGCAGGCTTCCCGAACGCGTTCCGTCAGATCTACGAAACAAAGCTCCAAAATGCAGGGGATGCTTTGTTTGTCAATGTGCTTTATATCGTACTATTGCTTTTAATCATCATCGCGGTCATCGTCGGAGTCATCTATGTGCAGCAAGCTGCCCGTAAGATTCCGATTCAGTACGCTAAGCGTACGGTGAACCGTGCACCAGTAGGCGGTCAATCGACACACTTGCCGATTAAACTGAATGCTGCTGGTGTTATCCCAGTTATCTTCGCTGTATCGTTCATGGTGACGCCACCAACGGTTGCAAGTTTCTTTGCAAGTCCGGAAAATGCGACGAAGATCCGTGACATTTTCGACTATACGAGTCCAATCGGTATGTCGATCTATGTGGCACTGATCATTGCATTTTCTTACTTCTATACATTTGTTCAGGTTAACCCGGAACAAATGGCAGAGAACCTTCAAAAGCAAGGCGGATACATTCCTGGTATTCGTCCTGGTAAGCAAACGGAACAGTACATCACGAAGATCCTGTATCGTCTGACATTCTTCGGCTCACTCTTCCTCGCTGTCATCGCGGTGACGCCAACGTTCTTTATTAAGTTCGCTGGTTTACCGAACTCGGTGCAGATTGGTGGAACAAGCCTGTTGATCGTCATCGGTGTAGGTCTTGAGACGATGAAACAGATTGAAAGTCAACTGGTTAAACGACACTACAAAGGCTTTATCCGATAAGGCGGGAGGAAGGGGACCATCCCTTTCCTTTCTGTTGTGTCTATAGAGTCTATAGAAGTGGAGGCTACCGACATGAATCTTGTATTGATGGGCTTGCCGGGTGCTGGAAAAGGAACGCAGGCTGCGAAAATTATCGAAGACTACGCCATTCCACACATCTCGACAGGCGACATGTTCCGTGCGGCGATCAAAGATCAAACACCGCTCGGACAGGAAGCGAAATCGTACATGGATAAAGGGGAACTCGTTCCGGACGAAGTCACAATCGGCATCGTACGTGAGCGTCTCGCCAAAGAAGACTGTGCCAATGGTTTTCTTCTTGACGGTTTCCCACGCACAGTGAAACAAGCGGATGCTCTTGAAGTATTGCTTGCGGATCTAAATAAACAAATCGATCACGTCGTTCACATCGGTGTGAACCCGGAGAAACTTGTCCCTCGTTTGACAGGCCGCCGGATTTGCCCGACATGTGGAGCAACGTATCATGTCATCTATAACCCACCAAAAGTGGAGGGTGTCTGTGATATCGACGGATCAGCACTTGTTCAACGTGAAGATGATCAAGAAGAAACGGTTCGCCGTCGTCTTGAAGTCAACGTCGCTCAAGCGCAACCTTTGATTGACTTTTACGCTGAAAAAGGGTATCTTCGTAATTTGGACGGTGATCGTCCGATTAATGAAGTTTATTCCGATGTTCAAGCACTTCTTGGTGGTCAGTAATGATCATCACGAAAGCGCCGCGTGAAATCGACATCATGCGTCAGGCAGGACAAATCGTCGCCCGGACGCATAAGGAGCTCAAAGCTCATATTCGTCCAGGGATCACAACGGGGCAACTCGATGCGATTGCTGAACGCTATATTCGAAGTCAAGGGGCAACACCATCGTTTAAAGGTTATAATGGGTTTACTGGCAGCATTTGTGCTTCAGTAAATGAAGAACTTGTCCATGGTATTCCGGGTGACCGCGTACTCCACGGTGGAGACATCATCTCGATTGATATCGGGGCGGAGTATAACGGATATCACGGAGATTCAGCCTGGACATATCCGGTAGGTACAATCTCTGAAGAGACGAAGCGGTTACTTGACGTAACTGAAGAATCTCTGTATAAAGGATTGGAGCGCGCCAAAGCCGGCGTGCACCTGACAGATATTTCGCATGCGATTCAGTCACATGTTGAAGCAGCGAATTTTTCTGTAGTCCGCGAATATGTGGGCCACGGCGTGGGACAAAATTTGCATGAAGATCCGCAAATTCCACATTATGGACCACCGGGGAAAGGGCCGCGCCTGAAAACTGGCATGACCTTGGCGATTGAGCCAATGGTTAATGTCGGAAAACGCTATGTTCGCACGCTATCCGACAATTGGACGGTAGTGACAGTGGACGGTAGCATGTGCGCCCACTTTGAGCACACCATCGCCATCACAGACGAAGGCTACGAGATCTTAACGGTCGATGCAGAGTGAGCTGTGCGCGTTATTGGTGTCACCTTTCTATAAGCCGCTATCCACTCGTGTTTGTGACCGATGATTCTCTCACGGCTACTGTAGAAAGCCCCTAAGCGCTACAAATCGTCTGGGCTCCCAATCAACTTTATAGAGAAAGGGGTATAATTGATGGCGAAACAAGATGTAATCGAAGTGGAAGGTACGGTTATCGAACCGCTTCCAAACGCGATGTTTAAGGTGGAGTTAGAAAACGGCCACACGGTCCTCGCGCACGTCTCAGGAAAAATTCGGATGCACTTCATTCGGATCCTACCAGGAGATAAAGTAACGGTTGAGTTGTCACCATACGACTTGACTCGCGGACGGATCACATACCGTTTCAAATAAAAACTCCGATTTTTTCAGGAGGAGGTATTCACAATGAAAGTAAGACCTTCGGTTAAACCGATCTGTGAAAAATGTAAAGTTATCCGCCGTAAAGGCAAAGTAATGGTTATTTGCGAAAACCCTAAGCATAAACAAAAACAAGGGTAATTAAACAAGGAGGTGCACACATGGCACGTATTGCTGGTGTAGATATTCCACGTGAGAAACGCATCGTTATCTCACTCACTTACATCTATGGTGTTGGTAAAACAACTGCTCAGAAAGTCTTGAAAGAAGCTGGTATCTCTGAAGATACTCGTACTCGTGAATTGACTGAAGAACAACTCAACCAACTCCGTGATGGATTAGATAAAGTAAAAGTTGAGGGTGACCTTCGTCGTGAAATCTCACTCAACATCAAACGTTTGATCGAAATCGGTTGCTACCGTGGTGTTCGTCACCGTCGTGGTCTTCCAGTTCGTGGTCAAAACACTAAAAACAACTCGCGTACTCGTAAAGGCCCACGCCGTACAGTAGCGAACAAGAAGAAGTAAGGGAGGGTAAACTAAGATGGCAAAACGTAAACAGAATGTTCGTAGTAAACGTAAAGTCAAAAAGAATATTGAATCTGGTATCGTGCATATCCGTTCAACATTCAACAACACAATCGTTACGATCACTGACATGCAAGGGAATGCAATCTCTTGGGCAACTGCAGGTAACATGGGCTTCAAAGGCTCACGTAAATCTACTCCATTTGCTGCGCAACTCGCTTCAGAAACTGCTGCGAAAACAGCAATGGACAACGGTATGCGTACTGTAGAAGTTAACGTTAAAGGTCCTGGTGCAGGTCGTGAAGCTGCAATCCGTGCGCTTCAAGCAATCGGTCTTGAAGTAACAGCGATCCGTGACGTAACTCCAGTTCCACACAACGGTTGCCGCCCTCCAAAACGTCGTCGCGTGTAACCCGTCTTGTACTGCAAAGCGGGAATTCGAGTAGACTTTTGTTGATCGTTTGACCAAGCAAGGCAGTAGAAACGTGCACAAGACGGTTGGCGATTGAACGCGATGGCCAACATGACGATATTCAAGGAGGGGTTCAGATGATCGAAATCGAAAAGCCGAAGATTGAAACGGTCGAATTAAGCGACAACGCTACGTTTGGTAAATTCGTGGTAGAACCGCTTGAGCGTGGATTCGGTACAACGCTTGGTAACTCATTGCGTCGTATCCTATTATCTTCACTTCCGGGTGCTGCAGTCACTGCAGTCCAAATCGATGGCGTTCTTCATGAGTTCTCGACGATTGATGGCGTTGTAGAAGACGTTACCCAAATCATCTTGAACCTCAAGAAACTCGCCCTCAAAGTTTACTCGGAAGAAGAGAAAACACTTGAGATCGATATTCAAGGCGCCGGCGTTGTTACTGCAGCGAACATTACGCATGACAGCGACGTCGAAATCCTCAACCCAGAACTCCACATTGCAACACTTGCAGAAGGTGCATCACTTCATATGCGTCTGACAGCTCGTCGCGGCCGTGGTTACGTTCAGGCTGAAGATAACAAACGGGACGATATGCCAATCGGCGTCATTCCAATTGATTCGATTTACACGCCAATTCAACGTGTAAACTATCAAGTTGAAAAAACACGTGTTGGTCAAGATGCGAGCTTCGATAAGTTGACGCTTGATGTTTGGACGGACGGTTCAATCCGCCCTGAAGAAGCAGTGTCACTCGGCGCAAAAATCATGACAGAACACTTAAACATCTTTGTTGGTCTTACGGACGAAGCGCTCCATGCCGAAATCATGGTCGAAAAGGAAGAAGATCAAAAAGAAAAAGTACTTGAAATGACGATCGAAGAACTCGATCTTTCAGTTCGTTCGTACAACTGTTTGAAACGTGCCGGCATCAATACGGTTCAAGAACTCGCGAACAAGAGCGAAGACGAGATGATGAAAGTTCGTAACCTCGGACGTAAATCACTCGAAGAAGTTCAAGCGAAGCTCGATGAACTCGGACTGGGCCTACGTAAAGAAGACTAAAAACTATTAATTGCACGAAGGAGGGAATCCATCCATGGCATACTCGAAATTAGGCCGTACAAGCTCACAACGTAAGGCACTTTTGCGTGACCTTGCGACTGATCTCATCATCAATGAGCGTATCCAAACTACAGAACAAAAAGCGAAGGAACTTCGTCCAGTCGTTGAGAAACTCATCACTTTAGGTAAACGCGGTGATCTCCACGCTCGTCGTCAAGTTGCATCGTTCGTTCGTCGCGAAGCTGCTGGTCAAAACGAAGCTGGTAAAACACAAGATGCAATCCAAAAGTTGTTTGCAGATGTGGCACCACGTTTTGCTGAGCGTCAAGGTGGTTACACACGTATCATGAAAATGGGACCACGTCGTGGTGACGGCGCAGAAATGGTCATCATCGAACTCGTTTAATTTTTAAATGATTCGAATAAAAGGGCAGTGCGTAACTCGCTTCTGCCCTTTTGTTACAAATGAAATTATTTTTGATTTGATGAAGGAGGAGCAGACATGACAAAGCTGATTGAGTTGGAACAGGTGACATATCGTTACCCGGAACAAGAACAACCAGCCTTACGGAATGTCTCTCTTTCGATTCATTCGCAGGAATGGGTCGCGATCGTTGGACACAACGGCTCTGGAAAATCAACGCTGACGAAGTTGTTTAACGGATTGTTGCTTCCTGAAGAAGGAACGGTTACTGTCAATGAGACATTCTCGAGTGCAGTACCGGAGCAACTGTGGGAGATGCGCCGCGCAATCGGTATCGTCTTTCAAAATCCGGATAATCAATTCGTTGGCACGACCGTGCGCGACGACGTGGCATTTGCCCTGGAAAACTGGGGTGTGCCACGCGAGGAAATGGTTCGTCGTATCGACGACAGTCTAGCGCGCGTTGGCCTTACGGATTTTGTTGATCGGGAACCCCATCAACTATCCGGCGGACAGAAGCAGCGCATCGCAATCGCCTCGGCGCTTGCGATGCGCCCTGATGTTCTCGTGCTCGATGAAGCGACATCGATGCTTGATCCGATTGCACGAACTGAGGTTATGTCGACCGTTCAGGAATTATATGAGCAACACCCGATGGCCGTCGTTGCCATTACACATGAACTCGATGAGGTCTTACGGGCCAGTCGTGTCATTGTCATGGATGCGGGGCAAATCGTTTTAGAAGGGACACCGCAAGAGGTGTTTGCACAATCCGCGTTTCTTGAGCAGATTGGACTAGATGTTCCATTTGTCGTCCGGGTGCAGGAGCAACTTTCAGCACGTGGTCTTACTTATGAGGACACGATACTAGATGAAAGAGACTTGGTGAACCGCTTATGCCAATCTTAATCCAGGAATTAAACTATACGTACCAACTCAATAGTCCGTTTGAACGAGTCGCGCTGCGTGATGTGAATCTTGAGATTCCGTCAGGGGCGCTTGTTGCGTTTGTAGGGCATACCGGTTCCGGGAAGTCGACACTCGTCCAACACATCAACGGCTTGTTGAAACCAACAGCTGGGAAGGTACAGGTCGATGACATCATCATCGAACCGAAACGAAAACAAGATTTAAAAGCACTCCGGAAACGGGTGGGTCTTGTCTTTCAGTATCCGGAATATCAATTGTTCGAAGAAACCGTCTTGAAAGATGTCATGTTTGGTCCGATGAACTTCGGTCACGCACCGGCAGAGGCAGAACGGTTAGCGAAAGATGCCTTACGTACCGTTGGACTCGATGAAGTCTTTTGGTCACGTTCTCCGTTTGACCTGTCTGGTGGGCAAATGAGGCGTGTTGCGATTGCGGGCGTACTCGCTAGTCAACCAGACGTGTTGATCGTCGATGAACCGACAGCAGGACTCGATCCGCAAGGACGGAAGCAGATGCTTTCTCTCTTTGCCGAGTTGCATGCACAGTCAGGAATGACATTGCTGTTGATTACGCATGACATGGACCAGGTGCTGGAATATACGAACCGCGTCGTCGTCATGGAAGAGGGCCAGGTTGCGTATGACGGAGAACCAATGGGTCTATTCCGTCAAGAAACGTTACTGCGTCAATTCCATCTCGATTTACCCCACGTTCTGGCCTTTGCCTGGCAGATGGCCGATCAATTGAACCAACCGCGTCCATCGCTTCAGACGGAAGCGGAATTGATTGACTGGATTTTGCATGTACGGGAGGATAAACGATGATTGTAGGACAACATATACCGGGAACGTCGTATTTACATCGTTCGTCTGCCGTTGCGAAAATCATTTTTGCTTTCTGTTTTATTCCGCTTGTCTTTTTGGCCAATAATGCGGCAACGAATATTTTTTTATTGCTGTTTACGTTTTTTGCGTTAGCCAGCAGTAAATTACCGATTCGTTACGTCTTAAAGGGGCTCCGGCCGATCTTATTCTTAATTATCTTTACGTTCATCATTCAACTGTTGTTTACGCGTGAAGGGGCCGTTCTGTTTGAATTCGGCTGGTTCAAGATTTATGAAGAAGGATTACGTCTCGCGATCATCGTTTCGCTCCGCTTCTTTTATCTGGTCTCAATCACGACACTCGTCACGTTGACGACGTCACCGATCGAACTGACGGATGCGATTGAGTTGTTGCTGAAACCGTTTAAGGTCGTCCGTGTTCCGACCCATGAAATTGCCTTGATGTTGTCGATTTCCCTTCGTTTCCTGCCGACCCTGGCGGAAGAGACGGAAAAAATCATGAAGGCACAGCAGGCACGCGGGGTCGATTTATCGGCGGGACCGATCAAGGAACGTCTGCGGGCGATCATTCCTTTGTTGATTCCACTGTTCATCTCGGCATTTAAGCGGGCGGAAGATCTGGCAACGGCGATGGAAGCCCGCGGATACCGCGGCGGTGAAGGACGGACCCGGCTCCGTGAGTCCAAGTGGACAACACGCGATACGGGATTGATCCTGCTTCTGGTCGCCCTCGGACTGTTGCTGGTGTATTTACGGGGAGGATTTTGATGCGACGCTTTAAATGTACGATTCAGTATGACGGAACGGACTATTCCGGGTATCAAGTGCAACCGAACGGTCTGACGATTCAGGAAGTCCTCGAGAAGACGCTTGGACGGATGCACAAGCACCCGGTCAAGGTCATCGGTTCCGGACGTACGGATGCCCGTGTGCACGCACAGGGACAAGTCATTCATTTTGATACGGAGCTTTCGATTGCACCGGCAAGCATGGTGAAGGCTTTAAATACGTTATTACCGGACGATATTCGTGTTCGGGACTGTAAAGAGGTCGCTTCTGACTTCGAAGCAAGGTATGATGTAGTAGGGAAAGAGTACCGGTACTTCGTGCGCCGGACGGAAAATGCGTTTCGGCGTCATCAATCCGTCCTGATTCCGTATTCGCTCGATGTTGCGCAAATTCGTCTGGGATTAGCGCATTTAGTCGGGACTCATGACTTTAGTTCGTTCTGTGTCGCGAAGACAGAGACGGACAATCGTGTTCGGACGATTTATGAAGCGGAACTGATCGAACAAGGGGAAGAACTGATTTTTCGTTTTCAAGGAAGCGGTTTTCTCTACAATCAGATCCGGATCATGGTCGGCACGTTGCTTGATGTCGGACGCGGTCGATTTGCCCCGGATGACATCAAACGGATGCTCGAAGCGAAGGATCGAAACGTCGCTGGTGTGACGGCACCACCGCACGGGTTATACCTTTGGGAAGTTTTCTACCCAGAGTCTAAAAAAGGCATTTGACATTAGCCGCTAAAAAACATACAATGTTTATTGGCATTTCATTTATTATGAAACCACAATCTTAGCCCCGTACACCTAAGATTCTGATAGATTCAAACAGTGAATAAATGAAAAATCAAAAAAGAAATTTTTAAATTCCTTAGGAGGTATTTTACATGCGCACAACTTTCATGGCGAAAGCTACTGATGTAGAACGCAAATGGCTCCTTATCGACGCAGAAGGCAAAACACTCGGTCGTCTTTCGAGCGAAGTTGCTTCACTTCTCCGCGGTAAGCACAAACCTACGTTCACACCACACGTTGACTGTGGGGATCACGTTATCCTCATCAACGTTGAGAAAATCGTTTTAACTGGTAACAAACTCGACAAAAAGGTCTACTACCGTCACTCTGGTCATCCAGGCGGCTTGAAGCAGACTGTCGCACGCGACTTACTCGCTAACAAACCTGAGCGTATGCTTGAACTCGCGATCAAAGGGATGCTTCCAAAAGGTAGCCTCGGTCGTCAAATGTTCAACAAACTCCACGTTTACGCTGGAGATACTCATAAGCAAGAAGCACAACAACCAGAAGTTTACGAACTTCGCGGTTAATTAATACGAATTTAGGAGGAACTACACGATGGCAGATGTACGTTACTACGGCACTGGTCGCCGTAAACACGCGGCAGCTCGCGTTTTCCTCGTTGCTGGAGACGGTAAAGTCACAGTTAACGGGCGCGATATCAGCGAATACTTCGGTTATGAAACATTAATCATGACTGCAAAAGAACCACTTGTACTCACAGAAACAGAAGGCAAATACGATATCATGGTAACGGTCAAAGGCGGCGGCTTCACTGGTCAAGCAGGCGCAATCCGTCACGGTATCTCACGTGCTCTTCTTCAAGCGGATCCAGACTTCCGTGGAACACTTAAAGCTAAAGGTTTCCTCACACGCGATGCTCGTATGAAAGAACGTAAAAAATACGGTCTTAAAGCAGCACGTCGTGCACCTCAGTTCTCAAAACGTTAATCGTTTTATCTCTCATCCTTACGGGTGGGAGATTTTTTTATGTCAAAAGACCGCTCTTTAATTAAAAAAGCGGTCAAGCAACGGTCTGTCGTTCAAAACGTACGTCGTCGTATTGTTCGGATGAGGAATAAGAGTGCTGTGAGAGCAATAAACGTCAGCGGGATACTCCGGAGGAAAAGATGCTGTAAAAATGCAAGAGGATCATTCGCCGTCTGTGAACCGACTGCACCGGTAAAAGACGTCTCCTGACTTAACACCGTGCTGTTTTCAGGGAGAGCGGGTTGATAAGCTATATTTGCTTCATGCCTTGCATAAAAGTAAATTGCATAGCCGATATGTAAGAGGACTGCGATGACGCTTGCGAAGACTAACAGTTTTTTCATCAAAAAACTCCTTTTTCCGAATGATTGGATAAGAACACGTCCATCGTCAAGTATACCGGATTCGGTTTTTGGGAACAGGTTACAAAGGAGTGTGATGAAAGATGACAGTATCAGTCAGTTGGTTACTCGAACGAGCCAACCGGAAATTAAATGTTCCGGGACTGTCGCCGGAAGTTGCCCGGAAAACACGCCAGGTCATCCGTGAACTCCATGTCAGAGGGATTTACGTCGGTGTGGCTCAAGGATTCCGCTCCTATGCCGAGCAGGAGAAGTTGTATGCACAAGGACGGACGACTCCGGGGGCAATCGTCACGAACGCCCGGGGGGGACAATCGAATCATAACCGGGGCATTGCCGTTGATCTGTTTCAATATTCCATGGACGGCACGGAAGCGATCTTTAATACGGATGAAAACTTTCAGCAAATCGTTCACGCCATGAAGCGGCAGGGTTTTTCCTGGGGCGGGGATTGGAGCGGCTTTAAAGACTACCCTCACTTTGAATTAAACAAAACGACGACAGACGTCTTGGTGCCTTATCCGGGGAATCCCCTTTATAAAGGAGCCGTCAACATGAACAGCCGGGACATCGAGCGGATCCAGCGGGCAGTCAAGGCGACGGTCACGAAACGCTTTGATGCGGAAACAGCGGAGAAAGTACGTGCTTACCAAAAACGGCAAGGACTTACGGTCGATGGTGTCGTCGGACCCGCAACGTGGAATCGGATGTTTTAAACACGCCGGGATCCCCTTTTTGCAGTTGCGAAGAGGGAGGTCTCTTTTTTTAATCTCCTTTTCGTCCGTTTCCTTGGTGTCGTCAAGGAAATGTCATGCTTTCCGAGTCGAAATGTGCAAGCGCTATCTTATTTTTGTTATACTGAAATGGATTAAATCGAACGTTCTCAGGGGGAAGGTACTATGTTGAATGAACAAGAAATTCGCGAGGTAGTCGGGCAAATGATCGATCCGACGATTGAACGCTCGCTTACAGATACGAATGGGATTCGGGATGTCCGCATCAAAGGAGACTATGTCAGTCTTAAAATCGCACTTGCGCAAGCAGGATCCGGCGAACAGCTTGCGTTACAACAACAGATCGTCAAAGAGTTGAAAGAAAAAGGATTCAAGACGGTCGGGTTACGTTTTGAGGCACTCGGCGATCACGGTATTCAAGCAGCAACGACACCGTCGATTCTTAAACCAGAGTCGGGCACGACGTTCATTGCGATCGCTTCCGGTAAAGGTGGCGTCGGAAAATCAACGGTTTCTGTCAACTTGGCAGTTGCCCTCGCACGGGCGGGCAAAAAAGTCGGATTGATTGATGCAGATATTTACGGATTCAGTGTACCGGACATGATGGGCATCGAAACCCGTCCGACGGTCGTCAACGACCGGATTGTTCCACCTGAACGTTTTGGCGTTAAAGTCATCTCGATGGGCTTCTTCGTCGAAGACAATGCACCTGTCATCTGGCGTGGTCCGATGCTCGGAAAGATGTTAAACAACTTCTTCTCTGACGTCGAATGGGGCGACCTCGATTACTTACTTCTTGATTTACCACCGGGTACAGGCGACGTGGCACTCGATATTCATTCAATGTTGCCAAGCTGTCAGGAACTGATTGTCACGACACCACACGCAACTGCGGCATTCGTCGCAGCACGTGCAGGAGCGATGGCAATCAAAACTAACCACCGTTTACTCGGAATCATCGAGAATATGGCGTATTTCGAAAGCAAGGTAACGGGCGAAAAAGAGTATGTGTTTGGTTCAGGCGGCGGAGAGAAGTTGTCAGAAGCGTTAAAAACAGATATTCTAGCTAAGATTCCACTTGGACAGCCGTATGCAAATGACACGGACT
This sequence comes from Exiguobacterium sp. PvP048, assembly GCF_040549175.1. NCBI lineage: Bacteria > Bacillati > Bacillota > Bacilli > Caryophanales > Exiguobacterium > Exiguobacterium sp. PvP048. The sequence goes on along the minus strand of NZ_JBEPSU010000011.1, from coordinate 1,047 downwards.
TTGCACCGTCGATTTACCGTGACGACCATCCATTTGAAACACACTATAATGAACTCGCAGCGCGTGTCATCGAAAAAGTAGAGGGATAATGAATGAAGACTAGAGGATTTTTGAAGCTGTTTTGGATGACGCTCCTGATCGGGACGCTCGCCGGCTTCGTGTTTAACCTTGTCGCTGAACCGGGTTATGTCCGCAATCAATCGATCAGCGGATATGTTACAGCCTTAGCTTACAGTAGTACATGGACAGCCATCAGTTTGATGGGATTCTTTTCGTATCTGATCCTTCACCGGGTCGGACTCGATATTTTCCGGGGAGCTAAGCTGTGGGACCGGGTTCAAATCGTCTTAATCGCATTTGCGTTATTCGACGGAATCTACCTTCGCGGTCTTGCTTTCGGATTTGAAAAAACAAACCTGTATATCGGAGAGATGGTTGTCTTATTGATCATTGCGTTTTTTGTCGCTCGGACGAAAGCCCGCGAGACAAACTTCACGGCGTTCGTGCCGACACTCTTTTTGATGACAGTCATCACATTGATTGAATGGGTTCCGGCTCTTCAGGCGACACAAGACAAACGGATGTTATGGGCGGCACTTGCCACATTACTCGTTTGTAATGCGTATCAGATTCTGATGTTGCACCGGTTGCAGGAAAAACCGAATTCAGCGAATGCTGCGTCGGGGAAAAGAGCATAAAAGAAAAGGGCGCCGCGCTACCGTTTTATCCGGTCAGAGCGGCGTCCATCTTTTTTTAATGTTTTTTTAGAAAAACAGTTGACGTAAAAAACAAGAGTTGATATATTAATACATGTCGCTGAGGCACACGCCACACAGACACGTCGAAAACGAAAAAAACTTACGAAAAAGTTATTGACACCAGTTAATAGTTTACTGTAAGATTTAAAAGTCGTCAAACGACATATCGGACTTTGAAAACTGAACGATGAGGCAAAAAACGTATCTTCGGATACAAACAATGAATGAAGCGCAAGCTTCGTCAACGTGACTCCGGTCACAAAAACGAGCAAGTCAAACACTTTATGGA
>NZ_JBEPSU010000010.1:0-65493 GCF_040549175.1 Exiguobacterium sp. PvP048 | reverse complement strand
GCGATCACAACACAGATGCCTGAGAAGTTCGACAACACGAAAGCGGACACAAAAGCCGCTGACCTCCGGTCAACACTCAACAGCCTCGCAGCTGAACACGTGGCACTTGCCAACATCAGCATGACAGCGGGCGTCGATCAAGCGAAAGACTACGATGCAGCGAACTGGGCAGAAGACATGCACACAGCTGACTTCAAAGCCGCTATGAAATCGGTTTACGGTCAAGCAGGTGCGGATCAGTTCGAGCAAGTTTGGACGAAAAACCACATCGAAGCGCAAGCAAACCTCGTCACAGCAGCCATCAACGACGACAAGAAATTGATGGGTGATGCGCAAGACATGCTCAAAATGTTCTCGAATGACTTCGGTGCGTTCCTTGGCGCAGCAACAGAAGAGAACCTTCCGACAAAAGCAGCACAAGAAGCGGTCTCTGGTCATGAGACATACGTCCAAGATACGTTCATGCAGTATGTCGAAGGCGACTACAAAGGATCGGTTGACACATTCCGTGAGTCGTATGCTTACATGTACGGCGTCGGTGAAAACCTCGGTGAAGCGATCGTCAAACAATCACCTGAGAAATTCATGGATGGTACACCAGGTTCAATGCCGAACACAGGTAACGGCGGCATGAGCGACAACAATACAGCAGGTACAACAGGTGCGATCGCGCTCTTCGGTCTTGCACTCGGTGCAGCCGGAATCGTCCTCGCACGCAAACGTCAAAACGCATAAGATTTCGGGTATACTAAAAAGGATAGCGCCTCGGCACTATCCTTTTTCTGTGTAAGAGGCTTTGTCTCGGAAAGGAGTGACGTGTCTTGAAAAAATGGTTATTACCGGTCAGCATCCTGTTGATGCTCGTTTCAATCGGTACGTTAATTTTTCTACTGATCGGAAACACGAAGGAACCGGAAACGAATATTACGCAAGGCGATACAAAAACTGAATCTGCGGCATCTTCCGAGACAAAGGAAGATCCACTCAAACCATCTGAAATCTTTAAAAAAGAATTCAAGAGTCTGTCGACGAACCAGGTCGAATTGCCGAAAACGTTGACAATTGATTCGCTCAAGGTCAAAACGAATATTGAACAAGTCGGTCTCGATAAAAAAGGTGCCATGGGAACGCCGAAAAATGAACAACAAGTCGGGTGGTATAAGTTCGGACCCCGTCCGGGTGATGTCGGAAACGCCGTCATCGACGGTCATACGGACACCAAAACCGGTCCGGCCGTCTTTTACCAGCTGCACGAACTCAAAAAAGGCGATACCATCAAAATCAAGGATGAATCGGGACGTAATCTTGTCTTCCGTGTCAAAAAACTGGTCGAATATGGTCACCTCGATGCACCGCTAGAAAAAATCTTTGGTGCTTCTGATCAGCGAAACCTGAACTTGATCACGTGTATCGGGACGTATGATGAAAATGAAGGCACATACGACAACCGTCTCGTCGTCTTCACGGAACTGGATCAAAAGGCATCTGACCCGGTCAAAACGCCGCCAAAACCGGCGACAAATGTCCGTGTCTCAGGTGGATTCGTGAACTGGTATGCCTCGACTGATGATGAGGTCGTCACGTATAACATCTATCAGGAACAAGACGGAAAACGGAAAAAACTTGGTTCGACGGAATCAATCGAACGGAAAGCCTTCCCGTTACCGCAAGATACAACCGGACGTTTCATCATCACGGCTGTCAACAAAGCCGGAATTGAATCCGAAGAAGCGTTCAGTGCCGTTCAAAAATAATCCGACTGACCGACTCCAATACATAGGAGCCGGTCAGTTTTTTTGTTGATTCAACGAAATACGCAGTTGTTTTTCACCTGATTTTGTTTGGTACAGTAAATCAAGATGTCCTGCCGTCAGTTCTTTCTGCTCTGTTTTGACGAATAAAACGCCTGTCCGTTCTTCTCCTGCCCGGTACGTGCCGACAAGCGGATGTTTCTCATGTAAAACGGCAGTTCTTTTACCATTCGTTTCATACTCTCCGAGTTTGTTCGATATTTCAATCGGATCGTCCGATTGATTTTGAATCGTGACGGTCAAAGCCAGTAACCGATTTGTTCCGGTTCCGACCTGAACCAGTTTTTCTTTTGAGACCAGCACCCGCAACAATGGTGTCGTCCGGACTGTCTCCCGCCGTTGCATCGCTAACGTCTCGACTTCCAGTCCACCGAGTGTATACCGGGTCCCGACCCGGTTTTCCCGATCAAATTGTTTCAATTGACCTTCATCCCATTTTTGCATGATGGGAATCGGATTCGCCTTGACCGGTTCAGAGTCTGCTCCCCACCCGACGACGGGAATAATCCACTTGACGATGACAAAAATGATGCATACCGGTATCAGGACATACAATAGGATTGTTTTTTTCACTCCGATTCCTTCTCTCCCACTCTGACGTCATTACTCTTGCTTTCATTATGTCGTTTTCGATTCAATAATTATACATTTTTTCACAATTATAATAACGAAAAACCCCCGAGCAACTGCTCGAGGGCGGACTTCCTTAATACGTAATATGTTGTTTACTCCAGGCAATCGATTCCTTGAACTGACGAACGAGTTCTTCCGCCGGTCCCGTCAAGGAATACGCGAGTCCGTGGACTTTTTCCGACATCTGCTGTAAGACGAGTCCGTCTTCAATCAGTTCCTGCAACTGCTCAAGGATCTGACCATGTGACTGATCGAGACGCTGTTCAATCTCCCCGATCGTCAACGCTCCATCCCGCAGGATATAGATGACACTCGACTTGAGACTATTTTCGAAATTGTGCTGAAACTTTTGGAGGGCCAATAAATCAGCCTGTTCTTCCACGTGACGTTGATCCATCTGACACATACCCCTTTCGTGACACAATCGACTACGTTCTCAGTATGACGGAATTGCCGGCAAAATTCAAAAGTCAGTCTTTTGTCGTCACGATCGTATTAAACGTCTTCTCGTCCTCTGCGATGACCATCTTCTTTTGCGACCGCAGGTGATACAGACGACGGATGTTCAGGATGACGACCTTCATGACGGCGTAGAACGGAACACCGAGCAGGACACCAAAGAATCCGGCGATGTTTCCGGCGACGAGCAGGACGATGATGATCGTCAACGGGTGGACATCCAGCGTCTTCCCTTGAACGAGTGGCGACATGATGTGCGAATCAATCTGTTGTGCGACCGTCATGACGATGACGGCGTAGACGGCAAGAATCGGATCCTGGATGAATCCTACGATCAGTGCCGGAACAACCCCGATGACCGGTCCAAGGAACGGAATGATGTTCGTCAACGTCGCAAACAAAGCGAGTAACAGCGCGTAATCGATACCGATGATCAAGTAACCGATATAAGCGATGATGCCGACCCCGATACTGACGATGACCTGGCCGCGGATATAGCTCATGATCGTCAAGTGGACGTCATGCAGAATCTTTTTTGTTTCTTTATGGTACTCAAACGGCATCATCTTAACGAGATTGCCTTTCAGCTTATCCCCGTCAAGCAACATGTAGATCAACATAATCGGAATGATGACGATTGTCACGACCGTCGTCGTGATGACACTGACGAACCCGCCGACACCGGTTCCGATGTTTTTCAGGAAGGTCGAGGCATACTCCGAAACGTTTCCGGAAAACTTATTAAACAGATCATCCTGTCCGCTGAGGAACCGGGAGAAGAAAGCACTGTTTTCAAGTTGATCCCGGACATCAATCAGCTGACGCTGGAACTGGGAAGCGAGTGTCGGAATCGAATTGACGAATTCTGTAATCTGATCCGACAGCATCGGACCGAAGATGAACCCGAGCGCCGTCAAAATACTGACGAGTCCGAGCAAAACGAGAATGACGGCCGGGCGCCGTTTCATCTTCTTCTCGAGCAGCTCGACAATCGGTAGCAGGACATAATACAGAATACCGGCAATTGCGAGCGGCGGAACGACCATCTGCAGTAAAATCGCAATCGGCCGGAACAAGAACGTCACATGATTACCAATCCAGACGATAATCAGCAGCGTCATGATCCACCAGGCACCGCGGTACCATTTGTTTTCGAACATCTTTTGCATCTTGTCACTTCCTTATGATTAAAATGAGGACTTGTCCTTCATTAGATTCCCTTTATCCCGACGCTTCTAATCCTTATTTTCAAAAAATAGTTGAAGAAGCATTCATTCAAAAGTGTTTGTGAAGTTGCTTCCCATTCGTTCCGGTGATAAATCTAATAATTAAAATATCTTTTTTGCATCTTTGCGTGTTAAAGTTTAATGGATACCTATTTGATTAAGTAATATAAAAATATTGGATTAATTTTTTGAACCTACAAAACAGAATACGGAGGATAAACAAGTGAAATGGATTAATCAAAAAATTGGTCGCCAATTGATGTTTGCCTTTTATATGGTTTTCATCGCGCTCAGTCTGACGTCAGCGATCGTCTATACTTATACGGAACGAAAGATCGACCAGACGAATGCCACGTTCGATGATTTACGGGAACGCCGAACGAATGCCAATACATTAGCCAACGAATGGACACTTGTGCAGAGCAATGTGAAATCGTATGTGCTGTTCGGTACACCAGAAATACTCGATACGATCAAAGCGAATCAGCGGGAAATCAATCGTTTGACGACCTGGTTCGAAAAAAATGCCATTTACGAACAAGGAAAGGAATATGCGGTCGCCACCCGGACACTTTATGATGATTACTTCGGGACCGCCCTTCCATTGTTGACAGAATACGTCGCCGGTAAGACAGACGGATCGATCGACGAAACATTCCTTGATCCGAAAACCCTTGCTTCCTTGTCGAACGGTGAAAATTTATTTAATGAAAACGGCACGTTAAAAGGCTCAAACAGTCAATTGACGACAGATACGGATGCAGCCGGCATCGATACGTTACTCACGGACTACTTGACGTTGATTCAAAACAAAGAGACGGAAGCGAAAACGAACCTGCTCGGTGAGATGCGGGTCGCTCAGTTCATCTGGCTGTCGAATCTCGTCGTCCTGATCATCATCCTGTTACTGCTCGTGCGACCGTTCATCAGCCGGGTGACGAAGCAGGTCAACACGTTATCCCGTGACAGTGCCCTGCTCGCAAGCGGAGAGGACATCAACACGATTCCATTACCAAAACGTCAGGATGAGCTGTATATCTTAACGACATCCTTTAACCGGATGGCGACGTCGATCGCCGACAATAAAGTCCATATGCTGGCGAAAAACGAAGAGTTACAAGCGCAACAGGAAGAGCTTGTCGCCCAGCAGGAAGAGTTGCAGGCACAACAGGAAGAGCTCGAAGAAGCACTCGAAATCACGTTACGCAGCGAACAGCATCTGAAATACCGCAATGAACTGACGGAGACCCTCGCGTCACGCGAGACGTTGACGGCGTATCCGGAAATCATCGAAAAACTTGTCGCCATCACCCACTCAGAAATCGGTGCCCTGCTGTTCCTCGATCAGCATGACGTCCGCTCGACGATTGAGTACGGGATGACGGAAGAGATGGTCGGTCAGCTCGTCAAGGACGATCAATCGTTGTTCCACCGGGCCCGCGTCTTAAAACGACCGGTCCATTCGTCAAAACAAGTTGCTCATGACAGTCCGTTGCCGTATCCGTACTATATGTATGAGGTTGCCGTGCCGATCCTTGATCCGAACGAAGAACAGATCATCGCCTGCGTCTACCTCGTCCGGTACCGGGATGCGTTCACACCGGAACAGATGGGTGACATCCTGTCGTTCTCGCACCAGTTGTCCCTTTCACTGATGCGGATGGGAATTTATGAGAAGATGATGCACGAGAAAAATAAGACCGGCCAACTCCTGAACTCGATCCGGGAAGCCGTCGTCTACATCGAACACGAATCCGACGAACTGCTTGTCAACGAACCGTTGATGAAACTGTTCCCGGAAGTCCAGACGGAATACCAGGACGACAGTAATCTGTCCTCGTTCCGCCAGGCGATGTCGGCACTCTCCGCCATCATCGATGAACCGGAACCGTTTGAACAGTATATCGAACAAATCGTCGAACAGAATCTGCCGAAAGACAGTCTTCTCGTCTCGATCCGTTCACACAGTGCCTACATCCAGATTTATGCGGAAAAAATCCAGATCAATCAGGTCTGGGTCGGCACGATGCTTGTCTTACGCGACGTCACGAAAGAGACGGAAGCGGACCGGATGAAAGAAGAGTTCGTCTCGACGGTCTCGCATGAACTGCGGACACCGTTATCCTCGATTTACGGTTTTACGGAACTGATGCTGAACCGGGAAATCGATCCGCCGAAACAACGCAAGTACTTGACGACGATCCACTCGGAAACGGGACGCCTGACGACACTCGTCAACGATTTCCTCGATGTCCAGCGGATGGAATCCAGTGAACAACGTTATCAGATGGCAACGTTTGATGTCGTTCAGCTGGCGGCAGAATTGATCGACTTCCATGACGCTTCCCATACGACACACGAATTGTCGTTTGAAGCTGTCGGACCGATCATGATTGATGCTGATGCGGAAAAAATCAAACAGTTGCTGAACAACCTGCTCAGCAATGCAATCAAATATTCACCGGACGGCGGCAACGTCGCGATTCGTATCGAAAACCACGACGGCTTTGCGGAAATCACGATTCGTGACCAGGGAATCGGGATTCCCCAAGAAGCGATGTCGAAGTTGTTCGATAAGTTTTACCGGGTCGACAATTCGGAGACGCGGAAAATCGGCGGAACCGGACTTGGCCTGTCGATTTGTAAGGAAATCGTCAAGCACCATAACGGGACGATTGATGTCGAGTCGACGATCGGCGCCGGATCGACGTTTACGATCCGCTTCCCGATTGCGGTCATCTCGACCATCCTCACGTATGAAGAATAAACTGACGTGCCTTTGTCATTCGACAAGGGCACGTTTTTCTGTCAGGTTACGGACTACGGCAGGACGGGTATTAGGAGAAGAGCTGAAAAACGAAGGGAGTTTTAGACATGGCATTAGGTTGGATTGGATTAGGTCATATGGGAGTGCCGATGGCGTTACGTCTAAGACGAGCCGGGCATCCGGTCAACGTGTATAACCGGACGGTCGAGAAGACGGAGTCTCTCGTCAAAGAAGGGGCTGTCGCGCTCGAATCGCCCCGCGCCGTCGTCGAACAATCGGACATCATCTTTCTGATGCTCGCGGATGGTCCCGCCATCACGGCGGTCTTCGAACAGGAAAACGGGCTGCTGGCAAGTAAGCTGTCAGGGAAAACCCTCGTCAACTTGAGTACGATTTCACCGGAACAATCGGTGTCCTTTGCGGAACGAATCGAACAGGCCGGCGCAACGTATCTCGAAGCACCTGTCTCCGGATCCGTCGGGGTCGCGGAAGCCGGTCAACTCGTCCTGCTGCTCGGCGGAGACGAACAGGCGATTGCCGCCTGTCGTCCCTACTTCGAAATTCTCGGTAAGGAAAGCATTCATTTCGGTGCCCACGGAACAGGGAGTTCGGCCAAACTTGCCATCAACCTCCTGCTCGCACTTGTCGGGGAAGGTGTTGCCGAGACGCTGTTGCTCGGCGAACGGGCCGGACTCGACAAAGAGAAGCTGATTCAGCTGATCGGAGCATCCGGAATGAACACGCCGCTCTTCCAAGGGAAACAGACGATGTACCGGGACGAACAGTTCCCGCCTGCGTTTCCGCTCCGCTTGATGGCAAAGGATCTCGGTTTGATCACGGAAGAAGCGAAACGATTGACGCTCGACCTGCCACTGGCAGCGACAGCACAGACGCAGTATCAGCATGCCTTGGAAAGTGGCCACGGCGACGAAGACATGGCCGCTGTGTATCTATCATTAAAGCAGCGGTAACCCTGGAGCAATCAAAATCAGGCGAGACTATTCCCGGTTCTTACAACGGAAGTAGTCTCGCCTATTCCTGGTGGGGTAAGCCATCACTTTTATACGTTAAATCGACTGACGAAGCAATGTTTGACTCGTCTCACGCATCTAAGAAAGCATGGAATCATCATCAACACATTCATCAAACGATTAACAGACAATAGCGCGTCATGGATGAAAATGGAGCTTTCGTCATATATATATGCGTATACGACTCATCGAAGGTCGATGAAAGATGCGAACGAATGTCTCGGCAGGAATGACTTCGGCGCCGGGGCGTAAATAATTCTTCTCTTCTTGAATCGAAATCCAATAATAACTGTAATGGTTGTTCCGTAAAGATGGTCACTTGACAGTCGATTTCAAGCCGCTGGTAATAATCGAAGACACACTGACGAACGAATAAGGCTCTCTCATGAGTAATCATATGTGCCGCCCTTCCATTCACTTATCCAACTCGAATAGTGAATATTCAAAAAAACTAGTACATGACATATTCCTATTTAATAACTATTACCCTGTTTGATCTTCTAATATCGAAGATCAAACAACTCGTCCCTTCTTTTGACTCCTGCAGCATACGTCAAAAAGAGCGGACAGCATCCGATTTTCATCGCTTCTGTCCGCTCTTTCTAGAAATCCTGTTCATAGATCACCATTCAACATTATTTCAGTGACGTCACGATACCCATCATCTGGTCCGATGTCGTCAGGGCTTTTGAATTAAACTGGTACGCCCGCTGAATCTGCGTCAGGTTCGTCATCTCCGTCGCCATATCGACATTCGAGGTCTCAAGCGTTCCGACCGTCAACGGATTTCCCGTCGCATTTTGGTATTGTCCTGCCGTCGTATAGAGACCGCCTCCGACATCGGTCAATTCCCCGTGGTTCGGAATATCGGCGACACCGATCCGGGCGAGGACACGTCGTTCCCTGTTCAAGACGCCGGTGATGTTGCCATCTTTGTTCAGTTCGATCGACGTCGCATCGTCCGGGAATGTAATCGGTTCGTTCGCCTGATTGATGACCGATCGTCCGGCATCATCTGTCAACAGGACTTGTCCGTTTGCCTGCGGAGACAATTCAAAATTACCGTCACGTGTAAACTTCGTCACGCCGTCCGCATCAATCACACCAAAGAAATGGTGCGGATTGCTGAGCGCCGCGTCGAGCTTACGTCCGGTATTTTGGAACGTCCCGGTTGCGAAACGCGTTGCTTCATTAGCGACGTATCCGCCGACACCAAGGCGCAGACCAGCAGGTGTCGTCAACGGTCCCGCCGTCAGTCCGGCCGGTTGATTATTCAAGTTACGCACGAGCAGTTCATTGAACTGGGAATCCCGCCGTTTGTAGCCGTTCGTATTGGCATTCGCCAAGTTATGTCCGGTCGTATCGAGTTGCTTTTGGAGCTGAGCCATCGTACTGGCGGATGTATAAAGTGATTGCATGAACTTCCTCCTTGATTAACGGACGCGTCCGATTTCCGAGACTGCTTTTTCCGCCGTCCGGTCATAGGCCTGGATGACTTTCTGATTGGCTTCGAACTGGCGAAGACCGGCGTTCATCTCCGTCATCGTCTGTTCGACTTCGACATTTCCGAGCTCAAGTACCCCTTGATCGACTTTGACGGCACCGGCATTCAACGGATCCACCGATCGGAACAGACCATTTCCGGTCCGCTCAAGCGTTTCCGGCTGATTCGTGACGACCAGACCGAGGTTGCCGATGGCTTGACCGTTTCCGTCCGTGACAGCACCATCCGCACTGACGACGAAATCTTCGTTGACGACGTTCAGCGGCTGACCGTCGTCACCGAGGACAAGATCATTTTCCGTCGTCCGGAGCAGACCGTCCTGTCCGACGGCGAACTGACCGTTCGTCGTATAGAGTGTTTCCTCTTCGCCGGTCGCAGGATCCGCATGCCGGATCGCAAACAGGGCTGCTCCTTCAGGCGAGCTGATTTGAAGATCCGTCGCGTTACCCGTCTCTGTAATCGAGCCGAGCGCAAAGTTCGGTGTCGCCGCCTGCATGAAGACACCCGTCGCGAGTTTCCCGACTGTCCCGCGGGAACGGACACCGGATTGTTCATTGACGCCCGACTGCTGAATCATCATCTCAGGAAAGGTCCGGAGGGACGCCTGATCGGCCCGGAAGCCTGGCGTCCGGGCGTTGGCCAGGTTATTGCTTAACATCTCTTGCTGCCGTTGTAACGCCTGCATCGCACCAGACGCCGTATACATTCCTCGTAACATATGTGTTGGCTCCTCATTGACTTATTGTTCAATTCTGTTCCTTAAGTATATCGGTCAATTTTTTAGAAATTCGATGTTTTTTTCAAAATAAGGGAATGAATCGCGTAGATGAATCGAAAGGCCTACCCCATTCGTTCAAAAACATTTGCTTATTTTTCAACAGACATGATATGTCTAAATCCCATAAATTGTTATAATCAAGTTATAACGACACTAAATGAGGTGAGATCATGCCCTTCTTCAAAAAGAAGAACACAGAATCCTTCATCAACGGCTCCCTGGATTTTAAACAACTGGTCGATGCAACCCACTTTCTCGAAAATCATCCGGATGCGGTCTATACCTTGAATCTAGAAGGTCAAATCGTCTCTTACAATCAAAAACTGTCCCTGCTGCTCGGATATGGCGGAAAAAAGCTCCACCACCAGCACTTCAGCGAATTCATCACATCCGCTGAAGCCAAGCGGATTGCTCCGCTCAAACAACGGGCTTTGACCGGGGAAACCGTCCATTTCACAGCAGAAGTCACCCATCATGATGGACATCTCTTAACGATGAACGTCACGAATATTCCGATCTATCAAAATCATGTCATCATCGGCGTCTACGGTATCGCCCGGGACATCACCCAACATGTTCAACTACGGCTCCAACATACCCGGCTGTCGGCAAAAGAACAATTGACGGCGTCACTTCCCGGACTCGCTTTTTTAGAGTACGAAACGAAACAGGATCGTCTCGCGTTGTCTGCTCATTTTGCCTCGTTGCTGGATCTCTCGCAACACCGGCTCGCTTCACTCGATTACGGGGAGTTTTTACTGGAAATCCATCCGGAGGACCGGTCCCGGTTTAAAACCTTTCTGACACTCCTGCGGACAGGAGAACCAGCTGTCTCCGGTTCATTTCGGATGAATCAAACACGCGACTATACACAAGATGTGACTTGTCAGGGACTCCGCTCGGAAGACGGCAACCAGGAGCTGTTCAGTTTCCTGTTTCAGGCCGTCGCGAAACCGGCTGCGGAACATGGGTCAGACCGGGCAATCCAACCAGAGGAAATCCGGAAGCTCTCTTTATATGATGAAGTGACCGGACTGCCGAACCGGACACTGTTCCTCGAAGAAGTCGAGCACCTGATCCGGACCGATCATCCGTTTACGATTCTATCGATTGATTTCAATCAGTTGCATCAGATCAATGAACAGATTGGCTACGATATCGGTGATCAATGGTTGCGACAGACGAGTCATTACTTAGCGGAAAAATTGCCGGATCTCTATTGTGCCCGGCTTGCCGGCGATCATTACGCTGCCTTGTCGACGGAACCATTCGACGAAGTCGCCCTGAAAGAGACATGTCTCCATTTATTGACGCTGAACACGATGCGTTTTCAGATTGAAGGCTACGAACTGGCGGCTGAACTGGCAATCGGTCTCAGTCCGTTCCAACATGATGAAACGACGGCTACGGAGCTGTTGCATACGGCCAACCGTGCCTTGTCCCGTGCCAAGCTGAAGATACAGCCCTCTTATGAGTTTTATACGTCACAGCTCGATCTTGAAATCTATCGCCGCCATCAGCTCGAACAAAGTCTGCGTCATGCGATCGAACAGGATGAACTGTTTCTTGAATACCAACCAAAGGTCGACATTTGGAGCGGACAGATTTTAGCGTGCGAAGCGTTGATTCGCTGGGATCATCCTGAATGGGGTCGCATTCCCCCACAAGACTTCATCCCTTTGTCGGAGGAAGGTCATTGTTATCTGCCGATCGGCGAATGGGTGCTCGATGCCGTCTGTCAGACGATCCAGTCCCTCTTGCAACAACGTGTTCCGGTCGTCCCGATTTCAATCAATCTCTCTTCCAATCAACTGCTTCACCGGGATTTCCTCCAGACGATCCGTACGTGCCTGCACCGCTATCAGGTCCCGGCACGGTACTTGCAACTCGAGCTTCAGGAAAGCATCCTGTTGCACGAAAGCGAGTTCGTCAAAGAGACGTTACAGCAACTCCATCAGTTAGGAATCCAATTGATCCTCGACGGTTACGGCAGCGGGGTTTCTTCCCTCAGCAGCCTCCGGAGTTATCCGATCAGCAGTCTGAAACTCGACCGGTCGTTCGTCGCTCAACTGGAGGAAGATGACCGGTCCGTCCCGCTCATCAAAAGCATCGTCTACCTGGCGAAAGAATTTCAGCTGTCGGTCGTCGCCGAGGGCATCGAGACGCTTCAGCAGCTCGATCAGTTCCGGGATTTTGAATGCCACGCCGTTCAGGGTTACCTGTTCAGCCGTCCCGTCGGTATCGAAGCGTTACGTCTGCATTTGAAACAGGGTGTCCTGCAACCGGTCGAATCGATGAAGAAGTCACCGAAAAAACCATTGCCGTCCCTGCACGGACTCATCTCGATCACACGGTTGAACGGAAAGGATGTCAACGTCGGAGCCTCCCCGGTTCTCATCACCCGCAGTACGAACCGCTCCGTTCATTTTTATGCGTCGATCCGCTTGCCGGTCGACCATCAAATCGAACTGTCGCTTCAATTGATGGATATCGTCCATCCGAAAACACTGATTGAACCGCTCGCCGTGACCGAACTCGATAACGGACTGTTCCATTATTCGGCTGACTATAAAATCCGCGCTCAGTCGGGACAAATCATGAAGGCGCTCGAAACATCCGAGCAATTGAAGCTGGATGAATTCTTCCTGTTATCCTGATGTTGCTACATCAAAAAGGCTGTTCCGATGAAAATCGAAACAGCCTTTTTCCTATGCATCATGAATGTTTTTTACTGAGGACAGCCGTTTGCGTCCGTTCGAGCACCGCGTTCGTGATGACAATCAGACCGGTGAACAGGAACAACGCTTCAAAACCGAAGTGACCGGCAATCTGACCACCCGCCAGTGGTCCGAGGAAATTCCCCATGAACTGGGCCGACTGGTTATATCCGAAGATCCGACCAGACGCATTCGCCGGCGTGTGTTTTCGGAGCAGCGCCTGGACCGACGGCATCAAAGCGGCAGTCGCAAAGCCGATGCCCATCCGTAAGATGATCAATTGGCTCGTATCCGTCACAAACGCTTGCGGAATCAGGAAGGCGGCGAAAATCAGTAATGCGAAGAACAAGACACGTTCCGCCCCGATTTTATCCGACAGCCGACCGAGCCGCTGGGCGGCAATCAAGGCCGCAATCCCGGGAGCCGACGCGACGATTCCGGATAACAGGGCTAATCGTTCCGTACCGGGACTGAGTTCCCGAACGTACAGCGATAGAATCGGACTAATTGATTGAGCCGCGAACTGAATCAAAAACGTCGTCAGGAAGAGGCTTAAAATCAGTTCCGGATGACGTAACGACTGGATGATTTGTTTCGCTGACGCCATCTGCTTCGTCTGCAGCGGCACGAATTCTTCTTTGACGAAGAAATACGTGACGAGGAACGTCAGGAAGAGCGGAATGCTCGTAAAGAGAAAAACGGGTCGAAGCCCAATCATATCGGCAAGGAATCCTCCAATCAGAGGTCCGAGTAATCCACCGGCAATCCCACCGGTCGATAATGTACCGAGCGCCCAGCCACTTTTCTCTTTTGGGGTTTGTGACGCAATCAGGGTGATTCCGGCAGAGATGAATCCGGAGACAGCTCCCATGACGAGTCGTAAGAACACGAGTTGGTACACATCTTGAACGAAGCTGATTAAGAACATGACGATTGACATACCGAGGCTTGCCCGCAGTAACATCAATTTCCGGCCTTTTTTATCGGCCAAACGTCCCCAAATCGGTGAGACGATTGCTGCGACGAGGAACGTTGCACCAAACGCTACGCCGGACCAGGTCGTGATTTCCTGGCGTCCGTTGACACCAAGTTCTTCAATGAATAAGGGCAAAAACGGTAAGACTAAACTTAACGCAGCAGCAGTCAAAAAACTACCGATCCAAACAACGACTAAATTTCGTTTCCACAATGGCATTGTGGCATCACTTCCTTTTTAATGGTAATTCCGTTTCAATTCAACAACTTCTAATATACACTTCACAAAATGAAATGTCTAGGATTTGAACTGATTCTCAGGACTCCCGGACTATTGCCTTATATCCAAGATGCACCGGACGACCGATAATAAGATAACTTAAGTAATGGGAGTGAACGATATGAAACGCTTCATTATCAGTCTGATTTGTCTTACGATGGCTGCGACGCTTCTGCCTGCCAGAACCGAAGCGGCCGTCACCGTCACGCGTCATACCGTGATGTGGTCAATTCCTGAAGCGAAACAAATTTCAACGAAAGTCACACAGCTGGCAAACAGACAGATGAAACGTGTCTACCTGCATGTCGCTGTCGAGGGTGACCGAACTCTCTACCGCACATTCGTTGAAAAAGCCCATCTTGCCGGAATCGAAGTCTATTTCCTGTTCGGCCAGCCCGCATGGATTACAAATGAAGGGACGACGAACCGGCCGAACGTCGAAGATCCGTTAGCCTGGATCAACGTGTACCTGCAAGAAACAATGGAACGTCCCGATGGCATCAGCGTCGATCTCGAACCTTATGCCTTACCGGCCTGGGAAACGGATCAAGCGTCTGTCATCGCCTCTTACCAACGCCTGTTGACAGCTTTTCATGATGTCAGCACAGCACAACAGCTCCCGTTGCAACTGTTTCTGCCGTTTTGGTTCCATACCGTGCCGGATGCTTCCGGGCAACCGCTCAGCGAATGGGCAATGGAACTGGCCGATGAAGTCACCTTGATGAGTTACCGGACCGTCTACGGCGGCGGAAACGGTCTTGCCGCGATTACGATGACCGATGCACTTTACGCCGCCAGTCATCAACATCGTCTGTCGTATGCTCTCGAATTCACGGAACTGCCGGACACGCCAAGTATCACGTTTTACGGACAGACGCGGACGGCGCTTAAACAACTCGTCAATCAGACGATGAACAGTTCCCTGCCGCCAAGCGCGATCGTCTATCATGATTTTGATGCGTATCAGGCCTTCATGCGCAGTACGCAATAATTAACTGACCGTCACCTCTATCGTGCATAAAAAGATACGAATCGGTTTTGAATCATCAAAATTTGCATGGCAATGGCCGATCATCCTGTCAACAGATAGGATGATCGGCCATTTTTGATTGATGGAGGACGGAAACGAAATCCTCGACTCCTATGGGAAAAGGAAGCGTGATTTACGCTTCCGTCAGGAATAGGTAAGACCCGGCATGACCGCATGGAGTGCGGGATGCCGCGGCTTACCTTCCGCCCATGGAAAGCGAGGATGGCGGAGACGTCCGACACAAGCATTCATTCGGATTATTTCCCTAAATGATCCAGCATGATCCCTGTCCCGCGTGCAACGCATAACATCGGATCTTCTGCAATGAGGACCGGCAGTCCGAGCTCTTTCGCCAGCAACTGGTCGATGCCGTCAAGCAATGCTCCGCCACCTGTCAGGATAATTCCGCGGTCGATGATGTCTGCCGCCAGTTCCGGTGGTGTTTTCTCGAGGACCCGTTTTGTCGCTTCGACGATTTCCATTGCGGCTTCCGCCAATGCTTCATGCATCTCCTGCGATGAAATCGTGATGTTGTCCGGGAGACCTGTCACGAGATTCCGGCCACGAATGTCCATCTCTTCCTGGCGCCCCTCGTCTGAAACGGTCGCGACCGTCATCTTGACGTTTTGAGCTGTCCGTTCCCCGATAATCAATTTATGATTGTCCTTGATCGCACGAATGATATCATGATCAAACCGGTCTCCGGCGACTTTGATCGTTTCACCGCAGACGATATCGCCCATCGACAAGACCGCGACATCTGTTGTCCCGCCACCGATATCAATGACCATGTGTCCGGCCGGCATCCAGATATCCATACCCGCTCCGACGGCGGCGACTTTTGGTTCTACTTCGAGGAAAACGGTTTTCGCGCCTGATTTTTCACCTGCTTGACGAATCGCTTTCGCTTCGACCGTCGTGATGCTGGCCGGTGTACAAATCAACATCCGGACCCCGCCGAACATACTCCGGACTTCAATTTTATCGATGAAGTGACGTAACATCGCTTCCGTCATCTCGAAATCAGCGATGACCCCATCGCGTAATGGACGGATGGCGACGATGTTTCCCGGTGTCCGGCCGACCATTTGGTGGGCTTCCGTTCCGACCGCATGAATTTTGCCTGTTAATTTATCAATAGCGACGACTGACGGCTCGTCGAGTACGATTCCCTTACCTTTTACGTGAATGACGACATTCGCCGTCCCTAAGTCAATTCCGATATCCTTTGTCAAAAACATCTCGCGTGATCTCCTTTGTCCACTGGCTATTATTCCAAAATTTAGAACGTCGTTTGGACGTCTAACCCATTTATGTATACATACCTTTCAATTCTAGCACAGGGAAACAAAAAGAGACGACTTTCTTTTTGAGAAAGTCGTCAAGAATGTATTGGAATGAAATGATAGCTTAAAGCTTCGTCGCCGCCGTCTCTTCGATGGCCACTGTTTCTTCCGTGATGCGTTCGACATCTGCGCCGAGTGCTTGTAATTTAAGATGGAAATCAACGTATCCACGATCGATGTGATGCAAGGCACCAACACGTGTTTCGCCTTCTGCAATCAATCCTGCCGTCACAAGTGCTGCCCCTGAACGAAGGTCCGTTGAAAGGACTTCTGCGCCTTGAAGCTGGATGCCGCCTGTGATGATCGATGAACGTCCTTCGATCTTGATGTCAGCGTTCATACGACGGAATTCTTCGACGTGCATGAAACGGTTTTCGAAGACTGTTTCCGTGATGACAGAAGTACCTTCTGCTTTTAAGACCAACGCCATCATTTGCGCTTGAACGTCTGTCGGGAAACCAGGGTGTGGCATCGTCTTGACATCAATCGCAACGAGTTTCTTCGGTCCGACGACACGAAGTCCTTCTTCTGTATCCGAGATTTTAACACCCATCTCTTCCATTTTCGAAATCAATGGACGGAGGTGTTCACGCTCGGCACCGATGACTTCAACGTCACCTTCCGTGATTGCAGCTGCAATCATGAATGTACCGGCTTCGATGCGGTCTGGAATGACATAGTGGTTGCCGCCGTGAAGTTTTTCAACACCTTCGATGCGAATCGTCTCTGTACCGGCACCGCGGACTTTTGCGCCCATTGCGTTGAGGAAGTTTGCGAGATCGACGATTTCCGGTTCTTTCGCGACGTTTTCGATGACTGTCGTACCTTCAGCAAGTGTCGCTGCCATCATGATGTTTTCTGTTGCACCGACTGACGGGAAGTCGAGGTAGATTTTTGCACCTTGCAGACGACCGTCAACGTGTGCTTCAACGAATCCGTTGCCGATGATTGTTTTCGCGCCCATCGCTTCGAATCCTTTTAAGTGAAGATCGATTGGACGTGAACCAATCGCACAGCCACCCGGCATGGCGACACGTGCACGACCGAGACGCGCAAGGAGTGGTCCCATGACAAGAATTGACGCACGCATCTTCCGAACGTATTCAAGTGGTGCTTCGTCTTTCAATTCTGCTTCTGCATTGACCGAGACTGTGTTTGCTTCAGCATCGAATGTTACTTCTGCGTTCAGGTTCCGTAAGACGTTATTGATGGTATAGACGTCTGCCAGACGGGGAACGTTCTGAAGGACCGATGTACCTTCTGAAGCCAGCAATGTTGCGACCAATGTTTTCAAGACTGCGTTTTTTGCACCTTCTACTTTTACCGTTCCAGCTAATTTACGTCCGCCACGGACAACGATTTTTTCCATTACTCATACTCCTCTGCTTTCGTTTCTGTTCTATTATGTTCAATTCGCGATTGGTGTGCATCATAGTTGAAGACCAACGCATGATAGAAGAGAAACACCCTATAGTTAATCTCTCATTCCAAATCCAACACGACTTTTCAGCTTGACAATGGTTACGTTTCTTCATTATAAGAATACTATCCTGTTCCATACTAAATCAGATTGATGATTTAGGGTTTACAACGAAGTTACAAGTTCACCCGACTAAGAACTGGAGACGCTGTGCGAATCCTGAATAGTCGAGCAAAAAGCGGGCGATCAGCGAACCGAGCGCCACGGCAAGCAACACACGTAAGACAACAGCCTGCGGTCCTTTCGGATGTTGCAGGAACTTCTCCCACTTGACCGGAAGGAGTGACCACCAGGCGAAGACAATCGCCGTTAAATAAACGAGCATACTGATTAATGCACTTAAACCGATTGACGTCACTGCTACTGCACCTCTTCTGTTAAGGTTTTTCCAACCTTACCATGATTTCATACAATGAATGATTGCGCAAACAAAAAGGCACAAGATAATTTATTTTAGCGTATAAAATATATTATGAAAAGAGTATTATGGAAAATTCCACATAATAAGATTGAAAAATGTGTGAAGAGGACACATATATGTCCTTTTACTTTTTTTAGCGTTGTTAAACCTGAATCATCCAACAGATTTGTGAAAGCGGTTGTCCTGCAGGAAATCATTGACCTCTCCTCAAAAAAAAGACCCGGCTTCCATGACGGAAACCGGGTCTTTTAACTTGGATCAATCGCGACCGTACTCTTTTAGGTTGAGACGGTTGATTGCGCGTTTCAATGAAAGCTCAGCGCGTTTGAACTCAAGATCTGATAATTTCGTGTCCTGGAGGCGACGTTCTGCCCGGACTTTCGCAGCCGAGGCACGGTCGTAATCGACCTTGTCCGCTGCTTCAGCCGTTTCAGCAAGAACCGTCACTGTATCCTGGCGCACTTCCATAAAGCCACCGCTGATAGCGATCAACGTGCGTCCGCCATCTTCGTGGCGCAACTTCAAGATGCTGATGTCGAGTGGTGTTACGAGCGGTACGTGGTGCGGGAGAACCCCGATCTCACCAGATATCGTTTTCGCGACGACCATACGAACATTCCCATCATACACTTCGCCATCCGGGGTGACGATATTGACATGAAGTGTGTTCATCTCAAGTCCCCCTTATGCTTTGTCACTTAGACAAGCGTCTTCGCTTTTTCAATCGCATCTTCGATCGGACCGACGAGACGGAATGCTTCTTCCGTCAAATCATCATGTTTCCCACCGAGGATTTCTTTGAAGCCGCGGATCGTGTCCTTAACTGGGACGTACGATCCTTTTTGTCCTGTGAACTGCTCAGCTACGTGGAAGTTCTGCGACAAGAAGAACTGGATACGACGCGCACGGTGTACAGTCAATTTGTCTTCTTCAGACAACTCGTCCATACCGAGGATCGCGATGATATCTTGAAGTTCTTTGTAACGCTGAAGTGTTTCCTGAACTTGACGAGCTACACCGTAATGCTCTTCGCCGACGATTTCCGGTGAAAGGGCACGTGAAGTCGAAGCAAGTGGATCCACGGCAGGATAGATACCCATCTCAGAGAGACGGCGCTCAAGGTTCGTCGTTGCATCCAAGTGGGCAAACGTCGTTGCAGGAGCCGGGTCAGTATAGTCATCGGCTGGTACATAAACCGCTTGGATCGATGTAACCGAACCTTTGTTTGTTGACGTGATACGCTCTTGAAGCATACCCATCTCTGTCGCAAGTGTCGGCTGGTAACCAACGGCAGACGGCATACGACCGAGAAGGGCCGATACCTCTGAACCTGCTTGTGTGTAACGGAAGATGTTATCAACGAAGAGAAGAACGTCTTGTCCCTGCTCATCACGGAAGTATTCTGCCATTGTCAAACCAGTCAAGGCAACACGAAGACGTGCGCCCGGCGGCTCGTTCATCTGACCGAAGACCATCGCTGTTTGTTTGATAACGCCTGAATCCGTCATCTCGTGGTACAAGTCATTACCTTCACGCGTCCGCTCACCAACACCTGCGAATACCGAGATACCGCTGTGCTCTTGGGCGATGTTGTTGATCAATTCCTGGATGAGGACGGTCTTACCTACACCAGCACCACCGAAGAGACCAATCTTACCACCCTTGATGTAAGGAGCGAGTAAGTCAACGACTTTAATTCCTGTTTCGAGGATTTCAACTTTTGTTGAAAGGTTATCAAACGTCGGTGCTTTTTTGTGGATCGGAAGACGTTCCACGCTTGCATCAAGTTCTTTTTCATCAATTGGGTTACCGAGTACGTTGAAGACGCGACCAAGCGTTGCTTCTCCGACAGGTACCGAGATTGGAGCACCAGTGTCCAGTACTTCCACTCCGCGGCGTACACCATCCGTAGAATCCATCGCAATGGTACGGACGACGTCGTCACCAAGGTGCAAGGCGACCTCAAGCGTTAAGTCGATAGCCACTTCTTCTACTGTTTGCGGCGTATATTGAATACGAAGCGCGTTGTAGATGTTCGGCAAGTGTCCGTCGAACTTAACGTCGATGACAGGTCCCATGACCGCGACGACGCGGCCTTTTAAACCGAGTTCGTTCATCGTGTTTCCTCCTAGCTATCATTACGCCGAGTGGATTACTGCTGCGCAGCGGCTCCACTGACGATCTCTGTGATTTCTTGCGTGATTGCAGCTTGTCGAGCCCGGTTGTAGACGAGAGTCAATCGACCGATCAAGTCATCTGCGTTATCTGTCGCACTTTGCATTGCTGTCATACGTGACGCATGTTCTGCTACTTTCGCGTCAAGAAGCGCACCGAAAATCAAGCTCTCCGCATAACGCGGAAGGAGTTCAGCCAGGATTTGTTCCTCGCTTGGCTCGTACTCATAAGTCGTCGAAGACGAAGCTTCGATTTCTCCGAGCGGGAGAAGGGTTTCGACTTTCACTTCCTGGCTGATGACAGACATGAAGTGGTTGTAGCACAGCTTGAGTTCGTCGATTTCGCCGAGCGTGAACGCACTCACTGTACGCTTCACGATTTCTGCGACATCGACATACGAAGGAGAATCGTTTAGTCCTGTGATCGCATCCGTGACCGTGATTCCGCGTGAACGGAAGAACTGGACACCGACTTTACCGACCACGAACAAGACGTAACTGTCCGTAGTATGCTTTTCATTGATTTCCCGGTAGACTTCACGCAGCACGTTGGCGTTATATGCACCAGCTAAGCCGCGATCCGATGTGATGACGATATAGCCTGTCTTTTTGACAGGACGTTTTTCGAGCATCGGATGGCTAGCACCTGTCGTGCCATTCGCAATGGTTCCGAGCACTTCCTGCATTTTCAGCATGTAAGGCTGGAACTTCGCGCTATGTGCTTGAGCGCGGTTCAGTTTCGACGCCGAAACCATGTTCATCGCTTTCGTGATCTGTTTCGTACTTTTCGTCGAGTTGATCCGCATTTGTATCTCGCGCAACGATGCCATTTCGATTCACCACCTTGTTAGTATCAAGAGTGTTCCGCCGAGCCTAAGAGCAAGGTCTTAGACTGTCGGTTGGAACGTTTTCTTAAATTCTGAGATTGCAGTAACGATTTCTTCGTCAGCTGGAAGGTTACCTGTTTTACGGATCTCGTCGCAAAGTTGTTTGCGATTTTGATCGAGCCAAAGGTTGAGTTCCTTTTCAAAACGACGAATATCTGAAACGGCAACATCATCAAGGTGACCACGAGTCAAGGCATAGATGATGATGACTTGCTTATCGACAGTCAACGGTTGGTTGAGATCCTGTTTCAGAACCTCTACTGTCCGCTCACCACGGTTAAGCTTCGATTGTGTCGCTTTATCAAGGTCAGATCCGAACTGTGAAAAGGCTTCAAGCTCACGGTAAGAAGCGAGGTCAAGACGGAGCGTACCCGCAACCTTCTTCATCGCTTTTACTTGAGCCGAACCACCTACACGCGATACCGAGAGACCCGGGTTGATCGCTGGACGGACACCTGAGAAGAAGAGATCCGATTGAAGGAAGATTTGACCATCCGTGATCGAGATAACGTTTGTCGGGATGTAAGCCGAGATATCCGACGCTTGTGTCTCGATGAACGGAAGTGCTGTTAAGCTACCTGCGCCAAGTCCGTCGTTCAATTTCGCTGCACGCTCAAGGAGACGTGAGTGAAGGTAGAAGACATCACCCGGGTAGGCTTCGCGGCCTGGTGGACGCTTCAGAAGAAGCGAAAGCTCACGGTATGCCGCTGCTTGTTTTGAAAGATCATCATAGATGACAAGAACGTGCTTGCCGAGATCCATGAAGTGTTCACCCATCGCTACACCAGCGAATGGTGCGAGGTAAAGAAGTGGCGCCGGCTGTGAAGCTGCTGCCGAAACGACGATTGTGTAATCGAGTGCACCGTTTTTACGGAGTGTTTCAACAACACCACGGACTGTTGATTCTTTTTGTCCGATTGCGACGTAGATACAAATCATGTTTTCTTCTTTTTGGTTGATGATCGTATCGATGGCGATCGACGTTTTACCCGTCTGACGGTCACCGATGATCAACTCACGTTGTCCGCGGCCGATTGGAACGAGGGCATCGATTGCCTTGATTCCCGTCTGAAGCGGTTCGTGAACCGATTTACGTGCCATGACACCAGAAGCTTTACGCTCGATTGGGTTATAGTGTTCTGTTTCGATTGGACCAAGACCATCGATTGGCATACCGAGCGGGTTAACGACACGTCCGAGGAGTGCGTCTCCAGTTGGTACTTCCATGATGCGGCCCGTACGGCGAACAGAGTCGCCTTCTTTGATTTCAAGGTAGTCACCAAGAATGATGATACCGACGTTGCCTTCTTCTAAGTTTTGCGCCAAGCCCATTGTGCCGTTAGCGAATTCTACGAGCTCTCCCGACATGACGTTGTCGAGTCCGTGTGCACGAGCGATACCATCACCGATTTGGATGACTGTACCTGTCTCGTTCACTTCCATCGTAGAACCGTACTGCGCGATACGCGCTTTAAGCAGGGCGCTGATTTCTTCAGCTCTAATGCTCATGCGTTTCACCCCTATTTTCTTACGCTTTTAACAGCTCACGCTCAAGTCGCGTTAGTTTCGTTTCGATCGTGCCATCATATGTCGTGTAACCGATTTGAACACGAAGTCCGCCGATTACGTTCGTATCAACAACATTTTCTACTTCAAGCGTTTTACCTGATTTTTGGCCAAACGTTTCCTTCACGTTCGTGAGTTCTTCGTCTGACAGTTTGTATGCACTTGTCACGATTGCTGTCGCAACGTTACGGTGCTCATTCAACAACGCGATGAAATGCTCTGGTAATGACAATACTTCCGATGCCCGGTCGTTTTCGACCATGACGAGGATTGTATTCAAGACAATCGTATTGAAGCCTGTGAAGCTCGTCTGAAGGACTTGCTTCAGCTCTTCTGCAGAAATCGATGGGTTTTCTAACACCGATGCGAGCTCTGGTGTTGCGTGGAGCACTTCGCCGAGCGTTCGCACATCAGCTTCTGCTTGGTCGAGCACATGATGCTCAAGTGCAAGATCGAAGAGCGCTTTTGCGTAGCGTCCCGCTACGTGGTCACGCATTAGTTCGTGCCCTTAGTATCAGCGAGGAATTGATCGACGAGTGCACGTTGTGCCGCTTCGTCTGTCGCCAGCTGTGTTTTCATGACGTGGCGTGCTGCAGCGATTGCTTGAAGAGCAACATCGTTCTTCAAAGCAGCTTGTGCTTCAGCGCGTTCACGTTCGATTGCACGGCGAGCTTCTTCCTTGCTCAATTCTGTTTCGACACGTGCCTGCTCCATCGCACGTGCTTGTTCTGCCTCAGCTTGACGGCGTGATGCTTCTAACAGGTCACGTGCTTCCGTACGTGCCTTGTTGAGTTCTGCTTGTTGTTGTTCTACGTAGACTTCAGCGTCTTTCCGGCTTTTCTCAGCCGAATTGATCTCGCTAGCCACATGCTCTTCCCGCGCTTTCATCATGTTGACGAGCGGGCCCCATGCGAATTTCTTCAAGAGGATGAGGAGCAAGAGGAAAACGACGATCGTGACGATCATATTGGCGAGAAGAAGATGGTTGCTTTCTGCAACTCCTTCAGCCGCACGATACGTGAGATTCATTCGATTACACTCCCCTCGTGGTTGGTCCTACTTCTAGTATCTACATAAGGGAGCCGTAGCCCCCATGACGGTTCACTCTAATGGAACGAATAACGCCCTATGTAGCTCAGTTCTTCGTGCGTAAAATGAAATACGGATTAAGAGTTGAGAAGAAGGAAACCGACCGCTACACCGATGATTGGAAGTGCCTCAACGAGACCGATACCGATGAACATTGTTTGACGAAGTTCGTTTTTGAGTTCTGGCTGACGTGCTTGTCCTAATACTGTACCGTTTACGATAAGACCGTTACCGATACCTGCGCCGAGTGCGCCGAGTCCGATGATGATCGCTGTTGCAATAAGTTCCATTATGAATTGCCTCCCTAGATTGTGTTCGAAATTTGGTCGTGCGATTATCGGAAAAGCAGATGCTTTACCTTCGAATTAATGGTCGTGCGCTGCCTTATGCCCGATGTAAACCATCGTTAAGATAAGGAAGATATACGCTTGGATTGCTCCGATGAAGAGTGAGAATCCTTGCCAGATCAACATTGGGATCGCTGACAGAATAGCACCGACTGGTCCGAGGAATTGGAAATCGTTCGTTCCAGAGACGATACCGATCGAAAGAATGATACCAATCATGATTTCACCCGCGAAGATGTTACCGTAAAGACGAAGACCGAGAGTCAACGTGTTTGCGAATTCCTCGATGATGGTAATAATAAACATCGGCGTCATAAACGTTTTCGCATACGAGCCGAAGCCGCGCATTTTCACACCGTAATAATGGCTCATGACCACTACCATAGATGAAAGTGCAAGTGTCACATACGGATCTGCAGTTGGTGAGTTGAACCAAATGTAGTGACCCGTCACAACGTTAAAGGGAAGACCCATTAAGTTGGACACGATGATGAACAGGAACAGTGTCATTCCGAAAGTTAGGAAGCGACCCCCTGTTTTCCAGTCCATCGTGCTGCTGATGATTCCGCGAACGAACTCGAGGAACATCTCCATCACGTTTTGAGCACCGGTCGGCTTCATCACAAGACGTCGCGTACCGGCCACGGCAATCAGGAAAACGAGAGCAGCTGCAATCAGCACTGTGATCAAGTTTGTCCAGCTACCGTACAGAACGAAGTCGCCCCAGAGTGGGATTTCGTAAAGTGGCATTTCGTGGTTCATTTGATTATTCACCTCTTTTCCCGCTTAAGTTCGTGAGTAAAATACTCACAAAATTGTATGACGTGGCCGGCGAGAAGGCCTATTACCACCGCAGTTAATGACAATTCGGCTTCATACTTCAAGCCGATCATCACACAGAGTACCGCGACCGCCATGCGTGATACGGTCCCTCGAGACATCGGCTTGCGCCCACGCTCGATTACACGATACATTCGATCGACGCTTAATCGTTGCAGCGTCAAGATCATGAAGCTACCTGCCCCACCCAGTGCCAGTCCATAAATCACCGGATCACTCGGATAACCGACAAGTAACAGGACAGCAAGGATTCCATAATAGAGTCCGAACCATCGTAAGTACGCACGATACAACGCATCTTGAAGGATGATATTCATGTCTTGTCTCCTAACAAGTGCCTGATCATTGCGATCATGCAAAGAATTCCGATGAAAATCCCGATGAACACTGCAAACGTCGCACCCATCTTTTGCCACCAATCCTGCTGTTCCCCATAGTTCCCAACAAGAAAGCCGATGACGATCGGTGCGGCTAGTGCCGTCGAAATTTGCGAGGCCATGACCATACTCGTCGCGAGCCCTTTTTGGCGCACTAGAGACGACCCCCTTTTCCCAGTTGTGAGTTCTTTTTCTTTCCCACAATTTTCGGATTTTCATACTAGTCAAGAATACAATGAGAACCATTTCATAGTCAAATGAATTCACAATTAAAATGGAGCCGTAAAACCATTGTATATCAACAATTGATAAGGTTTTCACAGAGGTGTCCCGTGCCACTCTTTTCACGAAGATGTGAAGAAAATATGTAGTATTATCAACGTTTATCGAGATGGTTCACTAGGTGAACAAAATCCTTGAACAGTAACGTTATATCGTGTTCTGAAATGAGAAACAAGTCACCTAAATCTGATTTGTGTCGATTTTGTGAAAAAACATTTTTCGTTCACATTTGTAAACGCTTCCTTTATGGGACGGTTTATCCCCTCTGACATCTGTTTGTAACAAAGCGGATGCGCGGTTTCCAATTCGTTCCGTGTGTCCCTTATCACAGCTTAAAAATTCACGGATGACTTTCTATTTTCAAGTTCATGATGCGGCTCTTTTTTTTATGAAAATCATACATTTAGTTCTTCCACCTCAGTCATGGTCTGCTGTTTTTTTACTCGTCTCCCGCGATTTGAAAACCATTGCCTACATATGGTAAAAAGAAGTGATATGAACAAACCAAAAGGATGTGAACCTTATGGAAACCGAACGCTTTCGTGTTCAGTGCGGGGATTGCTTCGGACTTTGTTGTACAGCCCTCGCATTTTCCGCTTCAAGCGATTTTGGTCACGACAAACCGGAAGCGACGCCTTGCCGGAATTTAGACAATGAGTACCGCTGCCGGATTCACGACCGGCTGCGCCCGAGCGGCTATAAAGGATGCACCGTCTATGACTGCTTCGGTGCCGGTCAACAGATTTCGCAGGTGACATTCCAAGGGATTTACGATGAAACGACGAAACCTGTCATGTACGCCCTCTATCCGAAGATGGTCCATTTGCAGGAAATGATGTGGTACCTGACGGACGGCATCCGACCGGTCACCCGTAAGATTCACCCGTTGCTCGAGGACAAGCTGTCTGAACTCGATGCCCTGACCCGCTCTTCTCCGGACGAACTGGCGGCACTCGATCTTGATCAAGTCCGGGCAACCGTTCTACCGCTTCTTTCTCAGATTGAAGAACTGGTTCAAACGCCGGTCGCCGAAACAGGCAAACGTTCGCTTCCCCGCGACTGGATCGGGAAAAATCTTGCCGGACAGGATTTCTCCGGCTTAAGCGTCCGCGGTCAGTTTTTGCTTGCGACGAACTTATCGAACAGCCGATTACGCGGCGTCAACTTCCTCGGTGCCGACCTGCGGGACTGTCAGTTGGCGGGAGCTGATTTGACCGACGCGTTGTTTTTGACACAGGCGCAGGTCAATGCGGCACAAGGTGACGCGAAGACACGTTTGCCGGAACGGTTGCTCCGCCCGTCGCACTGGGCGTAACGTGGTATTCATCATTGTCTACTAGAAGTGCCTTCCTTATCGCAAATAACGTATCATTCTATCGTGACAGTTCCGTCCTCTTCCTCATGCGCTTTCCGCAGGCGAGACACAAGCCAGCTTTCCTGCCCTGTAGTCAGGAAACCGGGTCTCGTTTGTCTCTGACAGCGCAAAAAAAACGCGCTTTTTCCTGCAGGAGTCGCATGAAACGAGGACGTTCACGTGGATTGTGTACACATCGTTCGTACGTTTATTTTTACAACAGATGATTCTGTTATAGTCCATAAAAGGACCGGTGCCGCCGTTTATGACGGTAGCACCGGTCCTTTTGCTGTATGTCTACACTTTCGTCAGTTCTCGACTTTAAACGGCTCAAACGCCGCATCCTGATTAAAGTGTTTCAGAATCGCCGCCGCAATCCGTTCGGAGGCATGACCGTCTCCGTACGGATTCGAAGCCTGTGCCATTTCCTTATACGCCGCTTCATCTTCGAGCAATTCGCTCGCGAGACGGTAAATCGTTTCTTCATCCGTTCCGGCCAGCTTCAACGTTCCCGCTTTGACGCCTTCCGGACGTTCCGTCGTATCGCGTAAGACAAGAACCGGCACACCGAGTGACGGGGCTTCTTCCTGAACGCCGCCGGAATCCGTCAAAATGAGATGCGCCCGACTTGCAAAGTTATGGAAGTCAAAGACATCGAGCGGCGGAATCAAGGTGATCCGGTCGTGTCCTCCAAAGACCTCGTTCGCAGCTTCCTGAACGACAGGATTCAAGTGGACGGGATAGACGACATGAATATCCGGATGATCGTCGACGAGACGCCGGATCGCCCGGAACATCTGATGCATCTTCGCACCTAAGTTTTCCCGCCGGTGCGCCGTCATCAGGACAAGTCGTTTCGAACCGATCTGTTCGAGAACAGGATGGACAT
Organism: Exiguobacterium sp. PvP048; assembly: GCF_040549175.1. Classification (NCBI taxonomy): domain Bacteria; kingdom Bacillati; phylum Bacillota; class Bacilli; order Caryophanales; genus Exiguobacterium; species Exiguobacterium sp. PvP048. The sequence continues at coordinate 37,230 of NZ_JBEPSU010000010.1, read as the reverse complement.
AATCCGGTTGGACCGTCGTTTGCAGGGCATCGATCGCCGTGTTTCCGGTCACGAAAACACCCGCATGTCTGTTTTCTGACGCCAGATTCGAAGCCGCCTGATCGGTCGGTGCAAAATGAAGATCGGCCAGCGTCGAGGTCAGTTGCCGGTTCACCTCTTCCGGAAATGGTGAGTATTTATTGTATGTCCGAAGTCCCGCTTCGACATGTCCCACGGCGATTTGATTATAGTAGGCGGCGAGACTGCCGACGAATGTCGTCGTCGTGTCACCGTGGACTAGGACTAGATCCGGTTTAACTTCCTTCATGACGGCATCGAGTCCCTCGAGACCGCGTGTCGTGATATCGACCAGCGTCTGTCGTGCTTTCATGATGTTCAAGTCATGATCAGGCGTAATCTCGAACAGCGCCAAGACTTGATCAAGCATCTCCCGGTGCTGGGCCGTGATCGTGACATGGACCTCAAACGCAGGATTGTTCTTTAAGACGTTAACGAGCGGTGCCATTTTGATGGCTTCCGGTCGTGTGCCGAAAATCGGCATGACTTTGATGGGCATACGGACTTCCTCCTTCTTGCTTCTGTTTTCATTAAAACATATTCCATGTCACGTGCGCAGTGCACGCCCGTGACGAGTCTACAAAAAAAGACGCTCCCTTCGCAGGAAGCGCCTTTCATTCTGCCGGTTACTTTGTACCAAACAGACGGTCACCCGCATCCCCGAGTCCGGGAACGATATAACCATGGTCGTTTAATTTCTCATCAAGTGCCGCAAGATAGATATCGACATCCGGATGTTCTTCCTGAATGCGTTTGACGCCTTCAGGTGCTGCACAGAGGCAAGCCAGCTTAATGCTTTGCGCACCCTGTTTTTTCAAAGAGGAGATTGCATCAGCAGCTGAACCGCCTGTCGCAAGCATTGGATCAACGACGACGAAATCACGTTCTGCGACGTCTGTCGGTAATTTGAGATAGTATTCTGTCGGCTCAAGTGTTTCCGGATCACGGTAAAGACCGATGTGTCCTACTTTGACGTTCGGCATCATACGAAGCATACCGTCCACCATCCCAAGACCGGCACGAAGAATCGGAACGATTCCCAGTTTCTTACCCTCGATCATCTTTTGCGTCGTTTTCGTGACCGGTGTCTCGATTTCAACGTCAGTAAGCGGAAGATCGCGCGTGAGTTCATATGCCATCAATGAAGCCACTTCGTCGACAAGCTCCCGGAATTGTTTCGTTCCTGTTTCGACTTTACGCATGATCGTCATCTTGTGCTGAATCAATGGGTGATCAAATACATGTACTTTACTCATTGTTTTGCATCTCCTCTCCATTCTCTTTTCGCATTGTACTCTAAAAAGCGACTGCTTGGGAACTGTTTTCTTTGAATCAATCTCACAGCGTACTCTTCCCTTCCAGGATTGCCTTCGCAGCATATGACCATTCGTTGTCCGGTTGTTTCGCTAATTCCTGTAATGTCGTTTTGTAATTACCGACTTTATTTTTTTGTTCGTAAACAGCCTGCATCCATAAGACATCACTCATGTAACCGGATTCCGGGAAATCATTCCGGTACGCCAGGTAGTCACTTTGTTTCGTTTCCTTCAGCTTTCCGGCTGCAATCAATTTGTAGAAACGCGCCATACCGGCTGTCTCTTTATTCGTCAGGACATTTCCGGTCAACAATCGGTTCGCCGTTTCATACTCTTTGGACTGAACGGAAGAAACTGCCTCCTGAAGGGCTTGCTCAGGATCCTTCGTTGACTCCTTCCGCTCCTCTGTTTCCGTCTCTTTCGATTGGCCAGCTTTAGGCTTTTTGATTTCCGTTTTTTTGTCTTCAGATGCCGTCAGCTTCTCATTTTTTTGTTTCAGCTGTTCGACTTCTTTTTCTAAAGACGCAAGCTTTTGTTCAACGTTCGTTTGTTCGGAAGTTTTTTTAGGAGGGGCTTCCTCGGAAAAATCAACTTGCGTAATTCCGACTGCTAATAGGCCGGCTACGACTAGTCCACCTAACCACAACGGATTACTCCGAAGATTTTTTTTCCATGACTTCAGTTGCGAATGATTTTGTACAACAGAAGGATATGCCGAAAAACGTTTTCGGGCCAATCGTTTCCCACCGATTTTTCCTGCAATCGCCAATCGGTAACGGTAAATCTCCGCCGGTAACGGAAGAGGTTTCCACTGCATGAACCGTGCATCGGCCTGTTCATAAAAACCGGCTTGTTCCATGATGACAATGGCTTTAAAATCTTCAACCAATCGTTTATAGTCACGTTTTGATAAACTTTTATCTTCCAACCATTTCGTAATATGTGTCGTATTAATCGTCTCTAGTTCCGACCGTATGAATTTAGATAAGTCCATCGTTTAAATCCACCCTTAAATTATTCGTATTCAGTTCAGTATATCAAAAATACTGCTCCAACTTTTATTTTTTAGTACGAAAACAAAAGTCAGAGCAGTATCCTGTTTTAATTCATTTCTTTAATCTCTCCATCTTCCATCCGTAAGACACGGTCACAATACGTCAGCATCCGTTCATCATGTGTGATGACGATGACGGTCTTCCCGTGCTCATGGGCCTGTTGCCGTAACAGGTCCATCACCTGCCGGGCATTCGTGTAGTCAAGGCTCGCCGTCGGTTCGTCCGCTAAGACGAGACGCGGATCATTGACAAGGGCCCGGGCAATCGCGACCCGTTGCCGCTCCCCGCCGGATAAGGCTTGCGGGAGATGGTCGGCCCGGTCACGTAAGCCAAACGTTTCAAGATGCATTGCCGCATCGATGGTCTGACCGGCTTCTTCCGCGACGAGCTCCAACTGTTCCGCCGCCGTTAAGAAAGGCACGAGATGCGATTCCTGAAAGATGAATCCAATCTCAAGTAACCGCATCCGTCGTCTTTGTTCGTCCGACGTGTCCTGCAGAAGCCGGTCATCAAACTGAATCCGCCCTCTGGACGGTGTCTGCAACAGGCCAAGCAACTGGAGTAACGTACTTTTTCCACTGCCGCTTGGTCCGACGAGTGCAATCAACTCGCTTTCTTTTGCTTCGAACGAAACGTGTTCCAGCACTTTCATTGCGCCATACGTTTGTTCGACATCCGTCAGCTTAATCATCCCGTCATTCCTCCCATCGCATCCGCCGGTTCCAGTTTTTTTAATGCCCGTAACGGAATCAATCCGCCGAGTAACGCCGTCACGATAATCAACCCGCCATACAGCAGACTCGTCGTCCATTCAAAGCGGAACGGTAAATCGTCCGGCAAAAATTGGCCGATCGTCCATGTCGCCAGCAGACTGACTGAAAACGAGACGACTGTCAGCAAGAATACTTGCAGGACAAGTCCTTGTCCAATCGTCCGTGTCCGAATCCCGATCGCTTTTAAGATGCCGAGCTGTTTCATCTTTTGCATCGTCAGGATGTAGAAAAAGGCAGTCAGAATCAACGACCCGATGACGATCAAAGCAAGACGCATCATCTGGAATGAATTTTGTTCCGCCGCATAACCCGGTACTTGTTCGACGATTTGTTGTTTCGTATACGTCGCAAGCGTTGTTTTAATCGGTTCCCCGCTGATGAATGCCGAGACATAACGCGAGTCCATCTTTTCTTGCCAGCCGTCCCATGTCGAAAGTGTCATCCAGACGACCGGCGCATGACTGTAGCGTCCATCCTTCACCGTTCCGACGATTTCGAACGTCTGCTTCGTCCGGAAGTCCGTAAACGAATCACCGACTTTCGTCCCGTTCTGTTTCGCGTACTGTGTGTCGACCAGGACTTGTCCGTCTTTTAGCTCCGCCAATTGACGCGGTCCGTAACGCGTATCACCCGGTGAAGCAAACACCGTCACATCTTCTTTGGTTCCATTCTGTTTTTCGAGCACCATGTTTTGTACACCTAACGCTTCCGTCGCCGCCGGTTGATCCATCCGGTCTAAAAACGATCGCGTCAGCTGCCCTTCCGCATCTTTGCTTAAGGCAACCTGCTCGATCGGCAAGTTACGGACGACTGCTCCATTGTCATAGGCCAGTCCGTCCGCAAGTCCGGAAATCATCAAAATCAACAAGACGATCAATGTCGTCACGACTGCCATCAAGAAGAAGCGTTGTCGCATCCGAATCAATTCACGCCATCCCATCTTCATCTTTCATCCCTCCTGTTTGTACGTTACAGGGTTGATTGTAGCGGACGAAGATGAACGGAATATGAACGACTCCGTCTTACTTTAAAAAAGTCAGCACCATCGTCGTGCCCGTACCGGGAATCGACTCGATCCGAATCTGTCCTTCCAACTGATCCATCGTCTCCTTGACGATCGCGAGTCCAAGACCGGTCCCGCTTGTCCCGCGCGAGGCATCCCCTTGATAAAAACGTTCGAATGCATGAGCGATGACTTCCTCCGTCATGCCAGGACCTTGATCCTTGATCCGAACGATGACAGAATCGGCTGCGGTGTCGACTTGAATCGTAATCAAATCACCTTCCGCCGAGACATGTAAGGCATTCCGAATCAGGTTTTGAAAAATCTGTTCCAGTGCCAACTCATCCGCCAGAATCACCGGATCGTCCGAGGCTTCCAGGGCGACGGCGACTCCGCGTTCATCCAACTGATAACTCAGTGTCTCAAGAGTCGTCTGAATCGACTGGACGAGCGGAATCGGCTGGCGTCGAAGCGGCCGTCCTTCGTCAAGCCGGGCCAAGGTCAGCAATTGACGCGTCAACTCGGCCATCCGTTTCGCTTCCTGTCCGATCGTCCGTAACTTCAGACGCTCTTCCGTTTCAGCAGACCGTTCGAGCTGCTCCGCGTATCCCCGGATCGTCGTCAGCGGTGACTGGAATTCATGTGAGACATTGGCAACAAATGCTTTTCGTTCCGCGTCCGATTTGGCGACGGCTTGCGCCATCTCGTCGAACCGGCGTGACAGTTCCCCGATTTCGTCCTGTCCGGTTGTCGCGACCGAAACGGAATAATCGCCTGCCGTCATCCGTTCCGTCGCCGTCGTCAAACGTTTAATCGGACGGACGAGATAACGGATCGAAAAGACGAGCAGCAGGAAACTCAGCAGGACGAGTAACGCCAGGAATGCTCCGACGAACAGGTGCAGCTCACGAATCTGCCGGCTTAAGTCCGGACGAATGAATACGGCATCCGTTCCGGTGTCGGTTTGCAGAGACGTTCCGTACGTATTGATGACTTCGTTATCGAACAATCCGAGCAGGAACAGATGAAACGGATAGTCCCGCATGCCCTGATAGACCTTCCCGTCCTGCACGGCTTGAATGACTTCGGGTGCGAGGGTTTCATCCCGAAACGTATTCCCGAACCGTTTGACTTGTCCAGATTCCGAAACGACATAAAGCTGAAAACCGGTCGCACTGAGCATCTCGTAAAATGAATCGACCCGCCGGTCCCCGTGCCGTTCGTAATACGCAAAAGACGTCTCGACCGCCTCTTCGACCTTTTGACTGTAGGACGCTTGCCAGACCGTGTAATACAGGACGTTACTGATTAACAGGGCGATCAATGCGGACACGAGCAGGACCAGGCAGACAAGACCGACGATTTTGACATATAACGACTTCATGATTTTACCTCCAACCGGTATCCGAGACCACGGACGGTCTCGATTGTGATCGCCTTCGTCTGGTGTAACCGGGTTCGCAACCGTTTGATATGGACGTCGACCGTACGATCGTCACCCATGAAGTCGCGTCCCCAGACCTGTTCAATCAGTTCTTCGCGGCTGAAGACCCGTCCCGGGAAGCTTGCCAGTTGATGTAACAATTCAAATTCACGTCGGGGAATCGTCAACCGTGTCGTTCCAATCGTCAGCTGCTGGCTCCGTTTATCAATCGTGACGTCACCGAACTGCATCGCCGGTACAGCGGCTTTTTGATAGCGTCGAGCGACCGCATGCAGCCGGAAAACCAGTTCTTCCGGATCAAACGGTTTTGTGATGTAATCGTCGGCTCCCGCTGAAAAACCGTCACGCTTATCTGTCAGTTCCCCGAGTGCCGTCAGCATCAGAATCGGAATTTCCTGATTCGCCCGCAACAAGGCGCATAACTCAAAACCGCTTCGTCCCGGCACCATCACATCAAGAACGGCTGCCTCAAACAGTTGTCGGTCGATCCAAGTGGCTGCTTCGTTCCCGTCAGCCGTCGCTGTCACCCGGTGTCCGTCCGCCTCGAGTGTCTCGCGGATCAGTCGCTGAATATGCAAATCATCTTCGACGACTAAAATCTTCATTTCCTCTCACATCCTTTTTGTTCTGCCTACAGGTCATCAAAAAACCACCCCGCACTTCTCATCAATCGAAAAGGTCGAGGTGGTGCTCGTACGGGTAACTCTTAACCGCGTTCCGGGTAAAGTGGGAAACGGCCTGTCAAAGCGAGAACTTGCTTATGGGCACTTGTCAGTGTTTCTTGATCTTCCGGATTTTTCAGAACGAGTTCGATCAGTTCTGCGATTTGTTTCATTTCTGCTTCTTTGAAACCGCGTGATGTCATCGCCGCTGTTCCGATCCGGATTCCACTCGTAACGAACGGGCTTGCCGGGTCAAATGGAATCGTGTTTTTGTTGACCGTGATACCGGCTTCATCCAGTGCATGCTCTGCCAGCTTCCCTGTGATGCCGAGCGGCTGCAGGTCGACGAGCAGCAAGTGGTTGTCGGTACCGCCGGAGACGATCCGCAGTCCGCGTGCCGTTAATTCTTCACCGAGGACTTTCGCGTTGGCTACGACTTGCTCGATGTAATCCTTGAATTCAGGTGCTAATGCTTCCGCAAAGGCAACGGCTTTCGCTGCGATGACGTGCATGAGCGGTCCACCTTGAATACCCGGGAAAATCGATTTATCGATTGCTTTGGCATGCTCTTCCTTACAAAGAATCATTCCACCGCGCGGTCCACGAAGCGTCTTGTGCGTCGTCGTCGTGACGAAGTGTGCATGTTCGACCGGGTTCGGGTGCAGACCTGCTGCGACGAGTCCCGCGATGTGCGCCATATCGACCATCAGGTAGGCACCGACACTGTCCGCGATTTCACGGAATCGTTTAAAGTCAATCACGCGCGGATAAGCCGATGCTCCCGCAACGATCAGTTTTGGTTTGTGTTCTTCCGCAAGCTTCGCGACGACATCATAATCGATCATCTCTGTTTCTGGATCGACGCCGTACTCGACGAAGTTGTATTGAACACCGGAGAAATTCACAGGACTGCCGTGTGTCAAGTGACCACCATGGGAGAGGTTCATCCCGAGGACCGTGTCGCCTTGATTGAGAATCGTGAAGTAGACTGCCATGTTGGCCTGGGCACCTGAGTGTGGCTGAACATTGACGTGTTCTGCTCCAAAGATGGCCTTCGCACGGTCACGTGCCAAGTTTTCTGCTAAATCGACGAACTCACAACCGCCGTAATAACGACGACCCGGGTAACCTTCTGCGTATTTGTTCGTCAGCACGCTGCCTTGAGCTTCCATGACCGCTTGTGAGACAAAGTTTTCTGACGCAATCAACTCGATGTTATCGCGTTGACGTCCTAGTTCCTTGCGCATAGCCGAAAAGAGTTCCTCATCTTGCTGTTTCAGATACGTTAGTGGTGTTTGTTCCATCTGAATTCCCCCATTCATTTCGATAAACCTATCTTAACACGAATAATCTCTTGCGGGCACCCTCTAAAAATCCATTAAAAAAGCAAGGGGAGTGCAACCCCTTGCGCAAATCATTCGTATTTAGCGCGTGCGCCACCGATTAGTTTCGGTCGCGTCACGGCAGCCGTCACATGTGCCTCACCGATTTCGCGGTGCGGCAGACGGACGGGAATCGCAACATGTTTCAAGTGCATCCCGATGAACGTATCGCCGATATCGATGCCGGCGTCGGCCTGGATCGCTTCGACGACGACTGGTGCCGAAAACCGCTGATACGCGACACTCGCCATCGAACCGCCGGCTTCTGGAACCGGAACGACCGTCACGGCTTCAAGACCGAGCCGTTCAACGATTTGCCGTTCCAACGTCAAAGCACGGTTGATGTGCTCACAGCCTTGAAACGCCAGATCGACCTGATGCGAACGACGGAACGTATCAAAGACATCGAATAACGCTTCTGCGACTTCGGGTGAACCCGCTTTCCCGATTTGTTTCCCGATGACTTCACTTGTCGAACAGCCGATGACAAGCAACTTTCCTTTCAACGGAAAACGTTCATTCAGTTCCGTCAATGAGGCTTCGAGATCCTGTTTGATTTGTTCCAAATCCATTTACTTCACCTCATAATCTGAGATTTTGCAGACACGGTTTTCATGACGTCCGCCTTCGAATTCCGTCTCGAGCCAGATTTTCGCGATGTCACGCGCAAGGCCCGGTCCGATGACACGTTCGCCCATCGTCAGGATGTTCGAGTTGTTATGCTGACGTGTCGCTTTTGCGCTGAACGTATCATGGACGAGCGCCGCGCGGATACCTTTGACTTTGTTCGCAGCGATGCCGATTCCGATACCGGTTCCGCAAATTAAAATCCCACGGTCGAATTCACCGTTCGCAACTGCTTCCGCGACTGGAATCGCAACGTCCGGATAATCGATTGATTCGGATGAATACGTGCCGAAGTCCGTATAATCAATTCCGAGCTCCTGTAAGAGTTCATTCAGTTCTGCTTTTAACTTAAAACCACCATGGTCTGCTCCAATTGCTACTTTCATCGTTACTATTCCCCCGTTTGTTTAGGTTGTTTTTTCGGAAGTTTTCGGTTGTCCGGTGCTTTTCTTCCGTTTCCGTTCTGCGTCAATTTTAACACAAGACGGTTGACGAGGGGTTCGAGTTCATTTCGGACTTGGCGATAGACGTTCATCGATCCGCCGTACGGATCATTGATATCCCGTTCAAGGCCGGTCACATACTCGTACAGCGTAAACGTCCGGTCTTTCAGTTCCGGGTACCGTTCGCCGACTTCCTGTTTATGACTGCGTGTCATCGTCAAGATGATATCCGACCAACGCCCGAGGACGTCGTCAAAGACTTGCGTATAGTGCTCGAGTTCGATTCCGCGCTCCCGTAAGACCTGTAAGGCGTTTTCGGAAGCATCAAACCCTTGCATCGAACGCAGACCGGCAGAGCGGACATCGAATTCTTGATCGGCCACTTTTGAGCGTAATAATGCCATCGCCATCGGGCTGCGGCATGTGTTTCCTGTACAGATAAACAATACACGACGTGTGCTCATCTCAGTATCCTCCTTCTTTACGGGCGAATGATCCGACCACCTGCTGCCTTGTGGAGCCGATTCCGGACTGCTAGCCCAACCCCTTCTTCTGATAGGTCCCGTACAAAAATCTGATCTACTGTCGTCTGATCAAATCGCCGTAAACAATCGTAAAGACGTTGCGCAGCTGTTTCCATCGTTGTTCCGAGGAAACAACGGACATCGGCTTCGATGTCTTCTCCGTCAAAGAGAATAACGCCTGTCTTTTGTCCATTTTGGCGTGCTTCATCGATGAGTTGCTGCAGGAATGAGAGGTCGCCCGCCACAACGGATAAAGTGGCTTCCGGTGCATAGTGCGTGTACTTCATCCCCGGTGCCTTCGGTGTCTGATCCTTCATCGATAAGGCAGGATCAAGTGCCGTATCCCCGATGACCGATTCGATCTGTTCCCGCGTCACGCCACCCGGTCGTAAAATCACCGGTGGATTCGTAGTACAGTCGATGACCGTCGATTCAACACCAATTCCGGTCTCCCCGCCGTCGACGATTGCGGCGATGCGGCCCGAGAGGTCATGTGCGACATGCGCAGATGACGTCGGTGAAGGTTTTCCGGAACGGTTGGCACTTGGTGCTGCCAGACCTAACCCGGTCGCTTCGATTAACTCAAGCGCTAGCGGATGGTCCGGCATCCGTAATCCGATCGTATCCAGTCCTGCGGTGACGAGTGAGGATGCACGTCCGTTTGATTCTAAAATGATCGTCAAGGCACCCGGCCAAAACGTATCCATCAATTGAGTCGCGACATCCGGAATATGAGTGACGAACTGCTTTGCCTGTTCGATGGATGCGACATGGACAATCAACGGATTGTCGGAAGGTCGACCCTTCGCGGCGAAAATTCGCCGAACGGCCGTTTCGCTCGTCGCATCCCCTGCGAGACCATAGACCGTCTCCGTCGGAATCGCGACGACTTCACCTTCTTGTAATAGTCGTGCCGCTTCATTTAATGTCTTCTGCTGAATCATTTCCGTCTTCACTCTGGACAATCCTTTCGTTCCGCATACACGATACGGTCTTTACCGTTTATATCTTTTAAAATACCCGTTTCTACAGTTGGATAACGTTTTTTTAACATCATTTGCACTTCATCGCCCTGATTGTGTCCGATTTCGAACGCAATCAAACGAAAATCATCGCGCAGGATCCGACTGCTGTCTTCAATCAGGCGGCGGTAGAACACGAGTCCGTCTTTCCCGCCAAACAACGCGAGGTGGGGCTCATGGTCAAACACGACGTCACTGAGCAATTCATCTTCTTCAATATAAGGGGGATTCGAGACTAACACCCGGACTGACCGGTCAGCAAGCGGTGCCAGCAAATCCCCTTCCAAAAAGGTGACCTCTCCGCCAAGCATCTGTTGATTTTCTTTGGCAACCGCAATCGCCTCCGCCGAAATATCGACCGTCGTGACCGGTTGTTTCAGTTCAAGGGCAAGCGTCAGACAAATCGCTCCGCTGCCGGTTCCGATATCGACGATTTCACCGGGTTTGAATGTTTCTCCTTGCAGGCGTCCCGTCACGAATTCAATCAATTCTTCCGTCTCCGGCCGCGGAATCAAGACAGCGGGTGACACGCGGAAGTCGCGTCCGTAAAACGGTTGGTATCCGATCAAATGCTGGACCGGGACACCATTTAAATGGGCCAGTAAATATTCACTGAACAACAGGTCCTGTTCCGGCTCAAGTTCGTCCGACAAACGGATCAACAATCCGGTCCGGTCGACCTGTAAAACGTGCATAAGTAACCATTCGGCACTCGAGGCCTCGCGTCCTGCCGTCAAGAGCATCGTTTGTGCCTGATTCAGACGTTTTGCGATTCGCATCAGTTCGCCGCCTCCGATGCCCGGGCCTGATACTCCATGACGAGAGTATCGATGACTTCATCCATCTCACCTTGCAGAATCCGGTCAAGTTTTTGAATCGTCAAACCGATCCGGTGATCAGTGACACGGTTTTGGGCAAAGTTATACGTCCGGATCCGCTCTGACCGGTCACCCGTTCCGACCGCTGATTTCCGCTTTTCATCGTACTCGGCCTGCTGCTCGCGTTGAATCTTATCGTAAACACGTGCCCGCAGCACCTTCATCGCTTTTTCTTTATTTTTAATTTGTGACTTTTCATCCTGACAGCTGGCGACGATTCCCGTCGGTACGTGCGTGACCCGGACAGCCGACTGGGTCGTGTTGACCGATTGTCCGCCCGGTCCGCTCGATGTGAACGTATCGACGCGGACATCTTTGTCGTGAATCTCGACTTCGACATCTTCTGCTTCCGGCAAGACGGCAACGGTTGCGGTCGATGTATGAATCCGTCCGCCCGACTCGGTTGACGGGACACGCTGGACTCGGTGGGCGCCGTTCTCATACTTTAGCTTCGAATACGCACCCGTTCCTTTGACGATGAAGATGATTTCCTTGTAGCCGCCAAGCTCCGTATAGCTGGCATCGATGATCTCAATTTTCCAGCTCTGTTTTTCAGCGAACTTCGAATACATTTTAAAGAGATCGCCGGCAAATAACGCCGCTTCATCACCGCCTGCCGCACCGCGGATTTCGACGATGACGTTTTTATCGTCGTTCGGATCTTTCGGCAGGAGCAGAGCTTTCAGCTTCGTCTCGAGTTCCTTGATTTCCGGCTCGAGCACGGCGACTTCCTCTTTCGCGAGATCGCGCATCTCCGGGTCCGTCAACATATGACGCGCCTCCTGGTAGGCTTCCATCTTATCGCGGTAGACGCGGTACACTTCAACGGTCGGTGCCAGTTGGGACTGCTCCTTCGATACCTCACGCAGTTGATTCGTATCTTTAATGATGGCGGGGTCCGCCAACAGGTCATTTAATTTTTCATAACGGTCTTCCAACGCACTTAATCGCTCTAACATTCTCGGTCATCCTTCCTGATGATTCTTCTGTCGTCAGTATAGCAAATATTTAGAGTCGCGTTACGCCGGAGCAACATTTCTTCCTTATTAGCAGCGTTTCCCGTCACTCCTTTTTTTACTCCACTTGACGTCCTGGATGGATTTTCCTATAATTAGTGTACTAATTGAATTAATACACTTAAGGAGGTAATCGAATGTTTACGGTTGACCCTAAAAGTTCGTTGCCGATTTACGAGCAACTGGTCGCCCAAATCATCCGTGCGGTTGCCCGCGGACTTCTCCGGTCCGGTGAACAGATGCCGTCGGTCCGTGAACTGGCGAGCACGTTACTCGTCAATCCGAATACCGTTTCCCGTGCCTATCAGGAACTCGAAAGCCGTAACTTCATCGTCACGATGCGCGGCAAAGGTTCCTTTATTTCCGATTTACCGATCGAACAGGTCAAACAGGCTGCGATTCAACCACATGTGCAGACACTGTGCAGCGTAGCCGATGAATTATCGATATCCAATGCAGATCTTTATCAACTACTTATCCAAACAAGGGAGGATTCCTCATGTTGACCGTGTCTCACCTGACCAAACAGATTGATTCCAAAATGATTTACGAAAACGCCTCGTTCACGTTGCCAGCCGGAACGATTACAGCACTGATCGGACGAAACGGTGCCGGCAAGACGACGTTACTGAAAACACTCGTCGGAGCACTTGAGCCGTCCCGCGGAAAAGTCGAATGGAACCAACAGTCCATCCATCACGTTCCGTCAGCCCGGCAACATCTGTTTTTAGTTCCGGATTCAATCGGCGTCTACCGTCAGATGACACTCGGGGAATTGATCGGCTTTTACAATGCGTTTTATCCGAATTTCGAACGGACTTTTATTGAAAACTATTGCCGGTCGTTGAATCTCGATCGTGGACGCCGTGTCACCTCACTCTCAAAAGGTCAGGCCCAGCTGTTTTTACTGCAGCTTGCTTTCGCAACCAACGCACCGGTCCTGTTACTCGATGAACCGACGGACGGACTCGACCGGATCAATAAACGAAATTACTTAAAACAGCTTGTGACCTTGCTTGCCGAACGTCAAACCGCCGTCCTGATCGCGTCCCATCAGTTAGAGGAACTCGATTCACTGGCCGACCGGATCATGACGATCGAACAACACCTCGTCAAAGAACCGCAAACACTCGAAGATGCGAAATCCAGCATGCAGAAATGGCAACTCGCCTATGAGACGGTCCCGGATTTCCACCATAACGATGTTCACGTCCTGTCACAAACCGGCCGGGTCGTCACGCTGATCGTCCGCTCGGAAGCCGGTGCCGCTTACGTCGACAAGACAAATCCGTTACTGAGAGATGTGTTACCTGTCCAACTCGAAGATTACTTTTTAGGAACGTTCGGAGGCGATCAACATGTATAAACAACTGATCCGTTATCATATCAAGCAGGGCATCTGGCCACTCGCTTCTCTTTTCCTGCTCGCTGTCTTCAGTTACGGCTTCGGCAGTTACACGGTCATCGATAACTTCGGTACATACGGTGGAGCAGAAAACGAAATCATCCAATCCGTCCTCGTCAGTCCGAGTTTTGCCGGATTCGGCGCGATTCTGATGGCGGTCTTCGCGATTTTAATCCTCGGAAAAGAGCGTGGAAGCGGCCGGAGCTTAATGCTTCACGCTTTGCCGGTCAATAAAAAAACGCTCTACTGGATCAAATGGAGTCTTGGTGTCGCCATCCTGCTGATTTTGCCGATCATCGGTTTCTTCGTCAGCTGGCTGATTTTACAAGGAATCGGCGGCATTCATCCGTTTGACTACGTCAGCCTGTCTGACCTGACGCTCGATTTTGTCTCGTATTTTCTATTCGATCTCGTCGTCTTCAGTATCTTTTTACTCGCGGGAACGATTGCCGGCGACGTCATCGGCCAATTATTACTCGGATTGTTCTTCCTGTTTTTAAACTACCTGACCTTTTTTGCGATCGCCGCCATCACGACACTCGGATTTGGTCTCGCCGATGAGGAGGCTTCGTTGTTCGATTTCCTGACGACGACGGCTTCACCGTTCACCTTGTTGTTCCAAGACGAACAGTTGATCAGCGCCCTCGTATTCAACCTGGTCTTGCTGGTCCTCTTAATCAGTTGCGGCAGTCTGCTTTATGTCAGAAGCGAAAACGAACGCCTTGGCCGTTTCACGGTTTTCCCGAAGATCCATCCGCTGTTGATCATCGTTTTCTCCGTCTATACGACCATTTTGCTTGCAGCTGTCATCGGTGTGATCTCGTCTGAAAATCAATTTCTCTACTGGCTTGCCGTCGCGATTCTCGCCTGGCCTGCTTTTAGTTCGTACCGCCGGATGATTGGGTGGAAACGTTGATTCCGTGCTACACTATCCCCAACACTTTGGATAAAGGACGGAATCGATGATGCCAAAATATCTTCAGATTTATCAGCAATTGGTCGACCAGATTCAGGGCGGGACGTTACCGGCCGAAACCAAACTTCCTTCGGAAACGGAATTGATGCAGGAATTCGGTGCCAGCCGCGGCACGGTCCGCAAAGCAATCGATGCCTTGCAGGACAAGGGCTTCGTCCGTAAACACCAGGGAAAAGGAGTCTTCGTACTCAGTCAGGATGCGATTGCCTTTCAGTTCAACGGCATCGTCAGCTTTTCTGAAGCGAACCGGCAAATCGGCGAACATGACGTCAAGACCGATGTCATTTCCTGTGAACTGCTCGAAGCGACCGAGGAGCTGGCCCAGTTGTTCCATGTCACACCCGGTACGTCGCTCACGCAGGTCAAACGGGTCCGGTCGATTGACGGGGAGCGGGTCATCTTTGATATCAACCTGTTCGTGACGTCCCTCGTCCCCGGTTTGACGAAAGAAATTGCTGGTGCGTCGATTTATGCGTATATCGAACAGACACTCGGGCGGCAGATCAGTTATGCCAAACGAAAAATCGAGGCCCAACCCGCGACGGTGGAAGATCAGCAGTATCTGGATCTCGAGGGCACCACCCACGTCATCGTCATTACGAATGATACCTATTATTACGAGGGTCAGCATTTTGAACGGACACAGTCGCGTCACCGGCTCGATAAGTTTCAGTTTACGGATATTGCCCGCCGCTAAGGACTCTAAACTCAGAGTCCTTTTTTTGTTTTTTTGAACGAAACGTTCATTCTTCCATTTGAATGTTATATTATAAAAATGTGACCCAAATTTTAGGTTTCTTTTTATATTTTTTAACTGGAGGTTTTGCCATTGTCATTTAAGAAAGGACTACAGACCCTACTAAAACGTGGTCAGGACGTATCCACCATTGACGAACACTTCATGGAAAACCATCCGGATGCGATTTATACACTCGACATATTAGGACGTGTCACACGTCTAAACGATAAAACATCCCTATTACTTGGCTATACGAGAGACGCTTTAATGAACCACTTCAAACATTTTGTTCATCCAGACGATCAAGACAGCACAGTGTTCCATTTTCAACAGGTCATGCAGGGACAAAGCGAGACGTATACGGTACGCATCCGGCATTCGAAAGGTCATTATCTGGAAATGATGATTGTCAATATTCCGATCTTCGCCAATGGTCTGATTGTTGGAGCTTATGGAATTGCTCGCGATTTAACAACAAACCGACTGATGAGACAGCAGATGGACTCGATTCAGTTTGATCAGCAATTGGTCGAAACACTTCCGGGAATCGCCCTGGCCGCATTCAATGAGCACGGTAACTTATTGCGCTCCTCCGACTCGTTCGCGGAATTATTCGGAGTTCGGCCCGAACAGCTCAAACATTTGTCTAAACAAGAGTTTTTACAACGGATTCATCCTGCTGACCAACAGGAGTTTCGTGAGTATCTGGATTTGTTGAAAACAAACCGCTGTTTGCCTTCACTCGACATCGAAACACGTGTCCTTCATCCACAGCATGGTTATCAGGATATCTTCTGCCGATGTGCGTTCCGGCAAGATGACCGGCAACAACAGGCAGAGCTCGCTTGTGTTATCTACAATCTTTCGGAACACAAATCATTGGATAAACAACTTCATGATGAAAAAGAAAAGTTTTTAACGTTCCAACAAGTGTCGACGAGTGCGATTTACCGGTACGATATTGATCAAAAAAAGATTGATTTTCACACACGGGGATTTGAAAATATCTTTGAAGGATTGTTGCACCGGCACCAACAGGTCGATGGGCTCTGGATCGAGGATTTGATTCTTCCCGAAGATCGATCAAAAGTCGAAGCGAGTTATCACCGGGTTCTCGCCAATCATGAGTCCGAAGTCTCCTATCGGATCCGTCACGATGAGATGATTCATTGGATTTTAGAAAACCGGACACCGATCCGTGGCGCAGACGGTGTCGTCTCCGCTTTCCAAAGTGTCATTCAGGACATCACACAGTTAAAACAACAGGAAGAGAAAATTTTTCAACTGGCGATGCATGACCGGGTGACGGGACTGCCGAACCGGACACTGGTTCTTGAACAAATGAACCAATGGATTGCTACTTATCCCACGTTCAGCGTCTTGACGGTCAGTTACAATGCCTTACAGGACATCAATCATGATTTCGGTTATCCGATTGGGGATAAGTGGTTGTCAAAAACAGCAACACAATTGTTACACCACCTGCCGACTGCTTCTTACTTTGGTCACCTCTACGGAGACGAATACATCGTCCTGTTCCCGAACGTCGTCGAAGAATGTTCGATCAACAAGATTTGTGAACAATTGATTGAACTGTCCAAACAAAAGATCGTCATCGATTCCTATGAATGGTACCCGTCAATCGGCATCGGTGTGAGCCGTTTTCCGGAAGATGCGGATTCGGCGGAAGACCTTGTCAAAACAGCGAGCATCGCTCTCGGTCGGGCCCGTGTGAATGAATACAGCGTCTATTCCTCGACGTTCAATATCGAGACTTACCGGCGTCATCAGCTTCAAAAAAGTATCCGGACAGCTATCCGCCGGAATGAACTGTTCCTCGAGTACCAGCCGAAGGTTAACGCCTGGTCCGGAACGATCGTCGGAGCCGAGGCATTGATCCGCTGGCAACATCCGGACTGGGGCCGGATTCCGCCAAACGATTTCATCCCGTTGTCCGAGGAAAGCGAGATGCATATCCTGATCGCCGACTGGGTGCTCGAAGAAACATGCCGGAACATCAACCAATGGATTCTTGCCGACTTACCGATCGTTCCGGTCTCGATCAATGTTTCTCCCAAACGTCTGATTCACGGAAACTTTGCCGAGACCTGCCAGGAGACACTCCAACGCTTCGGTGTTTCCCCAAGCATGCTTGAAATCGAGATTCTCGAGACCGATGTCCTGTTTGATAACAGTAAAATTCAACAGTCGCTTCAGATGCTCAGCCAAATGGGGATCAAGATCGCCCTCGATGACTTCGGAAAAGGATACTCGTCGATTTCTTACCTGCAACAGTATCCAATCGACACGATTAAGATTGACCGGCAGTTCGCGACGACGTTGGTCCAAGATAAAAAAACGCAATCCGTCGTCCGGAGTGTCCTCTTCATGGCCAAGGAATTCGGAATGGATGTCGTCGCAGAAGGCGTCGAGACGATGGGACAACTTCACTTCCTACGGGGACTCGAATGTACAACTATTCAAGGCTACCTGTTCAGTAAACCCCTGCCAAAAGCAGATTTCGAACAGGCGATGCGTAGGCGGCAAATTGCAGCGACGGAAGCGATGACTTCTCCGATCAGCACCCGGACAATCGATGCTTCGATTACGATTCAACGGTTGAACGGACAGGATATCCACGTCGGTCGAACAAATATCGCAGTCTCCAAAGGGACCATGCATAGTGTCTCCTTCTATTCCCCGCTACATCTGCCTGTTCATGAAGGGATTGAACTCGTTTTGATTTTGAAGCAACAGCCGATTCCGGTCCGACCGCTTCAGGCGATCGAACTGGATAACGGTCAGATCGAATATGAATGTCAGTACTTGGATGTGAAGCAGTCCCATCTCGTCTTCGAAGCGCTGCAATCTTCCTGAAAAACAAGACTGACTCAAAAAGGAATCTCTCGTCTTTTCACGCTCTTTCCTGTAGGAGTTGCGTGAAACAGTGATTCCTGTTTAAACGAGAAAAGGGCGGCAGAATTAGAATCTGCCATCCTTTTCTTTGTAGGGACTGACTTTTGAGTCAGCCCCTTTTTTATTGATCAAAGCGGTTTCAAACTTATCTATATAAGTTGTTGACTTAACTTATATAGATAAGTTAAGATGAATGTGCGCATATAAGAAAACGTTTTCATTTCAAAATGAGTCTTCAGTTCAATCCCAAAGGAGAATGTGAGATGAAACCCAACTATCGGCAAATTGCAGAACAAATCATCGAACGAATCGGTGGCAAAGATAACGTCGAGCAGGCAGCCCACTGTGTCACCCGCCTCCGCTTGACATTAAAAGATCAAAGTTTGGTCGAACAAGAAGCGTTACTTGAAGTCCCGCTCGTCAAAGGCGCTTTCCTGAATGCGGGTGTCTATCAGATTGTCATCGGTGCCGGCGACGTTGACCGTGTCTACGCCGAGTTCATTCAATTAACCGGTTTACAGGCGACGACAATCGCTGACGTCAAATCGTCCGGTGCCTCGAAAATGAATCCGTTCCAAAAACTGATCAAAGTCTTTTCCGATGTCTTCATGCCGATCATCCCGGCCATCATCGTCGCCGGACTGTTAATGGGAATTAACAATCTGTTCGGCATTGAGTTTGGCGGCAAGACGATGATCGAACGGTATCCGAACCTGCAGGGTTTATGGGATTTAATCAACATGATGGCGAACACGGCGTTCGTCTTCCTGCCGGCACTGGTCGGCTGGTCCGCCACGAAACGCTTTGGCGGCAGTGAAATCCTCGGGATTGTCATGGGACTGATGCTCGTGCACCCGGATCTCCTGAACGCTTGGAATTACGGTCAAAGTGCACTAAAAGGGGATATTCCGACATTCAATATCCTCGGCTTATTTGAAATCGAAAAAGTCGGTTATCAAGGACAGATTTTACCGGTCCTCGCTGCCGCTTACGTCTTAAGTACAATCGAACGTTGGCTCAAAAACCGTGTTCCGAATGCGATTCAGCTGCTCGTCGTCCCGATCACGACCATCACATTAACCGGCTTCCTGGCCCTTGCCGTCATCGGACCGGTCACGCGTCAAATCGGAGACTGGATTACAATCGGCGTCGTCAATACGTTTGAAGCCGTTCCACTCCTTGGTGCGTTGCTGTTTGGTGCCCTTTATGCCCCGCTCGTCATCACGGGAATGCACCACATGTTCATCGCCGTCGATCTGCAACTGATCGGTCAAAGCGGGACGACGTTCATCTGGCCGATGATTGCCATCTCGAACATCGCTCAAGGATCGGCGACACTTGCGATGCTGTTCCTCGCGAAAAACGTCAATGATAAAAACATGGCATCGACTTCCGCCATCTCGGCTTACTTCGGAATCACCGAACCCGCCATGTTCGGGGTCAATCTCCGGTTCAAGTATCCGTTTTATGCGGCACTGGTCGGATCCGCGATTGCATCTTCCTTCATCGCTGTCAGCGGAGTACTCGCACCGGCAATCGGTGTCGGCGGTCTTCCGGCCTTCATCTCGATCGTTCCCGGATCGATTCTGTCCTTCATCATCGGGATGGTCATCGCGATCATCGTTCCGATCGTCTGTACGTTCCTGTTCCATTACGTCTCGACGAAACGTGCCCGCAAAGCGGCACTTAAAGAGGCAGCATAAGTTTTAGAAAGGTGTGACCTGATATGACTCTTACGACAACCGACTGGCGTAAATCCGCCGTCTACCAAATCTATCCGAAAAGTTTTTACAGTCCGGAAGGCAAAGCGACCGGTACCCTGAGTGGTGTGACAGCGAAACTCGATTATCTGACGGAGCTCGGCGTCGATTACCTGTGGCTGACGCCGGTCTATGCGTCCCCGCAACGCGACAACGGCTATGATGTCAGTGACTATTACGCGATTGACCCGTCTTACGGTACGATGGCAGACTTCGATCAATTGATTGCGGAAGCAAACAAACGCCAGTTATCCGTCATGATGGATATCGTCGTCAATCATTGTTCGACCGATCATATGTGGTTCCAGCAAGGACGAAATCCCGACAGCCCCTACCACGATTACTTCATTTGGCGGGACGAACCAACGGATTGGGTGTCAAAATTCGGTGGACCGGCCTGGTCGTTCGACGACGTCGCCGGTAAGTATTACCTGCATCTGTTCGACGAGACGCAAGCCGATCTCAACTGGGAAAACCCGGCGCTCCGGGAAGCCGTCTATCAGATGATGGGCTTTTGGCGCGATAAAGGCGTCCGCGGCTTCCGGCTCGACGTCATCAATCTGATTTCAAAAGATGACAGTTTTGCAGATGACCCGACCGGTGACGGCCGGAAATACTATACGGACGGTCCATGTGTCCATGACTACCTGCAGGAGATGAACCAACGTGTCTTTGCCGGTCATGACTTGATGACGGTCGGTGAGATGTCGTCAACGACACTCGATCATTGCCTTCGTTACTCGAATCTGAACGAGCAGGAACTGAAAATGACCTTCAACTTCCACCACTTGAAAGTTGATTATCCGAACGGAGAGAAATGGACGGCAGCCCCGTTCGATTTCCTCGAGCTGAAACGGATTATCTCCGACTGGCAGGTCGGAATGCAGGGAAATGCCTGGAATGCGATTTTCTGGTGTAATCATGATCAGCCCCGTGTCGTCAGCCGGTTTGGGGACGACACGGTTTACCGGGTCGAAAGTGCGAAGATGCTCGCGACGACGTTGCACGGTTTGCAAGGAACACCGTACATCTATCAGGGCGAGGAAATCGGTACACCGAATCCGGACTTCACGGATCTGACCGATTACCGGGATGTCGAGACACTGAACGCGTATACCGAAAAAGCGGCGCTTAGGGAGACGGAAGCAGACATTTTGGCAGCCATCCGTCAGAAATCCCGCGATAATGCCCGGACACCGATGCAGTGGGACGCTTCACCGCACGCCGGTTTCTCGACAGCGACACCGTGGATTCCGGTTCCTGAAAACCATACCTCGATCAATGTCGAAGCGGCTCTCGCCGACCCGGACTCGGTCTTCTATCATTACAAGCAGCTGATTCACCTGCGCAAACAGTATGACGTCTTGACGAACGGAAGTTACCAGCTTCTGACACCGGACGATCTCTCGCTTTGGGCGTACGAACGGGCGACCGACGACGAACAACTTCTCGTCCTGTCGAACTTTTACGGTACGGCAGCTTCGTTCACGTTACCGGACGAGTGGCTGGATCATCAGGTTCTGATTCAGAATTATCCGGATGTCTTAGAGGCGTCAGGGCAAGTCACATTACGCCCGTACGAATCCCTCATGCTGTATCAAACGACTTAATCAAACAAACCCCGCACTCTCCATATGAGAATGCGGGGTTTTGTGCACCGTCAGAAATTCTATGAAATTCGTCGTTCGGCCTCTTCCCGTTTCAGCTGTTCGCGGAACAGTCGGGTTTCCGCAATGACGACACCGGACAGACCAATCAAACCGATCAAGTTCGGAATGGCCATCAGTCCGTTGAAGACGTCGGAAATCGCCCAGACCATATTCAAGTTCGTCGTCATCGCCCCAAGTCCCGCGACGAGAACAAACAGAATCCGGTACGGTAAAATCGACTTTTGACCAAACAGATAATAGATGGATTTTTCACCGTAATAGGACCATCCGAGAACGGTCGAGAAAGCGAACATGACAAGACCAATCGTCACGATATACTTTCCGGCCGGTCCAAGGAACACTTCAAAGCTGGCTGTCGTCAATTCGACCCCTTCCAGCTTTTTATCGAGTTGACCACCCATGACAAGCGTCAAGCCGGTCATTGAACAGACAACAAGCGTATCGAGAAACACCTGCGTCATGGAGACGAGTGCCTGACGTCCCGGGAAATCCGTTTTTGCAGCGGCAGCTGCAATCGGTGCAGAACCGAGACCCGCTTCATTCGAGAAAACCCCACGGGCGACCCCGTAACGAATCGCAGCACCAATGGCACCACCGGTGATGGCTTCATTCGAGAACGTACTGCTGAAGATCGTCGCGAGTGCACCCGGAATCAAATCAAAGTTCATGACCATGATCAAGAGACCGCTTCCGACATAGAAGAAAATCATGAACGGGACAAAATAACTGACGACTTTCCCAATCGACTTAACTCCACCAATAATGACGACCCCCGTCGCCACCATCAGGACAATCCCCGTTACATACAACGGCACGTCGAACGTCGATTTCATCGCCAGTGCAACAGAGTTCGTCTGAACACCGTTACCGATCCCGAAGGCGGCAAGCGAAGCAAACGCGGCAAATAACACGCCGAGCCATTTCTGTCTTAATCCCCGTTCGAGATAGTACATCGGCCCCCCGGCCATCTGTCCTTTCTCATCGACAACACGGTACTTGACGGCGAGAATCGCCTCGGCATACTTTGTCGCCATCCCGAATAATCCGGATAACCACATCCAGACGATCGCGCCCGGTCCCCCGAGGACGACGGCTGTTGCAACCCCAACGATATTCCCTGTACCGACCGTTGCCGCAAGAGCTGTCATCAATGCCTGAAAATGACTGATATCCCCTTCCGACGTGTCGTCCTGATGTTTCGTGAATGCCAGTTTTAAGGCATACGGAAGCTTGGTAATTTGAATGAATCCAAGTCGTATCGTCAAGTAAATCCCTGTACCGACCAAAAAGATAAGCAACGGCGGTCCCCAGACAAAATCCGATACCGTACCAATCCACTCACTGAACGCTGTCCCCATTCTGTTTCCCCTCCTTCAATTCGATATGTACTTTTCTATCTTTTCAGAATTTACAGATTATTGTCAATGGTTAATTTTCTGTGCAGACGATTGCCTAGCTTATATTGTTGTATTCTTTTTACTGCTCACTAAAAGGGGCTGACTCAAAAAGGAATCTCTCGTCCTTTCACGCCCTTTCCTCAGGCGAGACACAAGCCAGTTTCCCTTCCTGATCCAGGCAGGAAACCGGGTCTTGTTTGTCTCTGCCAGCGTGAAACGAGTGATTCCTCTTTAAACGGGATAAGGGTGGCAGAATTATAATCTGCCACCCTTATCTTTGGAGAGACTGAATTTTGAGTCAGTCCCTTTTCAGGTCAATCAGTTTCTTCTTATTGCTTGCTGCTCGGCAACTCCTGTGCGTCTTTTGCTTCCGCCGGCAACTCAATCGATTTAATCTCATTGAATTTCGAGAATACGGATTCGTTTTTCATCGTAAATTCCGTTCCTTCTTCAATCTCAAACGCCATTTCCATATCAAGTGTCTTTGGATAGTAGGTTTTTGCATCATACGTCATCGAGTACTCCATCTTTTTATAATCCACTTGATCCATGACCTCTTTCATTTGGGCAAGCTGTCCGGATTGTTCAAGAGAATCCTTCATGAAGGCTTTCAGTTGATCGCCTTTCAAATCGACATCGATTTGATAGACATCACCTTCTTTTTTCATCGTCCAATTGTCTTTATATTTTTTGAGTAACTTCAGACTTTGTTCTGTCGATGCCGACGACTCCATGTTTTCTAACATATCCCCTAGTTCCGATGTATCTTGTACCAACCATTGTCCGGATTGCGACATATACATTTTATCATCCACGAGATACAGTTCCGTTTCGACATCGGTCCCGTCTTCCGCATTTTTCATTGTCATCTTTTGATACATCGTCATCGGCTTTTGGATGATGTCTGCCGAAATCTTTTGACTGATCGGCATACCGCCAACTTCCGACATCATGTCACTGTCCATATGAAACGACTTGATGTTTTCTTGTGCGCTTGACGCTTTTTTCAGCAACTCCGTATTCGAAAGCTGTTTGGAACCGTTCTCCCCTTGACCATCTTCTATGGTCTCGTTATTACACCCTGCCAGTCCAATCGTTGCCGTGAGGAGACCGACCGTCATCCACCTTGTCTTCTTCATCGTCATTCCTCCTTGAAATTGATTATCTTTCTTTACGAGCTGTCACTGAAAAATGTTTCAAAACCATTTCTTATCTTATTACCGTTCTGACTGTTTTTTACTCATCGACCTTCCTGTCCGACGTAAAGTTTTCTGTTTGATTCTTAACAAAACTTTACATCCCTCAAATGTTCGTTTTACACTCTACCGCTAAAGTTAGTCCTGTAGATCTGATCCGATACTAAACTATTTATTTATTTTCCTGAAGGAGGAACAATCCATGAAGTTAAAACGAATCATTCCCATTCTTGCCTTGTCGACCCTTTCCTTAAGTACGATGGTCTCGATGAACGACGCTGAGGCTAAGACGAAACATGCAAAATCACCGGAAATCCGGAATGTCATCTTCCTGATTGGGGACGGGATGGGTGTCTCGTATACGTCAGCCCACCGGTACTTAAAAAATGATCCTTCGACGCCGGTCGCGGAAAAAACGGCATTTGATCAATATCTCGTCGGACAACAGATGACCTATCCGGAAGACCCGGAGCAAAACATCACGGATTCCGCATCCGCCGCGACGGCGATGTCGTCCGGTGTCAAAACATATAATGCCGCGATTGCCGTCGACAATGATAAATCAGAGGTCAAGACGGTCCTTGAAGCAGCGAAAGAACGCGGAAAATCGACGGGACTTGTTGCGACATCCGAAATTACACACGCGACACCGGCTTCATTCGGCGCGCACGATGAGAACCGGAAAAACATGAATGCGATTGCGGACGATTACTTCAAGGAGCGGGTCAACGGCAAACATAAGATCGACGTCCTGCTCGGAGGCGGGAAATCAAACTTCGTCCGTCCGGATACCGATTTGACGAAAGCGTTTAAGAAAGACGGTTACAGCTACGTCACGAATCTGGATCAAATGCAGGCGGATAAAAACAAACAGGTCCTCGGTCTGTTTGCGGACGGTGGTCTGCCGAAACGCATCGACCGGGAATCATCCGTTCCGTCACTCGAACAGATGACGAATTCCGCCATCAAACGACTTGATTCAAACAAAAAAGGCTTCTTCCTGATGGTTGAAGGAAGTCAAATCGACTGGGCCGGTCATGACAATGACATCGTCGGTGCCATGAGCGAGATGGAAGACTTCGAACGTGCCTTCAAAGCGGCAATCGCCTTTGCCAAAAAAGACAAGCACACGCTTGTCGTGGCGACAGCCGACCATTCGACCGGCGGTTACTCGATTGGAGCGGATGGTATCTATAACTGGTTCGCCGAGCCGATCAAGGCGGCGAAAAAGACACCAGACTTCATGGCAGCAAAAATCATCGAAGGTGCCGATGTCAAAAAAACGTTGACGACATATATCGACCAGAAGAAACTCACCCTGACGGAAGATGAAATCGAGTCCGTTACACGTGCTGCGGAATCGAAGAAACTGCTTGATGTCGACAATGCGATCGAAGCCATCTTCAATGAACGGTCGCACACCGGCTGGACGACAGGCGGACATACGGGTGAAGACGTTCCCGTCTATGCGTTTGGTCCAGCGAAGGAACGGTTTGCCGGACAAGTCGATAATACGGATCATGCCAAAATCATCTTCGATTTACTGAAGTCGAAGAAATAAGGAGACTTTCCATGAAACAGATACTTGCTGCCTTGATGCTCGGGACGATTCTTTCGGGTTGCGGCACTACGCCAGACACCGTCCAAGAGAAGTCATCAGAAAAGTCGGCCCCGAAACAGGAGACACCGGTATCGATCGAAAAGTCTGCCGCATATGTCCCGAACCCGCAATTACCAGATGACCGGAAACTGACAAAAGTCGACGCATCGGTTACCGACGACAAAGGCGAATTGACGTTAAAACAGTTTGTCCGTCCCGACGTGACACGAACGATCGGACCGATCACGATGAAAGTCGAAGAAGTGAAAGTGTTCCATGCCCGGCCGAGTTACGGGATGATTGATTTCTTCCACGGGTTTACGCATGAGGAATCGTTTGACCTCGTCAAGACACGTGTGACGATCACGAACAGAGGCGATGAGCCGGTCACGTTTAACCCCGTCGCTCACTTCAGGCTCGATGCAAAAACCGAGAAGACACTGCAAGACGATGTCTACCTCGAGTCGCTCGCTGCGACATATGCCCCCGGCGAGACACGAAGCGGAAACTTCGGTTTCATTATCGAACAACCGCTCACATCAGTCGAGTTGTTGACGAGTGATGTCCTCAGTGCGAAACGTGATGTGCTTGGAAAAGGTTCGTCCCTTTCTTTGCGCTTATAATGCTAAAAGACCAAAAGACGATTCCTTCCTGTTTTGCTGGAAAGGATCGTCTTCTTTTTTAGTAAAGAGCCGGAATTTGTTCTGCGGGCATCGGGCGACCAAAGTAATAACCTTGCATCCGCGAGCATTCCAACCAATTTAGAACGTTGACCTGCTCGAGCGTCTCGACACCTTCCGCGATGACCTCAAGATCGAGTGACTTCGCTAAATGGATGATGGATGAAATCATCGAGTAGCCGGTCGTCGTCGGTTGGATTTTTTCGACGAACTCGCGGGGAATCTTCAATGTATCAATCGGGAAGTCCGCTAAACGGGATAAGGAAGAGTAGCCGGTTCCGAAGTCATCAATCGAAATCGTAAAGCCGAGTTCTTTTAAGCGATTCATCGTCACGACGGTTTCTTCGATATCTTCGACAGCTGAGACTTCCGTGATTTCAAGATCGATACGCGTCGGATCAACACTTGTTTCCTCTACTAAACGAATCAAAGTCAGGACGAACGTCGGATGATGAAACTGTTGCATCGAGACATTCAGTCCAACCTTCAATGTGACTCCTTCATCTTCCCACCGTTTTGCCTGTAAAAACCCTTCGCGTAACACCCATTCACCAAGCCGGATAATCATGCCGACTTCTTCCACCATCGGAATGAAATCGTTTGGTGCAATCATTCCGAGTTCCGGATGATTCCAACGGATCAGTCCTTCGACACCGACCATCTTATACGTGACCGTATCGACTTGCGGCTGATAATGTAAAATCAATTGATTGGTTTCGATGGCAATCGGCAGCTCCGATTCGAGTCGCAAGCGGTAGGACGCTTTTTCGGCAATATCTTCAAAGAAGATGATGGATTTACCGCCACCCGATTTCGCCTGATACATCGCAAGATCGGCCTGCTTCAGCAACGTCACGACGTGTTTTCCCGCTGTACGCTGACATATGACGGCTCCGATACTCGGATTGGAAATCAATTCGATTCCTTCAATCGCATACGTTCGTTTTAAGTCATCGAGCAGACGGGCCGTTCGGCTTCTGCCCTGCTCATCCGACGTAACATCCCGCAAGATGACTGTAAACTCATCTCCGCCTTGACGGGCGACGATATCGTCCGGATTGACGGCTTCTTGCAGGCGCTCTGCCACTTGAATCAACAACTGATCGCCGACATGGTGACCGAACGAATCATTGACGAGTTTAAAGTCGTCGAGATCAATAAAACAGAGAATGATGGTTTCTTCCTTCCGCTCTTCTTCGACTAAATGGTGCAACACTTCTTCAAAGTAGGTCCGATTGATGACCCCGGTCAAATGATCGTAATAAGCAAGCCGGCGGATTTTTAATTCATTTTCCCGGATGGTCGTGATATCCTGCCCAATCCCGTACATCCCGACGAATCGATCCCGGACGCGAATCGGAATGTTGGTTACATTCAGCAAAACATCTGGACCGCCAGATTTTTGGAAAACAGTTTCAAATTGCTGTGCTGTCGCCTTGTCTGTCGATGTCTGTTGCCATGTCGTGAACTGCCGATACGTTTTGCCAATCAATTCCTCCGCATCCTGCTCCGTCAATTTTTCGAACGAAGGATTCGCGCTTTCAATACGTCCCTTCAAGTCAAGTGAATAGATGGCATCCGGATGGTAAGTAAACAAAGACTTATACCGTTCCTCACTCACTTCTAACTCGTCCGCTTTATGATGAATTTCTTCAATTAATTCTTGGTGACTCAAAATCATTAGAATCTGGCGGACTAAAATCAGGAGAATCGTGATAGCGCAACCTATCATTAAGCCATTCATTGCTTCATTTTGGCGTGCATAAAAGGTCATCGTTGAAAATAAAAATATGACTAACAGATATGGTAAAAACATTTTCCCGATCGGTGCACGTCTTCGTCGCGTTGTTTCTTTCTGTTGCCTTTTTTGTACGGGATTATCCAAATGACCAGATATACTAATCGTCAGTAAACCAATGACAAACAATGGATCAATCAACCGGATGACATCCTCACCGCTGACGGTCGTCACATAGACAAACGATGTATCTGCGCCGACCTGTAACAACAATCCGATGAACAAACACTGAAACATACGTCGTCGTTTTTGCCACTCGTGTTTCTCAAATAAATAATAGATACTGATCATACAAAATAACAGAACGATATCGCACATCGGGTAAGCAAAGGCCAGGACGAATTCCGCTTTCGAGGTGAACGGTTCGTCAAACAGCGGACGGATTAAGAAAAACCAACTGTAGGTAACAGCGACCGTCATAACGATGGCGATATCAAATATAAAGCTGACTAAACGAGCTTTTGTGACATGGCGTTGGATTGCGTGTAGAAAGGCCACTAAAAAGAAGACAGATTGCAACACGTAAAAAAGATCCGAGATACCGGGAAAGGGAACTTCGACTTGAAGAATATTCTCATACGTCCCCCACATCAATTCGGCAATCAGATAACTTCCTGTTCCGTATGCAAGGTAGAGAAAAAAATGTCCTTCTTGTTGGTCCGGTTCTCGTTGCGCCTGAACCAACAAACATGTCGCAAACGCGCAACCGAGTATGGAAAACAAGTTACTGCCCCAAGCTGACAACTCTGGCTGGTTTGCAAAAATAATCAGCCAAAGATAGTAAATTGTAATAAAGCAGACGACAACAGGCAGATAATAAGCTTTTTTTGAACGCACCATCTTCCTTTCCACCCTTCTGTAAAGAGTCTTTCCCTTATCATTAGGGATGGAGTTCGTAAAGTCCTGCCAGAATAAAAAAAGAGACCTGTTCCATTCGGAAACAGGTCTCAAGACTCAGTTATTTCATTAAATAGTCCGTAACAGGTTCGCCATCTCGATTGCTGAGACCGCTGCTTCGTATCCTTTGTTCCCCGCTTTCGTTCCCGCCCGTTCGACGGCCTGTTCAATTGAGTCAGTCGTCAGGACACCGAAGATAATCGGCACCCCTGTTTCACGTGACGCGCCGGCGACACCTTTCGCGACTTCGTTGCAGACATAATCGTAGTGTGATGTCGCACCGCGAATGACGGCACCGAGTGTGATGACAGCGTCATACTTTCCGCTTTTCGCAAGCTTTTCCGCGACGAGCGGAATCTCGAACGCTCCCGGAACCCATGCTGTATCGACAGCATCCGCAGCGACTCCGTGACGACGGAATGCATCGTTTGCTCCACCGACCAGTTTCGATGTGATCAATTCATTGAATCGTGCTGCGACGATTGCGACGCGTAGTCCTTCACCTGTTAAAAATCCTTCGAATACCATGTTATTGTCCTCCTTGGATATCGAGCAGATGCCCGAGTTTCGTTTGTTTGGTTTGCAGATACTGCTTGTTTTCCGGTACCGGGTCAATCTCAAGCGGAATCCGCTCGAGCACCGTAATACCGTTTTGTTCGAGTGCCTGTTGTTTTTCCGGATTATTCGTCATCAGCCGAATTTTCGTGACACCTAAATCGTGTAACATCGCGGCTGCGACTTTGTAATCCCGTAAATCAGTCGCATACCCGAGCGCGTGATTCGCTTCGACCGTATCGAGTCCCTGCTCCTGCAACTCATAGGCTTTCAGTTTCGCCATCAAGCCGATACCGCGCCCTTCCTGGCGCAGGTAGAGTACCGCTCCGCCTTCATGTCCGATGCGTGCCAGTGCTGCGTCAAGTTGCGGACCGCAATCACAGCGTTTTGATCCGAAGACGTCTCCCGTCAGACATTCCGAATGCAGCCGGACGAGCATTCCGTCTTCCGGCTCTCCCGACAGGACGGTCACGTGTTCTTTTTGATCAGGCGTCGTATAGCCGAGTATCCGAAACGCGCCGTGCGCGGCCGGAAGCAGGACGTCCGCTTCGCGCCGGACGGGGCGTTCGAGATACGTGACGAGGGCATCGATTGTAATCATCTTCAGCCCATGGACTTCTTTATAGGTCAGCAAATCATCCACGCGCGCCATCGTCCCGTCCTCTAAGATGATTTCACAAATGACAGCTGCTTCAGCACTTCCGGCAAGCCGTGCCAAATCCACACCGGCCTCCGTATGTCCACGCCGTTCCCGGACACCGCCCTCTTTCGCAATCAAGGGGAAAATATGACCGGGACGCTTAAATTGTTTCGCCTCATCCGTCAGCATCCGTTGAATCGTCAACGCACGTTCCGCGGCACTGATGCCGGTCTTCGCTTCTTCATGATCGATGCTGATCGTAAACGCCGTCCCGTGCGGATCGGTATTGTGATCTGTCATCGGATTCAGCTCAAGGCGTTCTGCAAGTTGCGGGCTGACCGGAACACAGACGAGTCCTTTCCCGTACGTGATCATGAAGTTGATTTGTTCGGGTGTCGCATGTTCCGCGAGGAGAATCAGGTCTCCCTCATTTTCCCGGTTTTCATCATCACAGACGATGATCGGACGTCCGTGTTTTAATTCTTCAATCGCTTCTTCTACGAGATCAAATCCGTTCATCCTGCTCCGCCTCCTAAAAATGCCGACCAATCCGTTTTTTGTTCCTGCTGTGTAAAGTGATACAAATGTTTTGCCATCAAATCACACTCGATATTGACGAGTGCCCCGCTTTGCAACCGGTCGAACGTCGTCAACTGTCGGGAGTGCGGAATCAATGAGATGATTAAACTGTTCGGTTCCACGTGTTGGACCGTCAAGCTCGTTCCGTTGATCGCAATCGAGCCTTTCGGAATACAGTATTTACTCCACTCCCCGGTCTCGAACCGGTATTCCATCGCTTCACCGTCCGGTCGACGGCTTAAGAACCGGGCTGTTCCGTCAATGTGTCCGCTGACGAAATGACCGCCAAACCGTCCGTTCGCCGGCATCGCCCGTTCGAGCTGAACCGGTGTGCCGACCCGCAACGTCTGAAGGGACGTTGCCCGAATCGTTTCGTGAACGGCGTCCGCCGTGAACCCGGTCGCCGTCATCGCCGTGACCGTTAAACAAATCCCGTCGACGGCGATGCTGTCGCCGATCTTCGTTTCTTCAAGAACATGCCGCGCCTCGATTTCGAGCGCTAAACCGTTCGGGCGCGGAACTTTTCGTTTAATCGTCCCGACTTCTTCAATCAATCCCGTGAACATAAGCCGTCTCCTTTCCGCGTATAACGCAGATGGACATCCTGTCCGATTTGCGCGACGTCGGTTAAATCGAACCGGTCTTCAATCTCGATTGTGCTTGTCAATCCGGTCGTCCCTTGTAAGACGGACGGGGCTTGATAGATTTCAAGACGATCGACAAGGTCTGCTTCTAAAAATGACGACTGAATCGTTGGTCCGCCTTCAATCAACAAACTGCGGATCCCCTGGTCGTACAATATGTCTAAAATCTGATTCGGTGTCGTATACGTGCCGACGAGAACCGTGACGTTCGATTGAATTGAGACACGCGGTTGTTCCGTCAGCCAGTATGTCGGATTCAAACCGTCCCGAAAGACTTGGGCGCTTTCCGTCAAACGTCCACGACGGTCGACGACGACCCGAATCGGTTCAGGTCCGGCTTCCGTGCGTAACGTCAATGCGGGATCATCGATTAAAATCGTCTCACTCCCGACTAAGATGGCGTCATGTGTTGCCCGCAGCTCACGTCCTGCCACCCGGGCTGCATCTGATGTAATCAGGCGTTGCTCACCTGTCGTGACGACACCGTTTAAACTTTGGGCGACTTTGACGGTGACGACCGGTCGTTTCCGCTCGAGACTTTGCCAAAACGGTGTATAAAATCGAACCGCTTCGTCTTCGAGTAATCCGGTTTCGACCGTCAGTCCGGCTTCACGCAGACGCGTAATACCTTGTCCGGCGACGATTGCATGCCGATCTTCCGTTGCGACGAACACCCGCTTGATGCCGGCGGCTAAAATCGCCTCCGTACAGGGCGGTGTCTTTCCATGATGGTTACACGGTTCGAGTGTGACATAGAGATCCGCACCACGCGCCGCTTCTCCTGCCATGTTTAATGCTTCGACTTCCGCATGCGGACCACCCGCAAACCGGTGGGCACCGAAGCCGATCACTTTTCCATGTTTCGTAATGACACAACCGACACTCGGATTTGGACTCGTTTGTCCGTCCAGCATCCGTGCCAACTGCATCGCCTGGTGCATTCGATTATTCATATTTCCGCTCCTTTCAAAAGAAAAGACGCCGCTGCATTTGCAGGGCGTCATGATTGAAGGATCACGAAAGAAACGTCTTGTTTTCTGTTCAAAAGCATACAGAAATAGACCTTTTCCCGAACAGATTTTTTCAGAAAATGGTTTCAAGCACATTTTTTCGTTCTTCTCCCATCCGGACTTTACCGTCGGCCCTGGAATCACACCAAGTCAGCCACAATGCGTACATTGTGGGTCGCGGGCTCGTCGATTCGAAAATCATCGCATTACCGCCGGTTGGGATTTTCACCCTACCCCGAAGAACTGGTTATTCAGTTGTACAGGTCAAGACTAGCACAGGTTATTTTAAAATACAAAAGAGAATTTGTTTTCTTTTTTCCGGTTCAACAAAAAAAGTATGGTTTGGCCCGCCCGGTCGTCTTGATGACATCCGGTCGGACCAACACATACTTCTGTCTTTCGCTGTTACGTCAAGTAACCGTTTTTCCGGTCGTGGAACTCCTGTTTGACCGTCCCGAGTAACGAGTCATCCGTCAGCAGACGGAACGCCGTCCGGGCCAGGATTTTCGCTCCCGTGATCAAGGCTTCGTCGCCTTGTTCCGATTTCGCCGCCTCCCGGAAACTTTCCGTATGGGCAACTAAGTCGTCTGCTCCAATCTTGATGTACGGATGGATCGTCGGCAGGACCTGGCTGATGTTGCCGGCGTCGGTCGAACCGAGACCCTGCCGTTCATCGGTCTTGACGTCTTCCCCAAGCGCCGTCGCTTCTTCCCGGAAAATCTCGTCAAACGTCCGGTTGAACAACAGGTTATCGACTTCGTTTTGGAAGGCGATGATCTCAAGCGTCGCTCCGGTCGCAAGGGCTGCCCCTTCGGCAACGGCTTTGACTTTTGCCGTCACCGCATTCAGCCGTTCGCGTGTCGTCGCCCGGATGAAGAAACGGGCTTTGGCATACTCCGGAATGATGTTCGGCGCATCTCCACCATCGGTAATGATTCCGTGAATCCGGATGTCACTCGGCAACTGTTGCCGTAACGCATTGATTCCGTTAAACAACTGAATGACGGCATCCAGGGCATTGATCCCTTCTTCCGGCGAAGCTGCCGCATGGGCCGGTTTACCGGTAAAGGCAAAATCGAGCGGATCAACGGCGAGCGAAGAACCGGTAATCCGGGTCTGTCCGGACGGATGGACCATTAAGGCCGCATCGATGCCCGTCAGCAGATTGTGTTTGACGAAACTCCCTTTCGCACTGCCGTTTGGTCCGCCTTCTTCCGCCGGTGTCC
Source organism: Exiguobacterium sp. PvP048 (assembly GCF_040549175.1). Classification (NCBI taxonomy): domain Bacteria; kingdom Bacillati; phylum Bacillota; class Bacilli; order Caryophanales; genus Exiguobacterium; species Exiguobacterium sp. PvP048. Next base: position 3,340 of record NZ_JBEPSU010000010.1, on the reverse strand, counting down.
CGAGGACGACGACACTGCCGCCGACTTCATCCAGAACTTGACTGACGGCAATCGCTGCTGCGACACTTGTCGTGCCGATGATGTTGTGTCCGCATGCGTGACCGATTCCCGGCAAGGCATCATATTCAGCTAGAAAAGCGATCGTTGCTCCCGGTTTATCCGAGACCTTCCGGGCGAGAAACGCTGTCTCGTGTCCGGCCACACCAAGTTCGACTGTAAACCCTTCGGCTGTCAGGCGTTCCGCATGATGACGCGACGCAAAATATTCTTCATTGCCGATTTCCGGTGTCGCATGAATCCGATGGCTCGTCTCAAGATACGACTCCCGTTTTTGCTCAATATCCTGTTCAATCGTTTGTGTCAGGTTTTGCCGTCTCGTCTGAATTGTCATTTGGGTCACGCTCCTTTTGGTTTTTGTTATTCGCCAATCTCGCTAAGTGGGACGAACGTTGGAATCGTGCTGCCTTTGTACTCTTTTTTGATGAAGGCAGCGACATCGTCCTGCTGGTACAGCGAGGCGATTTTCTTGAGCGTCTTTTTGTCTTTGTCTTCCGTCCGGGTCGCGATAATGTTGATGTACGGTTTTGCCGTCTCGTTTTCATGGAGAATCGAGTCCTTGATCGGATTAAAGCCGGCATCGACGGCAATTCCGTTATTGATGATCGAGGCCGAGACATCCGGCAGGACGCGTGGTGTCTGACCGGCGACGACCGGGACAATCTTCAGTTTTTTCGGATTCTCGACGATTTTATCGACGGAGCCGTTGCCGTCAAAGTCGTCCGGCAGCTTGATCAGGCCTGCTTCCTGCAACAGCAGCAATGCCCGCCCCATGTTCGTCGTTTCGTTCGGAACGGCAATCTTTCCACCGACCGGAATGTCTTTGACGTCCTTGATCTTATCCGAATAAATTCCCATCGGCGCGATGACCGTAGTCGCAATCGGCGACAGTTTTAACTTATGTTCTTTTTTGAAGGCGTTAAAGTAAGAGACGGTCTGGAAGGAGTTCGCATCAATCTCTCCTTCCGCGAGTGCGAGATTCGGTTGAACATAGTCGGAGAACTTAACGAGCTCAATCGTGATGCCTTCTTTCTTCGCTTTTTTCGCGACGTATTCCCAAACTTGGGTGTCAGAACCGCTGACGCCAAGTTTCACCGTCTTTTGATCTTCTTCTCCGGAAGCGGCACATCCCGCAAACAATACCGTCGTCAATGCTGCACCAATCGCTAATCCTTTTTTCATCATCCATCTCTCCCTTATCTGTTCTATGTTTTTTTAGTGTCTCCGAATTTTTCGTGCCAACAGGTTGCCTGTTGTCTGTAACCCTTGAACCAAAATGACGAGAATCCCGACCGTGATGATCATGACCGTCGTATCAAACCGTTGGTAGCCGTACGTGATCGCCAAGTCACCCAGTCCCCCGCCGCCGATTGCCCCGGCCATTGCTGATGCCCCGATCAAGCCGATTGTCGCAATCGTCAGGTTCAGGACAAGCGAGCTGAGGGCTTCCGGCAAGAGGAAACGGAAAATCGTCTGCAACGGTGTCGCCCCCATCGCTTCCGCTGCCTCCAAGACACCGGTGTCGACTTCAAGCAATGAACTTTCAATCAGGCGGGCGATGTACGGTGCCGCATAAAAGACGAGCGGAACGATCGCTGCCTGCGTCCCGATCGACGATCCGACAATCAAGCGGGTCAACGGAATGATCGCGACGAGCAAAATAATGAACGGAACGGACCGGAAGATGTTGACAATACTGCTTAAGACATTGAAGAAGGGGATTTGTTCGAGCAATGCTCCTTTTCGTGTCACGACAAGCAGGATGCCGAGCGGTAAACCAATCAATGTCGAAAAGAGTAACGACAGTCCGACCATCGTCATCGTTTGCAAAAAAGCGGTCCAAATATCTGTATAGTTAACCAGCATCTGCGAGCACCTCCTCGACGACGACATCCGATTGATCGATGTAATGCAGTGCCCGTTTGATTTCCGCCGCATCACCGATCAGTTCAACAAGCAGACTGCCAAACGGAATGTTTTGCAGTTCCGTAATGCTGCCGTGCAGGATGTTGAGGTCGACATCAAACCGTTTCGCGACTTGCGATAAAAGCGGTTGTCCGGTCCCTGCCCCGAGGAAGTTGATTTTGTAGATATGGTGCCCGGTATCCCGTTGATCGATGACTTTTTGAACTGACGCCGGAATCTCATCCTGCATGACGGAACGGACGAAGTTTTTTGCCGTCGCCGTCTGGGGGTTCGAAAAGACGTCGAATACGGTACCTGATTCAATCAACTTGCCGGCTTCGATGACGGCGACCCGGTCACAAATTTCACGGATGACACCCATCTCATGGGTAATCAGTAAGATCGTGATGCCGTATTCCTGATTGATTTGTTTCAGCAGGCGTAATATGTGTTGTGTCGTCTGCGGATCAAGCGCCGAGGTTGCTTCGTCACACAACAGGACGGACGGCTGGGTGGCAAGTGCCCGGGCAATCCCGACCCGTTGTTTCTGTCCGCCCGATAACTGGTCCGGATAATGATCGGCCTTATCCGCCAAGTCGACGAAATCCAGCAGTTCATTGACCCGCCGATGGACCTCGTCTTTTTTGACGCCCTTTAAGACAAGGGGTTTTGCGACGTTCGAAAAAACCGTATTCGAATCCAGCAGATTGAAGTGCTGAAAAATCATCCCGATGTGTTGTTTGGCTTCCCGTAACTGTTTCGCCGAGAGCGTCGTCAAATCTTGTCCATCGACCGTCACACTGCCCGATGTCGGCCGTTCAAGCAGGTTGACGCATCGTAATAAGGAACTTTTTCCGGCTCCACTGAAACCGATGACACCGAAGATTTCTCCCTTTCGGATTTCGAGATCGACCCCGTTCAGCGCAGCAATCGATTGTTCCTTTGTTTCATAGATTTTTTTTACATTTTTGAATGTAATCACCACTTGTTCCCCCTTTAAAATACAAAAAAGGTCTCTTCTTAAGAAACAAGAAGAGACCTGGATCCGCACAATGGCAGAATCCACTCGACTCATCTCTCAGACAATTGTCTGATGGAATTGGCACAGTGCTCATAATGAGTCTGTTGCCGAGGTTTCGTAGGGCCAGTCCCTCCACCTCTCTGGATAAGTGTTGCGGTATGAAATTCGTATGTGTGTTGTTGCCGGTTGAACTTATGTCGTAAAACTAATTTTTACACTACAGAAAGATCTTTTAAAGGTCAACCATATTTTCAAAAATAAAGGCTCATCACCATAACACGTGGTTGCTATTTTAACCACCAAGCTCGAGGCGCAATCTCAAAAAGAATCGTTCGAGGTTTCGGTAGCCATAACCAC
>NZ_JBEPSU010000009.1:0-76317 GCF_040549175.1 Exiguobacterium sp. PvP048 | reverse complement strand
GTCACACCCGTTCCCATGCCGAACACGGAAGTTAAGCACTTGAACGCCGAAAGTAGTTGGGGGCTTCCCCCTGTGAGGATAGGACGTTGCCAGGCCAGTAAGAGACCGATCTGCATTTTGCAGGTCGGTTTTTCTTTTAAAAGTACTGAAAGAAATGATGTCAGTATAAGTTCTTTTGAAAAAAAGGATCAAAAAATGAAATAAGACTTGTCTTTTTTTAAAGTACATGTTATATTAATATCTGTCGAAACGTTATATCATCGCGGGGTGGAGCAGTCTGGTAGCTCGTTGGGCTCATAACCCAAAGGTCGTCGGTTCAAATCCGGCCCCCGCAACCAATTTTTATAATTCAAATCCGAAACGTTTATCGTCGCGGGGTGGAGCAGTCTGGTAGCTCGTTGGGCTCATAACCCAAAGGTCGTCGGTTCAAATCCGGCCCCCGCAACCAATTTTAAACTTAACTTCAACTTTACTACGAAACGTTCAGCGTTTCGTATTTTTTTTTGTCTTTTTTGTTCGGTACAATGGAGTAAGAGAAAAGGAGGAGGACACCGATGATGGAACTTGAAATGACGAGTCTCGAACAGACGACGACACTTGCCGTTACACTTGGCCACCGTGCCTTTGAAGGAATGGTTATCACGCTTGATGGTGACCTGGGAGCTGGAAAGACGACGTTTACACAAGGATTTGCGAAAGGTCTTGGGGTGACACGTAATGTCAACAGTCCGACGTTTACGATCATGAAAGTCTATGCCGGACGACTGCCGCTCTATCATATGGACGTGTATCGTCTGGAAGGCGGTGATGATATCGGTCTTGAAGAATATTTAAATGGAGACGGTGTCGCTGTCGTTGAATGGTCGGAATTAATTGCCGATGTCCTTCCACCAGAACGTCTTGCGATTACGATTGAACGGACGGGTGATGATTCACGCCGCTTTCGTCTGGAACCGATCGGTGAGAAGTATATCCAACTATGTGAGGGGTTAAAGCAATGAAAATCGTAGCGATTGATACATCGACGAAACAACTGTCTGTTGCGTTATCGGACGGACAACAGATTTTGGCGGAAGCCTCTTATGTGACTTCTTTGAATCATGCGACAAAACTGATGCCTTTACTGGAACGGATGATGCAGGAAGTTAATTGGTCGCCACGTGATTTAACACGGATTGTCATCGCTGATGGCCCGGGTTCATATACCGGTCTTCGGATTGGTGCAACGACAGCGAAGACACTGGCCTATACGCTGGGTATTGATTTAGTCCCAGTTTCGACGCTTGAATTGATGGCAGCATCGGCCGGATCAACCGGACGAATCGTTGCGATTCAGGATGCCCGTCGTGGAACAGGTTTCGTCGGTTTCTATGAAGAGGGTCAACTGGTGGGGGAAGAACAGCATACGGTCATAGCTGACTTCGTCAAGACACTGCCGACCGACACGAAAATCACAGGTGATACAGACAAGTTCACGACGGAACTTCAATCCTTCACTATCGTTGATCCCGCATTCCGTGCACCACGGGCCGGTGTCCTCGCCTTACTCGGTGCTAAACGTGAACCGGTTGAGACCCACGCGTTCGAACCGCGTTATCTGCGTCTCGCCGAAGCAGAAGCCAAGTGGATTGAGGCACAACGCCATGACTAAGGTTACGATTCGAAAAATGACGGTCGTTGATGCACCGGGTGTGCATGCCGTGGAGCTGGAGTCGTTTGCGACCCCGTGGACTTTGGAATCGTTCATCGCGGAGATGACACAAAATCCAAATGCGTATTATCTGGTCGCCGAAACAGAAGAAATCATTGGATTCGCGGGACTATGGCATATTGCTGATGAAGGACATATCACGAACGTCGCCGTTAAACAAAAGGCGCGCGGTACGGGAATCGGAGAAGCACTGCTCGTTGCTTTGATCGAACAGGCGAGACAATTAGGGTTACGGGCAATGACGCTTGAAGTACGGGTGTCGAATACGCCGGCACGAACGTTGTATGAAAAGCTGGGCTTTTTATATGCCGGAACGAGAAAACGATATTATCAAGATAATAATGAAGATGCAGCCATCTATTGGTTGGAACTGGAAGGAGACGAGTGATGACACAGCCGTTGATATTAGCGATTGAATCAAGTTGTGACGAGACAGCTGCGGCTGTCGTCCGCGGAGGGACAGACGTCTTATCGAACGTCGTATCCTCTCAAATTGAAAGCCACAAACGTTTTGGAGGAGTAGTTCCGGAAGTCGCGTCCCGTCATCACGTGGAACGGATCACGTATGTCATCGATGACGCGTTAACGGAAGCCGGTGTCAGAATCGATGAGATCGATGCGATTGCCGTGACGGAAGGTCCGGGACTTGTCGGAGCGTTACTCGTCGGTGTCAGTGCGGCAAAAGCATTGGCATTTGCCCACGGTAAGCCGCTTCTTGGTGTCCACCACATCGCCGGTCACATCTATGCCAACCGTTTGGAACAAGAACTTCGCTTTCCACTCGTCTGTTTGATTGCATCCGGCGGACACACGGAACTGATTTACATGCCGGAAGACGGCGTGTATGAAGTCATCGGTGAAACGCGCGATGATGCAGCGGGCGAAGCCTATGATAAAGTAGCACGGACCTTGAAACTTCCTTATCCGGGTGGTCCGCGGATTGATCAATTGGCGCAAACCGGTCAGGATACATTCCATTTCCCGCGAATTTGGCTCGAAAAAGAGTCGTATGACTTCAGCTTCAGCGGACTCAAATCGTCTGTCATCAATGCCGTTCATAACGCGGAACAACGCGGCGAAGTCATCATTCCGGAAGACCTGGCTGCCAGTTTTCAGGCAAGCGTCGTCGAAGTGCTCGTCACAAAAGCGATCCGTGCCGTCAAAGAAAAGGGCGGCAAACAGTTGCTTATTGCGGGTGGCGTCGCGGCCAACCGCGGACTGCGGGCAGGATTGACGGAAGCCTGTTCACGTGAAGGCATCGAACTGGTCATTCCGCCGATGCACTTATGCGGTGATAATGCCGCGATGATTGGAGCGGCAGCGATTCACCCTTACCGGGCAGGCCGCCAATCGACACTTGCCATGAATGCCGAACCTGGGCTAGATTTAAAGTAAGGAATTCGAAAGACATGGGGGAAAAATGGAATGAAAAAAGTCATCATCGTGTTATTAGGTGTACTTGTCATTGTCGCAATCGGCTTACAGATTCGTGAAATCGTCAATGCCTATCAAATCGCCTACAAAGAAGAGCTCGTCCCTGATAAAAAAGCCGTCGAGACGAATACGAAGCAGAAGCCGCTGTACGAAATCGGTCGAGCGGAAGGTGAGCAGACACGGATTCAAAAACTGTACGCCTTTGATCAGACGGTTGATGGCAAACTGAAAAATGTGGTGATCGTCGATCGGAAGTATGGTCTGACGAACAAAGCGAGTGATGACTTCTTTACGATTGCACCGGGTAAACCGGCAACTGAACAAGAGAAAAAATCATTCCAACCAATGATTGATCGTCTGGATGGAGAGCAAGTCCAGGCAGAGGTCATTTCGAAACACCAGGTCGTTGCCAGTGAAAACAACAAAAAACGGACGTTAACGCTGTATAAAGTATTTTATAAAGATACCGATCAAAAAGAATATCTGTTCTTTATCGAAAAAGACGGTGGACTGAAGCTTGATCTCTTTAAAAAAGGCTACTCCCGTCTGGCCAATTATTAAACAAAAAGCGATGTTTGCCTGGATGATCAGGCAAACATCGCTTTTGTTCATTTCCATTCCAGCAGACCCGTTAAGTCATCATAAATACTGTCCGGATCGAGATTCAGCTCTTCGACGGGCAGACCCGACCGGTTAATCCAGGCTGTTCGGAAACCGAAACTTTTCGCACCGGTGATGTCCCAACCGTTCGATGACATGAACAGCACGTCCTCCCGTTTGAGACCGAGCGTATTGAGCGCATGCATATAGGAAGCGGGTGTCGGTTTATACTGCTTGATGTCATCGACACTGATGATCTGGTCAAACCATCCGGCGAGACCGGATTGTTCGATCAGGGGATCAAGCATGTCGTGTGAACCGTTCGAGAAGACAGCGATTTGTTTATCACCCATCTGCTGTAAGACATCATCGACTTCCGGATAATGATCGAGCTTCAAATAGACTTCCATCAGGTCTGCAATATTTTCTTCCGTGACGTGGAGCTTCAGTTGCAGTAAGGCGTAACGGAGCGCATCACGTGTCACTTGGCTGAACGGGACGTACTGACCGTTCAACTGACGTAAAAAGGAATATTCGAGCTGTTTTTGACGCCAGGCCTGACTGATGGCTTCCCCGTGTTCCGGATAGAGTTCCTCTGCTTTCACTTTGACGGAATGGACATCAAACAATGTACCGTAGACATCAAAGACCAGTGCTTTAATCGGTTGTGTCATGATAATCACCTTTCTTAAGTTACATGGTATCTCTATGTAGTTCCCGAAAACGGTCTGAGCTGAAACACACATTGCGAAAGCGGTGAAACGCGTAAAACGGAGCGAATTCGGGAAATGCATAAAGAGAGAGCGTTTATTGCTAAAGACAGGAGATATGTTATGACACGCCAGCAACAATTCATCAGGATTCTAGTGCTTGTTCTTTTGATCGGCGGACTGATCTGGTTTAGCCGTTCCTATCTCAACCTCAGTCCGACCGACATCAAGGACTGGATCTTATCGTTCGGGATGTGGGCGCCGATTCTGTATATCTTACTCTATACGATTCGTCCGTTGATTTTTTTCCCGGCATCCGTTTTGTCGATTACCGGCGGTTTGGCGTTTGGTGCCTGTCTCGGAACACTTTACACCGTCATCGGAGCGACACTTGGTGCAGTCGTCGCTTTTTTAGTTGCCCAAAAGCTTGGAAATGGGTTGATCAAGAAAAAGGAACAGGCAGGAAAAATCCATCAGATTCAGCAGCAACTCGAGAAAAATGGATTTATCTATGTCCTGATTTTCCGGCTGTTGCCGATCTTCAACTTCGATTTGATCAGTTATGCCGCCGGACTGTCAAAAGTCCGCTTGTTATCCTTTTTCCTCGCGACGTTGATTGGAATTATCCCCGGGACATTTGCCTATAACTTTTTAGGGAGCAGTATCGTCTCGAAGGATCCGCAACTCATCATCGGAGCAATCATCGTCTTCCTCGTATTGACGATTGTCCCGTGGTACATCCAAAAACGCTGGAAAGCAAAAAAAGACCTCGGCTGACAGCAGCCGGAGTTTTTCGTTTAACTAAATTTAGCGAGAATTCTTCCACCTCTAAGCATCTTAGGGCGGAACCCGGCGTAGGTGGGAGATGAATCGCCTGACTTTGCAAGACTCCAATCGTTCGATAAAATGAGTATAACGAATCAAAAGGAAAGGAGTGATTGCTTTGCTGAAGGCGTATAAGTTTCGACTTTATCCGACGAAACCCCAACAAGAATATTTCGTGAAGACGTTCGGTTGTGTCCGTTTCGTCTACAATAAGATGCTCGAAGAGCGGATCCGACTGTATGAAGACTCGAAGCTCAACCCTATCGCAAAGCAAAAGCTCCTAACCCCAGCGAAGTACAAGCCTGAATTCCCTTTCCTCAAAGAAGTCGATAGTCTTTCCCTTGCGAACGCTCAGATGGACTTGAACAGAGCGTACCAAAACTTTTTTCCGGATCAGTCTGTCGGATTTCCGAAATTCAAATCAAAGCATAACGACCGAGCCTCTTACACGACCAACAATCTGAAGGGTAGCATCCGTATCGAAGATGATAAGGTGAAGCTTCCTAAGATTGGTTTCGTGAAGTTGAAGCAGCACCGTCCGTTCGTTGGCGTCATCAAGTCCGCGACGGTCTCGATGACGAAGACCCGGAAATTCTTCATCTCGATCCTAGTCGATCAGACCGAAGAGCGATGGGTTCCCGCTAAGAATAAAGTAGGAATCGACCTTGGTCTGGAGCACTTCGCCATCCTGACAAACGATGAGTGGGTTTCTGAGAAAGTTGCCAATCCTCGTTTCCTTCGAAAGTCCGAAGAGAAGATCAAGAAGGCACAACGCGCCTTGTCCCGCAAGAAAACCGGGAGTAAAAATCGAGACAAGGCGAGGATGATCCTCGCCAAGAAGCATGAGAAGATTGTAAATCAACGTCAAGATTTTCTTCATAAGCTGTCGAAACGGATCGTTGACGAGAACCAAGTCATCGTCGTCGAGACACTGAAGTCGAAGAACATGATGAAGAACCATACGATCGCCAAATCGATCGGAGACGTCAGTTGGTATGAGTTCGTCCGGCAGTTGGCCTATAAATGCACCTTCTACGGACGAACACTGATCAAAGCGGACCAATGGTACGCCTCAACCCAAATCTGTTCTTCTTGCGGAAGGAAAGGTGAGAAGAAAACGTTGGATGTGCGCGAGTGGACATGTACTTGCGGTGCGCATCATGATCGAGATATCAACGCAAGTATCAACTTGTTGCTGTTAGCAGACTGAAACCCCTTCAGGGTGGGAACCACCCGATGAGCTTGGTCAATAACCGTAGCTCGTAAAAGTACGGTCTTCCCAAGAAGCACCCACTTCAATTTGCGAAGCAAATAAGTGGTGAGTAGTTCACGCATACAATCGTTGTGCCCGTTCAAAAAATTCTTCAGCAAACAGACGACAGGCAGTTTGTTTCTCCGGGGTATCCGGATCAAACTCGATCTTCAGACCAGGAGCGGTGATTGTCGCACCGGCTGATTGTAACGTCTGTTCGAGCAGATCGACAGCGGCGCAGTATTTCGGATAATCACGGTCCCCCGAACCAAAGGAGGCAGCTGCCAAGCCGTTCAAGTCACTGTCGGCAAGATCTTCAAGGAAATCTTCCGCTTCATACGGCAAATCGCCGTCTCCCCATGTATAGGAGCCGAGCAATACGGCATCATACTGAGAGAAGTCGGACGGATATAACCGGTCAAGTTCCTGTATATGAACAATGCAGCCTTTTTGTTCGAGTTCCGACTGCAGGAGATGTACGATATCTTCGGTGTTTCCGGACATACTGACAAAGCCGATCATGACATTCATCTGAATCATCCTTTCTCCAAAATGTGAACACTTTCAGTTTAATTGATAATCGTTCTCAATACAATTGAAAATAAAAAGCCTCTCCGGAGTAGAGAGACTTTTTATGTCAGTCTTGGAGCTCGGCCCATTCTTCGATTGAACGAATGACAGGTTCAAGCTGACGACCTTTGTCAGTCAAACTGTATTGAATTTTAATCGGACGTTCCGGAATGACGGTCCGGATCACAATACCTTCCGCCTCAAGTTCCTTCATGCGCTCCGTTAACATACGACCAGACAACTCCGGAATCGCATCTTGAATTTCGTTGAAACGACAGGTCTTTGTCATGAGATGACGTAAAATCAAGCCCGTCCACTTCTTGCCCAAAATTTCAAAGGCATGTTCGACTTTCGGACAAAGGGCAGTCGGAATCAATGTCTCTTCCATCAGCACTCATCCTTTCTATATTTGTAGTATACCCGCTTCTACTAAAAAAATCGAATCATTTTACTTAATGTAACAAAAAGAACAAAAACAAATCTATTTACTTTTAGTAAGTGATAGTTTATAGTCTTATTTAGGTTACTAAAAGTAATTAAAAAACATTAAGTAAAAGGGAGTTTGAGAAAGATGATGGATTTAGGATTATTTTTAATTCGCTTGGTGATTGGCTTAACATTTGCAGCACACGGCACACAAAAATTGTTTGGCTGGTTCGGTGGACACGGGATTGAGGGGACAGGCGGCTGGTTTGAGTCGATCGGCATGAAACCGGGTAAAACACTTGCACTTGCGGCAGGACTTGCGGAACTAGTCGGTGGCGTACTGTTTGCCGGTGGTCTCTTCTTATGGTTTGCAGCAGCACTGATTATCGGATCGATGCTCGTTGCGATCATCAAGGTGCACGGTCAAAATGGTTACTGGGTGACACAGAACGGGTACGAATACAACATGGCACTGATCGTCATCGCTCTTGGCGTCGCCTTGATTGGTGCTGGAGACTATTCACTCGCAGCCATGCTCGGGTAAACAGAGAAAGAGGTTATAACAATGAAGTTTGATGCGCGGTCACTCAGTCCAAAAGAAAACTATAAATTGTTGATCGGGAGTATCATCCCGCGACCGATTGCTTTCGTCACGACAAAAGGAGCGGATGGAACAATCAATGCTGCCCCGTTTTCGTTCTTTACCGTCGCCTCAAGTCATCCGCCTCAACTGTTGATTGCCGTTCAAAAGACGGATCAAGGGGAGAAGGATACGGCTAAAAATATCTTGTTAACGAAAGAATATGTCATCCATATTGTCAGTGAAGAGATTGTCGAAGCGGTCAACGAGACGGCAGCACCGCTTGCCTACGGCGAAAGTGAACTGGAGCGGACGAATCTGACACTGATTGACAGTGATTTGATCAATGTTCCCGCGGTCGCAGAAGCAAAAATCCGGTTTGAGCTGAAGCTGACGCAACACATCGAACTTGAAACAGCCGATTTATTGATTGGCGAAGTCATCCGCTATCATGTCACCGATGAACTTGAAGAGTCCTTCCGGATTGATGCAGACGGATTAAACGCGATTGCCCGTCTTGCCGGCAATGACTACGCGAAAATCGGTGAAATATTTACGATTGCCCGTCCGACAAAATAAACGGCAGCGAATATCACGCAAAAAAAGACGAGGAAAGCAGATGCGCTATCTGCTTCTCTCGTCTTTTTTGTGACTTACTCCACTTTATGGCGTTTGCTGTACTGAAAACCGTCGAGCAAATAAAACAGGACGGCAAGTGCCCAGATTCCGACACAGCTGATCAAAAAGGCGACCAGTGGTGAGACAGCACCGTAATACATGATGATCATTGGATCATTCAGTTCGACGAACGACTGAATCGTCAACAACGTACAAATCAGACCGGACAATAAACTGATGAACAGTCCGCTCCACGTTTGGATGACAAGTCCGATCATGCAGGAAATCAGGATGAACAACGGGTACACGGCATTAAACGCATCCGGACGAATGAAAGCCGAGACATAGTCCGCATACATCGGAACGAAATAAAGGACACCGGACAATAATCCTTGGATCAGATTGATCAGATAACTTTTCGATCGCATCAGTGGAACGACTCCCACTGTTCCATCAGCTCAAGCAAATCGACGTCGATCTGATCACGTTCTGCCGACAGGGCGGTCGCTTTCGGAATATCATTAAAGACTTCCGGTTCACACAACAGCTGTTCGATTTCAACCGACCGGTTCTCCAACCGTTCGATCTCTTGCTCGAGCTGTTCAAGTTGCTGTTTCTTCTTACGTGCTTCTTTTTGGGCTTCCTTGTCAATCGTCTTCGTCGACGCGACTTTGATTGCTTTCGCTTCTTCCGCTTCAAGACGGGCGATTTCTTCTTTCTCGGCTTTTTTCTCCATGTAATACGAGTAGTCACCGAGGTAATCGGTCACACCGTCTGAACTCATTTCAATGACACGCGTCGCGACGCGGTCAATGAAGTAGCGGTCGTGGGAAACGAACAGCAGAGTCCCTTCGTAGTCGACGAGGGCATTCTCGAGGACCATCTTCGAATCAAGATCCAAGTGGTTCGTCGGCTCATCGAGGACCAGCAGATTCGTTTTGCGTAACTTCAGTTTTGCGAGCGCCAGGCGTCCGCGTTCTCCGCCGGATAATTCATGGACGAGCTTAAAGACGTCGTCTCCGCTGAAGAGGAACTGACCAAGCACAGACCGGACTTCCTGTTCGCGCATCAACGGCCATTCATTCCAAATTTCATCGATGACCCGGTTGCGGTCATTCAGTTCCGCCTGCTCCTGATCGTAGTAACCGATTGAGACACCGGTTCCGAACCGGTAGTCTCCGAATAACGGTTTCAGACGGCCGACGAGCACTTTCAGTAGTGTCGACTTGCCGATTCCGTTTGGTCCGACGAGCGCCAGTGATTCCGCGCGTTGCAGACGGAACGTGATGTTTTTCGAGACGGCTTCTTCATAGCCGACTGCGAGTTGGTTGACCTGCAGCACATCATTGCCGCTCTGCTTTTCAATCGGGAATGACAGAACCGTACTACGTTCGTCACCGTCCGGCCGGTCGATCCGGTCGACCTTTTCAAGACGTTTGCGGACGCTTTGCGCCCGTTTTGTTGTCGTTGCCCGGGCGATGTTGCGCTGGATGAAATCCTGCATCTTCGCGATATCTTCCTGTTGCTGTTCGAACTGTTTCATTTCCTGTTCGTAGAGCGCCGCTTTTTGTTCGAGATACTTCGTATAATTACCGGTAAACTTCCGGGAGACGTTCCGGGACAATTCATAGACGACGTTGACGACTTGATCGAGGAAATACCGGTCATGGGAAACGATCAGGACAGCGCCGCGGTAACCGGACAAGTAACTTTCAAGCCAGGACAGTGTATCGATGTCCAAGTGGTTGGTCGGCTCATCGAGAATCAGCAGTTCCGGTGCCTGCAGCAACATCTTCGCGAGGGCGAGCCGGGTCCGCTGTCCACCGGAAAGCGTCTGAATCCGTCGGGAATAATCGTCCGGATAAAAGCGCATCCCGTGTAAGACGGAGCGGATATTGGCTTCGAACTGATAGCCGCCGGCTTCCGAGAAGTCGTGTTGTGCCTGGTCGTACGTTTTAAGGAGACGGTCATAAGCGGCCGGATCATTTAAAATGTGTTCCATGCCCATTTCAATTTCCATCCGGCGAAGTGCCCGTTCCTGATCCTGCAGATGCTCAAAGACGGTCAGCATCTCGTTCCAAATTGATTCGTTCGACTCGAGTCCGCTGTCCTGCGCGAGATAACCGATCCGGACTTCCTTGCTCTTCATGATTTCCCCGGAATCATGTGACAGCTCCCCGGCGATGATTTTTAAAAGTGTCGATTTTCCGGCACCATTTCGTCCGACGAGGGCAATCCGGTCCCGTTCCTGTACTTCGAGTTTAATATTGTCTAAAATCGGCTCGACGCCGAATGATTTTGAGAGTTGGTTTACTTGTAAGAGAATCATATCCATCCATCCTTCCACCCTTTAGTCTATCACGAAAAATCCTGCCGAATATAATATTTGTTACTCTATGTGAAGTGGTTTACAATCAAGGGGAGTAGAATTCTTTGCATTGATTTGGGTGCCACGTCAGAACGTGGCCGAAGGGGGAACTGCAGTATGAATGGGCCAGACACAAAAATACCACAAGCAACGGCGAAACGGCTGCCGTTATATTATCGTTTTATCCAGAGTCTTTATAACTCCGGCAAGTTGCGTGTCTCGTCAGCAGAGCTCAGCGAAGCGGTCAAAGTCGACTCCGCGACGATCCGTCGTGACTTTTCCTACTTTGGGGCGTTAGGGAAAAAAGGGTACGGTTATAATGTTCAACATTTGTTAACATTTTTCCGAAAGACACTCAACCAAGACGAGGTCACGAATGTCGCCTTAATCGGGGTCGGACATCTCGGAACAGCGTTTGCAAATTATAACTTTTTAAAGAATAATAGTACTCGTATCGTCATCGCGTTTGACGCCGATGAGGACAAGGTCGGAACAACGACGCAGGACGTTCCAATTTATCACGTCTCGGATATGAAAGAACAAATCCAAGCGAACCATGTCGATGTCGCCATCTTGACGGTACCGTCTCAGTTCGCCCAGTCAGTGGCAGATGAGTTAGTTGAGTATGGTGTGACCGGCATTTTGAACTTTACACCGGCCCGGTTGAATGTACCGGCCCACGTTCGGGTGCATCACATCGATCTGTCAATCGAGCTGCAGTCGCTCGTCTATTTCATGAAGCATTATTCGCAATCAGCTGAAGGAGTGAAATCATAATGGAAAACCTTATTCCGTTAACGGTCGGATTCATTGGACCAGGAAGCATCGCCTTGATCGGTGTCGTCGCCCTCATCATCTTCGGACCGAAGAAATTACCGGAACTCGGCCGCGCTGCCGGACAGACGTTAAAAGAGTTCAAGAGTGCGACACACGGCATCATGGATGATGATAAAGACAAAAAGGACGAAACGAAAGAGAAGTGAGTGAATCATGGCGATCGATCAAGAACAGAGTGTGACATCGCACTTAGATGAACTGCGTAAGCGGATCGTCTGGTCGCTCATCATTGTAGTGGTCATGTTTATCGCAGCCTTTCCGCTCGTCCGGCCGCTCGTCCGTTTCTTACAGGCCGACTTAAAGGAACTCGGAATTGGGCTGAATGCGTTTAACGTTGTTGATCCACTGATGTTATATCTGAATCTTGCGTTCATCATCGCAATCGTCTTGGCATCCCCGTTTTGGATGTATCAGCTTTGGGCATTCATCCGTCCCGGTCTGCACGACCAAGAACAAAAAGCGACGTTGACGTATATTCCCGTGACGTTTTTCTTATTCCTTGCGGGTGTTTCATTTTCTTATTTTTGGCTGTTGCCGTTTTTACTCGAAGTATCGACAGAACTCGGACAAGAGCTCGGAATCGAACAGGTCATCGGAGTCGAGAATTATTTCAGCTTTCTGATCCGGTTGACGATTCCGTTTGGTCTGTTGTTCCAGTTGCCGGTCGTGACGATGTTTTTGACACGGCTCGGACTCGTGACGCCGTTCTTCATGCGGAAGAATCGGAAGTATGCGTATTTTGCGTTGTTCGTGATTGCGGCGTTGATCTCACCGCCCGACATTACGTCGCATTTGATGATTTCTGTTCCGTTGTTCGTTTTATATGAAATCAGTATCCTGATTTCAGCACGGACCTATAAAAAAGTCCTGATTCTCGAGCAGGAAGCTGAACTCGAACGACAGGCGGATATGATGCGTGAGCTGAACAAATAACGGAAGATTCTCCTTTGCCGGTAAGGTGAGGGAGATTTTTTTGTAAGCGGTCTAATTTTATATTGAAAAAATGAACAGCAATGGGTATACTCATTATAGAAACACACGGGGGCTTAGCTCAGCTGGGAGAGCGTTTGGCTGGCAGCCAAAAGGTCGTCGGTTCGAGCCCGATAGTCTCCATATTGCTTTACCTGCCGAAACCTTGGGAAACCAAGGTTTTTTTTGTGTCTTCAGAAAAACGGTCTCTTTTGATAAAAAGGTAAATGAAGGATGTTAACTGATTGATATACCATAAACCAACAATTATTTTTAAAATACTCCAAATTTAAATTGTATATTAAGCAAAAGTTGATTAAACTAAAAATACAGAATTTTCGTTTAATATGTTTTGTGCCACATTACATTTTTGGAAAAGAGGAAAAAGAATGAAGAAAAAGAAGATTGCTCTTATGGCGGCAGCCCTCATGACATCTTCCAGCCTAGTTCATGCTGAGGGACACGTGTCATCACAAAAAGTGGATGTACAAAAGCCACAAGCACTCTCACTGAAAAAAGCGGGTCAGGAAAAGTCATACAGCCAAAACGAAAAAGTACGGATTGTCGTCGAACTCGATCAAAAAGCCGCGATTGAACATGCGCAGGCACAAAATAAACGTTACAGCACGTTGAGCAATACGGAAAAAATCATTCTCAAGAATCAAATCGTCAATAAACAAAAAGAAGTCAAAGCAGCAATTGCCCAAAAAGACATTGCTGTTTCCTATAAAGAAAGCTTCACGACCGTCCTGAACGGGTTCAGCGGTGAAGTTAAATACGGTGAAATCAAAGAGTTGAAAAAGTTAAGCGGCATCAAGGCCGTACATATCGCACATGAGTATGCGCGTCCGGAAGTCGAAAAAGGCGCGACACCAAACATGTTGCACAGTAAAGACATGGTCAATGCAAAAGAAACATGGCAGGACTATGGCTATAAAGGGGAAGGCACCATCGTTGCCGTCATCGATACGGGAATCGATCCGACGCACAAGGACATGGTCCTCAGTCCGGAGACAAAAGTTGATTTGACGTCGTCAAAAGTCGAAGGCTTCAAAGCTTCAAAGGGATTAAAAGGAAACTACTTTACGGAAAAAGTCCCGTACGGTTATAACTATGCCGATCATGACAGTGAAATCCGTGACCTCGGACCAGGTGCTTCGATGCACGGAATGCACGTTGCCGGTACGGTTGGTGCCAACGGCGATGAAACGAACGGCGGGATCAAAGGGGTGGCACCGGAGACACAACTGCTTGCGATGAAAGTATTCGGCAATGATCCGGGGATGCCGTCGACATTCAGTGATATCTACATCAAAGCGATCGATGATGCGATTGCGCTCGGCGCAGATGTCATCAACATGAGTCTTGGTTCAACGGCCTCGTTCGTCCAAAAAGATGATCCGGAACAAAAAGCGATCGTTAATGCGATGAACAACGGGATTTTATGTGCGATTTCGGCCGGAAACTCGGCATTTGCCGGAAGCGGTGCCGGAAATCCATATGCATCGAATCCGGATGTCGGTGTCGTCGGTTCGCCGGGACTAATCAGCGAATCGCTGCAAGTCGCGTCTGTTGAAAACACACAGCTGACACTCGAAGGTATGGCATTAACGGTTGACGGACAGGATGCCGGTTACTTGGCCTACCAAAAACAAGATTCACCGAATCCGATTGCTGTTTTTGATAAAGAGAAGATGGATGTCGTGTATGTTGGTGACGGCAGTGAATCCAACTATGCGGACAAAGACGTCAAAGATAAAGTCGTCTTCGTCGTCCGAAACGGTAACTTTAACTACGCGATGATTCAAGCGGAAGCTGAAAAACAAGGAGCAGCCGGCGTCATCGTTCGCGGTCGTGTCGAACACGGCGATTACGTCAGCATGGCGCTCAATAAACCGACGATTCCACTCGTCTCGTTAAGCATTGCCGACGGAAACGAGCTCGAAGCGAAAGCAAAAGCAGGTAAAGCGTTGACAGTTACGTTTGACGGGAAAGCGGTCTCGACACCAAACCCGGTCGCCGGAGAAATGTCTGATTTCACATCATGGGGTGTGACACCGAACCTTGATTTTAAACCGGAAATCACGGCACCGGGCGGAAAAATCTACTCCACTCTCAACGCCAACGAATATGGCGTCATGAGCGGGACTTCGATGGCAGCACCACACGTTGCCGGCGGAACAGCACTCGTCATGCAACGGATCGATAAGGACTTTAAAGTCAGCGGGGCGACACGTGTTAAACTCGCGAAGACCATTTTGATGAACACGTCTCGTCCGCAACTCGATAAAGGAAAATACAATGCGGAAGCAAAAACCGGTAACTATTACTCTCCGCGTCGTGAAGGAGCGGGTCTGATGGACTTGCGTGCGGCGATGAAAACACCGGTCGTCGTAACGGAAACAAAATCGGGCGAAGGAAAAGCCGCCTTGAAACAAGTCGGCGACAAGTTCAGCTTTACGCTCGACTTGAAGAACTACAGCAATGAAAAACTGACGTACAAACTGGCTGGAACGGTCCAATCGGATCTCGCCGTCCAAGGTCAAAATTTCCTGGAAGCGAACGGTATCTTTAAAAAAGGAACAGTTGATGCGGTCGATGCCAATAAAGGCACGTTCCCGATTTCCTTCACGGTCGGCTCGAAGAAAGCAAGTTCAGTCGCGATTAACGCGAAGAGCACGACAAAAGTCAACGTTACGGTTGATTTAAAAGATACAGTCGATTGGGCAAACGGTGTACCGCTTGAAACCATCTTCGAAAACGGCTACTTTGTCGAAGGATTCGTCCGTCTGATCGATACAAAGAGCAAAAATCCTGAGTTGACAGTTCCGTATGTCGGCTTCAAAGGAGCATGGGACAAAGCACCAATCGTCGATGCACCGGTGTATGATGAAAACACGTTCTACGGCGTCACAGGTCTTGCGACAGAAGTGAAGGATAACTTCAACTTCCTCGGAACGAATGCTGCAGGCGACGTCGTTAAAGAAAAAGTCTCGTTCTCACCGAACGGGGACGGCAGTGCCGATGAGGCCTTCCCGGTCCTGTCGTTCTTACGGAACGCGAAAAAGGTCGAGTACTCGATTCTTGACCGCAACAAAACAACACTCCGTAAACTGGAAACGCAGTCAGACGTCATCAAAAACTATTATGACGGCGGATCGGAAGACGGTTACACACCGGTGACGAATGCGGCGTGGGATGGAACGGTCAACGGTGCAAAAGCCAAAGATGGTCTGTACTACTATCAGGTCAAATCAGTCGTCGATTATCCGAATGCGAAATGGCAGACGGCGTTATTCCCGATCTACATTGATACAAAAGTTCCGGCAGCAACCGTTAAATGGGATGCTGACAAAAAAGCAGTTTCTTGGACAGCCGGTGACCAAGGAACAGGTGTCGCTTCATTCGATATCCTGGTCGACGGAAAAAGTGTCTTGAAACAGCCGCTTGCGCCATCTGCTAAAAACTACACGCTGACGGATCTGCCAAGCCGTGCAAAAGTCACGTTCGTCGTAACGGATTATGCGGGCAACAGCGTGAAGAAAAACGTCAACACTTCAGGTGTCGATAAAGCCGTTCCGAGTGTCCAGATCGATACACCGGAAGCACTCGGCTTAACGACATCACAACAAGTGACGGTTTCAGGAAACGTCGCGGATGAGTCCGGCATCAAATCATTCAAAATCAACGGAAAAGCCGTTAAATTACGCTGGGATGCGGTTCAACAACACTATGCATTCAACCATGACATCACGTATACGACAGATGGTGTGAAGTCGTTTAAAGTCGAAGCCTATGATGGAAAAGGCAATCGTGTTGCCTTCAGCCGTCAAGTCATCATCGACTCGGAGCGTCCGACAATCCGCGTGACAGCACCAAAAACGGTTTCAAGCAAAACGAAAACAGCGAAGATGACGATTGTCCTGCGCGATAACTACGATGAGTTACGCTTTGATCTGAATGGCAACGCCGAATACCGCCGTTCGTTCAAGGAGCCATACGAAATGCGCGCCTTTAAGAAAACGATCAACAAGACCGTTACCTTGAAAAAAGGTCAAAACGTCTACAACTTGAAATTAAAAGATCTAGGCGGCCATGTCGTCGAGAAGAAAGTTGTCATCACGAAGAAATAAGAAGTGGAAGACAGTGTTGGTTCCGGTGGATGTCTGCCGGAAGCGACACTGTTTTTTGTTTTGTCACAGAATGAATGAATCGGAACGTCTTCCGAAACGGTTTCCGTGTTTATCAAGTTGAGGGAAGGGGAAATTTCTTTATAGGTTATTTTTTGAGGGGGAACTCGTATGAATCCATTTACTACACTCATTGCTTTCATCGTCGGCTGTCTGGTTCTGTATCTCGGAATTCGCGATAAGAACGGTTGGTTGATCGGTGTCGCGATGATTCCGTTAGCCATCGTTGCATACAGTGTCATCTATCTAATCATTCAGGTCTCGGTCTAGAAACTTCTTTTTAGAAGTTTCTTTTTTTTGAAACATAATTGGTAAAATGTAAGTATATTACATTAAGAAATGATGGAGAGGAACGTGTTGCAATGAATGCTGTGACAGGACAACAGACGGAATTACAGGAACTTTATCAACACATGCATCAACGGACGACCGCTAAACTGTGGGGCGTCTTGGCACTCTTCTTGTTTGCCAGTAACCTGATGGAACAACCTGTCCTTGCTTTGATCATTCCGATTTTATATTTCGCTTATGACATAATCATGCAACGGCGACGTTTTCAAATCGTTGCCCGTCACACCTCCCAAAGATCAGCAGACCGTCTGTTCCGTCTTCATGTCGGCGTCGGCCTGCTTCAATACGGAGCGCTGGCTGCGTTGATTGTTCTCACGGCTAATCGTTCGAGCACGGTCTTTTTGCTCGGACTGTGTCTTGGCGTCATCCCGTTTTACTGGCTTTGCCGGCGTTTCTTGACGTACCGTTCCAAACAGATTGATCCGACTTATATCAGTGAAACAGAAATCCAGCAGGGATGAAGGAGGAAAGTCAGATGCAAACGGCAAAGGACGAACGGTTACATGAACTGACACTTGCCTATATCGACAAGAGTCAGCTTCAAAAAAACGGCTGGCTGATGGCTGCCGTGGCGGCGACGCTCGGCATTTTTTCGGAAACGATGGATTCCGCCCTTTATTTGGGTCTGTTGCCGCTTGTCTATCTGATTTTTGATCTTCCGTTTCAGCTAGAAAAACGCAGGATTTTAGAACGGTATCTCTCTAAAGATCAGATTATGACACAATCGATGCTGTGGCTCGGCATTCAGATTGTGTTATACGGCTCATTGCTCATGGTGATACTTGAAACGAGTGATCTGTCCTTATGGAAAATGACGTTTTGGGTCATACTGATTCTCGCTCCGATTTATTTTGCGACTGATTGGTTGTTTAAAAAAATGGCCCGGTCAGGCGATCCCGACTTCGTCAGTGATCAGGAAGTGCATAAGCACGTGAAGTACTTGGAAGAATGACAGCTAAAGGAGAGAACATCATGCGTACGGCACGGGACGAACGGTTACATGAATTGACGCTGGCTTATATGGAAAAGGACTTCTTAGGAAAAAAATGGGTGTGGACGTTCTTATTGTTGATGCTTGTCGGAATTTTAATAACTGTGTTTGACTCGGTTTTGTTCAGTCTATTATTTCCGGCAGCTTTTCTCGCCTCGAATCTTCGTTATCAATTCAAAAAACGTCAGATTCTTGAATCGTATATCGGAGAAGAGTTGGCAACCAAACAGTGGCGTTTTGGGATCATCTATAAAGTGATTCTGTATACGATTTTCGTCGTCCTAATGGTAGCGACGATGGAACGCCCATTTTGGCAGATGTGGCTTAGCCTGATGCTCATTCTGATTCCGCTGTATGCAGTGTGTGAATGGACATTCAAGAAACTGCAACTACGTGATGATCCGGATTTTGTCAGTGATCAGGAAGTATACAAAAATGTATGAAATAGGAGCTAACATCAAATGAATACACTGCTTGAAAAAAATACACGGTTAAATTTGCTTGGACCGCCGCTTAAAAAACTTCAACATCTGATTCCGGTTCCGGTTTTAGTATTTGCCTTAATCGGCTGGTTCATTCCAGATTTTTGGAAAACGGGACTGTTTACGTTATTTGCAGTTACGGTACTTTGTCTCGCAGGCGTCGTCCGCGAAATCATGCGTCTGCGGATTTTAAAGCGACGTTTGGAAACTGATTTATATGAACAGACCGTTTTAAAGGTCGGTCGGGCTTCAATGATTGGGTATTTTGTGCCGATGTTTTTAATGTATTCTGGTTATGTTTTCCCAGGATATTCAGGTATTTCTTTCGCCCTGATTCTGTTCTGGGTGTTCGCAATTACGGTATACGTCTCTCGATTGAACACGATAGCAAAACAGCTTGATCCTGCTTTCGTGACAATGCGGGAAATCGAACAGTACCGGAAAAGAGGTTGATTCGGTAGAGAGGGGAGCATGTTATGGAAGAGAGTACACAGCAACGAACACTTGATTATTTGCGCTTCACGAAACGTGCCCGGCGTGTTCAAACGGTATTTTTTCTACTCGTCTTGGTCGTCTTTTTGTTTCTGGCAGATGATCTAAACTTCGCCGAAACCTCAATGCATTACTTTTTACTGCTTCCTGTCCTCGGCTACCAATGGACGGTCCGCTTGTTGAAGTACCGTTATTTCACGAAACGATTTGACCGGATGGAAGTCTGGGATCATCTCGGGTTGCCGTACATCGTCATTACAATTACGGAGCTTCTACTTGTCGTGGCGTCCCAGTTCTTGATTCCGTATGTGTTGCGTCCAACGCTGATCGGACCGATTCTGGTCTTGTTACTGTCCGTCTTGTCACTCGACCGTCTCGTCGATTCCCGGATCAAACGACTTGATCCGACGCATTTATCAGAGCGCGAGCTGATTCTCGCGGAACGGGAAGCGCGGCGGGTTAAATATTGAATGATGTAATAAAACGATACGTAAAACACAACAGCAGCGAGGGGAAGTTGAAATCCCTCTCGCTGCTGTTGTGTTTTAAAGAAATGATTTGATTCACGAGACTCCTGCAGGAGAAAGCGCAAGGTAACTTGCGCTGTCAGAGACAAACAAGACCCGCTTTCCTGCTCAAATGGGCAGGAAAACTGGCTTGTGTCTCGCCTGAGGAAAGCGAGTGAAACCAAAAATCATTTCTTATTGGTTGATCAGTGTTCTTACTTTTTCAGAAGGAGATAGATAAAGTACGGAGCGCCGATCAGCGCAACGACGATTCCGGCAGGCACGCCGTCCGGACCGGCAATGTTGCGTCCAATCGTATCCGCCAAGACAAGCAGCCAACCGCCGATCAATAAAGCAATCGGCAGGAACCATTGATGGCGGGGACCGACGAGCGCCCGTGCGATGTGCGGCGCCATCAAACCGATGAAGGAAATGCCGCCTGTGACAGAGACGGCGGATGCCGCGAGTGCGACAGCCGTCAGCAACAGCTGAATCCGTTCCTTTTCAATCGATACGCCGACGCCGATCGCAACCGGTTCGTTTAAGGCGAGCAGATTGAGCTTATTCGCTTTATAGAGCGTAAACGGAATCAGGACGATCAACCAAGGCAGTAAAGCATAGACGAACGTCCAGTCCGTTCCCCAAATGTTACCGGCGAGCCATTTGGCGATGAAGTCGACCTTTTCGCGTTTCGTCGATGAAATTAGAATGACCATGATGCCGGACAACGCCATTGAGAAGCCGACACCGGTCAAAATCAACCGGATTGGTTGCAAGCCGCGATTCCGGTCATACGACAGCGCATAAATGGCCACGGCCGTCACTAAAGCACCTAAGAATGCAGCAACCGGCAATCCGTAGATGAATGAGCCGACATCTACCGGAAAGTAGAGGAAGAAAATCGCAACCGCGACCCCGGCTCCCGTATTGATGCCGATGATTCCGGGGTCGGCCAGTTCATTTCGGGTGATGCCCTGCAAAATCGAACCGGACAAGGCGAGTGCCATTCCGGCAAGTAACGTGATGATAATCCGCGGCAGACGGAGCGAGAACAGGACAAAGTCTTCTTTAAAGGAGCCCTGACCAAACAGTGTCGGTAACAGACGGTCGTAGGAGACGGACGCCGGACCAAGACCGATGCTGACAACAATCGTGCCGAGCAGTAACAGACTTAATAATAAAAAGATCAAGCGTTGACGACGGCGTAAACGGGTTTCCATCATGAGAATGCGTGGCCTCCTTTACGGACAATCAATAAGAAGAACGGCAGTCCGAGCATCGAGACGATGGCAATGACCGGTGTCTCGTACGGTGCGAACAGCGTCCGGCCGATCGTATCGGCGAGCAGCATGAACGTCGCTCCGAAGACAGCCGTCATCGGCAGAATAAACCGGTAATCGGTGCCGACGATGGCGCGGACGATATGCGGAATCATCAGACCGATGAAGGCCATGTTGCCGACCAACGCGACGGCGGCCCCGGCCAGGAGAATGATAACTACGTAAAGGACGGCTTTAATCCGGATGATATTCTGACCAAGACCAAGAGCCACTTCTTCCGACAGACTGAGAAGCGTCAACTGGCGTGAGAAAATCAGGGCAATGACGGTTCCGATCAGGATGACCGGCGTGATGGCCTGCAACTGTCCCCACGTCGTCCCGACGAGACCGCCTGACGTCCACTGCGAAACATCCTGGGCAATCTTAAAGTAAATCCCGATACCTTCCGCGATCGCATACAGGAAAGCGGAAATCGCAGATCCGGCGAGAACGATCCGGAGCGGGGAGAAGCCGCCTTTTCGGGAAGCACCGATCCCGAAGACAAGTGCCGCACCAAGAGCTGCCCCGAGGAAACAAGCAAGCATGATGCCGTAGTAGTTAATGCCGGGCAGGAGAACGATGGCTAAGGCGAGTGCCGCGTTGGCACCGGCCGTCAAACCGAGCAGGCCGGGGTCAGCGAGCGGATTACGGGTCATTGCCTGCATGATTGCTCCTGAGATGCCGAGGGCGGCACCGACGAGAATCGCTGCCAGTTCACGCGGCAGACGGATTTCCTGAATGATTTTTGCTTTATCGTTAAGCGGACCGAACGTCAAGGCGTTCCAGACTTCACGGACGGTCGTATCGGCCGCACCAAAGGTCATCGACAGCCAGAACATGATGACGAACAAAATCAGTCCGAATGAAATTTTTAAGCCAAAAGGCAGTCGAGCGGATGACACGGGTATCGCCTCCAGTTGGTATGAATCCAAAAAAGGAGGGAGCGATGAGGCTCCCTCCTTTAGTATACGTTATGCGCCAAGAAAACTTTTCTTGAAGAACTCCAGTTGACGTTCCAACGTGAGTGGATCGTTGAAGTAGAATTCTTTTGAATCAACTTCAAAGACATGGTTGTTTTTGACGGCAGGGATGTTTTTATACGTGTCTGTTTCTGTGAATGAATTATCGGCTTCCGCTGTTTTGCTGAAGATCAGGTAGTCGCCTGCATACTCCGGTAAGACTTCAGGTGATAACGCGTAGTAGCCGTCTTTTAATGCCATCTCGGTGACTTTTTTCGGCATTTTCAGCTTCATCTCTTGGTAGAGAATTTCTGTGCCGCGGCCCCAGTTGTCGCCGAAGACGTAGAGTTGTTTGTCGAAGCTTTCGATGACGGAAACGGTTTTGTCTTCCCCGATCTTGGCTTTAATTTCTTTTCCGGCATCCGCAGCGCGTGTTTTAAAGTCTTTGACCCAGTCGCGTGCTTCCTGCTCTTTGTTGAGCAATTTTCCGATTTCGATGTGTTGCGTCAAGTAGTCGACTTTTCCGTATGTGTATGTGACAGTCGGTGCGATTTTTTTGAATTTATCGATGTTTTTTGTCGTGTTGTAGCCGATGATGAGATCCGGCTCGAGTTCGATGACTTTCTCAACGTTCTCTTCGGAGACTTCTTTGACGTTTTTCAAATCAAACTTCGGATTTGATTTAGACCATGAGTCGACGCCGACGAGCGGGACGTCAAGCGCCATGACATTTCCGGCAAAACCGGCGAGGACAACAACACGTTTCGGATTCGCCGGTACTTCGACGTCTCCCGTTTCGGATTTATAGGTAATCGTTTCTTTTTTGGTATCGGCCGACGAGGTGTCTTCCTTTTTATCCGTGTTGCCGCAGGCGGCAATGACAAGCGTTAACAATAAAAGAACCGGTAATAACAGTTTTTTCATGACTTCAATCTCCCTTAATTAAGTTGTAGGTGACGCACATCGGTTTGTTCGTGCGCGGATCACGACCGATTTCGGCATCGATATGGAATACATCTTTCAGGACGTCTTTTGAGATGACTTCCTCACACGTTCCGGCTTTAACGACTTCACCGTCTTTCATGGCGATGATGTAGTCGGCGAAACGCGCCGCTTGATTCAAATCGTGTAACACCATCACGATGGTCCGGCCTTGCGTCCGGTTGAGCTGTTCGAGCAGCTCAAGGACTTCGAGCTGGTGGGCGAGATCAAGATAGGTGGTCGGTTCGTCGAGAAAAATGATGTCCGTTTCCTGGGCGAGGGCCATCGCGATCCAGACCCGTTGCCGTTGACCGCCGGATAAAGCGTCGACCGGACGATGTTTGAATGCCATCGTGTCGGTTGCTTCGAGTGCCCAGTCGATGATTTCGTAATCATGTTTCGTTAGACGTCCGAATCCTTTCTGATAGGGAAAGCGACCGTATGAGACAAGCTCTGCGACCGTCAGACCACTTGCGCTTTCCGGTGTCTGTGGCAGGATAGCCATTTTCCGGGCAAGCAGTTTTGTACTTTCCTTCGCGATATCGAGACCATCGAGTAACGCACGCCCCGATTTATGGGGGATGATCCGGGTCATCGCCTTCAGTAACGTTGATTTTCCGCAACCGTTCGCCCCGATGATCGTCGTGATTTGCCGATCGGGAATCTGAACCGTCAAGTCTTTGACGATGGTACGATCTCCGTAACCGATGCTGATTTCTTCTGTTGCTAGACGTACCATATGCACAGACTCCTTTTCGTTTAAAACTGTTTTCATTGATAATGATTATCACTATCGTCAAACTAACCATACCAGTTCCATAAAAACGCTGTCAACATTTTTTCTTGTCTTCAAGACATGTTCACGTTATCATTGGGAATGAGAATGATAATCAGTCGTATCGAATCGTGAGGGAGTGAGCGAGATGGAACAGCAGGAATTGTTCGATGTAACGGTAATTGGTGGAGGCCCGGCCGGGTTATACTCTACTTTCTATAGTGGGCTACGCGGAATGAAGACGAAATTGATCGAATATCAGGCAGAACTGGGTGGAAAGATTCACGTCTATCCGGAGAAGATGATTTGGGACGTTGGGGGTCAGCCGCCCATTACCGGTGCAAAGCTGATGGAACAGCTGGTCGAACAAGGATTGACGTTCAATCCGACCGTTCATTTAAACGAAAAAATCATTTCCATCACGAAGGATGTTTTTGGCAACTTCGTGCTCGAAGCAGAATCTGGGGTGATTCACTATTCGAAAACAGTCATCGTTGCCGTTGGCGGCGGAATCCTCAATCCGCAGAAGCTGAAAATCGAGGGCGCTGAACGGTATGAAGTGTCGAACTTGAACTACACCGTCAAATCGATTGAACGCTTTAAGGATAAGACGGTCATCATTTCCGGCGGCGGGAACTCGGCCATCGACTGGGCGAATGAACTGGAACCTGTCGCGAAAAAAGTTTACGTCACGTACCGGAAAGACTGCTTCACAGGGCATGAAGCCCAGGTCGAACAGCTTGTCAACAGCTCCGCCGTTTGTCTGTTAAACACGACGATCCATAAGCTGATTGCGAGCGACGATCACCATCGGATTGCCTCGGTCGAACTGATCGATTGCACGACGAACGAGACGGTGGCGCTTGAAATTGATGAAGTCATCATCAACCACGGTTATGAGCAGGATGCCGAGCTGCTGGCGAACTGTGATCTCGATTTACAACAGGTTGATGATTTTTATATTGCTGGAACAGCATCAAGTGAATCGAGTGTACCTGGTCTCTACGCGGCAGGGGATATCCTGTCGCACGAAGGAAAAGTCCATCTCATCTCCGGTGCTTTTCAGGATGCGGCAAACGCCGTCAACCGGGCGAAGAAATATATTGAACCGGAGGCACCAAAAGTCGCGATGGTGTCGTCGCATAATGAAGTCTTTAAAAAACGGAATCGGGAATTGATTCAGGAAATGGTGAACCAGAATCATTAACAAACAGAGCAAAAACGTATTTCTACAGCCTTTTCGGTTGCGGAAGTACGTTTTTTGTCTGTTCTGTACTACTACAGAACGATTTGACATCTAGCTGTATTTAGGACAAAATTCACTTATGTGTTTTTAAAATGTGTGAAATTAAGGAGGCAGATTATGGCAGCAACGAAACGCAAACCACTTGGTCTTGCTTGGCAGATTTTAATCGGATTGATTCTCGGGATTACCGTCGGTGGTATCTTTTACGGGAATCCACATGTCGCGGAGTGGCTGAAGCCAATCGGTGATATCTTTATCCGGATGATGAAAATGATCGTCGTCCCAATCGTCTTTACGACAATCGTGCTCGGTGTTTCATCGGTCGGAAGTCCAAAAAGTCTGGGACGCCTTGGCGCGAAGACGCTCGGTTACTTTACAATCGTCACGATGATTGCGATCTTTACCGGATTATTCGCAGCAAACCTTGTTGAGCCGGGAGCCGGTATCAATATGGCGACGCTTGAAAAGACGGACATCTCAACGTACGTCGCGACAGAAGAAACGACGAAAGATCAAGGTCTTGTCGAAAAAATCGTCAATATCGTGCCGACGAACATCTTGGACGCGATGGTACGCGGTGATATGCTCGCCATCATCTTCTTCTCGGTCCTATTTGGACTCGGTGTCGGATTTGCGGGCGAAAAAGGCTTGCCGGTCGTCCGCTTCTTCGAAGGTGTCGCAGCGGCGATGTTCAACCTGGTTAACATCGTCATGAAGTTCGCACCGATCGGTGTCTTCGCCTTGATTGGTGTCACTGTCTCGACGTTCGGAATCGAATCACTCGGTTCATTATTTAAATTGATCGGAACGTTATATGTCACGGCGCTTCTTTTCATGGTCATCGTCTTTGGCTCGATCATGAAATGGGTCGGCATCCGGGTATCGGATTTCGTCCGTGTCTTTAAGGATGAATTACTCCTGACGTATTCGACGGCATCGTCGGAAACAGTGTTACCACGCGTCATGGAGAAACTGGAGAAGATGGGTGTGCCAAAATCGATCGTCAGCTTCGTTGTTCCGACGGGTTACTCATTTAACCTCGATGGATCAGCACTTTACCAAGCCATGGCTGCGTTGTTCATCGCGCAGATGTACAACATTGATTTATCGATCGGCACGCAGTTGACGCTTGTCTTCGTTCTGATGCTGACGTCAAAAGGAATGGCTGCTGTACCGGGAGTTTCGTTTGTTGTGTTGCTCGCAACACTCGGAACGGTCGGGATTCCACCAGAAGGTCTCGCCTTCATCGCCGGGATCGACCGGATCATGGATATGATGCGTTCTGTCGTCAACGTGACAGGGAACACGCTCGCATCACTCGTCATCGCGAAGTGGGAAGGTGTCCTTGATTCCGACCAACTCGACGAGTTCATGTCGACGGAAGGTAAGCAGGATAAAGTGAAAAGTGCATAATAGGTACGACAGCAGACCAGATGAATCGTCATCTGGTCTTTTTTTGTATTCGTAGAACGATGGTGTCGTTTTGGGCACGACCGATTTTCTCGGGCGGAACGCAAGCCACGCTCGTCTCTGACGACCGGGTCTCGCCTGTTCCTGACGGAAGCAGTGCTTCCTTTTCCCGTAGAAGTCGGGCGATGAACAAACGATACCTTTGTTGAATGGGTTGAATATCAGATTGTCAAAATATATCAAATCGCAACGTTTATGAATAAAATAATTAATTTATCATGATTGTTGAAAATAAGTTGAATAATGTTGATATAAAAATTAATATTATTAATATAGAACGTTGAATAAACAACAAAAGGAGGAAAACAAGTGAATCTATTTATTCCGTTAATGATCACGATTGGGTTATTTGGTGGACAGTTTTACCTTTCAAGAAAAAGTAATTGGCTCGGAGTGATTATGCCTGTACTTGTCTTAGTGGCAGGAGCATACATATACTTCTATACAGGAGAGCATTCCGATGACCGTGAATCATTGATTCGAATTGGAACGCTTATGCTGACATCAATCCTAGTCAGTATGTCAGTGGAGGGGAATAAGTCCCGGAAGAAAAAACTACAACGCGAAAAGGATCGCCTCGATATTCAAGATTTGTAAGAGAGAAGTGAGGGAAAACGATGGAACGACAGGATGTACCTGCTTGGGTACTGGCTTTAGAACAAGAACATCTCGAATTCATCCGGAAGTTCGTCTTAAACTCCGGTTCGCTAAAAGACATGGCAACTTCTTATCAGGTATCCTATCCGACCGTCCGGACGAAGTTAAACCAGTTGATTGAACGAATCGAGTCCGTACAACAAGAGGACGTCGAGTTCATCAATATGATCAAGAATCTTGTTCTGGATGAACGGTTGAATCTTGATATCGCGAAGGTGATTATCGATTCCTACCAAAAAGATCAGGCAAAGTGAAGGAAAACAAAAATGAGATCACCGAGTAAAATCGGCGATCTCATTTTGCGTTATTTCTTGTCGTCCTTTTTTTCCTGTTCTTTTTTGATCATCTTCTTGGCTGCCATCCGGAAGCGGAAGATGAGGTAGAGACGGTAAAAGTCGACCGCTGCGAACAGCGTCAAGAGGATTGTCCAGAAGTTGAAGACCGTTCCGGCCTCAATCGAATTACTGTACGCGAGGTACATGAAAAGAATACCGAAGATGGCATAGAAAAATGCCATGAAGTTTGAACCTTGTCGCATGAAAACACTACCTTTCGTTAATTAAGTCGTTGCGTATAGGGCAAGTACGACGATGCCGTTGTTAAAGACATGGATCGCGATCGGAGCGATGATGCGGCGTGTCTTGACGAAGACGAGTGAGAAGACGAAACTCATCGCGACGTAAATCAAGAATTTATTATCTCCGTGAATCAAACCGAAGATGACACCGCTGAGAACGAAGCTGAAGATGAAGTTCAGTTTCGTCGACAAGTTTCCAAACATGATGTGCCGGAACAGAAACTCTTCCATGATCGGACCTAGCAGGACGACCATGACTTGAAGAATCGGAATGACCTGAATCGCCTTCATGATGTCATCCGTATTTTGTGATTTCGCGATGTTTTCAATCCCACCGGACATCCAGGCATCAATCAAGTTGACACTGATTAAAGAGACATACAGTAAGACAATCCCGATTCCGATCCACTTTAACGTATCCATCGTATCGGTTTGGTTGCCCTCTGCTTTCCACTTCTGCCAGTCAGGACGTAGACAATAGAAGGAAACGATGACGGCTACGGTAAAACCAATCGCGAGCCACCAGCCGAGAACACTCGGAATTTGGCTTTTTGACAGGAAACTCGGAAAGGTCGCCGGGACAAGTTGCACGATTAAATAAATCACGATCGGAATGACGTGACGGATTTGCCACTTCTCAGCCATATTAAACGGCAGATTGACGGAATTTTTCATCGGGCGGAACACAACTCCTTTGTAATGAAGGTACTGTCCCGATTGTAACAAACAAACCGACCGGGCGCACGAATGGTGATGGTTCAAAGATGGCAATTTCGGGAAAACGGATAAGGGTTCGGGCTTGAATTCCAACCGGAAACCGTTTAAGATAAAAATATGTTAGCACTCCAATTAAGTGAGTGCTAAAAAACAGTCATGTTCAAGGAGGATGTTTCGCATGTTAAAACCACTTGGTGATCGCATTGTGATCGAAGTCGTTAAAAAAGAAGAAACAACACTCGGAGGAATCGTTCTTCCTGGGTCAGCGAAAGAAAAGCCGCAAGAGGGTAAAGTCGTCGCTGTCGGTACAGGCCGTGTGACGGAGCAGGGTGTCCGTGTACCACTTGAAGTGAATGTCGGGGACCACGTCATCTATGCGCAATACGCAGGGTCAGAAGTGAAAGTCGATGGCAACGAATACTTAATCTTACGCGAAAGCGATATTTTAGCAGTAGCAAACTAATCAAAGGGGGATTTCAGTCATGGCAAAAGATATCTTATTCAGTGAAGAAGCACGCCGAGCGATGCTTCGCGGAGTAGACGCATTAGCGGATGCGGTTAAAGTCACGATCGGACCAAAAGGACGGAACGTCGTTCTCGAACGTAAATTCGGTTCACCACTCATCACGAATGACGGTGTGACGATTGCAAAAGAAATCGAACTCGAAGATCACTTCGAAAACATGGGCGCGAAGCTTGTCGCAGAAGTCGCGTCGAAAACAAACGAAATCGCAGGGGATGGTACGACAACAGCGACAGTCCTCGCACAAGCGATGATTCGTGAAGGACTCAAGAACGTCACTGCAGGTGCGAACCCGATGGTCATCCGTAAAGGGATCGAAAAAGCAGTCCGTCGTGCCGTCGAAGAACTGCACGCGATCGCAAAACCAATCGAAGGCAAGGAAGCGATCGCCCAAGTTGCGGCGATTTCAGCTGCTGACGAAGAAGTCGGTCAATTGATTGCGGAAGCGATGGAACGTGTCGGTCAGGACGGTGTCATCACAATCGAAGAATCACGCGGCTTCACGACGGAACTCGACGTCGTCGAAGGAATGCAATTCGATCGTGGATATGCATCACCGTACATGATCACGGATTCCGATAAGATGGAAGCGGTCCTTGAGAACCCGTACATCCTGATCACGGACAAAAAGATTTCGAACATCCAGGAAATCCTGCCGGTGCTTGAGCAGGTCGTCCAACAAAACAAACCACTCTTGATCATCGCGGAAGATGTCGAAGGCGAAGCACTCGCGACACTCGTCGTCAACAAACTCCGTGGAACGTTCAACGCTGTTGCCGTTAAAGCACCAGGTTTCGGAGACCGTCGTAAAGCGATGCTCGAAGACATTTCGATCGTTACTGGCGCAGAACTGATCACAGAAGAGCTTGGTCTTGATCTGAAAGAAACACAAATCACGCAACTCGGCCGTGCATCGAAAGTCGTCGTCTCAAAAGACAACACGACAATCGTCGAAGGTAACGGACAAAGTGATTCAATCACAGCGCGTGTCGGAGCGATCCGTTCGCAAATCGAAGAAACGACAAGCGACTTCGATCGTGAAAAACTCCAAGAGCGTCTTGCGAAACTCGCAGGCGGCGTAGCCGTCGTCAAAGTCGGAGCAGCAACAGAAACGGAATTGAAAGAACGGAAGCTCCGAATTGAAGATGCACTCAACGCGACACGCGCAGCGGTCGAAGAAGGAATCGTTGCCGGTGGGGGAACGGCCTTCATCCACGTCACGAAAGCCGTCGAATCGATTCTTGCCGTTACAACAGGCGACGAAGCAACAGGTGTCAACATCGTTCTTCGTGCGCTCGAAGCACCGCTCCGCCAAATCGCGGAAAATGCCGGTCAAGAAGGTTCAGTCATCGTCGAGCGTCTCAAGCATGAAGCACAAGGCATGGGTTACAACGCCGCGACAGACGAGTATGTCGACATGATCGAAACAGGAATCGTCGATCCGGCGAAAGTAACGCGTTCAGCACTTCAAAACGCAGCGTCTGTTTCAGCGATGTTCCTAACGACAGAAGCCGTCATCGCCGATAAACCGGAACCAGCTGGTACACCTGCAATGCCTGATATGGGCGGCATGGGTGGAATGGGCGGAATGATGTAATCTAACCATAAAACGGCGCTAACTAGTATAGGTTTGTAGTTGTACTGTATTAGGAAACGCCATTTTATAATTAACTTTTGGGGAGACCCTTTGTAAGTTCTTTGAACTTATAGAGGGTCTTCTTTTTTTACTCTATTAGTACAAAACTTCTTTCGAAGTTTATTTTATGCATGATAATTTCTATTGAGTATGAATGAGTATTTTTTAAATTCTTTAAAAAGAATAGTAAATATTTTTCGGAAAATGGAATTGTAAATCAGGAAAACTATATAATTAAAATCAAATAAAAGGCAACGCTTCAAGGGGGATGAAGAATGAAGAATAGGATTCATATAATGGGTGCTTCGGGGTCCGGAACATCCACACTGGGCAAAGCTTTAGCAGAAGTTCTTCCACATAATTCTTTAGATACAGATGATTATTTTTGGATATCTAAGTTTACTAAACAACGTTCCATACCTGATCGAATAGAAATGCTGAAAAATGACTTGTCGTGTTCCAAACAATGGGTTTTATCTGGAGCAGTTGTAAAGTGGGGAGAATGCTTAGAGTCTTATTTTGATCTCGTTATTTTCTTATGGGTTCCACCAGAAATAAGACTTGAAAGACTACAGCAACGGGAAATAAATCGGTATGGGGAAACAGTATTACCCGGTGGTAGCAAATATGAACAATCACAAGCCTTTTTGGAATGGGCTGCTCTATATGACAATGCTGGTGTGGAAGTTAGAAGTAAAGTTTTGCACGAAAAGTGGATGGCTGGATTATCTTGTCCGATATTGAGAATTGAAGGAGATTATTCAGTTGAAGAATGTGTGACTACGGTTAAGGAGTGTTTAGATTCGAGGAACTCAATTTAATCTTGCAATAAAAAGAATTTTCCAACACTTCTTTGTGAAGGGTTTTGTTTGGAAAGTATAAAGTATATAGAAAAGGATGAGATTAATGGACCAACTTGAAAAGATCACAATCAAGCCGTTAAAAGATCAGTTCGTAACGATCGTCAACGTAGCTAACGACCCATTTCCTATCATCGGCAAGATTATCCCCCAATTTTATGATGGCGTTTGGTCTTACGAAGAAGATTTATATGATACGCCATCGGAAACACGCTTTCCGGATGACAATCTCGATTGGACTACTTATATCGACAGTAATGAAAAGATTATTTTACTAACCTTTTACGAGGACGTGTGCATTGGTCAAATCCGTCTCGTCAAAGACTGGAACCGTTTTGCCTATATTGAAAACATCGCCGTCAAAAAGGATTTTCGAAAAAGCGGTGTCGGTCACTTGTTACTTGAAGCAGCCGA
Source organism: Exiguobacterium sp. PvP048 (assembly GCF_040549175.1). Taxonomy (NCBI): domain Bacteria; kingdom Bacillati; phylum Bacillota; class Bacilli; order Caryophanales; genus Exiguobacterium; species Exiguobacterium sp. PvP048. Next base: position 44,271 of record NZ_JBEPSU010000009.1, on the reverse strand, counting down.
AACCTGGGCGAAGGAACAGTCGTTAATCGGCTTATCGCTTGAAGCACAAAACGATAATCTGATTGCCTGCCGTTTTTACGTCAAAGAAGGATTTGTCCTCGGCGGTGTGGATACGCTGAAACAGTCTGCTAATCCGAAGATTGATTTGACACTGTACTGGTATAAAATTTTTCAAGAAACTGAAGGAACTGCCGATGAACAAAAGTGAATTAATCGCATTAGCGGAACAGATGTTGATTGATGAGTATGTGTACGATGAAGAACGGGGTTATTCCACGAGTGAAGGTTCGCCATCTGACTTGGCGTATGAAATAGCACGTCGCTTTCAGGATGTTCAAATGCTTCCTGTTTTAATGGACCTGCTTGAACAGACTAAACGGTTGGACATGAAACAGCGTTTCTACTTTATGCTTGGGATGATTGGTACGAACACAGGCGACGTACGTGTTGCTGATTTATTGTTAGAGCAACTGGCGCAAGAGACGAAGCCGACACTGATTGTCAAAATCCTTGATGAACTGGCGAAACAGGAACGGATACATGACGCGACGGATATCACCAAGTATATCGAGGATGCCCGTTCGGCTATTCGAAATTCGGCGATTGAGGCACTGCGTGTCTGCCGGGGAGATGAAGCAGAGGATGCGTTAATTCGATTCATTACAACCTCCACCGATTCATTTGAAATCATGAGTGCGAATTTTGTGTTAGCAACCATCGGGACAGAGCGGGTGATTCCGTATCTGTTACCGCTCCTCGATCATCCGAAAGGTGATGTCCGGCACTCGGTGCTGAATGCCATAAGTGAACTCGGAGACGATACCTTCCTTCCAATGTTTATAAAAGGCTTAGAAGATCGGTCGATTGACGTCAAAGCATATGCATTGCTTGGGATTGCGAAACACGGGGATGCCTCCGCCATTCAGCCGGTCATCAAACGGCTGAAGATCATGTTGAAGCGACAGCGGCAGATTCAAAGCGACGAGATCTTGGTCGCATTCCGTTTTTTGAATCGCTATCGACAATCGGACAAGACGATTCCGGTGTTATTTGATTGGATCATCACGAAAAAATGGGATGTCCTGTTTGACGACGAGCAACAGTGGTTAAAAATGAACCATCCAGAGTGAGAGGTGACTTTAGCAACTGCTAAAGTTACCTTTTGTGATTTGTAAAAAAACAAAATTTCATCAAAATTAGCCGATTCATCTCCCATTTCTAAACAAAGTGAAAGTGGGAAATGAATCGCCAGCCTGCCTTTCGGGTATATTCCCTTTGAAGGAGGAGAAAAATGGTGTTGAAGCAAAAGGCCTACAAATTCAGAAGCTATCCGACAAAAGAGCAGGAAATCCTGATCGCGAAGACGATTGGATGTTCGCGTATCGTCTTCAACCATTTCCTAGCGAAATGGAATGAAATGTACAAGACCACTGGACAAGGACTGTCCTACGGCTCTTGTTCCAAAGAAATTCCTTCGTTGAAGCAAGAGTTCGATTGGTAGAAGGAAGTCGATAGTACATCTGTTCAGATCAGCGTCAAACATCTTCCCGATGCGTTTGACCGTTTCTTCAAGAAGCAGAATGAACGCCCTCGTTTCAAGTCCAAGCGCCATCCCGTCCAGTCGTACAAGACCAACATACAGGGCAAGTCTCAACTTCCTGAAGTCTCGATTGTGTGCAAGAAAATCAAACTTCCCAAGCTGAAATGGGTACGTTTTGCCCATTCGAAACAGATTACAGGCCGTATCTTAAATGCCACGATTCGACGCAATGCTTCAGGAAAATACTTCGTCTCCCTGCTCGTCGAGCAGGAAATCCACGAACTGCCGAAGACCGGTTCATCTGTCGGTGTCGACGTCGGACTCAAGAACTTTGCCATCCTGTCGGACGGAACGATGTACCAGAACGACCGTTACTTCCGTTCGCTCGAGAAGAAGCTGGCGCGCGAACAGCGTAAGCTCTCCCGCCCTCAACGAATCGCCCTGGCCAAGAAAGTGAAGCTTTCCGAGTCGAGGAACTACCAGAAGCAGAAGCGAAAGGTCGCCCGCATCCATGAAAAGATTGCCAACAAGCGCACTGACTTCCTGCACAAGGTATCGACCGAGATCGTCAAAAACCACGACGTCATCGGCATCGAGACTTTGCAGGTGAAGAACATGCAGAAGAACCGCAAATTGAGCAAGGCCATCTCGGACGTCAGCTGGTCGGCGTTCTTCCGCATGCTGGAGTACAAGGCGGACTGGTATGGGAAAACCGTCGTGAAGGTCGGAAAGACCTTCGCATCGAGTCAACTCTGCTCGAGGCGGTCATCAACACAAGGACGTGAAACATCTTGGCATGCGTGAATGGACATGTCCGAATTGCGGGTCCACCACGACCGTGATGTGAACGCAGGACTGAATCTCAAACGAGAAGCTGAACGTATCTTAGCTTCTTCAACCGTCGGGACGACGGGGTTAGCCTGATAAATTTTCGACCGTCAGGTCGGATAACTCAGGAATCCTCCACCTCTAAGCGAAGGTGGAGGTAGTTCAATCTTTACTAATCGTTCTAGAAAGGGTATGATCGGTTTGTAATCAGAAATCAACTCACCCTTTTTAGAACGTTCATTCTAAAAAACAGCGATGATGGTTCAGGTAACGATTGAAGGAGAAATAACATGGCTAGAAGTAAAGAGTTTGATGAAACAGTTGTCTTAAAAAAAGCGATGGAGTTGTTTTGGGAGCAAGGCTACGAAAAAACATCGATGCAGGATTTAGTCGACCGCATGGGGATCCACCGGAGAAGTATCTACGACACGTTTGGTGACAAACGCTCATTGTTCCTGGCGGCTCTGGATGCATATGAAAAATTCATTACGCACGAGATGGAGACGATCATTCGACAACAGGATTCGGTTCACGCGGCAATCCGTGATGTGTTCCTGTTCATCCTTCGTTCTTCGGACCAGTATCCAAAAGGATGTCTGTCGGTCAATGCGGCAGTCGAACTGTCCTTACTCGATCAGGAAATCGACCGGCTTGTGACAGCGATGTTCAACCGGACGGAAGGCATGTTCGAGGAGTTGATCCGGCATGGACAGCAAAACGGCGAACTGTCGGACGATATTGATCCGGTACAGACGGCGCGTTTTCTGCACAACAATCTGATTGGTCTGCGCGTTTTGATCAAAACGAACTACAGTCAAAAAGAATTAGAAAGTATCATCACCCTGGCACTCAAAGTGCTGGACTGACTTTCTTTTTTTACCCATTCTAGAACGTTCATTCTAAAAACAGCTTTACTATTTGAAGGAGGAAAATAATCATGACTACGACTCAACTACCAACACAATCACAATTTATCGAAGCAGCAGGAACACGTTATGCGTACCGGACAATGGGACAAACAGAAGGAACACCACTCGTCCTGTTCGTTCACTTCAGAGGAACGATCGAAAACTGGGATCCGAAATTGTTGGCACCGCTCGCAGTGACACGCCCGGTCATCCTGTTCGACAATAAAGGAGTCGGGGAGACGGAAGGTGAAACACCGGACAGCGTGACGGAGATGGCACAAGACGCGATCGCCTTCATCCGGGCACTCGGTCATGAACAAGTCGACGTCCTTGGTTTTTCAATCGGCGGTATGGTCGCACAGGAAGTCGCACTTCAAGCACCGCACCTGGTCCGGAAAATGATTTTGGCGGGAACGTCGCCGGAAGCGGGCGTCAATCCGAGCGCGGAAATCTTTGAGCGGATGAACCGGCACGAAGGAACGAAAGAGGACGGCATCAACGATTTCATGTTCTTCTTCTACGGACCAACCGAGACGAGCCGGGCAGCCGGAATGGCATCGCTTAAACGGATTTTTGCGCAGAAACAGTTTAACAGTTCGGATCAGGTCAAAGAGGCACAGATGCGGTCTGTTGGAAAATGGGCGCAGGCGAAGCCGGACGAAGACTACGAATGGTTACGGACGATCGAACATCCGGTTCTCGTGACAAACGGTGTCGATGACGTCATGGTTCCAACACAAAACAGTTACATCCTGACGGAAAAAATGCCGAATGCCCAGTTAATCATTTACCCGGATTCCGGACACGGTCATTTGTTTCAGTTCCCTGAACTGTTTGCTGCACACGTTAACTTATTCCTGGATTCAGATGCGATTTAAGCCGTGGTCAAAACAGACGAAGGAGGATATCTTATGAAAGCAGCCCAAATTACAAAGTATTCGAAAGTAATCGAAGCACAGGTCAACGAAGTACCTGTTCCTGAGATCAACGATCACGAAGTATTGATCAAGGTCAAAGCCGCTGCCATAAATCCGCTCGAGATGCTGATTATGACGGGCAGCGTCAAGCTCATCCAGGATTACGCGTTCCCGCTGACAATCGGAAATGAACTGGCCGGTGTCGTCGAAAAGGTCGGGAAACAGGTACACGGCTTTTCAGTCGGCGATGACGTCTACGGCCGTTTGTTGATTGAAAAAATCGGAGCGATTGCCGAGTACGCGGCTGTCGATACGGCAGCTCTTGCCATCATGCCGAAGAATTTATCGTACGAAGAGGCGGCAGCTGTTGCACTGACCGGATTGACGGCTTACCAGGGACTGCACGAAGAATTAAACGTCCGGTCCGGTAAAACGGTCTTTATTCCGGGCGGGTCCGGCAGTTTTGGTCAAATGGCAGTTCCGATTGCGAAAACACTTGGGCTGAAAGTGATTGTCAGCGGAAATGCCGAATCCTGTGAGCGAACGATGCAGCTCGGTGCCGATCAATACCTCGATTACGCGACGCAAAACTATGAAGACCTTTTGACGAACGTTGATTATGTCATCGATACGCTCGGACCAAAAGAGTTCAAAAAGGAACTTAGCATCCTCAAACGGGGAGGACGGTTGCTGTCGCTGCGGACCGGACCAAACAAACGATTTGCCCAAGACCGGAAGTTTCCATTTTGGAAACAAACATTATGTTCACTCGCAGGTGCCAGTTATGATCGAGCGGCAAAAAAACAGGGTGTCGAATACCGGTTCATCTTCGTCCGTGCAGACGGGACGCAATTAAGAGCCATCACCCAAATCGTCGAAGCCAATCAGATTGTCCCGGCCCTTCACCCGCAACGCTTTACGATTGAGCAGGTCAATGAAGCATTGAAGTTGGTCGCGACCGGACCTCCAAAAGGAAAGGTCATGATTACGTTTTGAAGAGATATCGAAAAGGAGACACCGTCATGCAGAAAACGGTTTTGATTACAGGGGCATCAGGGGGGATCGGTAAAGAATTAGCCGACCGGTTTGCTCAAGATGGGTACAATATGGTACTCGTCGCCCGTAATGAAGCAAAGATTTTGGAACTTGCGACGGACTATCAGATGACTCATGGTGTCGACGTGACCGTCATCGCTAAAGACGTCGCAACACCCGGTGTCCCACAGGAAATATTTAATGAACTGCAACAGAAAAAAATTCACGTCGACTATTTAATCAACAATGCCGGATTTGGGCTGTACGGAGCATTTTTAGAAACGGATCTTGAGCAGGAAATGAATATGATTGAAGTCAACATCAAGGCCGTGACCGTCATGACCAAACTGTTTTTACCCGGTATGGTGCAACGAAACCGAGGCGGTGTCATGAATGTCTCTTCAATGGTTGGATTTTTCCCGGGACCGTTAATGTCGGTCTATCACGCCACGAAGTCGTACGTCTTATCGTTCACAGAAGCACTCGAAAATGAAGTGAGCGGTACAAATGTAACCGTGACAGCACTTTGTCCGGGACTGACCGCCACCGGCTTCGTCGACCGTGCCGGCATGGGGAAATCGAACATGCTTCAAGGTAAAGTGATGGAGGCAGGACGCGTCGCAGAAATCGGATACCGTGGATTCTTGAAGGGTCAGACGCTGATCATTCCGGGCACACAAAATCGAATCATTTCGTTCATTCCGCGTTTGTTGCCGCGTAAACGGCTTACCCGGATGATCCGGAAAATGCAGGATGGATCAACAACATAACTAGTGTAATAAGCGGTAGATCAATCATCGCTTGCATACGAAAAGGAGGAGCCGGATACCAGTCCGTCTCCTCCTTTTTGGTACTCTAGCGATTACTTGATGCAACCAATTTCTCCAGATTGCCTAAACAAAAGGTGAAACCTTATTGCTCCAATCCGTTCTTTTCGATGATCGCATCCGACAGACGCAAATCTTTTCGTACTTGTTTCGTTTGTGACTGGCACATCTTACGGTCGACCTGTTTTTTCGTCGAGACGTCATAACAGGTGCCGTTACCGGCTTTTTCCGTCAGGTTCGCTTCGTAATAATAGTCTTTGTAGCGGAAAGAACCGTCGCGGAAGGCGGTCAGATTCGGTTCGTCATCGAGTAAGGAGTTGCCCATCATATACGGTGACTCAAGATTGAGTAAATCAACAATCGTTGGAGCGATATCGATTTGTCCGCCGTTCTCTCGGATGATTTCACCTGTATCCTGATTGGGTTTCTTGATGAACAGCGGTACGCGACGGTCGAGTTCAAAAGCATCGACGGCATTGTCGATTCCGAGTTCCCGTTGCATCTCACTGTCTTTGTTCGTCAGACCGCTGTCATGATCGCCGTAAAAGATTACAAGTGTGTCGTCCCACATGTCTTTTTTCTTCAATTCCTTGACCATCTGTCCGACGGCTCCGTCGACGTAGTGGATGGTCTGGTAATAGCCTCTTAACATCGGATCGTCATAACCGGACAAGTCGAGTTGCCGTTCGTCTTTTGGTATCTCGTATGGCGTATGACTTGTCAAGGCGACAAGGAAGGAGAAGTACGGTTCTTTCAGCATTTCCATATGTTTAATCGATTTTGTGAAAAACTGTTTGTCATTCAGGGCCATGCCGATTTTCTTTTGTTTCGGATAATCATCTTGGCTGAAAAAATGTTTGAAGCCGATATTTTGATAGACCTGATCGCGGTTCCAAAAGCCTTTTTCATACGCATGCATGGCAGCTGTGTCGTACCCGTTCGTACGCAACAGATCTGGCAGCGCGTCAAACTCGTTGTCCGGGAACCGGGTATAGACAGAACCGGATTTTAACGGATAAAGCGAAGTGTTCGTAATGAATTCGGCGTCCGAAGTCCGCCCTTCGTGCGTCTGGTGGTAAAACGACGAGAAGTACAATGATTCCTCTTTCAGTTTGTTTAAATTCGGAGTTAAGGTCTGACCGTTCACTTGTTGGTCGATGACCGATGCCTGAAACGATTCGAGCTGCACTAAAATGATGTTTGGTTTTTTCGTGGCACCACTCGTGTCGGAAGTTTTCGTTTCGTCGATCTGTTGTTGTTCCGACGTGGTCAACGCTTTGTCCGGCGCAATGGCGCCTTGGATACCGCGCAACAAATCAATGCCGTGATATCCCCAAAATCCGAGCTGGTAATAGTCGCGCATGTCGGACACGGACCGGCTGAGCCGTTGGTCTTCTTTGACGACGCTGTATGTGACCGGAGCCGCAAACAGAACCATACCGGCAAGGAAAGCGAGTCCGGCCGTTTTTCGGCGTGTCTTTTTCGCAACGGCAAATGTCCGCTTTCGCATGAAGAACAAAAAGCCGATGAAAATCAGACTGTCCGCAAACAACAGGAAGTCCGATGGCAGAATCAAGGCAGCAAAACCGCTGCTGACATCTCCCATCTGCATCATCTGTGACATGAGCGAAACGGACAGGAAGTCGTCAAAGTAACGGTAATACCACATATCGGAAATCAGTAAAAAACTGTGGGCGATGAGAAGGCCGAGCCAAATCCAGCGGCGTTTTTGCCAGTCGATTAATAGGGTCCAACTCGACAGCACCAGCATACCGCCGAGATTCATGAAAAAGAGATCGAGCGGAAAAGCCGTATCGGTATAAAAACTAAACAGCACGAATTTTAACGTGCCCAACAATAAATAAAACGCGTAGCCGAGTACAATCATGATTTGCTCCTAACGTTCGTCATAGTCTTGAAATAGTCTATACCCTGAAGCGAATGAGAACGAACGTTTGAGTCGGTCGTTATGTGCTGTGCATTTGAAAAAGCCGGGATTCAAGCAGTGAAGGAGAAAAGAAACATCGAAATAATAGGAATGTTATAGATTTTATAAGTAATTTACATTAGGATGAATTGGTGCGTATTTAATGTTTGAGGGAATTTTTTCAATTTCAGTCGTCCCGTCATGAATCAAAAAGTATAGGAGCTAATGTAAAATGAATCAACTGAATCAAAAAGAAGTGCCGCAACAAAAACTCATTAACACCAAAAGCCAGTTCCGGCCTGAAATCGAAGGGTTGCGTGTCGTTGCTGCCTTACTGGTCGCAGTCTATCATATCTGGTTCAACCGCGTATCGGGCGGTGTCGATGTGTTCTTCGTCATCTCCGGATTCCTGATCACGACGTCGATTATCTCGACGATTAACCGGACCGGTGAATTCCGCTTTTTGCCGTACGTCACGAAACTGATTAAACGGTTACTGCCGTCGGTCCTGTTCATTTTAGCCGTCGTCCTCGTTCTCAGTTCATTTTTACTGCCGCAATCGATTTTAGAGAAAACGATTCGTGAAGTCGTCGCCTCGATGTTCTTCTATCAAAACTGGCAACTCGCCATCTCGAGTACGGATTATCTGGATGCGAGTCAGATGAAATCGCCGGTCGAACATTTCTGGGCACTGTCGATTCAAGGTCAGTTCTATATGATTTGGTTTATTCTGTTCTCATTCATCTTATGGATGGTCAAAAAGTATACGATTAAAAACGTCAAACCGATGATCAATACGATTTTAGGAGTGTTGTTCGTCACATCGTTAAGCTATTCGATTTATTTAACGGAAGTCAACCAGCCGTGGGCGTATTTCATCACGATGACGCGCGTTTGGGAATTTGCGTTGGGCAGCCTGCTTTGCATCAACCTGTCGTCGATCCATGTTCCGAAATGGATGGCGACTTTGATGGGCTGGCTCGGATTAATAGGTCTTGTCCTGACCGGGATTCTCTTTAACGTCTCGCAAATGTTCCCGGGCTACATCGCCTTGTGGCCGATGACATGTGCGTTGTTCATCGTCCTGTCCGGAACACGCGACACGACGTTCGGCATCAAACGTTTCCTCGGATCAAAGCCGATGGTCAAACTTGGAGGCATTGCGTTCGGGATTTACCTTTGGCACTGGGTCCTGCTGGAGTTTTATCGGTACAACGTCCAGCAGACACCGGGCTTCCTGGTAGGAACTGCCATCATCCTGTCGGCGATTCTTCTGTCGTACCTGATGACGGAATTTATTGAGAAACCGATCCGCAGTGCAACAGTCGACCGGTCCGCTTTCAAGAAGCTCGGCATCATGATGAGCATCAACGTGTTGTTGATCGGTTCACTGATCGGGCTCAAGTATTTCGAAGAGCAGGAATTAAAGAAGGGTGTCAGCGCAAACGATTATCCGGGAGCGATGGCAGTCAAGAATCCGGATCAAACGCCGGAGCGCGATCCGTTTCCGTCCTATGCCAACGTCTTTGATGACCTGCCGCTCGTCCATACTGATGGCAGTAATCAGGGACTGAGCAAAAGTGATGTCAAAGTCGGCGAATACGGCGAAACGAAAAACTACATCGCAACGATTGCCCTCGTCGGCAGTTCGCACTCGGAGCAATGGTTCGGAGCGATTCATGAAGCCGCAAAAGGTGAGAAGTACCGGATCTTGAACATCACCCGTTCCGGAACACGCTTCTCGACCGGCTACGACGATAACGTCCTAAAAGGCATCTGGAATCAAAACGTCCTCGACTATTTGAAGGATGCCGATGTCGATCTGATCATCTCGCACGTCACGGCGGCGGATGCGACGAAAGATAAGATTCACCAACAGATGGTCGATCAAATGCAATACGTCAAAGACGAGTACGGCATCGACGGTCTGGCACTGCGGGATAATCCGCGTTACAGCTTCAACGTCCTCGAGTCGCTCGAGACGACTAGCATCGAAGAGACGACGAAGAAGATGAATGCCGAAGTCAACCAACGTGATGGAGCGTATTGGAAAAACTTCGAAAAAACGAACAAATCGCTCTACAAACTCGACTTGACGGATTACTTCCGCGTCAACGGTGAATTCCGTCCGGTCATCGGGAATGTCGTCATCTATCGTGATATCAGTCATATGACGAATTCATATGCTGAAAGTTTCGGACCGGTCTTCAAACAGAAACTGAATGAAGTCGTGACGGATATCCTGAAGAAAAAAGAAGAAAAGTAAGAACTGAAACACTTCCGCTTATGGGTGGAGGTGTTTTTTGTAGAGAAAACAGGTCTTTGGAATAATTTGGGGAATACAACAGGGAACGTACAAAGGGGGAACTACACATGACAGAAACAGAACTCGCACAACGTTTTCAAACGTTTGCGGAACGGGAGTGCCGCGACTCCAGTCCGTTATACGAATACTTATCACTCGAGATTGCGAAAAACCCGGAAATTCTCGCATTATGCCAACACGCACGTGACGGTCAGCCGGTTCCGAACCTGTTATTTGGTGCCGTCCATTATCTGTTGTTAAAAGGCGTCGGTCATCCGCTCGCCGCGTATTATCCAAGCGTGACTGAACGGCCAAAACCGTTTACAGATGCCTTTGCCGATTTTCAGTCATTTTGCGCGACATATGAAGCCGAGTTGATTCCGCTCCTGGCACATCGCCTTGTCCAAACAAATGAAGTTCGGCGCTGTACGTATCTCTATCCGGTCTTCAGTCAGATTCATCAACAGACACAGAGACCGCTCGCTCTACTTGAGATCGGTACAAGTGCCGGCTTACAGCTGCTGTTTGATCAATACAGCTACGCGTACGGAAACGGAGAAGTCGTCGGGAACCCGGTATCGCGTCTGCACTTGACGTCGGTCATCGAAGGAACGGAAACGCCGGCCGTGGCACAAACGCCGCCGCCGGTCGCAAGCCGGATCGGACTTGATCTGAACATCGTCGACTTACATGATGCCGATGAACAGTTGTGGCTGAAAGCACTGATTTGGACGGAGCACCGGGAACGGCTCGAGATGTTCGAGGCGGCAGCGCGTTACGTAGAAGAGTACGCGCTGGAACTCGTCGAAGGGGACGGAGTGAAGTTGTTGTCGCTCTATGCAGCACAGACACCGGACGATAGTATCCTCTGTATTTTCCATACGCATGTTGCGAACCAGATGCCGCTCGCGGTCAAAAAAGAATTGCTGCAGGTCGTCAGGGAAATCGGGCGGACGCGTAATCTCTATCACGTCTACAACAATGTCCAGGACCGTTACCTGCATCTCGATGCCTACATCGACGGTGTGTTGACGGAACAGACGATTGCCGAGACGGACGGACACGGTCGCTGGTTCAAATGGCTCGTGACACAAGAAGTATAAAATTATCTTGGATTCAAAGGAAAGGCGTTACTTTATCCAAAAAACGGGAAAAGACGACATGTACATCCATCGTCCGTCACTGTTTTCGAAAAAAGGAGCGAAGTCATGTCTAATGTGAAACTGGCTGTCATCTATTACAGTTCGACCGGAACCAATCATCAACTCGCCATGTGGGCGAAAGAATCAGGAGAAGCCGCCGGTGCTGAAGTCCGTCTTGCGAAAATCAAGGAGACGGCACCGGCAGAAGCAATTGCCTCGAATCCACTTTGGCAAAAACATACCGATGCTACGCGTGACATCGAGGAAGCGACACCCGACTTGCTTGACTGGGCAGATGCGATCATCTTCAGCGTCCCGACCCGTTACGGACACGTTCCTGGACAATTCCAGCAGTTCCTCGATACGACAGGCGGACTTTGGGGACAAGGGAAACTCGTCAATAAAGTCGTCAGTGCGATGTCGTCTGCACAAAATCCGCACGGTGGTCAGGAAGCGACAGTTCTTGCTGTTTATACATCGATGTTCCATTGGGGTGCGATCGTCGCAGCACCAGGGTATTCGGATCCGGTCCTGTTCGCAGCAGGCGGAAACCCGTACGGAACAACGGTCACTGTCGACCAGGACGGAAACATGGTCGAATCGGTTGAACCGGCTGTTCGTCACCAGGCGAAACGGACGGTCGATATCGCAAGCCGTATTAAAGGATAAGCAAAAACCGCGCCGTTCCGCAAGGGAACTGGCGCGGTTTGTTGTTATAACGGTGGCATCGGATTAAGCGGTAAGTCGACGGTGAAGGTCGAACCTTGTCCTTCGATTGATTCGACATGGATTTCGCCATCATGGGCACGGGCAATTTCGCGACAAATTGATAACCCGAGTCCTGTTCCACCGATTTTTCGGGTATCCGAATTATCGACACGATAAAACTTTTGGAACAGTTCGCTCATCGCGGAAGCAGGAATTCCGATTCCGTGATCGGTAATCGCGACCGTCATACGATCATGATGTTCTTCCAATCGAATCTCAATCGGACCTCCTGCCGGCGAATATTTAATGGCATTGTTAATCAAGTTCCCGAACATCTGCCGGATTTTCTTCGAGTCCCCTTGGATGACCTGAACCGGGATATCTGAGAAAATCTGGATATCATGATCGGACGAAGACAGGCTATGGAGTTGTCTCAAATCTTGCATCACCGGAATCAAGTCAAATGGTTCGAACGTATACTTTTGGTGATTCGCCTCCATGCGTTGGAGGTCAAGAAAATCGTTGATCAAAAGTGATAATCGTTCCGTCTCCGAATGGACGGCTGCTAGATATTTCTTTTGACGATGTGGCGGTAAATTACGTTGGATCATCAGTTCCGTGAACCCGTAGATTGAGGATAACGGAGTGCGTAATTCATGGGAAATTGTTGAGACGAGTTCGTTTTTAATTCGGTCAATTTCGACTTCATTCGTCACATCACGTAAAACGAGAAGAATCCCGCGGAATTTTCCGCCGTAATGGATTTCTTCCGAGTATGTCTTGATGAAACGTTTTTCACGATCGATTGAAAAGGTAATACCTTCTCCGGTTTCACGATTAATGAATGTTTGGTGCAGATATCGTTCGAATTCAGAGAGCTGATCCACTCGATTTTTCAGATAGGTGATCGAGTCATCGATTTCAATCAACCATTCTGCTTTCGAGTCGACGGCAGATGGATGATCGAATAAATCGAGTAACGGACGATTGATTAATTGAATCGGTCCGTCGGGTTCGATGTAGACAATCGATTCGCGAATCGAGTTCAGCAAGCGTGCCGTTTTTTCCCGTTCCCGTCCAATCTCGTCAAACGTCCGCATCCGGAGTAACGATAAGGCCAGCTGACGTGCAAAGGCAGCAAGCTCCTCTTGTTCCTGCGGGTCAAATGGATGATGGAGACGCATCAGGTAGATATAGGCGATGATCTCATCAGTGCTGGCATCAAGAACCGGTGTGACGGCAATCGCGCGTTGGGCAAACTGAGCGATGTGCGGGACTTTATCCTTTCGTGCTCGGCGGATGACAGGTTCGATTGTCGCAATTAAATCGTCTTGTTCTTGTTCCGTCAGACCGTAGGAAATGATATTCGTCACCGTTGTTCCTTCCTTAAAAATCAAGGAACCGTTCGTTGAATCGGTAATCTCGACCATTTTTTCGATGACGGCCGGATAAGCGGTGACTGTATCACGGGAAGCAAGAGTTTCCGTCAGCTGATTCCGGATTTTCAAGTGTGCTTCGTTCCGTAAAGTGATTCGCAACGCTTGTTCTAAATTATCATTGGATGACATCAACCGGTGTTTATTGTCGGTCAGGGCCGTCGCCATTTGATGAAAAGATTTGCTGAGCTCACCGATTTCATCGGTCCGATTCATGGGAATCAGCGGTGCGGTATGTTGCCCTTGGGCAAGCAGTTTACTTTCTTTACTGAGGAGCTGGATTTGACGTGTCGTCCGTGCGATGAACGGTCGAATGATCAACAGAATGACAAGGAACAGGACCAACAGATTGATGAGCCAAATCCATTCCGCGTATTTCGTTTGTTTGATCAGTTTCTCTTTCGCCATTTCTTCTTTCGCCTGGAGACTCGTCCGGTAACTGGTGAAGACACTCTCCATCGTATTAACGCTTTTGCGCATCGTTTCACTGTTCGATGCATTCATCTTGAATTTCCGGTTCGGATCCCGCTTGACCTGCGGCATCATCGATTTCAAACTCGGCATCTGTAAAAACGTTTCGTCCACGGTACCGTCCTGTTTGGCTTTGACATATTTAATCAGGCTCGGCATGACGAATGTCGTGTAGGACGTGTACAGGGAGCGGACATCAGACGCGTAAATCTGATCCGCTTGATATTTTCCGTTTTTCTCGAACCATTTGGTTTGCTGTTCAAGAGATGATTTTTTTTCATTAATGGTTTCAAGAACGGCGTCATCACCGAAGACGATATATCCGCGCATTTCATATTGTAAGGACTGCCAATCGTCCCATAAGGACGTCGCCCGTTCCTGCCGTTCACTGATCGCATCGAGACTTGTCTTGGCGCTTATCACCTGATGATTCGTATAAAAGTAAGCGGCAATCGAAGAGACTGATAACGTGATCAGTATAAGGTAAAAAGCGGACATGATTTGCCGGCTGATTTTTTGATTGAACCATTTTTTCATATGATTGTGGATGCCCCTTTGCTTCAGCGTTCCGTATTGAACATAGATGTAATTACTATACTTATTTCTTACCGTAATCGTACATTTTTTAGACTCAGAAATACAGTGTTATTAGAAAATTATCTTAAATACAAGAAATTCATACCAGAAAGTGCTAAATCAAGGGTAAGGATTAAGAAGTTGAAGGGCAGATGTCCTTTGGCAGGAAGAATGCAGAAGTATTAACATTTTGAAATGAAAGGGGAGAAGAAGGATGAATTATCGATTTTTAGCGGTGCTGTTTGCAGCGGATGCTGCCATCCTCATTATCGGAGGAATGTTGCTGCGCGATACATTTCAGTACGCACCGGTCATCGGCTGGGCGGGAGGACTCCTGTCATTGCTTGCTGCCATCGTCTTTTCAATGAAACGTCAAAAAAGCAGATAATCGAAAAACAGGATGTTCTTTCTCTTTTCGAGAAGAACGTCCTGTTTTTTTTAGATTAATGCTGTTCGACGACAATCTTACCAATCGTCTTGCCACTTTCGACGAGACGGTGGGCTTCTTTTAAATTCTCTGCATTCAGTCCGATCAACGTCTGAGTGACAGTCGTCTCAAGTGTTTCTTCCTCGAGCCAAGTCGCGATGCGGGTCAGAATTTCATGTTGGCGAATCATGTCCGGTGTCCCGAACAGGGAGCGGGTGAACATGAACTCCCAGGCGAAAGTGGCACTCTTTTGTTGCAAAGCGCTGAGATTGAGTGCCTGCTCCGTCTCGACGATACTGCAGATGGTCCCTTGCGGTGTGATGACATCGACCATCGCATCAAAATGCTGATCGGTCGCATTCAGACAAAAAATGTAGTCGACGTACGAATAACCGAGTTGTTCGAGTTGTTCCCGGAAATCTTTGTGGTGGTTAATCGTATGATGGGCGCCGTGTGCTTTCGCCCAGTCAATCGTTTCCGGACGGGAAGCGGTCCCGATGACGGTCAGGCCGGCATGGTTCGCAAGTTGTGTCGCGATCGATCCGACACCGCCTGCTGCACCGATGATTAGAATCGTCTTCTCGAGATTTGATTTGGCATCAAACGTGATATGCATCCGGTCAGTTAAAGCTTCGTAAGCCGTCAAGGCAGTGAGGGGAAGCGCCGCCGCCTCGCTGAACGTCAAACGTTCCGGCTTCTTCGCAACAATCCGTTCGTCGACGAGCTGGAATTCACTGTTGGAACCGGGACGATTGATGGCACCGGCGTAGTAGACTTCATCCCCGACGGAAAAGAGGGAGGCGTGATCACCGACTTCAACGACGACGCCGGCTGCATCATAGCCGATGATTTTCGGTTCCTGTTCGTCCGCGCCCTTAGCCCGGACTTTCGTATCGACCGGATTGACGGAAACGGCTTTAATTTCGACTAGCAGATCGTGTCCTTTTGCGACGGGACGTTCCAGTTCAAGATCAATCAGACTGTCGGCTTCCGTAATCGGTAAATGTTTGTGGAATCCAATGGCTTTCATCTGTTGCATGACAAAACATCCTTTCAGAGATAAGTATCTTTTGAACTTTTCCACGCGTCATGAAAAACGAAACCCGTCCAAAATTAGAAAACCCGTTTCCTTCCTGTAAGGTCCATGCGTTGAATTGGAAATTTGTAGTAGAATGCAGAGTGTAGATCTTATTAAAAGGAGTCGAATTGTATGCATGATGTCATTTCTTTTCCGGCTGCCCCGACACAATCGATCATTGAACAGTATTTAGTCCATGCGCATCCCTATCCCCGTTCGTATCAACCGGCGAAATTGATTGCGCTTCGACGGGAACGAGGGGTCATGAACCGGTTGTACCGAACAGAACGGGAACTGGTTCTCCGTCCGAGCGAATCGGTTGCTCCGCAAGTCCAGCGCCTGTCGCTTGAGCAACAACAGCGTTTGATTGGTTATATGGAAGCCCGAAAAAATAGTTTCGGGTTTGGCGAGGCCGAGACATACAAATTTTATCTGCTCGAAATCGCTTATGAATTACGGCATCTTCCGCGGACAAGTCAACCGCTTCGGGCCCATACGTATTATCAGCTGGAGGAATTGCTGTCCGGTAAAACGTTTGTTCTCCATGCGACGGCTCGCCGACAAGGATAAGTCTTTACTCCAAAGAAAGCTGCCTCGACGTGATGTCGAAGCAGCTTTTTGATTTAGAGGGCCGTTGTCGGTGTCGGCTTGGCACCCGTCTTTGCATAGGCCGCATCAATGTCAGCACGGATTTGTTTGACCGGAGTATCTTGTTGGTAAGCGACGATTGATTGGGCGGCGATATCGAGACACGTTCCGCACGTAATGCCGTGTGTCGTCCAAGTCGTTTTTCCATCTGCTGTTTGATCAGCGATGAAGCAATCATAGTTACTCGTGTGTCCGGCCGATTCCCCGCACCCGCAATAACACGGCATCTTTTCCAACAGATCCTGATGTTTGGCGACAGACAGGTAAATCGTCTGAATCGAAGAATCCGTTTCTTTTAAGAACGCCGGTGCAATCGCCGACGACGTCGTCTGTTCCAGCTGATCGGCACTTGTGTGCGTCGCATGGGCCTCGTGGTCAGTATGCGGCGCACTCTTTTGTTCCGTCTGTCCGCACGCACCGAGGACAAGCGTCGCCGACAGTGTCATGATCATCCATCCGGTTTTCCCAGGCATCTTCATTCCTCCATCACTCGTTGATTCTTTCCTTAGTATACGGTGGAAGGTTCAACGGCAGGTAAGGAGGTAATGGCGATTCGATGACAGTTCTTATCGCGTTAACTGTTGTTCGATTGTCTCGAAGTTCGTTTCCATCATCGTCAAGTATGTTGAGGCGTCTGTTCCTTTTGCCCCGAGGGAATCGGTGTAGAGGGTTCCGCCGATCGGAATGCCGGTTTCACGGGAGACCGTCTCCATGCTGCGCCGGTCGACACTCGTTTCGACGAACAGCACCGGAATGTCCTGTTGTTTGATTAAATCAACAATCCGCCGGACTTGGTCGGGCGTCCCTTGGTTATCGGAATTGATTTCCCAAATATAATCCGCTTTAAAATCATAGGCAGAGCTGAAATATTTAAAGGCGCCTTCACTCGTAATCAGATGACGTTCGGCATCCGGTATCGCAGTAAAGCGTTCTTTTGCTTTCATGTCGAGTGTTTGCAGTTCTTTAACATAAGCCGACGCATTTTTCTCATAATCCGCTTTGTTCGCCGGGTCTTCTTTAATCAATGCGTCTTTGACATTTTCAACGTATTGGATGCCATTGCTGAGATCGAGCCAGGCATGCGGGTCGGTTTCCTGTTCCTTTCCGGCTGCCGTCAAATACTTTAGTTCGACCCCTTTACTTAAAGCATAGACCGGAGCATCTTTCTCGTCCTTATTCGTACTCGAGCGGAGTTTATTGAACCAGGATCCGCCGGCTTCGAGATTCAGACCGTTGTAAAAGACGACATCGGCATCCGCCATCTTCCGGACATCGGTTGGCAACGGCTCGTATTCGTGCGGATTTTTGCCGATCTTGACCATGCTGTGGACGTCGACGTGTTCACCGCCGACGACCCGGGTCATGTCTTCTAAAATCGAATAGGTCGTAACGACTTGTATTTTGTCGTCGTCGGCAGAATCGGTAGAACAGCCGGCCAGCAAAACGGCGAGACCGGCTAAGGGGATGAATCGTTTGAAGGTCATGGCGTGAGCTCCTTTTTCGGTAATTTCCATTTCCGGAGCAATCCGTGGCGCGGTGAGAAGATGAAGACCAGCGCAAACAAGGCGGTCGCGACCAAGACGATCGAGGCTCCGGACGACAGGTTATAGGTGAAGCTGAAGTATAGACCGACGACGGAAGAAATCGTCCCGAGACCGGCAGACAGAAAAATCATCCGCGACAACCGGTTCGTTAACAGATAGGCGGTCGCCGCCGGTGTAATCAACATCGCGACGACGAGAATGATACCGACTGTCTGAAGCGATGCGACCGTGACGAGCGTCAACATCGTCATCAGCAGGTAATGAATTAATCGGGTCGACAGACCATATGCTGCCGCCATCGTCGGATCAAATGAGGTGACAAGCAATTCTTTGTAGAATAGAAAAATTGCCCCAAGGACAATCAGACCGATGGCGAGCGTCATCCACATATCGCTTGGACGGACGGCAAGGACGTTTCCGAACAGAATATGGTACAGGTCGCTGCTGCTGCGTAAAAAAGAAATCAGGATGATCCCGAGCGCAAAGGCTGACGTAAATAAAATGCCGATGGCCGTGTCATTTTTAATCCGGCTGTTTTGACTGACGAAACCGATCCCGAGTGCGGTCAGAAGACCGGTCGCGACGGCGCCGATGAAGAAGTTAATCCCAAGCAGGTACGAGATGGCGACACCCGGCAGGACAGCATGGGAGATCGCGTCCCCCATCAGCGACATCCCGCGTAAAATGATGAAGCAGCCGATGACACCACAGATGATGCCGACCATAACGGACGTCACAAGTGCTTTCTGGAGAAAATCATATTCGGTCAAAGCTTGAATGAAATCAAGGACATTCATGACGAAACCTCCACTTTCTGAAGGAAGGCAAGCGGATTGCCGTATGCGCCTTCGATGATATGCGGCTGCAGGACATCGGTTGGCGGACCTACTGAAATGACCCGTCGATTGAGGAGTAACAGTGTATCAAAGTAATCGGCCGCCTTACTTAAGTCGTGGTGGACGACGATGATTGTCTTTCCTTCCTCACGCAACGTGCGTAACAAGTCGATGATGACTCCTTCACTGCCGGCATCAACGCCGACAAACGGTTCGTCGAGCAATAACAGGTGGGCTTCCTGCGCTAAGGCACGGGCCAAAAAGACACGTTGTTGTTGACCGCCGGACAGTTCCCCGATTTGACGGTCAGCGTAATCGAGCATCCCGACCCGTTCGAGGCAGGAGCGGGCATGCATCCGATGGTGCTTCGTCGGACGCTTGAATAGACCAAGTTGTGGAAAACAGCCGATCAGAACGGCATCGATGACGCGGATCGGAAAATCCCAATCGATCGCACTGCGTTGCGGGACATAAGCGACCTGCGTCCGAGCCTCTTTCATCGATTGACCAAGCAAACGGATCGTAGTTGCTTCTGCCGGAATCAAGCCCATGATTGCTTTGATGAAGGTTGATTTCCCGGCACCGTTCGGACCGATGATTCCAATGAGTTGACCCGGCGTGAAGCGAACCGACACTTTTTCTAAGGCGATGTTTTCGAAATACGAAACGTTTAATTGTTCTACTTCTATTGCGTACATGTGAAGACACTCCTTTCAACTGCTTGAATTTTAGTGTGAAAACAAATGTTTCCTTAGGGAAAGAAAAAGTCTAAAAAAAGAGATTGCCTTATCGCATATATTGTTCTACTAACTAATAATGTTTCCTTTAGGCAAATTTTAAGGTGAGACGAAATAAATGTCAACTGCTTTCGTAGAAGTGCTTTTGAAAACATCGTGCTAAGATGGAAGAGGAGAAAAACGCGGGGGTGAGAGGATGAGTCAGTCAGAGGAACAACAATGGAAGTTGCTGTTACTTGAGGCATTGGTAAAAGAGCGGCGTGAAGATGCGCAGCAAGTGATTGAAGAAGTCTATCCATACGATTTAGCGAACTGGTATGGTGAGCTCGGTGCGACAGAGCAAGAACGGCTCCTCCGTTATCTCGATCATGAGCGTTTGGCAGACGTCATCGAGGAACTTGAACTTGAACAGCAACTCGAGGTGTTACGACGCCTTGATGTCGAGCATGCCGGTCATGTGATGGACTTGATGGAAAATGATGATTTAGCGGACATACTGGAAGAATTACCAAAAGAAGAAGTCGACCGATTGTTGTCCGGCATGCGTCAGGATGAGGCACTTGTCGTCCGCAATTTATTGACGTACCCGGCAGAGACAGCAGGCCGCCTGATGACGAACCGGTTCATCTGGGTAACGGAGGAGTCGACGATTGGCGAGACGATCGAGAAGATGCGGGACTATATCGAATACTCGGAGACAATCAATTACGTCTATGTCGTCAATCAGCTGAGTCAGCTCGTCGGCGTCATCTCGTACCGTGATTTGATTCTCGCGAGTAACGACGAGCGGATTGCGGACGTCATGGACCGAAAAGTGATCAGCGTCTCGTCCGAGACCGATCAGGAAGATGTCGCGAAAATGTTTGAACGCTACGACTTAGTTTCGTTGCCGGTCGTCGAAGGGGACGTCCTCGTCGGATTGATTACGGTCGATGATGCCCTCGACGTCTTACGGGAAGAAGCCAACGAAGACATCGAGAAGTTATCCGCGTCCGGTAAATCGATTGATTTTGATACGAAGCCCTGGGTGGCCGCGACCCGGCGTCTGCCGTGGTTGATTTTGTTATTATTCATTGGACTGGTTTCCGGATCGATTATCAGTCAGTTTGAAGAAACGTTATCCAAAGTGGTCGCGTTGGCATTCTTCATGCCGATGATTGCCGGGATGACCGGAAATACCGGGACGCAGTCGCTCGCTGTCGTCGTTCGTGGTTTGATTACGCGTGAAGTCGACAAAAAAGTCGTCACCCGGCTGATTCTCCGGGAGTTACGTGTCGGTCTGATCATCGGTGTGACATGTGGAATCTTGATTGCCATCATCGCCTATGTCTGGCAAGGGGATCCGATTCTTGGTCTCGTCGTCGGCAGTTCACTGATTATCACGTTGATTTTCGGGACATTGGCCGGAACGATCATCCCGTTGATTTTGCATCGTCTGAACATCGACCCGGCGATTGCATCCGGTCCGCTCATCACGACGCTGAACGATATCCTGTCGTTGCTCGTCTATTTCGGGATTGCGACAGCCTTTATCAGCCGTTTGATGTAACACAAAAAAAGTATCGTTTCGCCGGATCTCAACAGATTCGGCAGAACGATACTTTTTTTATCGACTGGAAATCAGTCGGTCTGGGCATCAAGTGTCTCTAACAAGTTCACCCAACGCGTTTCATAGTGTTGATCCGAGAACGGTTCAAGTGCTTTAGCGGCACGTGATCCCATCAGTTGTCGGGCATCGGGATGTGTCATCAAGTCGATTGCGGCTTCGGCGAACTTGGCCGTATCTCGTTTAGGAATGAGACGTCCCGTCACCCGGTCCTCGATGATTTCCGCCGGACCGTAACAAATATCGTAAGCAATGACCGGGATACCATAGCTCATGCTCTCAAGAATTGCCATCCCAAACCCTTCGGATTGTGAAGTGAAGAGTGTGGCGACGGCACCGGCATACGCTTCCCGCATATCAGTGACGAATCCTTTGAAATGGATGTGATCGGTCAAAGCCAATTCCTTGATCAATGCCAAAAGATCTTTTTCGAGTTGGTCGTTATAACCAAACCCATAAAAATCAAGGAAAGCGTTTGGATTGTGATCGACGATCCGGCGCATCGCTCGAACGCTTTCTGCGACATCTTTTTTGACTTGAATCCGTGATACGACGACAAACCGATTCGGATTGACGGGATCAACAAGTTCGCCCGAGGCTGTGTTCGTAAACGCATGAGGGATGGAATGGAACAGGGACGCGTGACCAAACTGCTGTTTCATATGGTCGGCCTGTCGGGATGTCGCTGTAATGACAGCGCTCCACTCATCAATCCGTTTGAACAAAGTATTCCAGA
The DNA here is from genome assembly GCF_040549175.1 of Exiguobacterium sp. PvP048. Taxonomy (NCBI): domain Bacteria; kingdom Bacillati; phylum Bacillota; class Bacilli; order Caryophanales; genus Exiguobacterium; species Exiguobacterium sp. PvP048. The sequence goes on along the minus strand of NZ_JBEPSU010000009.1, from coordinate 22,039 downwards.
CACCACTGACTGTGGCGGTTTCATCAAAAGGTGAGACAAAGTGGTTACTGTGTCCAAACGCAACTTTTCGGATGTTTGGATGATTGACGTTAAGCACGACGGCATCTAAATTCTGTTTCGGTAAGTTCGGCAGACGGTCCCGGAATTCGGACGACAGCATGACGGCCGGATATTGCCCCAACAAACGATTGAGCGCAAAGGTATAAAAAGCAGCAGGGTCATTGAATTGGAGCTGTTCGTTTTTTCCGAAATAGAACAGATGACTCCAGTCCACGGAATTCATCTTGTGCCAAAGCGTTAAATAACAGGTACCGTTACCATGAAGAAACTGGCGTGAGACAGGTTTGTTCGTCGTCGTGGAATAATGAATGATTTGGAACAGTTGTCCGTTTTCCAAATATTCTTCCCGTTTCAGACGATGACGTGTCTCTGAGAAGTAATCAATGAAAAGAAGGCGATCCATCGCATCAAAACGAAGATACTGAACGTACACTCCGTTGTCGAAAACACGATAGGAGTCGTTTTCTGTCCGGCTGGCGTCATCAAAGACGACGAATTGCCGGTTCAGTTGTTTCAAGAGACGAGTTTTCGTCTGCTTTTCGTTTGCCTTCTGCTGTCCTAATGTATGGATCAGGTTCGTGACCTGGACATTCGGATTTAGAAGGTCAAGCTGTATCATCTCTTCTCGGATGCTGTCGATTTGTGTCTGCAATCCAATCGTCAGGAGGTGGACTGAGCGGTCCGTTTCGGCAGCCGCAATCGTATTCGCCCGCTTGATGACGGCTTTGACGAGACCGCCGCGTTTGGTTCCCAGTGTATTCAATGTGAAAAAAGTAGTTCTTTTCATAGGTATATCAGCTAACGGACATATGGAATATGTGGTTAGCCTTCACCTCCTTTCTTTTCCCTATAGCATAACATCCTAAAAATAGGACGTGAGTAAAAGAACATGTTCAACGCATCCAGACGGCGAGTGGACCGATATCATCAAACCCGGCTTCAAGTGCCGTAATCAATTGGTCGCCATACTCATAGCCGACGAGGTGTTGTCCCGGAAAGTGAGCGGAACTGAGACGAATGATGTCATCCCACAACCGTTCATCGAGATAGTCGGATGTCAGATGCGACAGTCCGGTCGTTTGACCGTTGGAATAGGCAATGAAACCGGCCTGTTGGGCATCAGAAAAGAAGAGCCGGACATCTGTTCGTTCGAATAACGTATCCGGCAAGTCATGCGTTTCGATGAGGGCGAAGAAACGTGCCGCGTCCTCGGAAGTCGTCACGACGGTCCAGTCTGCCGGCAGTGCGCGCCGGTCGAGAATCGGCGGACGGACGATCCATTCCGCTGTGAACAGATGTGTCAGTCCCGCAAGTGAAAAATCATAGCTGGCGGTACAGTCCTTGATACTCATGACGCCAGTCAGATCGAGCTGCTGTTGATGCGCCCGGACCATCATTTCCGGATAGAGCGGCGGGACGTTACCTGTCGCTTTCCAACTGTCGAGTGTTTCCGTGACGGTACATCCGTTCAGTTCACAAATCAGGCGACACCAATCGAAGTTATTTTGAATGGCTGCTTGCCGCATCCCGACATCTCCTTTCAGTCTTCCTGTTCCTTGATTAAGACATAGGCGAGTGTGGCAATCAACGTAAGGAATAAACCACATCCGATTGTAATATAAGCCATCGTAAAGACTTTCCCGAGTGTCGTGACAGGAGCAAACGTCGGATGCCCGACCGTGCTAAGCGTCGTGATACAAAAATACAGCGCATCGATGACGGTTAAATTTTCCTGAGTGCTGTAAAAAATCGTTCCGGACAGCAATGTCAACAGACAAAGGATCAATAGACCACGGAAATATGATAACTGGAAAGCATGGCGTAATCCTTTGAATAACCGTGAAAAAATCGCAAGCATCGAAATCATCGTGTACCTCCTTCGGACGGTCGCTGGACCGAATAGAGTGTATCATGAATCCGGTATCCGTTTTTACCATTGTATTTGATATGATACATGGCCTGATCGGCATGATGAATCAGTGTATCCAAACTAATGCCATGGTCCGGTGTTTGATTCTGCAGTAGCAAAAAGAATTCATCGCCGCCGACGCGGGCAGCGAAACCGAGTGGTTTAACGGTCTGTTCGAGCAACCGGGTTAAGTGAATCAAAAAGGCATCGCCGATTTGATGGTCGTACGTATCATTGATGCCTTTGCAACCATCCAGGTCAACGACGACGACCATGATACTGTCTTGTTTGAGAATCGCTTGCCCGGTCCGTTCATAAAAAGAAGAAAAGGACGAATCTGATATGTTTTGAACAAAAGGGGAATCAGTCTAAATTTAGTGTCAGTTGCCGGGTTTTGAGTGTCCCGACGAGACCGGACGGATCGTTTGCCGTTTTATGGGCGACGAAGGCTTCGTCTTCCGGAGCGGTCCGGACACGCAACGGCTTCTCATCGGCATGGACGAGTTTAAAGATCAACTCGGCGATCGTTTCCGGCGACTGGCGCTCGGCGTGCCGGACGCGGTACGTCCGTAAATAACTTTCGATGATCGGTTTGAAATCATCTTCGTGCAATCCGCCTGTCTGCTCAAGACGGTCGAGGACGCTTGCTGTGAAGTTCGTCTCGACGGCAGCCGGTTCGATCAACGTGACATCGATCGAGAAAAACGGTTTGTAATAAGTAGCTAAGCTTTCGAACAACCCTTCCAGTGCAAACTTGCTGGCACAATAGATTTCGTTCATCGGCTGACCGACCAGTCCGCTGATGCTCGAGGTGGCTAATAAATGACTGCCGTTCGGAGCGGCTTTCAGGAGCGGCAGACAACATTCAATCGTCCGCATGACACCAAACACATTGATATCAAACAGCTGAGTGATTTCATAACTCGTCGCTTGTCCGAGTGCGCGTAACAAGCCTTGTCCGGCGTTGCAGAATAAAGCATTCAAATGACCAACTTCTTGCTCAATGACGGAGACGGCCTGTTTTAAACTCATCAGGTCCGTGACATCGACTTCAAGGAAATGCAAATGCGGTAAGGCGGCTTTTTCCAGTGCCGGAGTCAGTTCACGGGTTCCGGCATATACCGTCCATCCTTCTTCAGCAAAACGTGTCGCCGTCGCGAGACCGATCCCGGACGAAGCACCGGTAATGAAAATCGTACGCATGCGTCATTCCTCCTCTTGAATTCCAGGCTATACCATTCTTTACCCGAATTGAGCGAAGTTATTTTAAGTAAAAATTGCATTATGTAATGTAAAAACTTAAAATGAAGAAAAAGAGCAGGAGGAAAAGGAAGATGGCTCAACAGGATCGACTTCAACAAATGCGCGAATGGATCAAGACGACACCTGAAATTTCACTTGATCAGCTGATGGAAGAGTACCGGATTTCCCGGGACACAGCCCGGCGTGATTTGATTCAGCTCGAGCGAGAAGGGAAAATCATCCGGGTCAAAAACGGTTTGATCCGTGTCGGGACAAATACGACCGTTCAGTATGACCGGCGGACCGAACAGCCGGAAAAGAACCGGATTGCGAAACACGCCGTCCGGTACGTTCAGCCGGACCAAACAATCATCCTCGATGCAGCTTCGACGGTCGCCCGGATGACGGTTCATCTGCCGGCGCAACCGCTCCAAATCATTACGAATGCACTAGCTGTCGTCGAACAACTGGAGGCCCGTCCGGAAATTGATTTGTATGTGACCGGAGGAAAATGGGACCGGCATGCACGCAGTCTCGTCGGGATTAAGACAGCGGATGATATTTTGAACTATCAGGTCGACCGTGTATTCCTTGGAGCATGCGGGCTGACGGAACAGGGGATATTCGCGGAAAATCTGGAAGAAGCAATCGTGAAAAAGGCGATGATCCGCAGTAGCGCGGAAGTGATCGTACTGGCGGACCATACGAAGTTCGAGAAACGTTTTCTGCACAAAGTCTGTGATCTGGATCAGATCGATGTCCTGATTACGGATGAACGTCCAACCGAACAATGGCAAAAGTGGCTGCAAGAAGCCGATATCTTGCTCGAAACAGCAGAGGAGGAATAAACATGACGACGATTCAAACGACATTGGTCGGATTCGGATTTTCAGCCGTAACGTTTCACGCGCCGTTGATTCAGGCGTTGCCCGAATATACGGTTCGGCAAGTCGTATCCAGCCAAGCCGATAAAGTAGCGGCCGTTTTCCCGGAAGCCGACGTGATTGGGACACTTGAAGAGGCCTTACAGGATGAACAGACGGAACTTGTCATCATCACGACACCAACAGCTTTACATTTCGAGATGACGAAACAGGCCATCGAAGCCAAAAAACATGTCCTGCTCGAAAAACCGGCGGTCGTGACGATGGAAGAAGCGATTGAACTGCAACGTCTCGCGACGCATCACGGCGTCTATGTCGCCGTCTATCAAAACCGCCGTTACGACGGCGATTTCCTGACGGTGGAACAATTGATCGAGATGAATGAAATCGGAGATTGGCAATTGTTCGAATCACGGTTTGACCGCTATCGTCCGGTCGTACGGGATCGCTGGCGGGAAAAGGCAGGACCGGGTTCCGGTATTTTATTTGATCTCGGTTCACACCTGATTGATCAGGCACTCGCTTTGTTCGGTGAACCGGATGCGGTCGTCGGCGATGTTTTATTCCAGCGTGACGGAGCGGAGACGGATGACGGATTCCACATTACGTTATGTTACGGGAAACGCCGGGTCATCTTACGGTCGAATTCCTTTATCCAAGGAGCAACACCACGGTTTGAACTGCATGCCACACGCGGCAGTTACATCAAATACGGAATGGATCCGCAGGAAGCACGCCTCGCGTCCGGACAGACGGTTGATGCCGCGATCGGTCAAGAGGAAGCTGTGAATTACGGATGTCTGCAAATTGCGGATCATCCGGCTGAACGATTGGCGACACTTTCGGGGAATTATCTTGGGTTTTACAAAGCACTTGCTGCAGGGCTGAAGACGGGTGACATGCCGGTCGATTTGACGGATGCGCTCAAGACGATGCAACTCATCGAGGCCGTTCGCTTGAGCAGTGAGACGGGACGGAAAGTTTTCCGGAAGGAGTGGGATCAATGAATCTGACGGAATTATTGGCGCAAGAAGAGACACTGACGTTGCGCAGCTTTACGAATCAGGATGCGCTTCGTGCCGGACAGTATGTCATCGACCGGGCCATGCAGGAGCAACTCAGCGTCGCCGTCGAGTTGAAACGGAACGGACAACGACTGTTTTATGCGGCACTTGATGGGACGGCACCGGATCAGGAAGAGTGGATCCGGCGAAAATCAAACGTCGTCCTCCGGCACGGACACAGCTCACTCTACATGCGGCTATATAACGAAAGTAAAAACCGCTCCTACCATACAATGTATGCCGTCGATCCGGCCGACTATGCCGATGCCGGCGGATCATTTCCGGTCCGGGTCGAAGGTGTTGGTGTCATCGGAACGATTACCGTATCCGGTTTGTCGCAGGAAGCCGATCATCAGCTGGCGGTTGATGCATTAGCCTTTTTAAAAAAGTAAGCAGACGAAAAACCGGGAGTGCCTTCGAGTTGAAGACACTCCCGGTTTTGTATGGTCTCAAGAAGCCATCGAGTCGGAGGCGGGTGCCTCGACACGTCGCTTGTTCCCGCGATAGATAAAGAACAAGGCGGCGAGCATAAACAACAGACCGGCAAAACGTTTCAGATCAAACGCCACTTCGACGCCACCAAATGTCCCGAAGTGATCCAGCACCATTCCGGCTGACAACTGTCCGATGACGGTTGCGATACTGGCTGCCGTGACCCCGATTTTCGGAACAGCGAGGATGGTCAGGAAGAGATAACTGACACCAAACCAGACGGCACTGAGTTGCCACCGGGGAGCATCAAGAATCAGCAGGACATCTCCTTGTCCGAAAAAGAGGACAGCGAGTGCAAGCAGGAGCATGCCGGTGAAAAAAGTTAAAAACGTACTTTCGAGTGCGCCGGCTTTTTGACCGAAGGCACCGTTGATTGAAGACTGGGCGCTGAGAAGAATTCCTCCGAGCAGCGTCATGCCGAGTAATGCGATATTCATCAAGTTTCCTCCTTAGAAAATCAAAAATAGCGCAATGACCATCAGGCCGGATGCGATCAATTTGTCTTTGTTGATGGCGACACGGGGACTCCCGAGCCAGCCTTTATGTTCAATGATCATACTGGCAATCATCTGACCGATGATGACACTGATCATGGCGAGTCCGACACCGACAAGCGGGATGCTGATGATCAGGATTGTCAAATAGATGCTCCCGAGTAATCCGCCCAGCAACGTCCATTTCGGTGCCTTGAATGTATAGCCGAGCGAACCCTTTCCGAAAAAAAGCGTGATGATGCCAATGATGATCGTACCGGCGAAGAAATTATAAAAACTGCTTTCGAGTTTCCCGATGCTGTTGCCAAGCTCCCCATAAATCGCGCCTTCAATACTGAGTGCGATACCGGCGAGTAAAGCGAGCAGGTAATAAATAAATTTCACAATCCGTTCCTTCTTTCTTTTCGAATCTATATATCGAGAATTGTCGATACATGAACAAAGGAAAACCCCTTAGAGTTCTCCTTTTAGATACTCTGCCAGCTCGTTGATCTTTTCTTCATTTCGACGGTAATACGTCCACTTGCCGTGACGTTCGGATTCGAGCAATCCGACTTTTTGTAACATCGCCAAGTACTGGGATACCGTGGATTGGGACAAATTCGCCTTCTCCTGGATATCACCGACACAGACGCCTCCTTTTTCAGCGAGATTCGTTGACAAGTGGGCAGCCGGTTTATTGAAATGAGTCTCTGGATCTTTGAGCCAGCGCAGGATGTCGAGTCGGACTTCGTTCGACAACGCTTTAAAAAGATCTACTTGTTGTGTCATGCCATCAATCTAATCGATACTTTCCGATATGTCAATTCATCGGTTTGTCTTCGCAAAAGATGTTTTATCCAGAGTGTGCGTGATTTTTTCGCCGGAAACGAGCTGAAATCCGAGACCTTGATAAAACGGATCAGCCTGTTCGCTGTACAATACGAGTCGGTCATACGTCAAAAATGCTTCAGACATGATTTTTTCCAGTAAGGCAGTCCCGATTCCGTGCGACCGGGCTTCCGGCAATACATAGACATGACGGATCCGGCCTGTTCGGGCTTGACCGGCTTGCTTCATATATCCGCCGCACGCGAGGACTTGATTAGTCGTCGACAGGGCGACGAACATCGCTTCCCCGTCTTCTTGAAATGATTCCTCCCGACGGTTTCGTAACATCCGCTCGACGAGTTGGAATCCTTCCTGGGAACTTTTAGCGAGCAACGGAAGCCAGTTGTATCCATCAAAATCGTTCACCCGTTCGATTGTCACATCCATCCGCGATTCCTCCTTCTTTTCTTTTGGATTATTCCTTTTTCGGCCCTGTCAAAAACCCGATTTTCTTTTTTGATGAATCTTTTTTTGCGAGGGACTGGATTTTTAAAAGCCCTTTTGCGTATAATGAGAAGTAATGGATTGAACGCAAATGAAAGGAAGTGGCCGTCACAATGAGCCTCAGCCGTTTAAGTAAAGAAGAAATTACTGATCTTTCACTGATTAACTTCGTCAATGAAATGCTGCAAGAAGCGGGCGAACAGCCTATCACTTTCGATGACATCACGAAAGAAATCGAAAAATATCATACGTTTACAAATGAAGAGGATAAGTTCGAGAAACTTGCCCAACTCTATACGGATATGAACATCGATGGGAACTTCGTTAACGTCGGAGCTAACCGTTGGTCGCTTCGTGCTTGGTACCCGTTTGATAAATCCGATGAGGATTTGGTCATCGAAGCCCGTCAACGTGGTGAACTCGATGAGTTCGAAGAAGAGTTCAACTACGATGCAGAAGAAGATGAATTCGAGACGATCGAAGATGATCTCGATACGTTCGCGAAAACAGCTGATTACGATGCAGCAGACGACAGCGAAGAAGACACATTCAAAAAAGTTGCGGTCATTGATGACCTTGAAGACGATTTGGATGAAGAAGACCTCGAAGATTTCGAGGAAGATGACGAAGAAGTTTAACAACCGCAACCTGCCATTTTTGAACATGAAAATGGTAGTTTTTTCGTTGACGGCTGACACAAGTACGTGTGATTTTTTTCTTTAAAAAATCTGCTTGACGAAGTTTTCGGAATGACGTAAGTTAGTCATGGGCTTCTTTAAGCAACGTGCTTAATTTCAGCAAAAGTGTCTCCTGTGAATGGGGGCACTTTTGCTTTTTTATTTTTTAACGACCTCTGACAGATTTTTGGACTCGGGAAGGGAGCAATTTAATCATGACAAAGTATATTTTCGTAACCGGTGGGGTAGTATCTTCACTCGGTAAAGGGATCACGGCAGCATCACTCGCCCGCCTCTTGAAAAACCGTGGCCTCAACGTCACAATCCAAAAATTCGACCCGTACATCAACATCGACCCGGGAACGATGAGCCCGTACCAGCACGGGGAAGTATTCGTCACGGATGATGGCGCTGAAACCGATCTTGACCTTGGTCACTACGAACGGTTCATCGACATCAATCTCAGCCAGAATGCGAACGTGACATCCGGCCGGATTTACTCGACGGTTCTTAAAAAAGAACGTCGCGGTGATTACAACGGGGGAACGGTTCAGGTCATTCCGCACATCACGAATGAAATCAAAGACCGTGTCTTCCGTGCCGGAAAAGAAACAGGTGCAGATGTCGTCATCACGGAGATTGGTGGAACAGTAGGGGATATCGAATCGCTTCCGTTCATCGAAGCCATTCGTCAGGTGAAAAACGATATCGGAAAAGAGAACGTCATGTACGTTCACTGTACGCTTGTTCCCTATCTTGCAGCTGCAGGCGAGCTGAAGACAAAACCGACACAACACAGTGTCAAAGAACTCCGCAGCTACGGTATTCAGCCGGATATCATCGTGCTTCGTGCCGAGCATGATGTACCACAAGAAATGAAAGATAAAATTGCTCTCTTCTGTGATACACGTCCGGAAGCCGTCATCGAAGCGAAGGATGCATCGACACTCTATGAAGTACCGCTTAACCTGCAACGTCAAGGTATGGACCAGCTTGTCTGTGACTACTTCAAGTTCGATACACCGGCTGCTGATATGACAGCGTGGAAACAACTCGTCCACACGGTGACACATCTCGAGAAGAAAACGAAAATCGCACTTGTCGGGAAATACGTTGAATTGCGTGATGCGTACATCTCGGTTGCAGAAGCGTTGAAGCATGCCGGTTTTGCATTTAACAGCGACATTGAAATCGACTGGATCAATGCAGAAGACGTCACACGTGAAAACGTTCAAGAACTCCTAGGTTCAGCAAACGGAATCCTTGTCCCGGGTGGATTCGGAGAGCGTGGAATCGAAGGGAAAATCGAAGCAACACGTTTTGCCCGTGAAAACAATGTACCGTTCTTCGGTATTTGTCTCGGTATGCAATTGGCGACAGTTGAGTTCGCCCGTAACGTCCTGAACTTACAAGGAGCGCACTCGGCAGAAATCGATCCGGCGACACCGTATCCGATCATCGACTTGCTTCCGGAACAAAAAGACATCGAGGATCTCGGCGGAACACTTCGTCTTGGTCTGTATCCGTGTAAGCTCGAAGACGGTTCAAAAGCACGTGCCGCGTATTCAAGCGAACTCGTGTACGAGCGTCACCGTCACCGTTATGAGTTCGGCAACGAATTCCGTGAGCAGTTCGAAGCAAACGGCATGATCTTCTCCGGTACAAGCCCGGATGGCCGTCTCGTTGAAATCATCGAGATTCCAGAACACAAATGGTTCGTCGCATGTCAGTTCCACCCGGAATTGATTTCGCGTCCAGAGCGTCCGCAAGCTCTGTTCCATGACTTCATCCAAGCATCACTTGGTGAATAAGGAATAAAGCAAACGATTAAACACCCCTGTTTCCAAATTGGAGACAGGGGTGTTCTGTTTATTATTATAGAAGAAAAGCGTCATTCCCACTCTTCCGTCATCTCCTGTAACTGCGTCAGGATGTGCGTTAACAAGAAGGCGCCAAGCGCGAGACTCGGCAACCCGTGACGGGAACCGTCTTCAGCCGGAAGCAGTCCCTTATCGAATTTTAAGGCAAGCGGTGCAATCGAACGTTCGAGTGTTTCGGTCATGTCGCCGAGCGTGATGATTGAATACGGTGTGTGCCAGGCGTCATAGCGGGCGAGTGAGGCGAGCAGATCGGAGCGTTCCGTATCCGGTGTGAAAATCAACACACGGTCGACCGCATGGAGGGTTTTATGATCCTTAATTTTCGTGACACGCTTCATCTGGTCCGGACCGTCGGACAGCATTGGATACAGTCCTTCAAACTCGCCATAGGCATCGAGATAGACTTTTCCTTGACCGACGAGTGCCTGTGCAAGCAGGCGGACGACATCGAACAATTCGTCTTCCTGTTTTGTAAGCGTTTGTAGTTTTCCGTTGAATTGTGTCGCTAAAATTTTCAGCATTTCTAACATCCTCTCTAAATTTCTCTCACACACAGTATATAGCAAGTTTTGCTTTCATGTAGAATGGAAATAACTAGAGGAGGAGTGTGGGAGATGAAAGGAAGATTACTCATCGCGGAAGATGAACCGGGGATTCGGAATTTACTGGCACAATTGTTTCGGGCGCAAGGATATACGACCGATGTCGCTGTCGATGGTCTTGAGACGATCGAACGGCTGAAAGAGACGGAATACGACTTATTATTGATGGATGTCAATATGCCGGGCCGAACCGGTCTTGAAGTATTGCGTCATCAGGACGAGGTCGGACGACGGATCCGGACGATTCTGATGACCGCTTTGGACGAAACAGAAGCGATGGAAGAAGCGAAACGACTCGGTGTCGTCGCCTTCTTCGGAAAGCCGTTTGACATCTTTGAATTAAAAAAAGAAGTGACTGTGCAAATTTCGAACGATGTAAGCGGTTAATCCTTCACGTCGTCGTCACAATCCTAAATTCGGAGTGAAATGCTGTACGTTCCGGTGAATCAGTGTGTTATAATCAGTCTGAAAATGCACGTTTACGTGTAAGTAGCGATCAAAACAGAGGAGGATGTCATTATGCCATTAGTATCTATGACAGACATGTTAAACAAAGCTCTCGAAGGTAAGTACGCAGTAGGTCAATTCAACATCAACAACCTCGAGTGGACTCAAGCAGTACTCGGTGCGGCTCAAGAAGAGCAGTCGCCGGTTATTCTTGGAGTATCTGAAGGTGCAGCACGTCACATGGGCGGATTCTATACTGTTGTTAAAATGGTAGAAGGTCTCGTTCACGACATGAAAGTAACAGTTCCTGTTGCAATCCACCTCGACCACGGTTCGAGCGTTGAAAAATGTAAAGAAGCGATCGACGCTGGATTTACATCTGTAATGATCGACGATTCACATAGCCCGATCGACACAAACATCGAAACAACAAAAGCTGTTGTTGAGTATGCGCATTCGAAAGGTGTTTCAGTCGAAGCGGAAGTTGGTACAGTTGGCGGACAAGAAGACGACGTCATCGGTGATGTCATGTACGCGAAACTTGACGACTGCGTTCGTATCGTCAAAGAAACTGGAATCGACACGCTTGCTCCTGCACTCGGTTCTGTTCACGGACCATACAAAGGTGAACCAAACCTTGGTTTCACTGAAATGGAAGAAATCCGTAACGCAACAAACCTTCCACTCGTTCTTCACGGTGGAACAGGAATCCCGACACACGATATCGAAAAAGCCATTTCGCTTGGTACTTCGAAAATCAACGTCAACACGGAAAACCAGATTTCGTTCGCGAAAGTGGTTCGTGAAGTCTTAGCTGAGAAACCAGAAGCATATGACCCACGCGTATTCATCGCACCAGGTCGCGAAGCAATCAAACAAACTGTCATCGGTAAGATGCGTGAGTTCGGTTCAAGCAACAAAGCTTAATTTTCCATGCCTAAAGCACGGTAGACACTCGTCTATCGTGCTTTTTTTCATCTAAATCAGCAGATTGTTTTGGAAAACGTTAGGACTTCTCAGCGAAAAAATTTATAATGGAAGAGTAAGCGATTTCAAGGGATATTTTAAGGGATGAAAGGGGAAAGAGAGAGATGAGATTTTTTATCGACACAGCAAACGTAGAGGATATTAAAAAAGCACATAAAATGGGGATTTTGGACGGGGTCACAACAAACCCGTCACTCGTCGCGAAAGAAGGCGTCGATTTCCATACACGACTGCGCGAAATTTGTGAGATCGTCGGAGACGTCTCCGTCAGTGCCGAAGTCATTGCGCTTGATGCAGAAGGAATGATTCGGGAAGGGAAGGAACTTGCTCAGATTGCACCGAACATTACGGTAAAGGTTCCGATGACACCGGCAGGACTCGAAGCCGTCGCAGCTCTTTCGAAAGAAAACATCACGACGAACGTCACATTGATTTTCAACCCGAACCAGGCCTTGCTCGCGGCACGTGCCGGTGCGACATACGTATCACCGTTCCTCGGTCGTCTGGATGATATCGGTCAAGATGGAATGGGACTGGTCGAGACGATTGCTCAAATTTTCGTCATTCATGATATTCCGACACAAATCATCGCGGCTTCTGTCCGTAATCCGGTGCACGTCACGAATGCGGCACTCGCCGGAGCTGACATCGCGACGATTCCGCTCAATGTCATTGAGTCACTGACGCAACACCCGTTAACGACACAGGGGATCGAACGTTTCCTTGCTGACTGGGAAAAAGCGCAGCAATAATAGATTGTAGAGAAAGGTTGATGGAATGTGGACATTTTGCATATCGTAGGACAACAACGTCTTGAAGGAACCGTCATGATCAGTGGATCGAAACAGAGTGCGATTCCGTGTCTCGCGGCAGCATTACTGACCGATCAACAGGTCATTCTTGAGGGGGTACCGGACATTGGCGACGTTGCGACGATGATCCAAATCATTGAGATGCTTGGAGCCGTCGTAACACGTCAAGGCGATATGGTGACGATTGACCCGAGTCATGTCGAACCGATGCCGCTCACAGGGACAGATACACGAAAGTTACGTGGATCGATTTATCTGATGAGTGTCCTCGCGGCGCGATTCAAACAGGGGGTCGTCGGTCTGCCCGGTGGTTATGCCATCGGTCCTCGACCGATTGATTTACACATCAAGGCACTGGAACGACTTGGTGTCGCGATGCGAAATGAACAAGGGGTTTACTACATGCATGTCGAAGAGTTGAAGGGAAACCGAATCTATTTGGATCTTCCTTCATTCGGTGCGACGATCAGTGCTTTGCTGGTCGCCGTCATGGCGGAAGGGACGACGGTCATTGAAAATGCAGCGTGTGATCCGGAAGTCATCGACGTCAGTACGATGTTGACGAATATGGGTGCGAGTGTCAAAGGTGCAGGGACCGATGAGATTCGAATCAAAGGCGTCAAGACGCTTCAAGGATGCCGCCATACTTTGATTCCCGACCGGATGGAAGCGGGTACGTTCCTGGCAATGGGAGCAGTCCTCGGTCGTGTGACCGTCGATAACGTCATTCCGTTACATCTTGAAAGCATCATTCAAAAGCTGGAACGGTTCGGGGCTAACATCGAGTTGGCGGATGATTCGGTCACAGCGTCCATCGATATGGCGAAACCGATCGATATTCGTGTTTTTCACTACGGCGGCTTTCCGAGCGATCTGCAACCGGTCATCTCGGCTGTCCTGTTGAAACCGAAAGGCGCGAGTGTCGTCGTCGATAAGTTGTATCCTCAACGTTTCCGGCATGTCCAGGAGATGCGGCGGTTGAATGCACGAATTACCCACGAAGACGCTTCGATCATCATCCGTGGTGGTGAAGCGTTACGTGGTACGGAAATTGAAGCTCATGATCCGCGCGGTGCAGCGGCACTCGTGTTAAGTGGAATGCTTGCTTCCGGTGAGACGTCATTACACCATGCAGAAGTACTTGATCAAAGCTATGAACAGTTCGTCGAGAAGTTAAAAGGACTCGGGGCTCTTGTTTGGCGCGAAACGGTTTAAGGTTTTCAGTTAGGGAGAGGGGATTATACACATGGAGAGAAGTTTATCAATGGAACTCGTACGCGTAACGGAGGCAGCAGCACTGGCTTCGGCACGCTGGATGGGGAAGGGCTTGAAAAACGAGGCAGATGACGCAGCAACAAGCGCCATGCGTGATGTATTTGATACGATCCCGATGAAAGGAACGGTCGTCATCGGCGAAGGGGAAATGGATGAAGCACCGATGCTTTATATCGGTGAGAAACTCGGAAATGGATACGGACCCCGTCTTGACGTCGCCGTCGATCCGCTCGAAGGCACGAACATCGTCGCTAAAGGAACATGGGGCGCACTCGCAGTTCTTGCGGTCGCCGATGCGGGAGACTTATTACATGCACCGGATATGTACATGGATAAGATTGCTGTCGGACCGGAAGCAGCAGGACACGTCAGCCTGGATGCGACGATTGAAGAAAACATCGCGGCCGTCGCAAAAGCGAAAAACAAAGAAATCGAAGACGTCGTCGTCTCGATTCTTGACCGGGAACGTCATGAAGAAATCATTCAACGGATTCGCGCAACAGGGGCACGGATTCGTCTGATTGGGGACGGAGATGTCGCAGCAGCCATCAATACGGCTTTCCCGCACACAGGGATTGATATTCTGCTCGGTTCAGGCGGAGCGCCGGAAGGTGTTCTGGCAGCCGTTGCGTTAAAATGTCTCGGCGGAGAACTTCAAGGCCGGCTCTTACCGGCAGATGAAGCGGAAGTCGCACGATGCAAGAAGATGGGGATTGAAGATCCGTCGAAAATCCTCATGATGGATGATCTTGTCACGGGAGATGACTGCATCTTCGCAGCAACCGGTGTCACGGACAGCGAGTTGATGAAAGGTGTTCAGTTCACGGCACAAGGCGGTCAAACGCACTCGGTCGTCATGCGTGCGAAGTCGGGAACAGTTCGTTTCGTTGAAGGAATTCACTCGTTCAAGAAAAAACCGAAACTCGTTATTAAGTAATTGGGATGACGGGCTTATCCAAAAGAATCTACATTTTCTTCACCCGCTTTCCTCGGGCGAGACACAAGCCGCGCCTACTTTGTCCAAATGGACAAGTAGTCGGGTCTTGTTTGTCTCTGACAGCGCGGAACACCACGCTTTTTCCCGTAGGAGTCGAGTGAAGAACGTAATTCTTTTCGAAAAGGGAATGCAGTTTGATGCTGTATGCGAGTCGTGATTCAAAAAATGAATGGAGGGAGGTAGATTTTCGGTATTTAATCCGGAAATCTGCTTCTTTTTTCTTGTTGTACAAGAAATAAGAGCATTTGTATGAGGTATCTCAATTACTCACCAAACTGTCGTAAATGAGCATAGAAACAGCCGATGGTCCCATGAAAAGGATCATCGGCTATTTGATTCCTGTAGAACGAAGACATACATTCTCGACTCCTACGGGAAAAGGAAGCGCGATTAGTACTTCCGTCAGGGATAGGGAAGACCCGGCAGATTATTGCATATTAATTCGAGCTGCCGCGGCTTGTCTCCCGCCCGTGGAAAGCGAGGATGTAGGAAACGTTCGTCATGAGAATTGATTTTGGAGTGACGGATGAGTCAGGCTCTGATATCAAATTTATAAAAGTCCAATCGCATGGAAATTATAAAACTGTATTAAAGACTGTCTGTCGGAGCCTGCAATTGATGTGTCATCTGGACGAGTTTACGACGTGTGAAAAAACGTGTCATAAAGACATACACTGCATTACTGCGACCGGGGATGACAAGCGTTTTTCCTTTCATGTATCCGGTGAAGGAAAGCCTTGCAACTGTTTTGGCATCCATGATACCCGGTCGTTTAAACAATCCGGATGTTGCAAGATCGGCTGTTTTAGCGAAGTCCGTATGCGTTGCGCCCGGACAAACAGCCGTCACCTGAATATTGTAAGGAGCGAGTTCATCGGCCAAAGCTTCTGAAAAACTGAGGACGTACGCTTTTGTCGCATAGTAGACGCTCATGAAAGGACCGCCATGAAAAGAAGAAGTCGAAGCAATCTGAATGATCCGTCCGCTACCTTGAACTTTCATCCGTCGGGCAAACGCTTTCGTCAAATGCGTCAGTGCCCGAATATTGACGTCAATCATGTTAAGTTCACGGGATAAATCAGTTTCGACAAACTCCCCATACAGACCAAACCCGGCATTATTGATCAAGATATCAACCGGAATGTTTTCTGTCGCACGTAACAAGGCTTCGATTTGAACGGTTTGCCCGATATCATACGGAAGCACGACGGCAGATCCGTCGCGTTGTTCGACAAAGTGTTTCGTTTCGAAAAGTTGTTCGACGTTCCGTCCGACCAGTAACAGGTGATGTCCTTGTTCGGCATGCAGATAGGCCAGTTCGCGCCCGATTCCGGCAGAAGCGCCGGTAATTAATACGTTCATGATCCGTCCTCCTTATGTAATAGGGTAGAAAAAAAGCGATCGAGCCGATGCTCAACCGCTTGGTTTGTTCAATTATAGGTATGAACCCGCGCCGACAAGGCGTGAACCCCAGTAACCTGATTTGAAGCTTGAGTACTTGACGCCACCTGTTTCTGAGTTCACCATGCTTGTTTTGCTTGTTGCCATACCGACGTGTTGAATGCCGCTACCGTGTGAGAAGAAAACAAGATCTCCAGGTTGAACGTTTGAGACACTTACTTTTCTAGAAGAAGAATATTGTGAAGAAGACGTACGTGGCAATGTTTTGCCCGCTGCTTTTTTGTAGACGTAGCTTGTGAAACCAGAGCAGTCAAATCCACGAGTTGTCGTTCCGCCCCATACATAAGGAGTTCCTTTATGTTTAGCTGCTTCGCTTAGAAGGCGTGTACGTGTTGAAGATGAAGTTGTTGATTTTTTAGCCGTTGAAGTAGAAGACTTGTATGTTTTCGTATACTGTGTAGAAACATAACGTGTTTTTCCACCGTATGAAATTTTAGTCCAGCTGCCTGATTTACCTTTGTATGTAAATGTTTGGCCTGCGTTTACTTTACCAACGATGCTTGCTTTTGTAGAAGGACCCGTCCGAACACGTAATCCGCTGTCTGTGATTTTAACTTTCGTTACTGTAGAAGCTGCCTCAACCTTATCTGTTCCCACTGATGCAAATCCTGAAACCACTAATGCTGCCGTTGCGACCGATGCTAGAAAACGTTTCATATGTGAAATCCTCCATGTCATTTTAAAGTAGTTTTGAAAACCGAGTTATATGATGTATCTCATTAAGTGTTTGTTTAAGCAGTTTGCCTTACAACTGTGTAAGTTTTTCTCTGCACGATTATCTTAGCATGCGGAGACATGAAAACGTTTTTTCAGTTCCGCTACAAAACATGACGTTTTTGTAACATAAATGCAATAATATACTCGAATATTACAAAGAAGAAATTCCCATTTCTTAAATCACGACGAAATGGATGAAATGTGATACCTTTAATTCACGAAGAATATACAACATGATCATCGCACCATGATGATTACATCCTTTGCTCCTGAATTTATACGAAGAATAGGTGAATGCATATGCCAACTGAAAAAACTGACAAACCAGAACGTTCCTATACACTCGCTCAACTCAGCAACCTGACATTAAAAGATTTATATGAGATTGCAAAAACAAAAAACGTACCACAGTACCGAGAGGCGCGTAAGCGTGAATTGATGTTCAAGATTCTTAAAGCGCAAGCAGAATCCACCGGTCTTTATTTCCTCGAAGGGGTACTCGAAGTTATCCCCGGAAACCCACAAATGCAAAATGATGGCGGCTTCGGCTTCCTTCGTCCTATCAACTATTCGCAATCCTCTGAAGATATCTACATCGCCGCCTCACAAATCCGCCGCTTTAATCTCCGTAACGGAGACGTCGTGACTGGAAAAGTCCGGCCGCCAAAAGAAAATGAACGGTTCCAAGGTCTTTTAAGTGTGGAAGCCGTCAATGGAGAAGCACCGGATACGGCGCGCAATCGTCTGTTCTTCCCGGCATTGACACCGATCTATCCAGATCGTCTGATGCGTCTTGAGACAGAACCGCGTCATTTGTCGGTCCGGGTGATGGATATGATTGCCCCGGTTGGATTTGGCCAACGCGGTTTGATTGTCGCGCCGCCAAAAGCAGGTAAGACTTCTCTATTAAAAGAAATCGCCAATTCGATCCAGGTGAATCATCCGGATGTTGAATTGATTATTCTGTTGATTGACGAACGGCCGGAAGAAGTGACGGACATCGAACGTTCTGTCCCCGGAGCGGATGTCGTCAGTTCAACGTTTGACGAAACACCGGACAACCACGTCCGGATTTCGGAACTTGTCCTTGAGCGGGCGATGCGTCTCGTCGAACATAAAAAAGATGTCGTTATTTTAATGGACTCGATTACACGGTTGACGCGGGCTTATAACTTAACTGTTCCGCAAAGCGGTCGGACATTGTCCGGAGGGATTGACCCGGCAGCCTTCCACAAACCGAAACGCTTTTTCGGTGCCGCCCGGAATATCGAACACGGTGGCAGTCTGACGATTCTTGCGACGGCACTCGTCGAAACCGGTTCACGGATGGATGATGTCATCTATGAAGAGTTTAAAGGAACCGGCAATATGGAACTGCATCTGGACCGAAAATTATCCGAGCGCCGGATCTTCCCGGCCATCGATATCCGGAAATCCGGAACACGGAAAGAAGAGTTGCTGTTACCGCAAGATCAGCTCGATGCCTTGTGGACGATCCGCCGGACGATGAACGAGTCCAATGAGTTCGTCGACAGCTTCTTACGCAAGATTCGGGACACGAAAAATAACGAAGAATTTTTTGTCGAACTGGAGAAAGAAAAGAAGAAACCCGTACGGCGCGCACCTGTTAAACCACGTGTGACGAAAACCGACACAACGACTTGAAAATAGGTATTGCGGGACATGAAAAAATCGTTTAGTATAGGAAGGTAACTTACTCTGGCTCAGCAAATGAACCAGGGCGGAAGGAGAGAAAACAACCATGAAACAAGGAATTCACCCAAACTACAACAAAGTTGTATTTATGGACTCAACTACTGAGTACAAATTCTTGACTGGTTCTACACGTTCTTCGAACGAGACAATCACTTGGGAAGATGGAAACGAGTACCCACTCATCCGTGTGGATGTGTCTTCGGACTCGCACCCATTCTACACTGGTCGTCAAAAGTTCAACGCTGCAGACGGTCGTGTCGATCGCTTCAACAAAAAATACGGCCGCAAGTAATTGCGACTTCAGTATTAAAAAACAGCCTGTCTCCATTACTGGAGCAGGCTGTTTTTGTATAGACAGAACTTGGCACGGTACGCCAGATACGTTTTTAAAACGAAGGATAGACCGATTCCACCGGCAGCACCAATCAGATACGGAAGTGTATCCGGATTGTTCGCAAAATGTTCGAGTAAAAGACTGAAGGAAAAATGACGACCTAGGAAATAACCTGCTCCTAAAAAGACACTGATCCAAATTAAAGCACCGGTATAGGCATAAGTAACGAAGATCCGGAACGGCATTTTCGAGACGCCGGCAAAAAAAGCGGACAGTTGCCGGAGACCGGGTATGTAATAACCGATGATTAAAACCGTTTTTCCGTAACGTAAAAATCCGGCTTCTGCTTTGAAAATATGTTTTTCAGAAATACGTAACTTCGGAGCCATTCGATGGAGCAACGGCAT
Source organism: Exiguobacterium sp. PvP048 (assembly GCF_040549175.1). Classification (NCBI taxonomy): domain Bacteria; kingdom Bacillati; phylum Bacillota; class Bacilli; order Caryophanales; genus Exiguobacterium; species Exiguobacterium sp. PvP048. The sequence goes on along the minus strand of NZ_JBEPSU010000009.1, from coordinate 2,268 downwards.
TCCAAGTTTCAGACCGAGCACATAGCTGATTGTCATTCCGATACAACTGCCGGCATAGGCAGCAAGAATTGTCCCGACGAGCGGCAAATCACCATGATGCATCCAGAATCCTGACATGACGAGTAACGTCTCGTCTGGAACCGGAAGACCGACGATTCCACCGGCCAGAAGAATTGCGAGTCCGAACGCTCCATATTGATGGAGGACTTCATGTAATATGTGATGAATCGGAGTCACCTTCCTTCAAAGAAACTTCTCTTTCAGTGTACAGGAAATACATACCAGTTGAAATGAGAAGATGAAGAAAGTGGCGAATTTGGCAAGGGTTTTTGATTTTTAGAAGTCAATCCTTTTTCTCAATTTAGATTCGGGCTATACTCGTTAAAGTGACTAATTTAGAGGACGGTGTTTACGATGATGCATGTGATCAATCAATATGGTTGGATTGAAGTGATTTGCGGAAGTATGTTTTCCGGCAAGTCAGAAGAACTGATCCGTCGTGTCAGACGGGCACAGTATGGAAAGTTACCGGTTCAAGTGTTCAAGCCGGCAATCGATGACCGGTATCATGAAGAGCATGTCGTGTCGCATATCGGCAACTCGGTCATTGCGATTCCGATGGCGACGAGCCGTGATGTCTATGCAGCAGTGGCGGAAGAGACGCAAATCGTCGCGATTGACGAAGTTCAATTTTTTGACGATGAGATTGTCGCAGTCATCGAAGCACTGGCTCAAGATGGCAAACGCGTTATTTGTGCGGGACTCGATCAGGATTTTCGGGCCGAGCCATTCGGCAAGATGCCTGAATTACTGGCACGTGCGGAATTCGTGACGAAATTACAGGCGATTTGTCTGTCATGCGGAGATCCGGCGTCACGGACACAACGATTGATTGACGGGAAGCCGGCAAACTACAATGATCCAATCATTCTCGTCGGGGCGTCTGAATCCTATGAACCGCGTTGCCGTCATTGTCATCAAGTTCCGGGCAAACCGCAACCGTTACAGGAATGGAAAAAACAACAGCAAAATTGAGAATAGACGATTTGAAAAAGCGAACGATTCTTTGGCCTCACGGCCGGGAATCGTTCGCTTTTTTTTATCAACCGGTTCGTGTCAACCGGCTGAACTGTTCGATGAATTGTAAGGTCTCACGGACAATCGTCTTTTGATCATGGTCAAGCGTCGCGACATGGTACGAGTCGAGCAGACAATAACTGCGTTTATCTGTTGCCCCAATCGTCCGGTACAAATAATCGGAACAGGCCGGCGGGACGACGTGATCCTCAGCAGAATATAAAATAAGTGTCGGAATTTGAATCGTCGCTAAGTGTAGTCGCGTGTCATCAATGAGTCGTAACAGTTCCGAAGCACAAACTGCGGGGACAAGATCATAGATGATTTCAAAAGCGGTCTGCTTGATATCAGGGGTGCTTTCCGGCAGATAGACCGGACAATCGGTGAAGGATAAGGCTTCGTAAGCAGGGACGGACAAGGCGGCATTTATCGTGATGATTCCTGCAATCGGGAGACCTTCAGCGGCAAGTGACAGGGCAAGTGTCGCCCCCATCGATTGTCCGACGATGAAGATCGATTCGCACCGTCCGGCTAACTGTTCGAAGCCGTCACGCAAGCTCTGTTTCCAGTCATCTGCCGTCGTCGCTTCGAATTCCCGGACATCGGTCCCGTGACCGTGCAGGCGAGGGGCATAGACGGAGAAACCTTGTTCTGCGAACTGTTCTCCTACAGCCCGAACGCTTTGCGGCGTTGCGTTAAAACCATGACAGAGCAAAATGCCGACGGATCCGCGTCCTAAGGAAAAGGCTTCCGCACCCGGTATAACAGGATAAACCATACTCATCATCTCGTCCTCCATTTCAAAAATAAAAACCCGTTTGGCTTTGGACGCAAACGAGTTTCTCGTGTGTATCATCCAAAGCAACCGCTTTGCTGGTCGGAGCACCTTGCATAACAGCAGGTTGCCGTGGAGTCCTAGAGCCAGGTCTCTCGTCCACTCTTGATATATCGTATAGGAATTGTCGGATTAATCATTGAGAAGATGATAGCATTGGCGGAAATGAATTGTCAAACTCTCTTGAACAGGCGTCAAAATTCAGACAACGATCCGGTTTGTCCCGGGACAAAAATCGATATGGGTCATATGGTTTATTTTGGCTCATCACCATAAGGTGTGGTTGACACATAAAATCCATCGGATTTTAAATCGAACATAGAAAAAAAGCGAAAACCCCGGTATCGTAATTGTTG
>NZ_JBEPSU010000008.1:0-87337 GCF_040549175.1 Exiguobacterium sp. PvP048 | reverse complement strand
ACGACTAAAAAACCTGAGCCCGGTGGAATACCGGACTCAGGTCCTAAAGGTCGCCTGACAAATTATTTATTGTCTAACTTTTTTGGTTCAGTTCATCAACCGGACAGCGGGTATTTTTTGTTTACAGATGCGTTTTTTTCCGTAAGACGAGAGACGCAAACAGGAGTAAATCCTTCAATTTCTCGAGTCCGCGCGGATGACTCGAAATCCGGTACAGCCATTCCGACTTTAACTGCCGGAATAATTTGGGCGCCCGTTTACTGTGACCCGACCAGACATCAAAGGCACCACCGACACCGATGAAAAGTCCGCGGTCGACCTGATCGTAAACAGAGGCAATCCATTCTTCCTGTTTCGGTGCCCCGAGAGCGACCAAAATCAAATCCGCTTCGGCCGACCGGATTGCTTTTGCGGCTTCTTCTTCCTTGCCGAATCCATGAAAGGTTCCGACAAACTGGATATCAGGAAAACGAATCGATAATTGCTGAATCAGCGACTTCATGACTTCCGGACGACCGCCGAGTAGAAAGACACGTTTTTTTAAAGCATCGGCAGTCCGGAGCAGTTCACGGGCCGTCTCGATGCCGGGTAATGTCGCAGTGAGCGGTTTCCCCATCCGTTTACTGGCTGCCGTCACGCCGATTCCATCAGGCGTGATGAACGTCGCTTGTTGTAAAATATGCTTGTACGCGGGATCACGCAAAGACCGTAAAACGAGTTCCGGATTAGCGGTGACGAGAAAGGCCTTTTCGTTATTGTGTAAAATCGTTTTAATATGGGTATACCAATGCGACGGTGTTGCATCGACAAAAGGCAACCCGAACAACTGAATTGTTTGAATCATCTTTATTCCACCTCATATACCATCATAGCAGAATCAGGCCGGACGAACAGGGGCTTGAGACTGAAAAAGGAGCGAACGGGATGCATACAGCCTGGCAAGAGATTTTAAAAGAAGAGAAAGAAAAAGACTACTTTATCCGGCTCTGGGATTTCGTCAAGACCGCTTACCGGGAAACGACAGTTTATCCGCCGAAGGATCGGATTTTCCATGCCTTTGACGCGGTGGCACCGCAGGATGTCCGTTGCGTCATCTTGGGGCAGGATCCGTACCACGGACCGAATCAGGCGAATGGACTGAGTTTTTCCGTCAATGACGGGGTTGCAATTCCGCCGTCCTTACGTAACATGTACAAGGAATTAATGTCCGATCTCGGATGTCCGGCACCGACGACGGGTAATCTGGAAGCCTGGTCGAACCAAGGTGTGTTTTTACTGAATACGTCCTTGACAGTCGAAGCAGGAAAAGCGGGTTCTCACGCCAAAAAAGGCTGGGAATCGTTTACGGATCGCGTCATCGAAGTGCTTGGACAACAGGAACAACCGATTGTATTCATTCTTTGGGGAAACCATGCGAAAAGTAAAAAGAGTTTGATTGATACGAATCGGCACCTTGTTCTCGAATCCGTTCATCCGAGTCCGCTTTCGGCGAGCCGCGGGTTTTTCGGCAGCCGGCCGTACTCGCAAACGAACGACTGGTTGCAGCAACAAAATCGAACACCGATCGACTGGTGTATCTCCTGACATCCCAAAAAACCAATCTACTCCGACAACAATGGAGTGGATTGGTTTTTTTGTTCAGTCCATCATGAATTTTTCGATGACGAGGGCAATGCCGTCTTCATCATTAGAGGCAGTCATGTACTGGGCTTTTTCTTTGACGGTATCGGCAGCATTTGCCATGGCAACACCAAGACCGGCCCATTCAATCATCGATAAATCATTGTTGCCGTCTCCGCACGCGATGACATCTGCCTGTTTGATCCCGAGGCGTTCAGCCAGCAACGCGAGACTTGTTCCTTTCGTCACGCCGGCCTCCGTAAATTCGAGGAAAAACGGTTTGGAGCGGGCGACGGCGAGCTCACCGGCTAACTCAAGCTGAAGTTTCAGCTCGACTTCCGCCAAACGATTTTCTTCCGCAAGCATCAAACACTTGACGACCGGTTCTGTAATGGCTGCCTTGAAGTCCGGAACCGTGATGACATCCATTCCTGTCAGTTCGCCTTCAATCGTCGAAAATTCGTTAGCCCGTTCCGTAAAAATCTCGTGCCCGACATATGTGTGGATATCGATATTTTCACGTTTACTTAAATCGTAAAGGCGATGTACGGTTTCCGGAAGAAGGGTACTGGAGAACAGGGACTCGTTTGTTTTACAGTCGATGATCGAAGCCCCGTTGAAACTCAGAATATAACTGCCGTAGCGGGCAAGTTCGAGCTCTTTTGCCAAATCAATCATCGCGTAAGTCGGACGGCCGCTCGCGAGCACGACTTTTTTTCCGCGACGCTGTGCATCGAGTAACGATTGTTTTGTTTTTGGAGAAATCGTGTGGTCGCTCGTCAATAATGTATCGTCAAGATCAAGTACAATCATTTCGTAAGCCATAAATATAAACCCCTTTCGAATATCTGTTACATCTTAACAAGTTGACTCTTATTCCACAATATACTCTCGCTTGAAAGAGTGTGATAAAGTTTGAGAAGAGCATGTATGGAAAGGATTTAAGTCTGATGAAATATTTTATAATTTTCTTATCGACCCTATATTTGGCCGGATGTGGTCTTACACTGCCTCATCCTGCTTCCTTGCTGGAGCACCCGGCTTTACCGGAATGGGAAAAGTCATTAAAAGCAAGAATTGATACCGATTTGCCGACAGAGGCGGAAATCGTGGCGCCGCGTAATCAATCCATTTCCAGGCCGTATGAATTGATTGATTTAAACCGGGATGGGCGGGACGAAGCCATTACGTTTTACCGGATTGAACATCAGGGAGCATTTCAAATCAGAGTGTTGGTACATGAACGCCTGAAAAAGAAGTGGGTGTTGCGTGTCAGCCAGCCGATTGCGACAGGCCGATCGATTGACCAGCTTCATGTCATCCTGGATGAATCCCAAAAGTCGAATCAACTGATGATTGGTGTGACGAGTCTTGAAAAGAATACCGTTTATCTCCTGAAAGATTTGATGAAGCCATCGATTCACGTTACGAAAATCGATACATATGATCGATTGACGATTGCCGATTTGAATCAGGATCGACGTCAGGATATGGTGTTGCTCAAAAAAGAACAGACGACAGAACTCATATATTATGAAGAAGCCTTAAATCCGACCAACCGGCAAGACATCACACTGCCGGTCAAAGACGGTGATTTGTTTGCGGATCATGACCTGTTTGAAATCGATACCGTCAATCCGGCCAAGAAAAAAGGGGTATTCGTCTCCTTTACCCGTGAAGCCAAGATGCATCTGCTGGTCTTTCAGCTTGAAGAAACCCGGCTGACACCCATCCGTTGGGGTGAGACATCAGAAATCGTCGAGCCGATGTATACGTTCCCGAAAGATGTCGATCAGGACGGTGTCATCGAATTTGCGCATCAATATACGCCTGACGGAAGCATCGGACGCGCGGCCGAAGAAAAACCGCGGATTACGGCATATTACGCTTGGAATGGCGCCGACGTGCAACCATTTCTCGAAAGCGGCTTTGAACTTCGGGAAGAGCAATACATCGATCTCGAATACAATTTCGTGATGCGTTTCCCGGCAAACTGGGCGACGCGTGAAACGATTGAGAAAAAGGACAACCGGGTCCGGTTCATCAACCGGGATACCGGGACGATTGATTTTGAGCTCGAAATCATTCCGAAGACGCAATACATCGCCAGTCATCGCAAGAAAAAAATCAAAGAAGGCATTGATTACGTGTATGTCATCTCGACCAATCAATCCTATGAAGAGTACGCTGCCAACGTAGCACTCGTGGAATAAAGGAAAAAGCAGGAGGAAAATAAGATGACTAAAATATTAGTGGCCGAGGATGAACATGCGATTCGCAGTTTCATCGTCATTAATTTAAAACGTGCAGGATATGAAGTGATTGAAGCGGAGAACGGACGGGAAGCACTGGACTATTTTGAACAGCAGACGTTCGATATCCTGCTGCTCGACATCATGATGCCCGAAGTCGACGGATTCGCGGTCTGCGAACAGGCCCGCTCGAAAGATGAAGTTGTCGGCATCATCATGCTGACTGCGCGAACGCGCGAAGAAGATAAAGTCATGGGACTCAGCGTCGGGGCGGATGATTATATTGCGAAGCCGTTCAGTCCGGCTGAACTGTTGGCACGTATTCAATCCCTGCTCCGCCGGGTCGAGACGCTCCGCCGCCGGAAACAACCGCGTGAACTGGTCTCCGGACCATTTCGGATTGATCTCGGAGCGAAGCGGGTGCAAAAAGCAGGAGTCGATGTCGAAGTCACACCGACGGAATATGATTTGTTGTGCCATTTCATCAAAAATGAAGATCAAGTCATGTCGCGGGATGAGTTGCTCGATGCGGTGTGGGGCGAAAATTATTTCGGAGATCGTAAGACGGTCGACGTCAACATTCGCCGGTTGCGTCAGAAAATCGAAGAAAATCCAGCGGAACCCCAATTCATCGAGACGTTGTGGGGTCATGGCTATAAGTGGCGTAACGAAAAATGAAACGACAGATTTTGATGCGGTTCATGACGATCATCACGGTGACGGTGCTGCTCGTCATCGGAATCTTATCCTTCGTGACGTATAACTATTATTATGTGACGGCGACCGATGTCTTGAAACGACATGCGAATGCCAGTGCCGTCTTATTTGCGAACAGCGGTCTTGCCTATGATTTTCAAGATTCAGAGGCGACGATTCATGACGTACTCGATTCCTATGCCTACACGGATGCAGAAATCGAAGTCCTAGATGCGAAGGGGATTCCCCGCTATTCGTCGACGGGATTCGTCTCAAAACGAAACATGACGAAACAGGAAGTGACCCGTCTGTTGAGCGGTGGAACAATCACGAAACGTTATGATGATCCGACGACAGGGGAACATCTGCTTGAAGTGACGGAACCGATTGTTTCTTTCGGACAGACGACGGGAGCACTGCGTTATACGACGTCGCTTGCGAAAATCGATCAGCGGGTCATTGAAATTTGTTTGGCGATTCTCCTGTTAGGTGTCGTCATTTGGGGACTGGCCTACATTTATTCGTCCCGTCTCGTATCGTCGATCGTTCGTCCGATTCAGGAAGTCATCGGTGCGTCCGATCAAATTGCCAAACAGCATTATGATGTCAAAGTCAATGAAGAGTATACGTTTGAACTGGGGGAGCTGGCCCGGACGATTAACTATATGGGACAACAGATCAAACAACAAGAAACGTTAAAAGATGAGTTCATTTCCGGTATTTCGCATGAGTTGCGAACACCTTTGACCTCGATCAAAGGGTGGAGTGAAACGTTGCTCGCAGAGCCGGAACGATTGCCGGAAGAAGCCTCGCTCGGAATGGGGATCATCCATTCCGAAACCGAACGCCTGATTTCCCTCGTCGAACAGTTACTGGATTTTTCAAAGCTCGAAACGAGTCGTTTAGTTCTGTACCGGCAGGAAGTGAATCTGACGGAAGTCATCGAGACGGTGACGGCGCAACTCCGGCAAAAGCTGGAGGAGAAAAACATCCGGATCATCCGGAAATTACCGGCACAGGTCGTCGGTTTATATGATGAGAACCGTTTGAAACAGGTCTTTTTGAATTTGCTCGACAATGCAATCCGCTTTTCGCCGGTTGACGGTGAAATTACGATCCGTCTTGTCCGTTCGGAACGTGTCCTCTTTTTATCCTTCAGCGATGAAGGTCCCGGGATTCCGAAAAATCATCTCCGCCACGTGACGGAGAAGTTTTATCAGGTCCAAAAAGGGAAAGGTGGAACAGGACTCGGACTGGCGATTTGCCGGGAACTGGTGGAAGCCCATGAAGGGAAATTGTTCATCGATAACCAACCGGAAGGCGGAGCCATTGCGACCATCCTGTTGCCGGTCACGAAAGCATAACGGAAAAGTCAAATGAGAAGCGCTTTCGAAACTGAACTGGTAAAGTAAAATCAGAATCATGATTCACAGCAAGACGAAACGAATGGAGGAATCAGTCATGGCACTTGGCGTATCGAACGGCAAATTAAGTCCGCTCACAGGGAAACCGAACGCGGTATCGACACAGACGGATAAAGAAGCGTTGAAGATGACACCTTTACCTTTTCACGGAAATCTAGCAGAATCAAAATTTCAAATCATGCGGATTCTTCAAAGTCTTGAGCGGGTGAAAGTAGTCAAAGAAGATTCGACGTACATTCATGCCATCTTCTCGAGTAAAGTGTTTCGTTTTAAAGATGATGTTGAATTTTACTTCGACGAGTCTTCTCAACAAATCCATTTCCGTTCAGCTTCCCGCGTCGGCTATTCCGACTGGGGCGTCAACCGCAAACGAATGGAAGACATCTCGGCACGCTATAAGGAGGCTTCCCGATGAAAAGTTATCAGTTGGTCGTAATCGGCGGCGGAGCAGCTGGAATGACGATTGCAGCAGGGGCTGCCAGTCTCGGCGCACACGTCGCATTAATTGAAAAACATACGCATCTCGGCGGTGATTGCCTGCATTACGGTTGTGTCCCGTCAAAAGCATTGATTGAAGCGGCACACGATGTTCATGTCATGAAGCAGACAGCCGCCAAATACAATGTGACGTTGAACGGGGAAGCGGTCTACAGCAAGACGAAAGCAAGCGTTGACCGTGCCCGGAACATCATCCAGTCGCATGACGGAACAAAACGGTTTAAGGATTTAGGCGTGGATGTCTATATCGGTGAAGCCAGTTTCTTGAGTGCCAATGAAGTGGAAGTGGCAGGTCAGTTGGTCGTCGGAGAGAAATTCGCGATTTCGACCGGATCACAGCCGATCATTCCACCGATTGAGGGTCTCGATACGATTTCGTACTTAACGAATGAGACGATTTTTGAACAAACGGAACGTCCGGAACGATTACTCGTTATCGGCGGCGGTGCGATTGGCCTCGAATTATCGCAAGCTTATGCGCATCTCGGAACGGAAGTAACCGTGATTGAAGGTGCCAAATCACTGATGCCGAAAGAAGACCGCAGTATGGTCGAAGTGTTACAACGGCAAATTGAACAGGAATTGACGCTCCACTTGGATACGACGGTGACAAGTGTCCGTAAAGCGGCAAAAGGAATCGAAGTTACGGTCAAAACCGGTGAAGAGTCCCGTGTCATTGAAACGGATGCCGTCCTCGTTGCGGTCGGTCGCAAGCCGCGGATTGATGCGTTACGTCTCGACCGTGCCGGCGTCCATGTTGAAAAAGGTTATGTTCAAGTTGACGGTTCACTTCGGACGAATCAACGTCATATCTTTGCGGTCGGTGATACGATTCAATCGTTACCGTTTACGCATGTCGCAGGTCTTGAAGGAAAAACCGTCGTCACAAACGCTCTGTTCGGTTTACGGACCAAACCGGATTACCGTGCCGTTCCGTGGGTGACGTTTACGACACCGGAACTGTTCCACCTCGGACTGACGGAAGAAGAAGCCCGTCAAAAGTACAGCGACATCAAAGTCTACGAAACCGGACTGGATGAAGTCGACCGGTTTGTCATCAACGGCCGAACAGAAGGGCGTGTCAAACTGATTGCCGATAAACGCGGGAAATTGATTGGTGCCCATGCCATCGGCGAACAGGCCGGTGAATGGATGCAGGAAGTCGTGTATGCGATGGCTCGCAAAGATAAAGTCGGTCAGCTGTCACGTGTCGTGCATCCGTACCCGATCCGGGGAGCCGCCGTCCAGCGTGCCGCCGATCTTTACTGGCGTGAACGTCTGTTTGACGGTCCATTGCCAAAATGGTTAAAACGATACTTTGATTGGAAACAAGGAGAATAATACATGCAACAATCTGCTAAAAAACGTAATTTCGTTCCGGTCGTCATCCTCTTGACGCTCGTCATCAATCTGTTGGTCGCACTGTTGTTTTTTGCACCACCTGTTCAGGTCGGTGACGGGTTTGACTGGACGCTGCTTCCTTTTTTAAACGCGATCTTTAACAGCTTTACCTTTATGCTGTTGCTCGGTGCCTGGATTTCGATCCGCCGGGGCAACCGGATTAATCACCGTCGTTTCATCGGCGGTGCCATGACGACGACGACGTTATTCTTGATTTCGTACGTGACGTATCATGCGGTCAGTGAATCAACGAAATTCGGCGGCGAAGGATTTGTCCGTCCAGTCTACTTCTTTATTCTCATTTCGCATATCATTTTGGCGGCGATTATCGTCCCGCTCGTCTTGATGTCACTCGCTCATGCGTTGAATCAAAACTTTGAGAAACATAAAAAGTGGACCCGTTTTACAATGCCGCTTTGGTTATATGTCAGTCTAACGGGTGTCATCGTGTATGTGATGATTCGTCCATATTATTAAACAGCACGTTAAAACAGGCCCATTCCGATTTTTTTCGGAGTGGGCCTGTTTTGATTAGTAAGTGGATATTATGGTTTGACCTTTGTCTCATCGAGGACATTTTGTGCCTTGATATCAATCAGCGGACGGATCAAAACTTCGACCCGGCGATTTTGACTGCGGCCATTTTCTGTATCATTCGAAGCAATCGGTTGATACTCGCCGTAGCCGCTGACTGTAAATCGTTTAGGGGCCAGTTTTGGATTCCGCTGAAGAGCACGCATGAAACTGATGGCGCGTTCTGCACTGAGTTCCCAGTTCGATGGATATTGAACGGTATTGATCGGAATATTATCGGTATGACCCGACACCTGAATTTGACGCTGTCCCGCTTTGACGAGCAGATTACTCATGCCTTGGGCAATTTGAATCGCGTCACCTTTGACATCTGCTTGGGCAGGGGAGAAGAGAGCCCGGTCGCGAATGGTGAAGACAAGCCCTTCATTCGTAACCTCGACTTTGATGTCCTTCTCAAGCTTCTGTTGTTTGATGTAGTCATTGGCTTCTTCCTTGATTTTTTCAAGTTCAGCAATTTCATAGCTTTGTGCTTTCGTCCGGGCATCCGTCTTTTTCGAGTCCTCTTCTTCTTGTGAGGTCGATAAGGAACTGTTCGTAATCATGCCGGAGCCGCCGTTAAAGACGGAGCTGAACGATTGGGACATCGCTTTCAGCTTGACAGCATCGACGTTACTCGAAGCGAACAGGACAATGAATAAGGCCAGTAACAGCGTCAGGAGATCGGCGTAAGGAATCAGCCAGCCTTCGGAAATATGTTCGTCATGCGGCTTCTTTTTCCGTTTCATACGTCGCACGCTCCTTCGGTGTCAGATAGACAAGTAACTTATCCTCCAGGTTTTTAGGCGATTCTCCGTTCTGGATCGATAAAATCCCTTCAATCATCATTTCATACAGTTGAATTTCAGTCGCTGATTTTTGCTTTAATTTTGTCGCGAACGGGAACCAGAGGACGTATCCTGTAAAAATCCCGAACAGCGTTGCGATGAAGGCACCGGAAATCGCATGCCCGAGCTTTTCGATATCGGATAAATCAGACAGCGCGGCGACAAGTCCGACGACAGCTCCGAGTACCCCGAGCGTTGGGGCATATGTACCGGCCTGCGTGAAGATATTGGCATTCGCATGGTGCCGTTCGGTCATGTTTTCAAGGTCGCGCGTCATGACATCTTCGACATACTCCGACGGTTGACCGTCGATGACCATCATGACGCCGCGGCGCATGAACGCATTATCGACTTCTTCGAGTGCCGTCTCAAGCGACAGCAATCCTTCTTTTCGCGCTTGGGTCGAAAGGGTCAGGAATTGTTGGAGCAATGTTTGTTTCGTCATCAGTTGTTGTTCAAAGAAAATGACTTTAAATAAAGCCGGGATGATCTTTAAACGTTCCTTTGGAAATGAGATCATGATTGCTGCCGCTGTACCGACAAAAATGATGACGAGTGCTGCAGGGTTCAGCAATGCAATCGGGGAGGCCCCTTTTAAAATCATTCCTCCGACTAAGGTGATGAGCCCCAGTATAATACCAATAATCGACACGATATCCATTTCAGTTGTGCCACCTTTCCTCATGTTGTCCAATCGTGAACGAAAAATAAAAAGAGCAGAAGAGGCGTCTTCTGCTCGGAAATCCAAAAACCGAGAATCACGCGCCGTTTTCGTCGATCAGCAATTGAATGCTTTCGTTTCGTTCGTCACGCTCTATATCGGTTAATACATCGTATTTTTTTAATGCAATATACAATTCGTTTAGAATTGATTGATCCACATGCAGCGATAATAACTCCTCGAATTGATAATATAACTGTGCGGGCATCCATTGCGATTGGCGTTCAAGCCTTCGCGAGACATCTTCAATCGAATGGTCAGCCGTCCTAGGGTCCACTGTTTCCCTCAACCTCCTTTTATGATTAAACGTCGACTTTTATCTATTTTACCAAAAAAAAACGAAAACGTTTAGCAGATTCAAAATTTAAATAGAACAAATGTTTTTGAGGGAGTATGATAGATGCAATTGGGTCATTTCATCTAGGAGGAGTACGAATATGTTTTCTCATAAAAGACGTTCGCGGCTCGCGAAGTTCGGACGGTTTGGGGAACTGATTTATCATCAGTTATTCGATAAACCGGCCCGTTTTATCGCGACCGGTTTTACGTTGACCATCTTATTGGGTGGATTTTTACTGTGGTTACCGATTGCTCAACAGGACGGTCAGGACATACCGTTCATCGACTGTTTGTTTGTCGCGACTTCGGCCGGGACGGTCACCGGTCTTTCGACGGTCAATATTGCGGAATCCTTTAATCTGTTGGGACAAATCATTATGATGCTGCTGATTCAGGTCGGGGGACTCGGATTCATGACGATTGCGCTTGTCCTGTTGAGCGTAACAGGACGGAAGATCGGAATCCGGCAACGCATCATCATTCAAGAGATGTTTAATCTCGACAGTCCGGGCGGTACGATCCGTCTGGCCCGGAACATTATTCTGACGACTGTCGTCGTCGAATTGATCGGGATGCTGTTGATTGCGCTTGATCTGTTCATTCAATATAAGTACACGTTCGGTAAGTCCTTGTATTACGGATTGTTCCATGCTGTATCGGCCTTCAATAATGCGGGCTTTGCGTTATGGGGCGATAATCTGGTCGGTTTTCAACAGGATACGACGTTCATCCTGACGATTTCAGCATTACTGATGATCGGTGGACTCGGTTTTACCGTCATCGCGGATATATCGGCTAAACGGAATTTCAAGAAGATCTCCTTACATTCGAAATTGATGCTCTTATCACTTGTCGTCATCAACGGTCTTGGGGTTCTTGCGATGATGATTTATGAGTGGGTATCACATCTCGGATCGCTTCACGATAAATCTTTTTTTGCAGCATTGCACATCGTCTTCTTCCAAGTCGTTACGACGCGGACGGCAGGGTTCCAAACGATCGATTTAACGACGATGGTCCCGTTATCAATCGGCTTGATGATGGTCTTGATGTATATCGGGGCAGGTTCTGCTTCGACAGGATCCGGAATCAAGGTCACGACGGCAGCGGTCATCTTGAAAAACGTCTGGACGTACCTGCGCGGACAACGGGAAACCGTCTTGATGCGGCGAACTGTCCGGGCGCAGGCAATTCAAAAAGCTTACGCCATCGCCGTGTTCAGTCTGTTGTTCATCGCTCTCGTGACGACGTTGCTTGCTTTGTCCCAACCGAATCTCTCCTTTGTCGGTCTGTTTTTCGAGACGGTGTCCGCATTCGGGACAGTTGGTCTGTCGTTGAATGTCACGGCGGAATTAAACGACTTCGGGAAAGCCTTGATCATGTTTATGATGTTACTCGGACGTGTCGGATCGTTAACGATTCTGTTTACGTTTGCCGCTCAACACGATCGTTTGATTCGTTATCCGAAAGAAAATATGCTGATTGGCTGATTTTCCGGGAATGGTTAAAAAAGTGTCGTCTCTCCCATTTTTTATGGGACGGACGACACTTTTTTAATGAACGAAGGACAGGTGTTCTGAAATTGGTCGGATGACAACCCGTGAGTCGGTCATCCGATCGTCGCGCGTCATACTGTTATCTTCAGTAATGTGCCACTTCGACCCATGCAGGATGTTCAAAGCGGTCACGATGTCAAAAAAGGAATGACTTGCATTTCCGTTTGCCAAATAGAGACCGGGAGTATACGTCGTGACGATCGTATAAAGCGTCTGGGCCGTATCCTCTAGAAAAGCACAGGAAGGATACCACTGTGTGCTGGCGGGAATTGGACCTGCGATAGCATGGCGTTCCAAATAATCAATCATATTATTGGAGCCGGCTGCCTGCCCAATCTGCCAACCAATCCGGACGATGTAGGCATCGGGATTGACCGCTTGAATCAGCCGTTCGCACGTTCGTTTGTAAGCTCCGTACTCATCCGTTGCTGCAGGGACGATTGCAGGATCATGAGGTCCTTTTTGTTCGTCGGAATAGACGGAAGCCGTGCTTGTAAAAAGAAACGGAATGTTTCGTTCGAACGACAGTCGTGCAAGTGTTTCGGCGAATTCAGCCGGACCCATCCCGATATGCAGCAAGAGGTCGGGTTGAACACGATCGATGAACGCTTCCATGACGGCAGAATCAGTCGTAGAGACGACGGACCGGTCCCAGGCGGTGATATCGTAGTGATGGGAACGGAAGACGTCTGCGAGAACGGGCGCGACCGTTCCGTTCATACCTGTTATTAAAACATTCATACGGGTTCTCCTGTCTGCGGATGTTTTGTTTTGTAATAGGTGACAAGGCGGGGAATCAGTTCCGCTAAATCCGGACAGATGATACCCGTTCCGTCCAAATCACGTAAGGCGTTACTCGTATCATATCGGGCCGGATGGACGAAGTAATCGAGTGTCTGCCGTTGCATCTGCAGGCGTTTCGCGATCCGCGGTGTGAGAAGAGACGTGACCAGTCGAAACGGAACAGTACCTCTCGGATATGAACCGTAATAGACGACGTGCAGCATCTCGTAAATCGCGCGGGCACCATGCGGGAACGGATCGGTCAGGTGATACGTCGTCCGGATGCCGGCTGGCGCATGACTGAGATACGTCGTCGCATTGACGACGTAATCATACGGAACAAGATTGACGAGTGCGTTTGCTCGTCCGGCATACGGTAACGGGGCAAAAGGACGGAGCAGCCGTAGCGCATTCAGAACAAAATACACACCATCCCACTTCGGGGTTTCACCGGTCTGGGAATGTCCGACGACGATTCCGGGGCGGATGATCGTATAGGGTAAGGTTCCGACTTCTTCACGGAATCGTACTTCTGCCAAATATTTCGTTTCTTCATAGGCATTTTTAAAGTCGACCTGATGTGTTAACTCGTTTTCAGAAATCGTTCCGATCCGGAGACCGGAAACATAAGCCGTACTGAAATAGACATAACGTTCCAGGTGGACGAATGTATGGGCAAGGCGCGTCACATTCGAGGTGCCGGTGACGTTAATCCGAAAGGCAGCAGCGTAAGCAGTCGCCAAGTCATAAAGAGCAGCCAGATGGAAGAGATGAGTGACGCGACTTACCAGCTCCTTCCGGATGGACTCGGGCAAACCCAACCCCTCTTTCGTAATGTCGCCTTCAATTAAAATCAGCTGTTCTTCCTTGAGCGACGTCGTCCGTAAAAACTGTTCCTTCTGCGAGACGGCGCTCGCGTATTCATGTTTAAGATGCAACAGATAAAAGCAGTCGATTTGTTCAGGAACCAAAGCTAAACGTTCGATCAGCTTCGTTGCCAAAAATCCGGGGAATCCTGTCATCAGATAAGTTCGCGTCATTTTTTCTCAAAATCCTTTCGTGGATCCAGCTCCAATACAATCGTGAACGTCGATCCTTGATTTAACTCCGATTCGACGGAGATGACGCCTCCGTGAGATTCGATGATTTCTTTACAAATAGCTAGTCCTAAGCCGGTTCCGCCGATTTTTCGGACGGCGGAGTTATCGACGCGATAAAATTTCGTGAATAATTTATCAAAAGCGGTGGGCGGAATGCCGATGCCGTAATCTGTCACGCTTAAGATGGCCTGATCTGCTGTTTTTTCCAAACGGACATCAATATGATCAGCGGCAGGGGAATACTTAATGGCATTGGACAACAGATTGATGATGACTTGTTTGACCTTGTCTTCATCGGCAAAAATAAGGATCGGGTCATCGTCCGTCACAGCATGGATCGTATGAGTCTCTGCTGTCTCCCCGAAGGTTTCGATCGTTTCTTCCAACAATTGGCGTAACGAAAATGGTTTAAAGGCATAATCCTGTTTGCCGCCTTCCATGCGTTGGATGTCTAAGAAATCATTGAGAAGATTCGTCAGGCGCTTCGCTTCTTCATGGACGATTTCCACATACCGCGTCGTTTTTTCAGGTGTCGGTTGCCGATAACGCAACAGTTCCATGAAACCAAGGATAGATGAGAGCGGTGTCCGTAATTCATGGGAGACGGTGCTGATCAGTTCATCTTTGACGTGATCCATTTTCTGTTCTTCCGTCCGGTCACGGAAGACGAACAGGAAGCCGTGTCGTGAAAAGCGGCTCCGTTCTTTTTTGATCGAGGTCGCATAAAATTCAAAGTAATGATGACCGGATTCATCCGGTTGCTGCAAGGTGAAGCGGAAGGAGATCTCAGAATGTTTCCCTGCCAACAATTCCTCGACCTGTTGCAGCATGGCGTACCGTGTCGCTAAATCGAGATTCGGAATCATGCTGATCCGTTCCTGGATTTTACTTGGCGCGATACCCGGTACATCCAGCAGCTTGCGTGCTTTGACGTTCATATAGGTAAAACTGCCGTCTTCCCCGGTCAGTATAAAACCTTCATTGGAAGCTTGGAGAATCGACTGTGTGATATCGCGTTGGCGCATGATGGCATTTTTTTCACGTTCTAACATCTTTTCGATTTTCTTTTGTTCGGTCATGTCGCGAACGACGGCGACGCGCATCCGGGTCTTTTCGTAGGTGATTTCACGGGGAAAGACTTCAATTTCGACAGAAGTGCCGTCCGCCCGCCGCCCGATGACTTCATACGGTTCTTCATGATGCTTCATGATTCGCTGAGTGACGGAGTTCTGAAACTCGGGTTGGATAAAGTCGAGAATCTGATGACCTTTCATCAGTTCGAGTCGGGTCCGGAAAATAATTTCCGCCGCCCGGTTCGCATCGAGAATGACGCCGTTATCATGAAAGATGACGGCTTCAAGAACCGATTCGGCAATCAGACGGAAACGCCGTTCACTTTTCGCGAGATGTAGCTCGACTTGCTTTTGAGAACTGATATCCGTGATGAATAAAAAAAAACCGCCATTTTGGAGACGCGTCATATACAGGCGGCCGTAAAAATAAGAACCGTCTGTCCGGTGATACGTCCAATCATTTTCTGTATCCCGTCCGTGTAACAAGAGAATATCTTCATCGGACAAGTTTTTTAGATTTAACTGTTCAAGATGTTGTTTTCGGAGTTGGAATTCTTCCGGATCATGAATCGAGATCGGTGTCATCTCCTGAGGCAGCGCAGCGGGATCGATGCCGAACATCGTGCCGGCTGTCTCGTTGATGGCGGTGATGCGGAAATCCGGATCTGTCACGAGAATCGCGGCATCAATCGTTGAATTCAATAGTTGGTGGAGATCAAGTGACTTGATCGTGACTAAAAAGAAATCCGTCTGCTCGACCGGAGAAATCGTCAACGTGTATGGAAGCGAGACGACTTGAATCCGGCTTGAAATCGGGAAAAGTGTATCCTCCAGTAAGAAGAATGAAGAAAGCGATGTATCAGCTGATGACAGCTGGAACTGATTATGAAATGCAGGGTTCGCAAAGTCGATGATACCAAGTCGATCCACTAACACGACAGGCTCTTCGAGAGCGCGCAACGTTGCATGGATGACTCTGCTGGAAGAAGGAGATGAATGTTCTGCCATGAGCTGCCTCCTTAAAAGAAATGAGCGGTAGACGAATGTGTACAAAAAAGTCAGTAAGGTGACGTATTCTCTATATATTCTCCATCCCATGACGTCGTTCCTATCACTTACGCAAGACAGGCACGAATTTAGTATGATGAATACAGAGAACGAATCCGACTACGGACGGGTGTGACACGTAAACCGACGAGCGGACTCGGAAGGGCGGAACAAAACGATGCAAACATATACGAAACGAAGAATGATTGCCTTCTTATTTGCAGTAGGCGGGGGAGCTGCCGCTTATTTTTTTTCGAGTTCCTGGGAACCTTTAATCTTGATTGTCAGTATAGTAGGGTGTACACTCTTTTTAATCCTCTCCTTCCTGACTCCGTCACTCGCCAATCGGCTGGACCGGATGGAAGGACGAGAGTTTGAGGAATGGTTGGTCGAGCTTTTTGAAAGAGCCGGGTATCGTGTCGAGTTGACACCGGCCTCACGTGATTTCGGAGCAGATTTATTGATTGAAGACGCACAAGGGTATAGGATTGCGATTCAAGCGAAACGATATGGTTCGGCCGTAGGACTCGAAGCCGTTCAACAAGTGGCGGCGGCCGTCCCGTTTTACGGTATGGATGAAGGATGGGTCGTGACGAATTCGACCTATACGGAAGCTGCGTATCGTTTAGCAGAACCGAATCAGGTTCGGTTGATTGATCGAAACGAATTACTGGAATTTGCTCATGAAATTGGCTTTCGCTAATGTTGTCGAATGATTGTCGACAAAAGGGGGTTGTCAATTTGTTCAAACGGTGCAATAATCATTTTCGTTAACGAAATATCAGTCAGATAAAGAAAATCAAAATTATACGGAATGTCTAAATATACTGGGGACGAAATACCAGCACTTTTTAGCAGTGAGAGGAGAATTTCTGTTGCGCAAAGTTGTCTATGTGCAGGGTTGCGTTTTTTCGCAAGGTCATGCCGCGATTTATGATGAATCCCACCAAATGATTGGGGCGGTTCAACACGACGATACAGGTCGTGTTCAAGTAATGAATGGTGAAGGTAGAGGGGTAGCGTTTGGTAAGTTCATCCCGACATGCAAGAAATGGGTCGTGATGAACCACGATGGTCAAGAAGTAGGTCAAATGCGTGAGAAATTTTCACTCTTCTCGAAGAAATGTGAGTACAACGTTTACGAACGAGGTACGTACACCATTTCCTTCGACCTGACAAAAGGGAAATTCTCAGTACGGAGTTCAGCGGGAGAAGTCGTCGCAGAATTGCTGCAAGACGGCGATGAATACCGTCTCGTCAAAGATGCGGATAAGCTTTCGATGTACGAATTACTCTCGGTTCTAAAGAGCCTGACGAATAACGTCAACTATAAGTCACTTACAGCAGTCTAAAATAAAAAAGATGTCCGGCCATCGATGATGACCGGACATCTTTTTTTGTTAAGTTTGTAAGACATGTTGAAGACGTTGTTTCGCTTCGTGCGTCAGATGCGATATACGGCGCGCATAGAGGCACAGTTGGAGAACGTGGACAGTTTCAGGGCGGTAGGCGTTGATGCGCTCTAAGGACCGTCTCAAGCGTTTTTCCGTCAACTCGATCGGACCGCTTGTTTCCGCATGTTGTGTATACACAAGATAGAAGTCAAGGGGACTGATTAAATCATCTTCATCAATGTTTGGATTTTTGAAGACAATCGTCAATAATTCACGTGTTTCCTCCAGTGAAAACAAATGCTTTAAATCATCCAGTAAGTAAATGATGGCAGCCTGGTTAATGGAATACTTCTTACCCCGGTGCGGAACACCGATGATGTCACGGACTTCGCGTTTCGTCCAATTTTGAATCGTCGTTGCTGACATATGTTCCCCGATCAATGCATTGGCAAGGTGAACGATTTCATTAATGGATAAACCGTTTTTGGAAGGATCGAACTGTTTGAGACGGGTCATTACTTTCGGCAGATCGGCCTCATCTTCTGACACAAGTGTCCCGATTCCTTTGCCTTCTTTTAAACGAAGCAGGCAACTGGATAACGTTTGTACTGCTTGAGCATCATACATGCAGAATACTTCCTCTCTAGAACGTCATTTGACCTTATGTTAACAAATGAAGGTTCGAAAGAGCAAACGCCAATTGAACGAAGTACAATGAAACTATCAAAAAAGGGGGATTCGTATGGAGTGGATTGCTGCAGTCGGAACAATCGTCATCGTTGGAATCGTCTTAGCCCTTCTCGAATGGACGGGAAAAAAATTGCAGATGCAACCCGAGACGATACGGAAGTGGATTCATATCGCGGTCGGGCACTGGGTGTTTTTAGCCCTCGCTTGGATGGAGCATTGGTATGTCGCCATCACACCGCTGCTTTTTTTCACACTGATCAATTGGATTACATTGAAACGAGGGACCGGGCGGATGAATCAGGTGGAACGGGTTTCGTATGGAACAGTGTATTACCCGATGGCCTTGGCTCTGCTGGTTCTGTTCTTTTTCGAACAGGAACCGATGGCGCTTGTCGCAGGAAGTATGGTCCTTGCCTGGGGAGACGGATTAGCCGCCCTCGTCGGAAAACGCTTTGGGAAAACATTCTACACCCGCGGAAAAATCCGTCGTTCGTTCGAAGGTAGCATCGCGATGTTTCTCGCCTCGTTTCTCGTGTTGACAGTGACCTTCCTATTGTATGAAGAACCGGCTTGGCTTGCCGTCAGTTACGGTTTTTTACTGGCCAACATTGCGGCCTTGATTGAAGCGGTCTCTTACCGGGATACCGATAACCTGTTGATTCCGCTGACGATCGGAGCTCTTGTCGCATTCGCCCTGTGAATTACGAACGGTGCAACAGACAACGCATGAAATACCGGGACCGGATCGTCAGGTAGAGCGGAATGGACCGGATTCCGGCATGGCGATACGTCAAGTCACGGCAAAGCGTATCAAAAACGGTCCGACACATCCGGTCTTTCGTCTGATCGTAGACGGCTGCCCACATGCTGTGTTCGACCATCAGGGAAAGCATGGAATCGAGCCGAAAGACGGTTGCTTCATCCGGTTCGCCGTCCAGTGCCTGATGGAATAACTCATAACGCATTTCCGCATTGTTGGCGGCAATCGAATGGAACACCATATCGTGGTGGTGTTCCGGAATTTCGAACAGCAATGAGTAAATAGACTCCAGCACATGTTCATCATGCCCCGGCATCGACTGCATCATATCGATGGTCATCAAGGTCCCTTCTCCACCGGGCCCGATTTTTTTCAGGTATTGGAGTGCATGAGACGCGGCCTCACCGAAAAATTCCCGTTCGTAATAATGAACGGCTAAATGACGATGCACACTCGGCTCCTCCGGAAAAAGCGACAACGCATCCAGGAAATGCCGTTCGGCCTCATGTTGAAAATTTTCGACTTCACTCATCAAACCGAGCAGCAGGTGCGCCCGGACATGATCACCGGTTTCGGAACGTGCCTGTTCAAGTTGTCGACGTGCGGCTGAAAAGTTTTGTTCGTGAAAGAAAGCATAGGCTTTGGCAATCCCGGGAAGCGGATGCCCAGGGTCCAACTGGTGCAGGCGTTCAATTTTTTGCTGAAACAGCTTGGGTTCAAATTCAGACGTCAAATGCGACAACAGATCAAGCTCTGCGAAAGGGATTGTAATCTCATTTGATTGTGCTTGTAACGTATGGATCATGTGAAGACCACCTTATGTCATATGATATCTTCATGATAATGGAAAGAGAAGACAAGAAACAGCCCATTGCTTCAGCAACGGGCTGTTTCTTGTCTTTATCAGATAGGCTTAAGCGTGTAGATGAAGCACATCTTCCACCGATTTGTACGTGTATCCAAGATCGCGTGCAACTGCTTCGTACGTGACGAATCCTTGGGCAACGTTCAGACCTTTTTCAAGAGCGGTGTTTTCGGCCAGCGCGCGATGCGTGCCTTTGTTCGCAAGCTCTAATACATAAGGAAGTGTCGCGTTCGTCAAAGCGAGTGTCGATGTGCGTGGAACCGCACCTGGCATGTTGGCGACCGCATAGTGAACGACACCGAACTTCTCATATGTCGGATCATCGTGTGTCGAAATACGATCGACTGTTTCGAAGATTCCACCTTGGTCGATCGCTACGTCAACGATGACAGAACCCGGTTTCATCCGCTCGACCATTTCAGCCGTGACAAGTTTCGGAGCTTTTGCTCCAGGAATCAAGACGGCACCGACAATGAGATCACTTTCAGCGACAGCTTCTGCGATCGTATACGGGTTTGAAATCAATGTGTTGATGGAATTACCGAAAATATCATCGAGTTGACGAAGACGTTCCGGACTGACATCGATGATTGTTACGTCTGCACCGAGACCAACCGCAAGTTTCGCTGCGTTTGTTCCAACGACACCACCGCCGATGACCGTTACTTTACCGCGACGCACACCCGGAACACCTGCGAGCAGGATTCCCATGCCGCCGTGTGGTTTTTCGAGGAACTGCGCTCCGATTTGTGATGCCATCCGACCAGCGACTTCGCTCATTGGTGTCAAGAGTGGTAATGTCCGGTTTTTTTCGACCGTTTCGTATGCGATAGCTGTAATTTTTGAATCGACGAGTGCGCGTGTCAATTCAGGTTCTGCAGCCAGGTGAAGATATGTGAACAGTGTCAGTTCCGGACGGAAGTATTGATATTCTGAAGCAACCGGTTCTTTCACTTTCAGTGCGAGTTCTGCAGTCGCCCAAACTTCAGCCGCTGTCTCGATGATTTGTGCCCCTGCTTGCGTGTACTCTTCGTTTGTAAAGCCGCTCCCCATACCAGCAGTTGTTTCGACGATGACCGTATGTCCTTGACCCGTTAATGCTGCTACCCCAGCAGGCGTTAACGCGACACGGTTTTCATTGTTTTTGATTTCCTTTAATACTCCGATGATCATAAATGCGATCCCCTTTCGCGAATAAACAAACAGTGTGTCACTTCTTCTTCAGTATACGAGAAATGAAAGCGTTCTACTTTATCGGCGATTTCAAAAATACAAGCAATCCTTTGTGAAAAATCACAAAGGATAACGGTCTGCTTTTAGGTATAGGTAGAGAAGGGCCCGTTCCGGAAGCGACTCCATCCGAATACCGGCTTCTTCTTCGATTCTTCGCATCCGGTACAAAATCGTATTCGGGTGAACATGGAGATGAGAAGCGACCTGTTTGACGTTTCCGTCATAATGAAGGAACCATTCCAACGTCTCGCAAAGGGAAGCGGCATGCTTCTCGTCATAGGAACGCAAGCGTTCGATTTCTTCCAAGCGGACAGTTCTTCTGCGCAACCGTTCAGAAAAAATCGGCAAGAGTTGAAACAGACCAAGACGTTCATATCGTGTAACCGTACTGAGTTCAAACGGAAAAGCATCTTTTAACCGCAGAACGATGCCGGTTTCCTCGTACCGTTCCGGAATCGATTGGACGCCGGTAAACACTTCGCTGCTGGCAGAGATGAAGTTCGTATAATTAAACCGTTCCGCGAGCATCTGTCGGAATGACTGGATGAACGCATCGAACTGGAGTCGTTCATGATGGGCATCTTGATCGTTTGTGCTGATCCACAAAATAA
Source organism: Exiguobacterium sp. PvP048 (assembly GCF_040549175.1). Classification (NCBI taxonomy): domain Bacteria; kingdom Bacillati; phylum Bacillota; class Bacilli; order Caryophanales; genus Exiguobacterium; species Exiguobacterium sp. PvP048. The sequence goes on along the minus strand of NZ_JBEPSU010000008.1, from coordinate 65,856 downwards.
AATCAGTTTCATCATATGCGTACAAAAGCGGTCGGACGGTTTGCTGGATAGTCAGCAAATAGCGTAAACGATCCGCGAGTCGCGGCGTGATGGTTTCTGAAAACCGGATCACCATCAGACGGCTGATTCCGGGTGGCGCAACATGTAACTTAGAGAAGGTCTTTAAAATTTCCGATTCGGGCATGTCTTCATGCAGCAGTTCAAAAAAGAATTGTTCCGTTTTTTCTTCCTGGCGTTTCTTTTGCATGTCGATCGCGAGCAACTGGCGCTGGGCAAGCAACGCTCCTTTTTTTAAATCGGATAACTCCGTTTCCGAAAAGGGAGTGCTGCGGGCAATCGACCAAATATACCCTAAAATTTCTGTGTCCTGTTTGATTGCAATCGCGACGCGGTCATTCAATCCGACACCCGTCCGGGCTGAAATGATTAAAGGTTCGTCTTGCGCAGCAAGATTCTGGATGACTTCGTCTTTCCACAGTTGATCGATGACCGATTCGGGGACGCGCCGCCCAATAATTGTTGCAATCCGGGCCGGATCCGTATCAGCTGTGTGTGTGCTGTAGGCAAGTAACCGGTGATTCCGGTCCTCGATCGTAATGGGAGCACTCAGTGCGACACCAATCGCTTCGGCTAAATCCTCAAGGGAATGATACGTCGCTTCCAACATAAAAATCAGACCTTCTTTCTCTATTTAAAAAATCCTATTGAAGTAAGTATATCTTTGGTTGTGTACAAGCACAAAGAAATTCCTATAAGTTGTAAATTTTAACAAAATATAAAACGACTCCACGTCAAAATCAGACACAAAAAACCTCCCGACAGTTAACCGGATTTACCGGGGAACTGTCGGGAGGCGAGATTATACAAAGAATCAGCGGCGGACAGAGCGTTTACGACTGTAGACGACAAGTGTCAGCAAGAAGACAAGACTGAGGGCAATCAAGACAATCAGTGAAGCCGTATTGAAATGAAGGACCTCAAGAAGAACGCTTGTTGCAACGGTCAGATAAAAAATACCGAGATATTTTTTGACGAACGGGCTGTCGAAATGCGCCAATTGTTTGGCCCCGATCGGTGCACCGAGTAACGCTCCGATGATCAACATGACTCCGACGAGCAGATCGACATCGGTACTTGCGACCGTATAGTTGACGAGCCCGGACAAGACGATCAATAAGGCAGAAGCAATACTTGTTCCGACTGCGCGCTTCAACTCATATCCGGCAATACCGACCAGGAGCGGCGTGATGATAAAACCACCGCTGACACCGAGCAACGACGAGATGAATCCGGCAAACAGTCCGATGAATCCAAGCGCCAGGTAACGGTTTTTCCAACCGGTCTGTGATCCGGTCGTTGTTTTGGGACGTAAAAATTTATTGGCGAAATACAGCAGCAAACCAATATAGACGATCGAGATGACGAGATGGGCACCGTTCACTTCTTCCAAGCGGAGAACGATCGGCGTTGCGATGGTAGAACCGATGATCCCGACGAGACCGACGACCAGACTGTCACGCCAGACCACGTTTTTAAGGCGCAAGTGTGAGAGCGTACCAGATACGGTCGAGCCGAGCGTCAACATTAAGCTGGTCGCGATGGCGACGCTCGGGGCAAAACCGAGAATCAGCAAAAGCGGTGTTAAGATGATGCCGCCGCCGATTCCGAAGAAACCGGAGATGATACCAATGAAAAAGCCGAGCGGTAAAAAATAATAAAATTCCATTTGAGACATTCCTTTCACGTTCTTTCATACGGTTAGTATGGCAATCCCTTCGCAAAATGTAAAAGGGAACGGCTCCTTCAAGGGGGTTGAAGGAGCCGTTAAGGGGATTATTCTTTTGATGCCGCAACTTCAGTTGCTGTATCAATACCGGTATTGGCTTTGACAAGAATACGTTCGAAGTTACCGGCCACTTCGTCCGATTTCGTAACAAGTGTTCCGATGATCGCACCTAGAAAACCAAGTGGAATCGAAACAATTCCCGGATTCGACAGTGGGAATAACGCTTCCCCGACGAATAAGGCTGAACCGTCGACTGCCCAGATGTTAGGACTGAGCGCGACGAGAAGCAGTGAAGAGAAAAGACCGACGACCATACCTGTGACAGCTCCGCCAGTATTGAAACGGCGCCAGAAAATCGTCAGCAAAATGACGGGCAGGTTAGCACTGGCTGCAACTGCAAAGGCCAGTGAAACGAGGAAAGCGACATTCATCGATTGCGCGAATAACGCCAGTACCATCGAAACGAGTGCGACGGCAATGGAAGCGAGACGGGCAGCCGTCATTTGTTCTTTTTCCGTCGCTTGTCCTTTGCGCAGGATGTGACTGTAGAAATCATGGGCAAAGGCGGAAGCAGCCGATAAAACGAGTCCGGCGACGACGGCAAGGATGGTCGCAAAAGCAACAGCTGCAACAAAGGCGAACAGTAAGTCTCCACCAAGCGCCTGCGCAAGGAGAGGGGCCGCCATGTTACCGGCAGCATTCGCAGCAATGATGTCATCTGCTCCGACGAAAGCCGCGGCTCCAAAGCCGAGGAAAATCGTTAAGATATAAAACGCACCGATGATCCAGGTCGCATACACTACTGATTTCCGGGCAGTCGGTGCATCTTTAACCGTAAAGAAGCGGATTAAGATATGCGGCAAGCCGGCTGTTCCGAGAACAAGTGCCAAGTTTAAGGAAATCGTATCGAGCGGCAACTTAAACTTATTACCGGGGTTCAGGAATGAATCACCGAGCGGCGTTGCTTGTTTCACTTCCGAAAACATCTTCATGACTGAGAAGTCGAATTTAGCAAATACCATAAAGGAAATAACAGCTGTTCCGGCCATCAACAGAATGGCTTTAATGATTTGCACCCAGGAAGTGGCCGTCATCCCGCCGAACACAACGTACACCGTCATCAAAATACCGACGATGATGACACTTGTCGTATAAGGAATCCCGAGTAATAACTCAATCAGGGCACCGGCTCCTACCAACTGGGCAATCATATAGAAAATGGAGATGACGATGGAGTTCATCGCTGCGACACCCCGAACTTTCGAGGCATTAAAGCGGGCGGCAATCATATCTGCCATCGTATATTTTCCTAAATTACGCAACGGTTCGGCGACAAGGTAAAGAACGACGAGGTAGGCGACCAGGAAACCGATCGAATAAAAGAATCCGTCAAATCCGGCCAAGGCAATCATTCCGGCAATTCCAAGGAAAGAAGCAGCTGACATATAGTCGCCGGCAATGGCAATTCCGTTTTGGGCACCGGTCAAACCACCGTCCGCGGTATAAAAATCGTTTGCCGTCTTCGTTTTACGGGCGGCGAAGTATGTAATGACGAGTGTCAACCCGACAATCGCGGCGAATAGGGCGACAGCTGTATAGTTCATTTCGATTCCTCCTTGATTTGTTCGACCAACCGATCAAACGAACGCGCTTTTTTGCTGTAAAGGGTACAGAACGTCCACGTCATGATGAACTGCAGGAAAGCGAATAGCCAAGCTCCTGTAATATCACCAAGCAACGGCCGATTCAAGAAGGTAAAATAGCTGGTCATGATAGGCAACGTAAAATAAAAAATGAGACAAAATAGAATAGCAGGTAAGATGAATGCTTTTTTTTCTCGCATCAATTGTTTAAATGATGGACTTTCGACAATCGCTTCAGCAGAGCGTGTTGTTTCCGTCTTAGCTGTTTCGGATACCTGATGCATGGGACGCCTCCTTTGAAAATGAATTTAAATTCATTATAGAGACACTTACTTTGGAAAATCTATCCTAATTTAGAAGGGGGAAACAGAGATATTATACTAGTATTGGTCTTACCAATTAATTGTAAGCGTTTTCAATAGTGAACAAAATGTGAACGTTATTTTAATAACATATTGATTTCAAAAAATGATTCAAAAGTCCTGCTCTGGAAAATGGATTCAAACCTTAGAAAAGCGTGATGAAACAGCATAATTAAAAGACACACCCTTCATCAGGATGTATCTTTAGAGGTAAATCATTTGTTATTGTGCTCGATTTCTTGTTCAAGCTCACGTAATGACTTCGAACGTCGTGCCAAGGCACGGCGCTTGATGATTTCTTCGACGCCGCGACTGACTCCCCAGATGGCGAGTAAAATCAGGAACAGAAAAACAAGCCGGATCGGCCGTTCCAAAAATGTCGACCATTCTTTACCGATTAAGGAGAAGATGATGACGACGATCAGTCGTCCTGCTCCGGCAGCAATCAAATACGTCCGAAGCGACAGTTGAATCATGGCGGAGATGGCTGTAATGATGAACGCCGGCATGAACGGAAGGGAAAAGAAAAAACCGAGCGAAATCGGACTCATATGGCGAACCCGTTCAATCCACTGTTGAGCGGCTTTATGTTGTTCAAGCCACCTCGTGACAGGGCGACGGAATAAATAACGGATACAGGCAAAGACAACAAGTGAGCCGAGCATGCTTCCGACCCAAGAGACGAGCACACCCATCCAAAATCCATAAGTGGCGGCATTGGCGGAAATGATCAGAACAAGTGGGAGGAACGGAAAAAGTGATTCCAAAAAGGGTGCGATCAATCCGGTCGCAGCACCACCCGGAAGATCCTGGAGAAACGTAATCATCTGTTCAATCCACTGACGGACGGTTTGGAGCATTCGGAATCCTCCTTACAATATAAACTGCTAATTTCTATTTTAACTCTTTCCCCGCCAGAAAGGGAGAAAGTTTGTCCGGAGCTTCTTCTGAAACTAGTAATTGTGCATTTCAAATGAAGTTGGTATTATACTTAAATGGGTGCGTTTTGCAGGCGTTCCCAGCTAGCTTATAGCTATGACGCTTCGTTCGCCAACGTTCGTTTTACTGCAAAAAACTGACATGGGGGCCAATGAGGATTATGAAACCTTATCGCGTACTATTATTTTATAAGTATGTTCCGATTGACAATGCGGAACAATTAACAAAAGAGCACCTTGCTTATTGCAAAGAGCTCGGCATCAAAGGAAGAATCTTGATTGCTCCGGAAGGAATCAACGGTACTTTATCCGGAACAGTCGAACAAACCGATCAATACATGCAAGACCTGCTTGCCGACCCACGGTTTAATGATATCGAATTTAAAATCGATGAGGTCGACGAACATGCCTTCAAAAAAATCTTCGTTCGTTATAAAAGCGAACTGGTCACATGGCGTTTTGAAGACGAGTTCAACGTCCCGGAAGAACATGCCGCGTATCTTGAACCGGCCGAATGGAAAAACATGATGCAAAATGAAGATGTCGTCATTCTCGATGTTCGGAACAACTACGAATACGATCTCGGTCATTTTAAAAATGCCGTCAAGGTCGATGTCGATGCGTCACGTGAGTTTCCGCAATGGCTCGATGAAAATGAACACTTGTTTGAAGGAAAAAAAGTCCTGACGTACTGCACGGGTGGTGTTCGTTGTGAAAAATTCACAGCGTATTTCCGTAAACGTCAAAACAGTGACGACATCTTCCACCTTAAAGGCGGCGTCGTCATGTACGGGAAAGATGAAGCGACACGCGGAGAAGACTGGGAAGGGGAATTGTATGTGTTCGACGAACGCATCCAAGTACCGGTCAACGAAGTGAATCCAACCGTTGTCTCAACATGCTATTACTGTGGGAAAGACGAAACACGTTACGTGAATTGTGCAAATCCGGAATGTAATCGTCAACACTTCTGCTGTGAAGAGTGTGAACCGAAAGTCATGCGTTCTTGTTCAGACGAATGCCGGGAACACCCGCGCAACCGTTATGTCAAAGAGCAGATGGAAGAATTGGTAAAGTGACGGCGTATAAATAAAACAGGCTGACAAAATCCGGATTCTGGATTTTGTCAGCCTGTTTTTTTAGGATAAAAATAAGAAGCGGAGAATATCCGGCATCCGTTTTGCCCATTCGGTTTCATGATGGACGGCACCCGGAATGATTTCATAAGCCGCTTGTTGAACTTTTTTCTGCACCGCTTTCGCCAAAACCTCGTTCGTATGCAGATAGTCATTTTCTGTCATCGGTCCGCTGACTTCCTTCGTACCGACGTCCATGTAACAACGATGGTCCTCTGATAAACCCGGACTGCGCTCGATGAATTCCAGTAAAGAAGAAAAATTCGCCCAACCGGCCGTCGATAAAGCAGCCACACGTGTGAAGACTTCCGGATAAGCAAATAGGCCGTACAGTGAAATGACACCTCCCATGGAACTGCCGATCATGGTCGTATCCGTCGGAATCGTCGCATACTGCGCATCGATATACGGTTTTAATTCATGAACAATCCAGTGCATGTATTGTTTTCCGTTACCGCCGATCGTCTTGCGATGAGACGGATATGCAGTGCGCATCAAAAGGGCTTCATCTGTCCAGGGGGCATATTCATCGTAACGGTCCATCCCGTCATCCGGACTGTCGATGGCGACGATCATCGCGTGTAACTGAACGGTGTGTAAAGCATGATGGACTTCCCAGCCTTTTCCGAAAGAGGCGGTTTCACCGCTGAATACATTTTGTCCATCGTGCATATAGATGACCGGGAGTGCTTCATCGGCCGGGAGTTCAGTCGGACGATAAATTCGGATCGTTCGGGGCATTTCAAGTGTAGGAACCAATCGTTCAATTTCAGTAATCGACAAGATAGTCACGACCTTTCAAAGATTAGCGTAATGAGCAGTACAATTGCGACCGTTGTGTTTGCCTCCGACATAAAGGGCATGATCCGCTTGACGAAGCGATTCTTCAAACGATCGTTCCGACTGATATTCGACGGTATCGACGCCGAGGCTGATGGTGATGGATAAACGATGTCCGTCGACGACGAACGGTCGATCGAGTACAGCATGCCGGACCTCTTCTGCGACATCGATAGCCTGATTCTGTGGAGACTGATGAAGTAACAGGACAAATTCCTCCCCGCCGTACCGTGCTGCGAAGACATTGTGCTTTTTCTGCTGGATGGACCGGATTCTGCGACCGAGTTCACGCAGGACGAGGTCACCGACCTTATGCCCGTACGTATCGTTGACATACTTAAAGTGGTCGATATCAAATAAAACAATCGACAACGGATAACGGTCGGAAGCAAACTGTTGCGCCCCTTCCTCGTAAAAAGCACGGCTGTTGGCGAGTTCCGTCAAGGCATCCGTCCGGCTTTCGGCGTACAGTTGATACGTTTCCCGTGAACGGTGCACCACCCGGCAAAAAATGCGTAACAAACGCGAAAGCTCGTCTGCACTTGTCGCATCATAGGCATCGGCAATTTGATGGAACAGAACGATCGATACATCGACATCTTCGTTCGTAATCGACGGAATGGCAATCATCGAATGACGGTCAACGGGTAAATCGATTTGAATATCCGAGCCCCAATCGCATCGGAGACCGTGGATGATTGGGGTGTGTAACTGTTCGGCCGACAGGGAATGGAATAGAGGCAACACGTCAATGATTGTCTTCGTTCGTATGTTGTAGATCGTTTGCTTACGCTGTTGCTGAATCGATATCCATCCTTCTGAGAAATCAATCAGGTGTGGCAAGTCGCATAATAAGGAATCAATCGTTTCTTTTTCAAACCGGGAAATCAGCAGGTGTTCTTTTGCGTCATCAAACCGTTTGGCTTTCTCATTCGCTTCAATCGTCTCCACGCGTTGTTGGAGCAAACGTTTGAATAAAAATAAAATCAGTGTCGAGACAGATGCGGCGATGAGCGGATTCTCATCGTAAAACCAGATTCCGAGCAGGGCACATAAGATGCTGATACCGTAGACCAGCGTCTGCAGGCGGACAAGGCGGACCCAATCATATTTTAAGTAGAGGATCCGGTTGACGAACCGGCACTGGAGATAGGAAACGAGCATCACGGTCGTTAAATATCCGAGAAGCGGAAGGAGCGCTTTCGAGTAAGTAAAACCGGTCCCAATTGGTCCACCGAGTGCTAAATAGACAAGGGATGGACAGGCGAGATAAACCAAATCAAACAGAACGTTGATTGGATACAAGTATAAAAAGCGTTGACGGCGAATTTCTTTTTTGTGAGAAAAATATTGAAAAATGATGATACCAATCTGACTGAGAAAGATGGACGGCCCTAATCCGTAGTTAAGGAAGATGAATAAGATGATTCCTTCCTGAAACGTATAATAAATGCCTCCCCGCCGGATGTTGTCGAACTGAAACAGGATGATGAGTGCGAGAAGGTAGGCGGCATTGCCAAGTGAGAGTGGGAAGTCAATGAATGTCGGATGTGTAAGTAAAGTGAAGGTAAGCAGGCTGGCGACGAGACACAAGACGAGCCAACTGTTTCGTGCCACTTTTTGATAGTAGACCATGGTGCGTCCCCCTCCTTTAACAGTCCTTCCCTACTTATACCCGTTTTGTGGAAATTATGATAAGGGATTTACAAAAAAATAAGGTTGAGAGAATGGGGTGAATTGCGTATAATGTGAAAGATATCAGACAATCGATGACGAAGAAAGTAACGATAGGATGTAATCGACCAGCGAATCAGGGAATGGTGGAAGCCTGAACAGATTAGACCATCGTGAAACGCACTTCCGAGATGCTATCCGAATCCATGTGATCAGGCCTAGCCGGGGGAACCCCGTTATCCCCGTTAAAGTGGGTGTCGTACCGTCGACACCAAGAAGAGTGGTACCGCGGTCTTTCCGTCTCTTTGCGTGTTGCGCAAAGGGCGTTTTTTATTGGAAAAAATAATTGTTTGGAGGAAATAAAATGAGTTACAAGCAACAGTATGCCCAAGTATTACACGATGTGATCGGTGACGCCCTGTCACAAGAAGAGATTGAACAACTGATCGAACAGCCGAAGCACGAGGATCACGGAGACCTGGCTTTCCCATGTTTCCAACTCGCAAAAGCCTTCCGCAAAGCTCCAATGATGATTGCGACGGAACTGGCTGAAAAAATCGATAACCCGCTGTTTTCAAACGTCCAGGCAGCCGGACCGTATGTAAACGTCTTTCTGAACCGGGAAGTGGTTTCGCGTGAAATTATTAAACGTGTCTTAGAAGAACAACAGGCATACGGATCAAGCGAGCTGAACGGAAAAACGATCGTCACGGATTTCTCATCTCCGAACATCGCAAAACCATTCTCGATGGGACATTTGCGTTCGACGGTCATCGGAAATGCATTGAACCAGATTTCACGGAAAAAAGGATATGAGGTCGTCGGCATCAACCATTTAGGAGACTGGGGAACTCAGTTCGGTAAATTGATGGTTGCCTACAATATGTGGGGGAAAGAAGAAGATGTCCGCTCTGAGCCGATCAAAGAATTGCTGAAACTGTACGTTCGTTTCCACGAAGAAGCGGAAGAAAACCCAGGCTTAGAAGACGAAGGTCGGGCTTGGTTTAAAAAACTCGAGCAGGGGGACGAACAGGCGACGGCACTTTGGACATGGTTCCGTGAAGTCTCACTCGTCGAGTTCAGCCGTGTATATGAAATGCTTGGTGTCAGCTTTGACAGCTTAAACGGAGAAGCCTTCTATAATGATAAAATGCAACACGTCATCGACTTATTGGAAGAAAAAGATTTGCTCGTCGAGTCGGAAGGCGCAATGGTCGTCGACCTTGAAGCAGAAGGCATGCCTCCTGCCTTGATCAAGAAAAAAGACGGTGCGACACTGTATGCGACACGTGATTTGGCGGCTGCCGTGTATCGTCTTGAGACTTACGGCTTCGAACAGGCGTTTTATGTTGTCGGCGGCGAACAAGCCCTTCACTTCAAACAACTGTTTGCTGTCCTGAAGAAACTCGGATTTGAAAATGTTGACGGCATGCACCATGTTCCGTTTGGTTTAATCATGAAAGACGGGAAAAAGATGTCGACACGTAAAGGACGGATTGTTCTGCTTGAAGAAGTGCTTCAAGATGCAATTAACGTTGCCAAACAAAACATCGCTGAAAAAAATCCTAACCTTGCCAATGCAGAACAGACAGCACGCGAAGTCGGTGTCGGCGCCGTCATTTTCCATGATTTAAAAAATGAACGCATGAACAACATTGAGTTTGATCTCGAGCAGATGTTGAAATTTGAAGGAGAAACCGGTCCATACGTCCAATATACGAATGCACGGGCAAATTCACTGCTTCGTAAAGGTGCTTATGACGGATCAGCGTTCAACGGAAGTGCGGATGATTATTCATGGGGTGTCGTATCGATGCTGAACCAGTTCTCGGCTGTCATTGACCGGGCGTTTACACGCCGCGAACCGTCGATCATCAGCCGTTATGTCCTTGATTTGGCTCAAAGCTTCAATAAATACTACGGACAAGTTCGTGTCCTCGAAGACGATGCGGAAAAACAATCTCGCCTCGCACTCGTAAAATCGGTTACGATTGTATTGACGGAAGGATTACGCCTGCTTGGCGTCGGCGCTCCGGAAGAAATGTAAAATAAATCAAATTAAAGATGGGGTTATCATATGAACAAAGAGACAATGGAACGGTTACAGCACGCATCTACACAAATAAACCAGGAAGACTTAGCTGCATCGATCGCTTTTATTGCTGACTTTCACGGAAAAGTCGCTGCATGGCTTCCGGGCGAATCAGTTGATTTCGTATTCGATTTCGTGACAGCACCAGGAGCTGATCAAATTGCTCCAATCAGCGGTGACGCACTCGATACGAAAACCAACTTTGAGTTCTTCATGACGAAAAAGCAGACACGCAAAAAACTCGGTGAGTTGCTGGCGTTATGGAAAGCACCCCGTACAAAAGAGACGTTGAACCAGATTGATGCGATCGGTTTGAAGAAATGGTTGGCCCGCAATGAATTTCGTTCGGAAGACAAGCCGTGGGACTATTTGAACCGTCTCCATGTCCTGTTATTCCTTGATCAGATGACGACGGTCATCGATGATCATCAGTTGACGACGTTATACGAACAATTGGTCCGGAAAACACCGGTTCCGACAAGCTTCGTCCGTCGTCAAGGTGAAGTCCGTCACGTCGTCAACCAGTTTGCCGATAAGACAGAGTTCACACAAGTGGATTTAGTTCGTGCTTCTCTTGTCCGTTATCTGTAACAGCGGATAACTCAAAATCCCCCGTTCCTTCACGAATTGTGAAGGAACGGGGGATTTTTCATGTCAGGCAGTCATTTGGCTCGATAAAACGTGATGGTTTCGGTCGTCGTATCGTACAGCAACCATTCCCGTTCGACCAGAACCGGTCCGACGTTGATGGCGTAACGGCCGCGTTTGATCGAAATCGGAATATCATGATGAACGGTTAATCGTTTGCCCTCTTTAAACAATCCGCGTACATGACTGTGACCGAAAAATAAGAGCCGGTCCGGATAAGAAGAGGTGTCGGGCGTCAAATCATAACTCCATTTCAATTGATCACCATGAATGAACAAAGCAGAATCCGTTTGTTTTGTCCGATCCGATGAGCGCAGCTGATCGAGATAATGGGATACGCCTGTCGGAATCAATGAAAACAACCGTTCTTCCTGATTTCCGAGCAACGTTTCAAAAAACAGCAACTTCAAAAAATCCGGATCAAGCGTCACGACTTGTTCGATTTCTTCAAACGTATACCGCTTGGCCCGTTTTTTTCCGATATGACATTCGTGGACGTCTCCGAGCGAAAAAACAATTGCTTGCGGAGCCGTCCGTTGAATAGCTGTCAACACAGCACGTGTATCGGATAATGAACTGTGCAGATCGGTGATGAGTGCATACTGCATGTGGCATCGCTCCCTTGTACTAAGAGTATACCCCGCGTTTCATGCGGCTCATCCTGTTTTTAATTAAGCCGGGTTGACGGTCACGCCGCGTTCAGAGAAAACAACTTTTGCGACTTCGAGTGCGTTAAGGACACGCGGGAAGCCGGTATAAGGAACAAGGTGCATGATGGCTTCGACGATTTCGTTTCCTGTTAATCCGGCCGTTAATCCGGTATTAATATGAAGCGCGAGTTGTGGTTCAGTTCCTTGGGTGACAAGTGTTGCGATCGTGACGATCGCGCGGTCGCGATTGACGAGCCCGTTGCGGCTGTAAACTTCCCCGTAAGCAAAATCGGTGATCCATTCACCAACTGCCGGAGCGATATCTTTTAACGATTCGGCGATTTTTTCGTGTGTTGATTGCGCAGAATTCGTATCGGTAAATTCGTTTAATTTTTTAAGTCCTACTTCGTGTCGGTTGTTTAAGTGTGTAGCCATGATGAATAACTTCCTTTCTGTTATGAACGATACGGTTTATCTTAAAGGAAGAATACTCATGCTACAAATACATGGTTTTTATATGTGTCATTCATTTTAAGAATGATTTTCTTGAATGAAGCGAATCCATTCACGTGTCACATAAGACTGATAGCGTCCGGTCGGGACAGCGACACCGATCTGCCACGGTACACGGACATCGAGCGGAATGGTTTTCACACCTTTGATCGTCATTTGCTGTGCCAAAGACCGCGGAAGAACAGTCACGGCATTTCCTTCCGCAACGAGCAGGCACAAGAAGTCCCACTGCGAACTGACATGGGCGACGGCCGGGCGGAACCCTGCTGTCTCACAGGCCTGTAAAACGACGTCGTGAAGTGAAAAGGTTTCATTAAACAGAACGAACGGCATCTCGGCGACATTTTCCAAGGCAATGGACGGCTGATCCGCGAGAGGATGTTGCTCCGGTAAAAACAGATGCAGCTCCTCTTCAATGAAGGGATAGACCGTCAAATGTTCATCGGCCGGAAAGACAGTCGCGATTAAATCGACTTCTCCGGCAACGACAGCCTTCTCAAGCGCGTGTCCGCCGGCTTCCGTAATCTCGATTGTCACCATCGGATACCGTTCACGGAACAAACGGAGCAGACGCGGGAAAAACAATGAACCGATCAAAGGCGGAACACCAATCCGGATTGTCCCTTTCGTCAAGTGCATGACGTCATAGAGATGAGACGGCAGATCGGCAAGCTGATTCAGAATTTTTTCTCCTTCGACAAGTAAAGTTTCCCCGGCATCCGTTAAGACGATTTGCCGTTTACTCCGATCAAACAGTTCGATATCCAATTCTTCTTCTAAATGGCGGACCATCTTACTGAGGGTCGGCTGAGTGACATGCAGGTGATCCGCCGCCTTTGTAAAGCTTTTGAAGCGGGCGACTTCCGTGAAATATTCCAACTGGCGAAAATCCATCTGATTCACTCCTATTCGTTTTTGTTATATCTATCATAACAAGTATTCATTTTTATTATTCATTGCCTAAGCGTACAGTAAAAGAAACAAACGAGTAAAGAGGAGTAGATGAAGATGAAACAACTTGAAGGAAAAGTCGCATTGATTACCGGAGCAGCAAGCGGAATCGGTCTCGAAATTGCGGAAGAATTTGCACAGGAAGGTGCAAAAGTCGTCATCGTTGATTTACAGGAGAATGCAGCCAAACAGGCGGCGGAAACACTTCAAAGTAAAGGATTCGAAGCCTTTGCTGTCGCAGGGGACGTCACAAGTGAAACGGCGATTCAGTCAAGCATTGAACAAACGATGAATCACTACGGACGGATCGATATCGTCATCAACAATGCCGGCATGCAACATGTTTCACCAATCGAAGAGTTCTCGACTGAAAAATTTGATTTACTTCAAAGCATCATGTTACGGGCACCGTTCCTCTATACGAAATACGTGTTCCCGATCATGAAAAAACAAGGATTCGGTCGTATCCTGAACATGTCATCCATTAACGGTTTGATCGGATTTGCCGGTAAAGCCGCTTACAACAGTGCGAAACACGGTGTCATCGGTTTGACGAAAGTTGCCGCACTAGAAGGGGCAACGTCCGGTATTACCGTCAATGCGATTTGTCCGGGTTATGTTGATACACCGCTCGTCCAAAAACAATTGTCTTCGCTTGCCGAAACACGGAATGTGCCGCTCGACCGGGTACTTGAAGAAGTCATCTACCCGCTCGTTCCGCAACATCGCTTACTGCAAGTCAAAGAGATTGCCGACTACGCGATTTTCCTCGCAAGTGACAAAGCAGCCGGTGTCACCGGTCAAGCTGTCGTTCTTGACGGCGGATATACCGCTCAATAAGCATAAAAAATCCCTTGCTCCAACAGGAGCAAGGGATTTTTTATGCTTAACGGAAATTAATGAACTGGACGTCGACCGATAACGGTAACTCACGGACGATTTGCATAACTTGCTGTAAGTCATCGCGTGATTTTCCCGTAACACGGATTTGATCGTCTTGAATCTGAGTTTTCACCTTGAGTTTTGATTCCTTGACGGCGTTATTGATTTTTTTAGCATCATCACGATCGATTCCGCTTTTGAGAATAACGCGTTGACGGACAGTATTTCCGGCTGCCTGCTCGACTTTTTCGTATTGCAGGTTTTTGGTCGGGACTTCCCGTTTGATGAGTTTAGCTGTCAGGACATCTTTGACTTGATCGAGTTTGAAGTCGTCATCTGAGATCAGAATCAAATCTTCTTTCTCGAGTTTCATGTCGCTTTTTGATCCTTTGAAATCAAAGCGGTTCGTAATTTCCTTTAGTGCAACCTGCATCGCGTTTTTAACTTCTTCGATGTTGATTTGTGACACGATATCAAATGAATTGTCTTTTGCTGCCATAAGAATCTCCCCTTTCGTTCCACAACCATTTTAGCATATTTGCCCGGAAATGCTTTGACTTCAGGTTGAATTTTCGGCAAAGAAAAAGCAAGGAAGAGAGTCGAATCGTTCATCTGGATGAAATTTTGTTATAATGAAAACCATGAAATGAAAGGGGTGCATGGCTTTGAAACAAACAGCAGATATGTTGACGCTCACACCGGAAGAGTTGGATGAGCGCTATGCCTATAAAGGATCGGATTTAGGAGCGACGTTTGATGAGCATACGATACGTGTCCGTTTATGGGCACCGACGGCGGAACGTGTCGTAATTCGTTTGTACCGGACATTGCGGGCAAGGAAAGTTGAAGAACTTGAATTGACGGCAGAACAGCAGGGGACATTCGTCGTCGAACTGGGTCGCGCTGTGTATGAAGGTTACTTTTATACGTTTCAAGCCAGCATCAACGGACAGAAAGTCGAAGCAGTCGATCCGTACGCGAAAGCAGTCGGGACCAACGGCAAACGGGGGGCATTAATCGATCCGTCGGCGATTCACCCGGAACGTTGGATTGAGGAACGTCCTTTGTTCCATTCGTCACAAGACGCTGTCATCTATGAATTGCATGTTCGGGACGCGACGAGCCATCCGGCGAGTGGGGTCATCGAGCGGGGCACATTCCGCGGATTAACGGAAGCGGGAACACGGACACCGGCAGGCGGATTGACGGGTCTTGATTATCTGACGGACCTAGGTGTGACGCATGTCCAACTTCTTCCGATTTATGATTTCGGTTCAGTCAATGAAGCGGCACCAAATGATCCGGATAACTACAACTGGGGATATGATCCCGTCAATTACTTTGCGCCGGAAGGATCCTATTCGTCGAATCCGGATGATCCGGCAGCACGGATCCGGGAATTAAAAGCCTTGATTCAAGCCTTGCACGATCGAGGCATTCGCGTTGTAATGGACGTCGTTTTTAATCATGTCTATGATGCGGAAACGGCACCACTTGGACAATTCGTTCCGGGTTACTTTTTCCGGCAGGCAGCGGACGGAACACTTTCAAACGGAAGTTTCTGCGGGAACGACACAGCATCAGAACGCTTTATGATGCGGAAATTCATTCTTGATTGTGTGACTTATTGGGCGAAAGAGTATCATCTGGACGGATTCCGGTTCGATTTGATGGGCTTACATGACGTCGAAACGATGAATCAGGTTCGTCATGCCCTTGACCGGATTGACCCGTCGATTTTGATTATCGGGGAAGGGTGGGATCTTGACACACCACTCGCAGCCGATCAAAAAGCCAACTACTTTAATGCGCCGCAGATGCCGGGAATCGCTCATTTCAACAACGGATTACGTGACGGTGTCAAAGGTGACGTTCAGACACCGGCTGACCGGGGATTCATCAGCGGGGCTTTCGAGCGGACGAATGAAGTCAAACGGGGAATCGCCGGAAACGTCTCTTCGCAAGGCTTTGCGGATGAACCGAATCAGGTCGTTTCGTATGTTGAAGCCCATGATGATTTAACGATTTGGGACAAATTGTCCGTGTCAAAACCGGAAGATACGGATGAAATCCGTCGAAAGCGGCAAATGCTAGCGAATGCGATTATCTTAACCGGCCAAGGTATTCCGTTTTTACATGCAGGGCAGGAGTTTTTCCGGACGAAAAACGGGATTCGGGACAGTTTTAATTCCGGAGAAGTCGTGAATCAATTGGATTATGAGCGCGCGGAACAATTCCGTGCCGGCGTCGAATATGTCAAAGGATTGATTGCCCTGCGGCGCCAGTATCCGATGTTCCGTCTGGAAAATACAGCAATGATTCGGAAACATCTCCGCTTCCTCGAAGAAGGGGAAGGTATCATTGCGTATGAATTGAAGCGGACGTACGAAGGATATGTGGAGCGTCAGCGGGTATATCACAATGCGACGGACCATGATGTGACAATCGAGTTACCGAGCGGCGAGTTCGAAATTCTCGTCGAAGAAGGGGTCGTAAAAATCCACGCCCCCCGTCTACACGAAGAAAAACAACTTGTCGTGAAAGCCTTATCGACGACGGTGATTGCCGAACGAAAAGCAGACTATAAGAAATATGCAGTGGCAGGCGGTGCCGCACTGACGATTCTTGGTTTGCTCTATGCAGCGAACAAACGACGTAAAAATAATAAATGATGGATAAGACGCTTGTAAGAATCGGGGTTCGCTGATGTGGACTCCGATTTTTTTTTTGATTTAGCCGTAGTGCATGACGTGACAGTCGTGTTGCGGTGTCATCAGAATGACTTAATGAATTTCTAAGTTTACTGTTTTAATTCATGACTTACGGGAACATACTATAAGTAGTATTTAGAGTGCTGGTTTTTTTGAAAGGATGTATCGTATGTTTGGTTTCAATGATATCTGGAAATTTTTCTTCTCGTTTTTTTTACTCTTACCAATCGTCACGTTAATTCATGAGATGGGTCATTACTTTTTTGCACGTCTGTTTGGCGGTAACATGGAAATCAATATCGGATCGGGAAAATCCTTGTTACGCGTCGGTCCCATCCGCTTGAACCGCGTTTATTTTTGGGACGGGTGGTGTCAGTACGAGGCGCTTCGTCACGAAAATAAGTTTACGAACATCATGGTTTACGCCGGTGGAGCCATCTTCAATCTGGCGAGTATCCTGATCGTAAACGGTTTGATTTATGCGGGTATCTTCGAGGCTTCGATCTTTACGTATCAATTCGCCTATTTCTCGTTCTATTTCATTTTCTTCTCGTTGTTTCCGATCGATCATCCGAACGGTTATCCGAGTGATGGAAAAGCGATTGTTAATGTATTCCGTTATGGAAAGTCTGAATATAATCCACAATCTTAATTTTATAAAGAACAATGCCCTTCTTTTATGCGGCCAGCGCACGAAAGAAGGGCATATTTGTATCATTTGTCTTCTGAAGATGTATCATCCGCAGAAGAAGAGTCGGATTGTTCCGCTTCTAATTCGACCAGTTTTTGTATTAAAATATGCCGCGGCATATGCATTAACTGTTCGAGCGGCACATTGAGACGTTTCGAAAGTTCAACAGCTGTATCAGCAGACAGTTGTAGGGGTTTCATTGTGTGTAGACCTCCTTTTTGTTTCCTTTAAGTATACAGGACATGCTCTTCGAGCGCATCGACAGTAGCTAGAAATGAAGAAGGTTGATACCGTAGGGAGTAGGAAGTGATGCGTATGTATAAACCAGCCGCTGAGCTGTTGTTCCATGAATCTGTTTCACTTTTTGACCGATTCGGTGATGATCTGGTTTTATACCGGGATCAAGGCGGATTTACAAAATGTGATTTGGATTTGAGAATACGGTGGGAGACAGCATGTGCGTATGTTCCGTTTACCTGGTTCTTTGAACCGGACGGATACCGTGTGTTCATCGTTTTTGAAGAAACTTCATTGTTTGGTTTACTCGATTTAAGAGACGGACGTCTCCAATATATGAATCGTCCCAGCCACTTTGCGGACGCTTGGTTCAGTAATCTTTATGAATGGCGAGGCGAACAAATTTTTATGTATTCGGCTGAAACCGATGTCGTACGTTATGATTTTGAAAAACAGGAAGGAACTTTTTCGGATTATGACGAAGCTCCTTTATTAGGACGTTTGATTGAACGGGGATATGACCCGCAGTATGCGTTTGAACGTCTGCTGGCACCGGGAACGATGATTTCCTATGATGTGAATCAAGCGCGTTATGTCATTTGGGATGCGTTTACGGAACAGGAACAATTGATTCCGTTTTCCGAGTACGATGATTATTTGCTGGTCGACAGCCGGGAACATCTGTTTTCTGTAACGGATGCCAATCGATTTTATCTGTACGAAAAAGAGCAACTGAAATTTAAATTTGATGGATGCCAGTCATCTATCCTGTTAAAGACGATCTTACTGGATGAATCGGCGCAACGACTGGCCATCGTCTCGACGTCGGCAAATTTCGGAAATACGTGGCTCCAAATTTTTCAGAAGACGTAAACACATCCTTTGTCGCAGCAGGCGAAGGATGTGTTTCTTGTATACAGGGAGGAAGATGACAGATGGAACGTTTTGGTCGATACGTAGTCCGTTTTCGAAAAGGCATCAGCGTGACTTGGGTGGTATTGTTGCTGATCCTCGGTTATTTTGCAGTGCAGCTGCCGGATCAGCTGAAAGGAAACGGCTTTACGCGGGACGGGGAATTTCAACAAGTCGAACGCACGTTAGAAAAGGAATTTAAGCAGGATCCTCACCAAATTATCGTGTTGTTTGAAGGGGAAAAAGAAAGCATCCGGCAGGAAATGGAACGCCACGTCAAAGCGTTTCGGACGATTCAAGGTGTCGGACAGGTCGTCGGTCCGCAGGAAAATCCAGAAGCATTCAAAGACGGGAAAGGATATGTCTCGATCGGGATACCGGACATTGATTCCTCTTGGGTCAAGACAGTACAACAAAAACTCGATCCGCAGGACGGCAGTACGATTCGACTGACAGGGGAGCCGTTGATCGTTGACGATTTGAATACAGCGTCCAAAAATGATTTGGTCCGTGCTGAATTGATTGGCGTCCCGGCAGCCTTACTGGTCCTGTTTCTCGTTTTCGGTACACCGCTCGCGGCTATCTTGCCGCTCATCATGGGACTCGTCACATTCATCTTCGGGGCCGGAACACTGTATTTCATCGCCGGACAACAGGAATTATCCATCTTTGTCTTAAATGCCGTAGCGATGATTTCACTTGCCCTCGGAATTGATTTTTCCCTGCTGTATGTCAATCGGTTCCGGGAAGAACGGACAGCCGGACGATCGATTACGGAAGCGGCGGAAGTTTCGGTGGCGACGGCCGGACGATCCATTTTATTTTCCGGAATTTGTGTTTTTGTCGGATTGGCGGGATTACTTGTCATTGACGTCGACGTCTTTCAAGCAGTTGCGATCGGAACATTGGTCTCGGTGCTTGGTGCTGTCATCAGCGCCGTAACCTTACTTCCGGCTTTGCTGGCATTACTGGGCGGGAGTTTGGAAAAGGGCCGGATTTTCAAAGCGGATTCGGAGCAGGGAGAAGTCAGGTGGCGTAAGCTCGCCCGGTTCGTCATGAAACGTCCGGTCGCCATTACCATCTTTTCACTTCTATTGCTGTTGCCGTGTTTAATTCCGTTGCGTGATTTGGAACTGAACATTCCGCAAGCGAGTGCTTTGCCGGAAGATTATGAATCGCGCCTTGCCTTTGAAGCGTGGGAAAAAACCTTCGGGGACGACGGAACGGATGCCGTTGTCTTGCTGAAAGCTGATTTTCAAACAGAACAGGGTGTCGAAAAACTGGAAGCATTGACGACACGTCTCGAAGCAGACGCCGGAGTCAGCAGCGTCATCTCAGCGATGTCACTGGCGGAAGCGAACGGACAGAGCGTGACTCAGATTGCCGCAAGTGAACAAGGGAAACAACAGTTAGCATCGTTGATTGCGTTTGATTCAGGAATTGCCCGGGTTAACGTCAAGTTGACGGGAGATCCGGGAGACAAGAGTTCACAAAAATGGGTCCGTGAAGTACGGGACCAGGGCTATCAGGTCGGAGGACCGGCGGCCTTCAATCAGGAAATTTATGATGAAATCTACTCGAAGATGCCGCTCGCGTTAGGTCTTGTCTTACTTGCCACATTCATCATCCTGTTGTTTGCATTCCAGTCGATCTTGATCCCGATCAAAGCGATTTTGATGAATCTGCTCAGCCTCGGTGCCACATTCGGGTTGCTTGTCATTTTGTTTGAGTCCGGTTGGGTGTTCCCGGCCGAGACAATTGGTATTTTAACACCGGTCTTCATCTTCTCGCTGGTGTTTGGTCTGTCGATGGATTACGAAGTGTTTCTCGTCTCACGGATGGAAGAATACTACGATGAGACCGGAGATAATGATCTCGCGACGGAAATGGGACTGGCGAAGACAAGTAAAATCATCACTTCAGCCGCCTTAATCATGATTGTCGTCACCGGGGCCTTTGCCTTTACCGGCGTCAGTCCGATCAAGCAACTTGGTGCCGGAATTGCGCTTGCGATCTTCATTGATGCGACGATCGTCCGCATGTTCCTCGTTCCGGCGCTGATGAAGCTGTTCGGACACTGGAACTGGTGGTGGCCGGGCGGGCGGCGGAAACGGAAGTACCGGATCTAATCAGCGTTCAGAACATCAGTGAAGCACATCATTAGTCATTTAAAGCAGAGCGGGCGTATACTGACGATATTCAAGTTAAGATTTCAGAGGAGGATATGCTTCAATGGCTAATGAAAAGATGTTTGATACGTTTACACTTCCAAACGGAGTGACCCTTAAAAACCGGATTATGATGGCGCCGATGACGAACTACGCGGCAGAAGAAAACGGTGAAGTTTCAGAAGCGGAGCTTGCCTATTACGCAGCACGTTCAGGTGGAGTCGGTACAGTCATCACAGCATGTGCTAACGTCACAGCAGACGGTCAAGGATTCCCGAATGAGTTTGGCGCGGAGCGCGACGAATTGGTTCCGAGCCTGAAACGTCTCGCGACAACAATCCAAGATCAAGGCGCAAAAGCGATTCTGCAAATTTTCCACGCGGGTCGTATGGCACCACCGGAACTCGTCGGCGGACAAACCGTCAGCGCAAGTGCAGTAGCACCAGAACGTGAAGGCGCAATGACACCACGTGCACTGGAAGCAGCAGAAGTCGAAGCGATCATCGAAGCGTTCGGTCAAGCGACACGCCGGGCAATGGAAGCCGGATTTGATGGAGTGGAGATTCATGGTGCGAACACGTACTTAATTCAACAATTCGTTTCTCCGCATTCGAACCGTCGTGAGGACAAATGGGGCGGCAGTCTTGAAAAACGTCTTGCTTTCCCACTAGCCGTCGTCGATGCGGTCGAAGCCGTTGCAAAACAAGATCCTTCGTTCATCGTCGGTTACCGTTTCTCACCGGAAGAAGTTGAAAATCCGGGAATTACACTCGACGATACGATGCAACTCGTTGATGCACTTGCGAAAAAAGATCTCGACTACCTGCACGTTTCTGTGATGGACTTCTTTGCCGGATCAATTCGTGATCAAAACGAAACACGTTCGCCAATCAGCTTAGTTCAAGAGCGTGTCGGTCAACAGGTTCCAGTTATCGGTGTCGGTTCACTCCATACACCGGAAGAAGTCGAGCGTTCGCTTGAAGTCGTGCCACTCGTCGCCCTAGGCCGTGAGTTAATCATGGAACCGAAATGGGTCGAAAAAGTCGAAGCTGGTGAAACGGAATCGATCCGGACAGAACTCGATCCGTCGGCACAGGCGGAACTCGTCGTACCGGATGCACTATGGCAGGGAATCACGAGCCGTCCAGGCTGGTTCCCGATTAAACAAACAACGAAATAAGAAATACGAAAAGGAGCCACTCAGAATTTTGAGTGGCTCCTTTTTTAGCATCAGTAAGCGACTTCACCCATCCGAACGCCACAAAAACGGTGTAGTTCGACCGGATGTTCGATATTCGTCCGGTCAAACATATCCTGCAGTAATAAAGCACAGATGTAGGCATCTTCTTTCGCATCATGGTGCTTAAACGAAACATTTAAAAATTCCGCCATCGTATTTAACTTATGGTTCGGTAACCATGGATACAGCTTGCGTGACAGTTTAACCGTACAGCCATATTGAAACGTCGGCATTTGATATAAGTCATATTTTTGAACGGCTTTTTGGAGCGCTCCCATATCAAAAGCCGCATTATGGGCAATGACAAGTTCGGCCTTCTCGATTAACTTAAACAATCCGTGTGCTTCCATTGCTTCCGGTAAGGCCGGTGCATCCCAGACGTCACTCGGGCGAATGCCGTGGACACGGATGTTGCCGGCATCAAAATCTTCTTCCGGATTAATCAGAACCTGCTCGCTCGTCACGACGCGTCCTTCGGATAAAACAGACCAGCCGAAGGCACAGATGCTGCGGCTGTTTCGGTTCGCGGTTTCAAAATCAATCGCTAAGGTATAAGGTGGCATGTCATCTCTCCTTTTTAAACAGCATACCGTATTTTGATTTAGAATGCATGTTCGTCTTTTTATTTTAACCAAAAAGTCCGTCTGCCTTTAAGACAGAACGGACTTTTTGGTTATTTGGCTTGTGCCGCTTTTTCCTGTTCTTCCGGTGCTGCATACTCATCCGGCTTAAAGAGCATGATCCGGTCACGGTAGGCAAAGACAACTGCCGTTAAAACCGCCATCAAATCGGCGATCGGAAAGGCGAACCAAACTCCTTGTACGCCGAAGAACATCGGTAAGATCAGAACGAGCGGAATCGTATATAAGGTCTGCCGTGATAGCGACAGGAACAGGGCGATCCGTGCCTTGGCGAGCGATTGATACATACCGTTGACAATCATCTGAATGCCATACACGAATGAAATGGCGAATAAAATCCGCATCGCAGTCGAACCTTCGTTAAGTAACGTCGCGTCTTCCGTAAACATCCCGACCCAAAAACGGGGAAACAGCTGAATCAACAGCCATAGGGTGATGGATAACGTCAAGCCGTAACGAATGGCCAGTTTGATGGCTTGTGACATCCGGTCAAACTGTTTCGATCCGAAATTATACCCGACAATCGGTTGCATGCCTTGGACGATGCCCATGATCGGCATTCCGACGAGTGCCATGAACTTATTGATGACGGCAAAGGTTGCGAGTTCTGTCGTACCACCGTAACGGACGAGCATATGATTGACGGTGATGAACAAAATCGACTGTGATACTTGCATGATAAAAGAAGAAGAGCCGATTTGTCCCATCCGGCCGACCAGTTTCGGATCAAACCGGAACGCTTCCCGGTCAAGGACTAGACTCGTCTTTTTTGATTTCGTAAAAAAGAATCGGAAAATCAGGACGGATCCGACGATTTGCGCAACAACTGTCCCGAGAGCGGCACCTTGAATGCCCCAGTCGAGTCCGAAAATAAACAGCGGAGTCAGGACGATGTTGATCGCGACCGTCGTCAGCATGACCCGCATTTGATAACTGGCCCGTCCTTCTGCCCGAAGCATGGCACTGGAAGCCATCGTCAACATGAAGAACGGGGAACCGAGTAACAGGACCCGGAGGAAATCAATGCTGTACGGCATGATTTCCGGCGTCGCACCGAACACTCGTAACAACGGTTCGACGAAGATGAAGGCCGTGATAATCGCAAGCATACTGACGACGAAAACGGTCATCAGGACATTCGCATAGGCTCTGCTAGCACCGGCCAGATTTTTTTGACCGAGCCGCTGAGAAGCAATGGCTGCACCGCCGATACCAACCGAATTCGAAATCGCCATCAAGACAAGCTGGACGGGAAAAGCGATACCGACAGCAGCGACGGCAACCGTTCCGATTCCCTGGGCGACAAAAATCGTGTCGACGATATTGTACAGGGCGGTCACGAGCATCCCGATCATCGCCGGGAGCGACAGGCCGATCAGGAGTTTATTGATGGGTGCTTCTCCCAAACGTGCCGTATTTTTATTCATCATCAGGAGAGCCTCCTTTTTTTCAAAACAGGGACATAGATTTTTATTCAGATTAGTCGCTTCCCCGGACGGATGCAAGTAATCGAATCAAGCAATGTGCAAAACGATTAAAAGACACTCCGGATATGAACGACGGAGTGTCTGTTTAAATGTCGCGACCGCTTAGGATGGCGTCGGAAGATATCCTTTTGAGTATTCAAATGCAATGAAGAGAATCGCACCGAGAGCCAGGTAAGCAAACAGCGTAATCGTCTGTTGTTTCTTTGGCATCTGATGGTATTCAACTGATTTTTCAGCCTCGAGTAACGGTTCAATCCGTTGGTCAAGTCGACGGATCAAAGCATCATAATCATTGGCCGAGTCATATTGATAGCGGAGCAACTCATCGGCGGCACTTTTTGCGTCTTCCGGACTGGCGCTCCGTAAATCCTGGAGGTCGTGCCGGAGTGACCAGGCAATCGGATCATAAGTGGAAACCGTTGTGTCGTCCGTTTCATCAATCATTTCGTCCGAACCGGTTTCTGTTGCGGTCGCGTGTTCCTGCTCGACTTTCGCCTGCAGAACACGGCTGCGGGCTGCCCGGTATAACATCAGAACCGATTTGTTGTTCTCATATTGTTTAGCGAACTGATATCGTTTCCAGACTGCACTTCCGCCAAGGAAAGCAATCAACAACAGAATAATGCTGAAATGGGTGATACCGTAGGCAATCAAGGCCGCGAGACCGGCGATCCAGACGACAATCGGCAGACCGGCTAAAATCCGTCCGCCGTCAAGCGGGCTGACCGGCAGCAGATTAAACAGGTTCAGCAAGGCACCCAAGTGGAAGATGACAAGCCAAAAATCGTTTCCGGTCACCGCATATCCGATTAAAAGCGGAATGAGGGAAAGTAATCCGGCAAACGGTCCACCGTAAGCCAAAATCGCTTCTTGTTTCGGTGTCCGGAATGTATCCTTGATTCCGATGACAGCTCCCATGAACGGCACAAAGATGGCCGGTCCTGTCTTGAAGCCTAGCCGTTTGGCGGCTGCGAGATGCCCCATTTCGTGAATGAACAACAGATACAATAAGCCGACGCCAAACCAGACGCCGAAAATTTGTGCGTAAAACAATAACGAAATTCCGAACGAGATTAACGTTCCGCCAAATTTAGAGAATTTTAAGAGAGCGAGCAGCACTTTACCTTTTGAGAGCAGAAATGCTCCGGCGACGGCTAAGCCTCCCCAACGTTTTTTAGCCATTGTTCATAACCTTCTTTCCTCATCTGACTCTTGTCTCTAGTGTACGCCAAAAGACGAGGGAAGGTTTCATTCCGAGTGTTCAGCGACAGGTGATGTAAAAACAGCTGCCGCCGTCCGGGCGGGCCTCACTGCCGACCGACAGCTGATGATGTTCCGCCAAAGCGGCCGCAATCGACAGACCCAGACCGCTGCCGGACCGGTCACGTGCTTCATCGAGCCGGTAAAACCGATCAAACAAACGAGCGCGCTGCGCGTCAGATAAGTGGGTGCCGCGGTCCAGGACCTCAAGCCGGTCCGGTCGGAGACGGATTTCCGGATCTTTAGCGTATTTGATCGCATTATCGATGAAAATCGTCAAAATCCGGACGAGTGCCTCGTGATTGGCCGTAACGGTACCGGTCGCATCCACGGGAATCGTGATGGCATAGGCATGGTGCATCCGGTCCGCGACCTCGGCGCCGAGCTGTTTCAAATCGATGGTTTCTGTCGTCGTTTCGCCGTAGCCGAGCCGTGATAATTCGAGCATCGGTTCAATCAGTCCACTCCGCATCGTATGCGTTTCGTTCAGAATATTGCTGATGGATTCTTCAAGGACGTCAGGATTTGTTTTACCCCAGCGTTTCAGGAGCTTTGCATACCCTTCGATGACGGTCAGTGGTGTCTTCATCTCATGTGAAACATCGGCGACGAACTGCCGTTGCTGTTCCATTGTTTGATCGACACGGCCGATCATCCGGTTAAAGACTTTTCCGAGTTGTCCGATTTCATCATTTTGCTGTTCCGGAACAGTTTCAAGTGTGCCGGAGTCGGAAATCCGTTCCATCGTCTGACCGAGTTGACGGAGTGGATGCAACGTTTGATAGGCGATGAAAAAACTGCTGAGAAAGGCAATGATGACGGCGGCGATCAGGACGATCGAAAAGGCGAAAATCAGCGTCGAGACCGTATCATCCACCGTATCGTCTTCAAACAGATACGCCTGATCTTGATGGACGACGCCAAACCAGTCACCGGATTTGAACGGTTCGTCGCGGGTCGTCGGGATACCGGGAAGATCGCGTGCCCGGACATCACCGTTGACAGTAGCGAAATCATCCTCCTCTTCATCGTTCGCGATGACCCAGCGTCCGTCACTCCGCGACAGGACGACGGAATCTTCATGAAGTGTCAATAACGCCCGGGTCGTCGAATCATCCTCCATCAGTTCTTCCGCTTGTTCGAGTTGCGTGAAGCGGGATTCGATCAAATGATCACGGACGACATACGTGACGACTAAAAAAGACAACAGCAATAAAAGGGTCGTGAACAATGTGACGGATAAGGCGAGTTTCGTCCGCAACTTCATCCTTTCTCCTCCCTCAAAACATAACCGATTCCCCGAACCGTCTGAATGAGGGGAGACTGGCTACGGTCCATTTTTTTGCGTAAATACCGGATGTAGACATCGACGATATTCGTTTCTCCGAAATAATCATAACCCCAAACCCGATTGAGGATTTGCTCACGGGTCAAGACATGTTCCTTGTTTTCCATCAGATAAGACAACAAATCGAATTCGCGTGGTGTCAAATCAAGCGGGACGTCGTTACGAAATGCTTCATGCCGGTCTAAATCCAGTAAGACATCGGCATAATGAAGTTGATTGGTTTCGACCGCAGCCTGTGTCGTCAAGCGGAGTAAGCCCCGGATTCGGGCCAACAATTCTTCGATTTCAAACGGTTTCGTCACATAATCATTGGCTCCGAGATCAAGACCGGCAACCTTGTCATACACTTCGCCCCGTGCCGTCAATAAGATGACGGGAACCGGATTACCTTTTCCGCGAAGCCGCCGAAGCACCTCGAAGCCGCTGAGCTCCGGCATCATCACGTCAAGTAAGACGAGATCGATGTCAGTCTCAGCAGCTACTAAGCCATCTTTA
This sequence comes from Exiguobacterium sp. PvP048, assembly GCF_040549175.1. Classification (NCBI taxonomy): domain Bacteria; kingdom Bacillati; phylum Bacillota; class Bacilli; order Caryophanales; genus Exiguobacterium; species Exiguobacterium sp. PvP048. The sequence continues at coordinate 38,551 of NZ_JBEPSU010000008.1, read as the reverse complement.
CCGTTGAAGGCGACCTGCGTCGCGTATCCGGCATGGTTTAATTCCAGTTCGAGCAATCGGGCGATTTTCGAATCGTCCTCGACGATTAAGATGGTCGGTGCCATAGACTTCCTCCTTACGACTGTTCGTCGATTTCTGTCACTTGCTTAGATCCGTTCAACTCCAGTTCGACTTGTGAACCAACCTGTACATCATTATCCTGTTCCATGTTTTGCGCACGTTCAAACGTCACGTTTTTATCGTTTTGTTCAATGACGACTTGTGTGTCCGTCACACGGACCAATGCACCGCGGATGTCTTGATCTTCCGCTGCAGCATCTTCTTGGCGGTCATCGTTCCGGTCGAGCTCCCGGACAAGACCGTCTGCATTCAATTCCAGTTTAACGCGATCGCCAGCTTGTGTCTGTTCAAGTTCGGCCTGCTCGCTGAAGCGGTACGCTTGATTGGAACCGTTTTGCGTCAAGACGATTTGTTCATTGGACAACTCTTTGACGACACCGGTGACTTCATTGCGGTCATTGTCGGATGAATCGTTATCTCGACCATCCCGGTCATCATTCCGATCATCTTCCCGTTCGAGTTCCCGGACAAGACCGTCCTGATTGAGTTCAAGTTTAATCCAATCGCCGGCCGTAGCTTGTTCGATTTCAGCGGATGAAGCGAACGAATAGGATTGATCCGATCCGTTACGGGTGATCGTTACAGAATTGTCGGTTACTTCTTTTAACGTTCCTTCCATTTCCTGATCATCATCCTGGAATGCACTTGGAAGCGACTGTTTGACGTTACCTGAAACTTTTGTTGAGGCCGCTTCGACTTTCTGTTCCACTTGTTCTGATATCGTAACCGTTGAATTGACGAGCGAGTGTCCCGGACCGGTGAACAGTAGGAAGGCACCTGCCCCTGTCAAAACGGTTCCTGTGATAGCAATCGAAGCGAGCCCTCGTTTTACAATATTCTTTTTAGGTTTGTCCGTACGTTTTTCGTTTGTCATGATAATTCCTCCTCTGTAGTGTTAGCTGCTTTTCTTATTCTTAGAATAGCGACCGTACGTGAGAGGAGACTGAGGATTAGATTAAAATTTGATGAGAATTCAAATCGGTTTGATGAAACGGGCCGGATTCCCGCCAACGACAGTGTTTGGAGCGACATCTTTGACGACGACACTTCCGGCTGCGATGACAGCATTGTCACCGATCGTTACACCCGGTGCGATGACGGCACGTCCACCGATCCAGACGTTATCCCCGATGACGACCGGTTTTCCGAATTCGTAACCGCTGTTGCGTTCGACCGGATCGAGCGGATGCGTCGCTGTATAGATGTGGACACCTGGAGCGAGCATACAGTTGTCGCCGATCGTAATCGGACAAATGTCGAGCAGCACACAATCGTAATTGGCATAAAACCGTGCGCCGAATGTAATGTTGTAGCCGTAATCACATTTAAAAGACGGTTCGATGTAAAAATCGGTCTGCTCGATTTGGAACAGTTCCTGCAGGAGCGACTTTCGGGCAGGTAACTCGTTGATGCTGAGTTGATTAAATTGATGACAAAGCATCTGAGCCCGCTTTCGATCAGCGACCAGTTCCGCGTCACCGGCTAAATACAATTGACCTTGAATCATTTTTTCTTTTTCCGTCATGTGAATCATCTCCTGTCATATGTATACCTTCATTAGACTAAACCGGGCAGGGAGAAGCAACTCATAACCAAAAAGCAGCTTTGATGTCGCCATCAAAGCTGCCTGGTTGAAAAAAATTGAATTAAGCGAGTTCGATTCCGCCTGTGACACCATAAATTTGAGCTGTTACATAACTGGCGTCATCCGAAGCGAGGAAGACATAGACGCTCGACAGTTCTACCGGTTGGCCGCTCCGTTTAAGCGGTGTTTCCTGTCCGAATTCCGGAATGTTTTCGCTTGGTTGACCACCTGAGATTTGCAATGGTGTCCAGATTGGACCCGGTGCGACCGAGTTGACGCGGATGCCTTTTGGCGCGACTTGTTTCGCAAGTCCGCGCGTGAAGCCGTTGATGGCAAATTTTGTTGACGCGTAATCGAGTAAGTTCGCACTTGGGTTGTAGCCTTGAACCGAAGTCGTCGTAATGATGGAAGCCCCTTCTTTTAATAACGGAAGGGCAGCTTTAACGACCCAAAACAGTGAAAAGACGTTGATTTCATATGTTTTGCGGAGTTGTTCCGTCGACAGGTCCATGATGTCCTCGACAGCTTGTTGTTTACCGGCGACGAGTGCCAAAATATCAATTCCGCCAAGAGATTCGTGTGCTTCTTTGACGAGTTGTTGACAGAATGTTTCGTCACTGAGGTCACCGGCAAGTAAGTATGCCTTTTGACCGGCTGCTTCGACGAGTGCTTTGACTTCTTCCGCGTCTTGCTGCTCTTCCGGAAGATAATTGAGGAACACATCGGCACCTTCACGGGCATAAGCGATGGCAGCGGCGCGACCGATTCCGGAATCGCCTCCTGTGATCAAAGCTTTTTTGCCTTTTAATTTACCGGATCCTTTGTAGCTTTCTTCACCACAATCGGGAACGGGTTCCATTTTTGCCTGGACAGCCGGCGCCTCCTGATATTGTTTCGGGAAGTCATCATTGAAATATTGTGTAAGTGGATTGTTAGACTGTGACATGAACTGATTCCTCCTGTGATAGTGGTTTCGTTTGCATAAGAAGTATGTTCCCTGTCACTTCACGTCTAAACGTCAATTGATTAACCGAGTGAAGTTTTTAGCAGCTGTGGAAGGAGACCGGGCAAAGAAGCCGCAACAGATTATCGGAATTGATTAGATGAAAAATAAAAAAATCGGAATCCACGGATGTGGACTCCGATTTGAAGAGAGAAGGGGAAGGTGATGTATTAAACGCGTTCCGATGTCAGCTCATTCATGCCTTGTAAAGCTGCTTGGTTCAGCAGGTTCCATGGTTTGTTGTAATGCGGTTGGAAGAAGAAGTCGACAAACGCCAATTCTTCGAGCGTCATGTCGTTTTGAATGGCCACCGATAATGTATTCATGGCTTGTGTCAAATCAACTTTTGAGATGATTTGCGCTCCGACAAGACGGTGAGTCGTTGTTTCATAAACGAGTTTCAATTGGACATTTTCAGCTGTCGGCATAAACTCAGGACGGTAGGCATCCTGAACCGTCGTGCTCGCTACTTCCAAACCGAAGAATGGCGCGGCATCTTCCGTCAGACCGGTTGACGCGATATTCAAGTCGTATAACCGCAGACCGGATGTTCCTTGCGTTCCTTGATAACGGATTGTCGGAGCAAGCAGGTTTTTCCCGACGAGTGTTCCCATACGGACGGCATTCGTTGCAAGTGGAATATACGCATGTGTCCGGGCCGGATTGTAGTAGACGGCGCAGCTGTCGCCGGCGGCAAAGATGTTCGGATTACTTGTCCGCATATAGTCGTCGACGATGATGGCACCGTTCGGTAACATGTCGATTTGTCCTTTTAACAGTTCCGTGCTTGGTCGGAAACCAACACAGAGAATGACGAGATCTGTTTCAAACGTTCCTTTATCCGTGACGACTTGTGTGACGTTTCCGTCAACACCGGTAAAGCTTTGAACAGTCTGGTTCAGTTCTAAACGAATGCCGCGATCCGTCAATTCGTTTTCAATGATGTCGGTGAAGGAACGATCCAGGTATTTATTTAAAATTCGGTCAGCGCTGTCGATGAACGTGACTTCTTTACCGTAGGCTTCAAACGCTTCGACCAGTTCAGCACCGATGTAGCCGGCACCGACGACTGTAATCCGCTTTGCATCTGTCGCTTTTTTAATGATTGTTTGTGCATGGTGATAGTTTTTACAGAGCTCGATTTGATTGAGTTCAATCCCCGGTAACATCGGGATGATCGGCCATGAACCCGTCGTCATGATCAATTTATCGTACGTATCATAAACGGTTTCACCCGTTACGAGGTTTTTGGCAACAATCGTTTGATTCGTGCTGTCGATTTCGAGAACATCATGTTTTAAGCGCATGTTTGCACCAAGCTCAGCCAGTTCATCCGGTGAAGAATAAAACAGCGACTCAGCATGCTCGACGACGCCACCGACGTGAAGCGCGATGCCGCAAGAGAGGAAAGAGACGTTATCGTTTCGTTCGTAAACGGTGATATCCAATTGCTCGTGCTGTGAAGTTAATTCTTTAACTGCTGCTGTTCCTGCGTGTGTACAACCGATGACTGCTACTTTCATGAGTAAAGTCCCCTTTTTGTTTTGTTTGTGATAAAAATCACATTCATTTGATATCCTTAGTGTATTACTTCACAAAGTCGTTTTCAAGTACTTTGTTCACTATTGAGCATAGATTTGTCTAAAATGTGAAATGGTGAACAAAAGACAAGTCTCCTGTATCGTTTATGTCAAAAACGTGTAAAACTGTTTCAGTTTCTGAAGTTCGGGTTATAATAAGAAAGACAAAACGTGAAAGGGTGGAAACCGATGGATACCGAGAGGACCGATCATCTATTCAGCTTACCTGATTTTTAGCAGCGCCAATCTTCATTGAACAGGAAGGTAATGGCTTGAAAAAAATCAGGGAGAGCGAAAATAGATGAATACCCAAACGGGACAATTACATCCTCTCCCATGGAAGATACGGGAGAGGACAACACATGAAACGAATTATGACCATCTTGGCCGGAACGCTGCTTATGGCGTTCGGCTACTATACCTTGAATGAACAGTTTGGTTTGGCGGAAGGCGGATTTATCGGCTTATCGTTGCTCGGACGCTACTTTTTTGACATCAATCCATCGATTTCGATGATTGTGCTCGATATTCCGTTTTTTATCGGAGCACTCTATTTTAAAGGCAAATGCTTTGTCGGTGAAGCATTGATCTCAGCCGGCGCGTTGTCGCTATTTTATGAAATGTGGTACCGGTTGGATCTGTTTCATTTTCCGGAGCAGGCTTGGCCGGCAACCTTGATTGCAGCAATCGCAAGCGGGATCGTGACCGGATACGGTCTCGGACTTGTCTTAAAAAGCGGTGCTGCAACAGGCGGCGACGATCTGTTGTCGATGGGACTCAGTAAGCTGACCGGCTTATCAATCGGGACGATTTTATTTGGTCTTGACGCTATCGTCATTCTGATTTCACTCGTCTACTTGCCGTTGAGCTTAACATTGTATACCTTACTTGCCGTCGCGATTGCAGGACGTGTCGTCTCGGTCATGACACGTGAACCGGTGACTGCACCGGCTGCTGCGGTAGCTGAACTGAAATGAAATGAACAAAATCTCTTCTGATATCAGAAGGGATTTTGTTTTACGATAAAGTAGAGTAAGAGGCAGAAGAAGGGAGAGTAATCAATGATCAGACAAGCAACGGAAAAGGATGCGGAACAAATCGCACCGTTAATTGAACAGGCAATTCATGAAATTGCGGAGACGTTGACCGGAACACAGGAGAAGGAATTAATTTTGGAGAGGCTCGCGTGGTTTGTCACGCAAACGGGAAACCGGTTAAGCCACGAAAACATTCTCGTTAAGGAACTGGACGGACGTGTCGTCGGTATTGTCATCACCTATGCAGGATTTGACGCGGCACGGTTGGATGAGCCGATCAAACGTCAGCTTCGCGAGTGGACAGGACGGGATGTGCAGATTGACCAGGAAACGGAAGGGGATGTCTATTATCTCGACACCTTATCCGTTGATGCAGCGTACGGGGGAAAAGGGATCGGATCCGAACTGTTACAGGCAGCGGCGGACGAAGGTGAACGGCGTGGGTTACGGGCCTTTACGTTAAATGCCGACCAGACAAATGCTGGTGCACAACGTTTATACCGACGTCTCGGGTTCGTCCCGGTTAAGACACTCGCAATCAGCGGCGGGCAATTTGATTATATGGAAAGACCGTATTCAACTTGAATGACGAAGGAAGTACTTGGAATTCGTTTGAAGAATCGTTGATACGCAGACAAGACTTCGCTTTCCGCGGGCGAAACGTGAGCCTGCGCGACTTACGGGTCTCACCTGTTCCGCTTTTCCCGCAGGAGACTTCGTCTTGTCTGCTTCTCAACGATGGTGTCTTTTAAAGCAGTATGATTTTAAATAGAATATCTTAAAACAGATGAAGATTCTTTGACCGTGACTCCTACGGGAAAAGTGCGTTTTAGCGCACGTCAGAGTCAAGCAAGACCCGGCTCCTTGACCACAAGTCAAGAAGTCGCGGCTTGCGACTCGCCCGAGGAAAGCACGGAAAAAAAGAATCTTTTATCTCTGGCTATTTTTAATTAAATGAAGTTTTATACAACCTTGCCTCTGCATCCTCCGGTTCAAATCGGGGATCACTCGTAAAACGGAAAACTTCCGTTGCTTCAATCGATACGTTCGCTGCCTGTAACCGGTCGAGCAAGCGTCCGGTCAGATAGACCTCCCGTGATTTTGGTTCAGCCCGCCATTTGCTGACGGAGCCGATCGGAACGATGGTGGCGTCAGGTCGTTTCATTAAAAACTGCCGATCCTCTTCATCCGTAAAGACTGTTGCTGACACCGGTAAATCGGCGACGGCTTCTGCCAGCTGAAGTGTTGCCGGTTCAGTATGGGCTTGTCGATACAAGGCTATACTGCCGATTATGAGCTGAAGACATAAAAACGGAACAAGCCAACGGACTGACAGTCGGCGGACGAGCAGAATGACGAGCAGCAGGATAAGCGGTAATGTATGCCGCGGCTTATCGATGTTTTGTGCGAACCAGACCCACAGGAAATAGCCGGTTCCGGTCACGGACCACCAAAGTGGAAGCGGACGGATCCGCTGAGCGCACAAGAATAAAACAGAAGCGAGACCGAGCCATGTCGCAAATCCGAATCCGTGCCAAAAGATTTGTTTCAGTGTTAACCCAAGCCGTTCGAGCAGCGAGGCATCATCCGTTTGCGCCGTGCCTCCCCAGTCCGAGAAATGACCCGTCACGAAACTGAGCGATAATTGGGCGAAGGACGCCGGTCCACCGACGGAGAATGCCACCGGTAACAACCAGGCGAGTTGAGCCAGCGACAAAACGGCGATTTCTGACACCCATTGCCACGGATCGCGCCGGACCTGCCAGAGTAAAAACAAGAGGATAATTCCGAACGGTGCATAGGATAACCGGGTCGCCATCAACAGACCAAACAAGAGGTACGGTAAAAGACGGAAATGCCCCTGTCGTGCGCGTTCGACACTCCACACGAACCAACAAAGAACACCAAGGGCGAGACCATCCGACATCCCGGTTGCGGACAAGACGACAAGGGAAGCCGTCGACACGACCGTAAAAGCAGCCAGCAGACGAACCGTATCGAATCGTCGGCGTTTGAACAGTAGGTACAGCGGAACCAGTCCGCTCGTGAAGCCAAGCATCGAGACGATTCCAAGGGCACGAACCGGATCGACACCAAGCCGGGCGAGACCGGTCGCAAGCAAGATGAAAAACGGGTACCCGGGGAAATGTGGCTGTAAATTCGCCAAGTCATACTGTCCGACAGCAAGCGTGAAATTCGCGATATCGTAACTCGCAACATAAGGGCTGACGAATGCGAGACGGATGCCGGTAAAGCCGAGCATCATCAGGCAAACGATGAAAAAAAGCGATCGTCCACGTCGTTGTGGATGACCGCTCTGAACCGTCAAGAAACCTCCTGCAGTTTCTTGGCGGTTTTTGACGTCCGATTTTGACGCGTCAGCATGAAACCAGCGAAAGCAAAGTATCCCCACCAGGCGATGACTTGTTCCAGGGATGGATTGTGGCTGTAGCCGAACATCGCACCCATAAACGTCCCGATTTGTCCGCTGATCAAGGTCGTATTGCCCGTGTCTCGCAAATACTGGACTTGATCGATGTAGTGTTCCGGCATAAAAGCGACGATATTGTAAAGTGCAGCCGGTGTTCCATCCGCATTCGTCAACAGACTGCCGAGCAAACCAAGATCCTGGAACCGGCCGATCGTTTGCACAAGCATTCCGGCCGCGATGAACAAAATCAAGACGCCAGTTACTTGGAAAAAGCGTTTGACGGGAATCTTCATCGTTCCGGAAACGAACAGGTAACCGAAAATCAAGGCGAGCAGAAGACCGGAGACAGCACCGTAGCTCGTTAGGACTTTTTCGATTTCACCGCCGGAAATCGCGGCGAAAAAGAATACCGTTTCGATCCCTTCCCGGACGATGACGAGGAAGGAATGGACGATCATCGTGATCGCACTGCCGGTTGAAACAGCGGCTGCGACCTTCGCCTGGGAGGCCTGCTGATTTTCTTTCGCTTCCTTGCCCATCCACAGGACCATGTGCGTCAGGAGGAAGACGGAGATAATCATGATACCGAGACGCAGATACGTATCGCTGCCGAAGCTTGCGAAACTCGTAAAGACGACCTGGAACAAGAAGGCGACACCCAGGCTCGCGAGTAGCGCAAGACCCACGCCGGCATAAACCCATTTTTTATATTGTGGTGCATTGAGCCGATCGAGATAACCGAGAATCAAGCCGACGATCAGGACGGCTTCAAGACATTCGCGAAGGGTGATTAAAAACGCCTGAAAATCCATATGTCTTCCTCCTTATTGAGCGCGTCGTTTCTTACGCTGACCGATGATGACGATGACGATTAAGATGATGACCAGACTGATGGCGACCGTTTTCCAAATATCGTCCGTTCCGAAGGACTGACCGAATATCGAGTCTTCTTCATCGAAGACACCGGTCTTTTCCTCGCCGGGTAAAACGAATAACGGGGTGATCGTATCTTCAATCTGTTTGATGTTTTGATCAAATGCTTCACGGTCGCTGGCTTTCTTCCCGACGCCGAACAATCCGGGATTCCCGAGAGCGGCAAGCGATTCATCAAATGCAGTATACAAGGAATCGCTCGTCTTTGCATCCTCACTTTCCTTGACGTAAGGAGCGAGGACGTCATATGTGCCGCGTGCTTTTGCGAGCAGCAGCTTGGCCTGACCGAAATCATCGAATTGTTCCTGTGCGAAATGCAGACGACGTTCGATATTTTGACGTAACGCCACGCGATAGGCCTGTTTGGCAGCATCTGTATCTTGATCTGCTAAAGCAGCATCGATTTTTTCTTTAGCTTCCGGGAAGTAGAGGGTGAACTCTTTATCATAGGCATCAATCGTTTCCCGGGCCAGTTTGTAATCCTTTTGATCGAGTTGTTCTTCAAACTGTTTATAAGCTTCCGCAAACGCCTCTTTTCCCGGATCCCCGTAACTGTACGCGGATGCCGACAGCGGTGCGGTCAGCAGGAAGAGGAAGGCGATGAGGGTCAATACAAGTGGTTTTCTCATCCAAGTTGCTCCTTTCGTTCAAGACGTTCTTCAGCGGATAAGCGGCTGATGGGACGGCGCCATTCCCGGTAAATCGCAGGCAGGACGCGCTGGACATAATTCAAACGGATAAAGGACTTGCCGGCTTCCCGCACGCGGTAACGGATCGGAACTTCGTGCAGCCGGAATCCCTTCCGGACAAGATTCAAGGTCAGGACTTGGGCATAGTTATAATCGTGGATGATCTCCGCATGTTTACAGGCGGCACGGGAGAAGGCCCGCATTCCGCTTTGGCCGTCGTGAATCCGTTGTTTCAGCAACAGACACTGCAACCACGTAAAAACATGATTTCCAATATAGCGGTACAAACGCATTCCGTCAACGGTGCCTAAGAAACGGGAACCGAAGACATAATCCGCTTCATCTGCAAGAATCGGCCGGACGACATCCGGAATCTGATCGGCCGGATACTCATTGTCCGCATCAATCATGACCGCAACCGTCGCTCCGTGTTCGTAAGATCGGAGCAACCCTTCGCGGACAGCGGCACCAAGCCCTTGATTTTTAGAGAAGCGATAGACATGTGCGCCGTGGCGTTTTGCAATGTCCGAAGTCGCATCGGTCGATCCGTCATCAATGACAATCGTCTCGACGGGAAGTCCGTCAATTTCAGCCGGAATCCGTTTTAAGACGAGTGGTAAGGATACTTCTTCGTTATGGGCCGGCAGAAAAACGACGACTTTTTTCATGACGATTCCTCCTTGAACGCTTCAGTCAATAAGACACCTCGGCTGTCCTGCGGAATTGCAGCCCCGAGCTGCTTCGCAACGGTTGGTCCGAGTGAAAGAATATGACGGTGTGTGTCGACTTTCCGTCCGGCATGGATCTGTTTCCCGTACATCCAGAACGGGACGAACCGTTCGCCTTCATCGAGATGTCCGTGACCGCCGATGCCGTCGGCCTGACCGTGATCGGCCATGACGATCAGTGTCGCATCATCGAGTTTCCCGAGGCGATCAAGCTCATCACAAAATTCAGCCAGCAAAGCGTCCGCCTCTTCGATTTTTTGAACATATTCGGAGTAGAGCGTCCCGCGGCTGTGACCGGTCTGATCGGTTCCGATCAGCTGAATCGCCAGTAAGTCAGGATCCTCGTCCTGGACGATTTGTTTGGCCCGGTCGATGATGTTCCGATCGGCGACATCATTGTGCATGACCGCCGTCACGGTATGAACATCTTTTGCACCGAAGGCGTCGACAAGATGGGCGATCCCGAGAATCTTGCCGGTTTTGCCGACATCACGCAACCGGTCGAAAATGGTGTCTGTTTTAACACCGGTCGTGTTCCAGACCATGTTCGAATGGATGCCGTGTTCTTCCGGACGTGCACCTGTGAACATCGAGCTGAAGCAGACGACCGTTCGGGCCGGATACACCGTCTCCATGTTTGTGTACTCTGTTCCTTCTTGGCGCAATCGCTCAAGGAAAGGAGTATTTGCCGCCATATAACGGTCTTTCCGCATGCCATCGACAATCAGGACGTAGACTTTTCTGGACGTCGGAATCGGTGCGTCGACGGTCTGTTCCGTTGGCAGTTTTGGTTTCCAGTCAAACAGGTAATGATGTAGGATCCAGGCGAACAGGAGCAGTCCGAGCGGGAACCAGAGATAAGACCAGTCGAGTGTCTGCTCGATGGAAGCCGTTTGCCAGTAGGCGAGCAACAGTCCGACTTTCGGCAGTTGTTCCTGCGCATTTCCACTCGTCGAGTCACTGTTCTTCAGCACAAGTTTCCAAAAACGCGTGAAGTTAAGCCAGTCCGTTCCGATTCGGAGATGGTAATAAATCGTCCCCCAAAAAAAGACGGTAAAGAAGAAGTACAGTCCGGCTCCGTAAGCGAACAACGGTAACAGGCGGGAATCGGTTCCTTCTATAAAGAACCAGACAATCAACGGAAGCCACAGATAGTTCCGCAAAAACAGCGGAAAGTCGAATTTCCAATATAAAACGAACAGCGGCACGGTCATCAGGAACCCGAACCCGGCACCGCTGAACGAGCTTTGGGTCAAGAGGAGATAACTCAGGAAAACGCCGACGGTAAAAATCGGTGTGAAGGGTTTGCCTTCATTCAATAGGTTCCACATCCGTGCGGCGATTTTCTCAAAACGGGAAGCACTTTTCATGATTGTCATCCTTTCGTGTTGTGCTTCTTGAACTGAGTGAACAGTAAGTGAACGATTGCAAAGTGCCGGAGGAGCACATAAACCGGTGCTAAGAAGGCAAAAGCGTATTTAAAGAGATGTGTCATCAAGGCGAGTTCATACGGGTTCGGAACACCCGAAAGTTGCAGGACCGTCCCCATGGCGAGTTCGTACGTTCCGAGCCCGCCCGGTGTGAACTGGGCGATGCCGGATAAGACCCCGGCACTCATCGCGATTAGAATGACCGGGAAAGCGACCGTCACGTCTGCTCCGAGAAAGAGACAGGTGACAGCTCCGGCCTCAAACAGCCAGGCCAGCAGCCCGTATCCGATCAAGACCGGTATCGTCCGGATGAACCGACGGACGAGCAGTAGCAGAACGAGACCTGCTCCGAAGGCCAAAGCGGCGACCCATATGGTTTGACCTAATAATAACCCGGCCGTCACGAAAAGACCGAGGATGGATAGGTCGATCCCGCGCTGGGCGACTAAGATGGCAGTCGTCCGTTTAAGCGGACTGCCAATCGCGCGGGCTGTCAACAAGCGGATTGCTTCGCCGAGCTTGACCGGAGACAGGTGGTTAACAGCCAGTCCGATATACAGACTCGTCAGATAGACGGCGGTCGGAGCCGTCTTTTCATCGGCTGTCCGCCAAGCGACGGCCCGGATATAAAAAGCCAGAGCATAGCTGACCGTTGCGGCCAAGGTCCAATAGGAAGTCGTCAATGTTTTGACATACTGATAGGCAGTCGGCAGTTCCAAGCCAAAACGCAGAAGTAAAAAAAGAGTTGCCAACGTCAAGAAGACGCTCGCAACTCCACGGATCACCGACGCTCGAGATGCCATCTGATCATCCGTTCGATTCCATCAGCGAGCGTAAAGGAAGGAACGTAACCGAACGTCTGCCGGGCCGCATCGGTGTTGCTCCAAGTCATCGAGACGTCACCTATCCGAGCGGGAGCCGAACGGACAGGGACATTGAACCGTTCACTGAGCATCGCGGCAAGATCACGGACGGATTCCGGGCGGTTGGCACCGAGATTGAAGATGCCCGTCGCTTTTGCTTCGAGAGCCTGTTCCATTCCGCGGGTGATGTCGTCGATATAGGTGAAGTCGCGAACCGGATCACCGAACACGGTCAGCGGTTGACCGTCCAGCGCCTGTTCGATGAAACGGAACAACGCCATATCCGGACGACCGGACGGACCATATACCGTGAAAAATCGGAAGATCGTCATATTCAGGTCATACAGATTTTGATAGGTCCGGCAAAACGTTTCCGCACTGTACTTAGCTGCTGCATAAGGACTCATCACATTTCCTGTCGCTTGATGTTCAAGCAAGGCGCCGGTCTGTTCACCGTAAACGGAAGAGGAGGAAGCAAAAAAGACATGCGGAATACCGTGGGTTCGGGCTGTTTCGAGGACAGTCACCGTCATCGCGATGTCATCTTCGATGTAGCGATGGGGTTCAGTTAAAGAACCCGGGACACCCGGCAATGCTGCTAAATGAAACAGGGCGGCAAACGAGTGGTTGGCACACCACGTTGCCAAATCTTCGTGGACGTTGCCGTCAAAGACGTCAATTCCGTTAGCCTGTAACTGTTTTGCCCTTGTCAGCTTCAATTCGACATCATAATAGTCGGTAAACGCATCGATGACATGGACGGTGTGACCGCTTGCTTGAAGCCGTAGTGCAAGCGCCGCCCCGATAAAGCCGGCTCCTCCTGTAATTCCGATTTGCATAGCGCATTCCTCCGATTTTAAACGATTAGTTGAGCGGCTCTAACGCGTCAGTGATCTGATCACCTGTTTTTTCTGCCTTCAGATCACCTTTTTCGACAAGAGCATACCAAGCACTCGCATCTGCCAAAACTGTTTGTGCTGTTTCTTTGCCTAAACGATTTTCGAGTGTCGGTTTCATGGCAATGACGAACATGTTAGCTTCCATCGCTTCGACGCGTGCTGTATCGATATCTTTTTTCTCGAGTGCTTCTTGTGTTTCTTCGTGGTAGCCGTCAATCTTTTCCGTTAGTGCTTTGGCGAACAAGCTCTCGATTTCCTTGAACTTAACGTCTGCCGGTTTTGTTTTTGAAAAATCATAGCGTTCTTTTAATGTAGCGACGGCTTCTTCATCGCCGCCGGCAAGTGATTCTTCGATGGCCAGCAGGAATCCGTATCCTTCAGCTTGTTCCATCTGCAATTCTTTTTCGTCTGTGCCGGCTTTGACACCGTCTTCGATTTTTTGAGCGTAACCGAGAGCAGCGAGATAGAACGACCGGTAAATCGATTTATCCGTCAATTGTTTCGCGACATTGAAGTCGGCCGCTTTCTTCGCCGTGATGGCTTCTTTCTGTGCCGTCAGACCGGAATTGATGGCTTGAGCAATGGAGTCTTCATTTTTAAAACCGTAACTCGCATCCCGCTTTTCCGCCGTCGGAATGAAGACGGTCTTCGACATCTCTTTAATATCGTTCAGTGCAGCTGTCGCTTCACCTGTTTTTCCAGCGACGACCGCTTCTTCGGCTGTTGCTTGTGTTGATTTCTGAAGTTTATAGAAATAAGACTGAATGCCTTTGTCTACGAGCTGACGGGCAACATTCTCATTAAGATCTTTTGATTCGACACCGGCTAATGCGGAACTGATGACCTCGTCGATTTCAGGAGCAGCTGTCGTGACACCGCCCTTTAATTTGGAGTCGTAACTTGTCGTGACCATCTTCCAGTCAATGGTTTGACCTTCTTTTGCTTTATCGAGTTCCGCTTTGATCGAGCTGAAGATGGTCAGTTCATCTTTTAAGGTCGTCGCGGCGATCCCAACATTTGTGTTCGTTTCAGATGTTTGCTCCGTTTTCTCTTTTTTCGGAGCCGTTGTCGTGTCTTCATTACTACTATTCCCGCACGCAGCAAGCAGTCCTGCTGTGATAAAGAGTGATGCTACTTTTAAGCGTTTTTTCATAATCTATTCCCCCAGAATAAGATAAATGTATTTAAAATGATGTCGTTTTCACAAATCTAACTATAGCGAGAATAATTCTCATTGTCAATTGAACTTGAAAATGAAAAAATGGCTCCCGAGTTGTCTCGAGAGCCATTTTTAAGCGATATTTTACTGAACTTGGTCATATAATTTCGTGAGATAAGCGAATACTTCATCCGAAGCTTGGAACATCATGACAGAGTGTCCAAAGATCGCTGCCGGATTAAAGCCGTGATCGAGGTCAATCGTTGAAGCAATCGTGACATCACGGTCGCTGTCGAGGACAACACGGAAGTATTTGAATTCTTGGTTGAAATCGTTGATTGCATTTAAGATTGGAAGATCTTCGACACCGTCCGGTACGTGTGTAATCGTACGTGCGAATAACTCGACGTCTGTCGCCGTCTTGCTGAAGACAATCATCATCATCGGTTCAGCGCCTGATGGTGTTTTTTCCTGTGTCATGAAGAAGACGTGTGTTTCATTTTCGCGTGCTTCCATCGGAATGCCTTTTTCTACTAAGAAAGCTTGGAATTCTTCAAGGTATTGTTGTTGCACAGCCGTTACCCCGTTTTCATTTGTTTCCGGCTGACTGTTTTGGTTGATCGGCGTGACTTTGTTATCGTTCGTGTCTTTCGAGTTACGATCCTGATCCATTATAAAATCCCCCTTATAAATACTGTAATCTCAGTTTCAAGCATTTTAGATGGAATTGCAACTAATGTCCGTTATCATCGAAGGAACAATTTCATTATGAAGTTCCGACAAGTTTGTGAATCAACGAACAGATAACTTGAAAAGACATACCTGAATGGGTATATTGGTACACATAGAACATTGGAGGAGGAAGCCGGAATGAAAACGATCATTGTAGGTGGAGTAGCAGGTGGAGCAACGGCGGCAGCACGATTACGTCGATTGGATGAAACAGCAGAAATTATTCTTTTGGAACGGGGAAAAGAAATTTCTTTTGCAAACTGTGGACTTCCGTACTATATCGGAGACGTCATTAAAGACCGGAATAAATTGTTGGTTCAAACTCCGGAAGGGATGAACGCACGTTTCAATCTGGACGTTCGGAATTTATCGGAAGCCATCCGGATCAACCGCGAGCAAAAAACGGTGACGATTCGGAAGGTGGATACGGGAGAAGAGTACGACGAAACGTACGATCAGTTGATTTTGTCACCAGGCGCAAAACCGATCCGTCCAAATATTCCGGGTCTGGCGGAAGCGACGAATGTCTTTACATTACGCAATATCCCGGATACCGATAAAATGCGCCAGTATGTCGATGAAGCGCGTCCGGCACATGCGACGGTCATCGGCGGCGGATTCATCGGTCTTGAAATGGCGGAAAACTTAGTCGAACGCGGAGCGCGTGTGACGCTGGTTGAGATGTCCGATCAAGTCATGGCACCGGTCGATCCGGAAATGGCGGTCATCGTCCATGAACATTTGCGGGCGAAAGGTGTCGAACTGATTTTAGCGGACGGTGTGGCACGTTTTGAAGAAGCGGGGACGCGCGTCGTCTTGACGAGTGGAAAAACGATTCAAACCGAGATGAACATTCTATCGATCGGTGTCATGCCGGAAAGCAACTTGGCTTCAGAAGCGGGACTTAAACTCGGAATCAAACAGACGATTCAGGTCGATGAGACATTACGGACATCGGATCCTGCCATCTTTGCGATTGGTGATGCGATTGAAGTGAAGGATTACATTACAGGTGAACCGGTTCACGTTCCGTTGGCTTGGCCGGCAAATCGCCAAGGCCGTCTCGTCGCCGACATCATTGCCGGACGAGATGTCCGTTACACAGGAACACTCGGAACAGCAGTCGCAAAAGTATTTGATTTGACGGTCGCTTCGACCGGAAACAATGAAAAACGTCTTCGTCAATCGGGCCGTCGTTATGAAGCGATTCATCTTCATCCCGGCTCGCATGCCGGTTATTATCCGGGTGCCAGTCCGATTTCGATGAAACTGTTGTTTGATCCGGTGGACGGAACGATTTTTGGCGCACAAGCGATTGGGATGACAGGTGTCGAGAAACGAATCGATGTGTTGGCAACAGCCATTAAAGGCGGATTGACTGTCCTTGATCTTCCCGATTTGGAACTGTCGTATGCACCTCCGTACAGTTCGGCAAAAGATCCAGTCAATATGGCAGGCTATATCGCCTCGAATATCGTACTTGGGGACAGCGAAAACGTCCATTGGCACGAGATTGACCAGATTGTCACGGACGGCGGACTGTTGCTTGATGTCCGGGAACCTTCCGAAAACGAACTCGGATCGATTCCGGGATCCGTCAACATCTCTTTACCGACATTACGTCAGTCACTCGATGAATTACCGAAAGATCAGCCGATTTACGTGACATGTCAGGTCGGACTCCGAGGTTATGTCGCAAGTCAATTGCTCAAGCAAAACGGATTCGACGTCAAAAATCTAAGCGGCGGATATAAAACATGGGCGACGGTCAACCGTGACCGTGAAGCGAGAAGCCAAGTACGGGAGGAAACAGCTGTGACGACAATCAAAAGCGAACCGAAACAAGTAACGAAAGAACAGATTACGTTACTGGATACGTGTGGTTTACAGTGCCCGGGACCGATTTTGGAGCTGAAAACGAAAATCGATCAATTGCAGGATGGAGATCAAGTCTTCGTTAAAGCATCCGATCCCGGATTCCTGCCGGATGTTCAAGCATGGGCCAAAAAACTCGGTCATACCGTTCACACGGCGGAAATGAACAAAGGAGTCGTTGAAGTCCTGCTTGAAAAAGGGAATGCGACGAACCAACCGGTACAGTTGGCTGCTGCCACTGCCGATGATGCGACGATGGTCGTCTTCAGCGGTGATTTGGATAAAGCACTGGCATCGTTCGTCATTGCGCAAGGCGCACAGGCAATGGGGAAACAAGTGACGATGTTCTTTACGTTCTGGGGACTCAACGTCATCCGTAAACCGGATGCACCTGCTGTCGATAAGGCACCGATGGAGCGGATGATGGGGATGATGATGCCGAAACATGCCGGTGAATTACCGCTCTCGAACATGAACATGGCCGGAGCCGGTCAAAAAATGATGAAAAAAGTCATGAAGGATAAACAGGTTGACGCTCTGGAGACAATGATGGCGAAGGCACAAGCAGCCGGCGTCCGGATGATTGCCTGCACGATGTCGATGGACATCATGGGCATTAAAAAAGAGGAGTTGCTCGATGATATTGATTATGGTGGTGTCGCAAGTTATCTCGGAGCGACGGACGGTTCGAACCTGAATCTGTTCATCTGATCGTGTTCAGTGGTTAAATCAATTCTTAACAAGGGACTGACCCAAAAGTCAGTCCCTTGTTTTTTATGATGAACCTGACATCACATGTGAGGTTTGTGAGGGTTTTATAGATTGTGATGACTTAAAAGAAGAAAATGAATTTGATTTTCTAAAATTATTTACGTATTATAGAACACATGTGAAAAAAGGTTACATAAGCGAACGCTTAACTAAGGGGGAACACCTGTGGAAAAACAACTGATGGATGTTATCGGTAGTATCAACGACTTGTTATGGTCGAGTGTCTTGATTATCTTATTGGTCGGTTTAGGAATTTATTTTACGATTCGCATGGGATTCGTCCAGTTTCGGATGATTCCGGAAATGTTGCGGCTATTGTTCCAAGGAACGGATAAAGGAAAAGACGGTGTTTCGCCTTTCCAAGCTTTTGCCATCAGTACAGCGGCACGTGTCGGGACCGGCAACATCGCCGGCGTCGCGACAGCCATTGCGCTCGGTGGACCGGGTGCAGTCTTCTGGATGTGGTTGATCGCCTTAATCGGTTCAGCTTCGGCATTCGTCGAGAGTACGCTGGCTCAGATTTATAAAGTACGTGATGAAAAAGCATGGCGCGGTGGTCCGGCGTACTATATGGAAAAGGCGCTTGGACAGCGGTGGTTAGGGATCGTTTTCAGTATTCTGATTACAATCTCGTTCGGATTCGTCTTTAACTCGGTTCAGTCCAATACGATTTCACTGTCGCTTCAAAGCCAGTACGGGGTTGATAAGACGTGGATTACGGTCGGACTCGTTCTGTTGACGGCACTTGTCATCTTCGGTGGTGTCCGGAGTATTGCGACGGTGTCAGCCTTCCTCGTCCCGATTATGGCAGGCGGATACATCTTGATTGCTCTCTACATCATGGTGACGAACTTAGAGGTGTTACCGAACGTATTCGGTCTGATTTTCCAGGAAGGATTACTCGAATTCAAAACACTTGCCGGTGGAGCAATCGGAGCAGCGGTCCTAAACGGAATCCGTCGTGGTCTTTTCTCGAATGAAGCCGGTATGGGTTCAGCTCCGAATGCCGCTGCGACGGCAGAAGTATCGCATCCCGTCAAACAAGGATTGATCCAGTCGTTTGCCGTTTTTGTCGACACACTGCTCGTCTGTTCTTCGACAGCGATGATTGTTTTAGTCAGTGGGGTTGCGACGCAGGATGCGAGTGGAGCACCGGTCGCCGGAATCGATTTGGCGCAAGGGGCGCTGGCATCTCAAGTGGGTCCGTTTGCCACAGCATTTATGGCGCTTGCGATTTTCTTGTTTGCCTTCAGTTCGATTGTCGGAAACTACTACTACGGTGAATCGAATATCAGCTTCATCAACGATAATAAGAAAATCATGATTGCGTACAGGATCATCGTCCTCGGTATGATTGTGTTTGGTTCACTCGTTCAAACGGCTGGACTTGTCTGGGCACTTGCCGATATCTTCATGGGCTTGATGGCGATTGTTAACTTATATGCGATTTTCCGCTTATCCAAAATTGCAAAGCTCGCACTGGATGATTATTTAGTGCAACGGAAAAAGGGACAAGATCCCCGTTTCTATAAAAATTCAATTCCGAATCTTCCGGGTCAAGAACTGCTTGAAGCATGGCAGGACGAAGACCAAAAAGAAAAAGCGATTTAATATGAAAAGGATCAGAGTCATCTAGTCTTTTTTTTGTCTGGAGAGATTTTAATAATCGTCATTAAAGCAGTGTGAAAATGGGAATATTAAAAAAAACGACCGGAAAGGAGGGGGAAGGATGGAAAACGTACACTATGTACGTGTCGCGGATGCCGTTTGGGATTCGTTTGGAGATGATCCCCATATCATCATGGACTGGATTTTATTTATCCATGAAACACAACCCGATCATGAACAATTGTTTGCACTCGAAGAAACGACTCCGTTGTATCAGTTGATGAGTCAAATCGATATCTTCATTGATCAAGAGACCCATTATAATCTGGGACGGGCGATTGTCGGAGAGGAACTGATCGTCAATGAAGAGCATGCAGCAATCGTCGGTATCCTTCCCTTACCGTTGCTCATCATTTCTTCGGAGGTTATGCGAAATTTTGATCGCCAAGCACTTGAAGTGATTTATCAGGAAGCCGGCCGACAAGGTGATTTTGATGAGGTCTGGGAACAGTTCGGAAATTTATGCGCTTATTTTCACCAGGCGGAAGAGGCGCAGGATACGATTCTCGTCTATTATGTCTGACGGTCCATCACTCATATAGGAAAAAGGGGAGGTGGATGTGAATATCCGCCTCCCCTTCGTCTATAGAAAAACCATTTTTCTTTAAACCGATTGTGTATGTGTACTTAAAAATCGATTTCGTCCGGATCCGGTCCGAGACGGAAATCCGTTGCCAAACGGTCAATTTTCTCGAGATCATCTGCATCGAGTTGGAAGTCAAAGACGTCAAAGTTTTCCGCAATGCGTTCGGGTGTGACCGATTTTGGAAGCGCCACGATGCCGTTGTCTAAATGCCAACGCAAGACGACTTGTGAAGGGGATTTGCCGTGTTTTTCGGCAATTTCCTTGAAGTCATTGATTTCGAGGAATTTTCCTTGCATGAGTGGGCTCCACGCCTCGACTTGAATGCTGTGGTCCTGTAAATATTCATGCAACTCATGTTGCGGAAGTTGCGGATGAAGTTCAACCTGATTGATCATCGGTGTCATTAATCCTTCTTCAGCAAGTGTATCGAGATGATGTTCTTTGAAGTTCGAAACACCGATTGCCTTAATTTTGCCGGCTTCGTAAAGTTCGACCATGGCTTTCCATGCTTCGATATACCCTTCAACCGGCCAGTGGATCAGATAAAGATCAAGGTAGTCGGTTTCGAGGCGTTCAAGTGACTCAGCGAAAGCTTCTTTAGTGCGTCCGGCACGAATGTCATCATTCCATACTTTAGACGTTAAGAAGAGATCTTCACGGTTCACGCCGCTTTCTTTAATTCCTTTGGCGACACCACGTTCGTTTTTGTAAACGGCAGCCGTATCAATATGACGGTAACCGACACGAAGGGCTTCTGCGACGGCAGCCGGTGCTTCCGTCTCTTCATCGACTTGCCAGACACCAAATCCGATTTGTGGAATCGTGACACCATTTGAAAGTTTTGCGTATTGCATGTGTATACTCCTCCTTCAATGAAACGAGAATATGGAATTGCTCGTTTAGTTTAGCATGAACAAGCAAGAACGTCCGTTTCAACGCTCAAGGGAGGAAAAAGCCGGTTAGAAAGCGAAAAGAGGAGGGTAAATCTATAAAGGAAACGAGGTGTATTTTATGAAACGATCTGTTAAAAACGTACCAAAAGGTGTTTGGGCCGGCCTTGCAGCCCTGTTAGGGACACAAGCGACATGTTTGTTCCTTGGTGCACGGAAGACAGGACGAAATCCGTGGGTCTGGGGAGGCGCAGGACTGATTCAGTTCCCGCTTCCGGCGATTGCGTATTTCATTCTCAACCGCCAAGACCAGAAAAAATAAGTCAAAACAAGACCTATCGCAAAAGCGACGGGTCTTGTATTTTTTACGAAACATTTTTTTTACGCACATCAGCTGTTTTTCGACGTGGGAAGCCGAAGACGATGGCAAGAGATCCGCAAACGAAAAGCAGGAACGGATAAAACAGATAGGGAATCAGTTCCGGGGAAGCCGTTTTCGTTAATTCCGCTGCAATCAGCAACTGGGCTCCGTACGGGATGATTCCTTGGATACCGCACGAGAAGATATCGAGGATACTGGCGGATTTCTTCCGATCAATATCATACGTATCGGCGATTTCCGCAGCGAGTGGTCCGGCGACAAGAATCGAAATCGTATTGTTCGCTGTCGCGAGATTCGTTGCACTGACGAGTGCCGCCATACTGAATTCCGCGCCGCGGCGTTGTGAGATTTTCCGCGTCAGGGTTTCTTTCAGATAAGCAATCCCGCCGTTAAAGGTGATCAGGCTGACGAGTCCGCCCATTAATAACGTCAAGATCGAAATTTCTGCCATCCCCATCAATCCTTCAGACATCGACAGGACGAAGCCGCTTAAGCCGAAGCTTCCGTCCATCATACCGATGATACCCGTCAAAACGGTTCCGCCGACTAAGACGAGGATGACGTTGACACCAAACAAGGCGAGGACGATGACAGACAGATACGGAATCAATTTATAAAACTCAAACGCTTTTGCTTCGACGACGTCTCCTGTACCTGAGACGAAAGCCAAGATGATGACCGTCAGGATTGCTGCCGGCAACACGATCATGAAGTTGGTTCTGAATTTGTCGCGCATATTGGTTTTTTGCGTCCGGACTGCTGCGATCGTTGTATCGGAAATGAATGACAGGTTATCACCGAACATTGCACCGCCGACGACAGCTGCCGCGGCAATCGCAACATTGACACCTGTTGCTTCATGAATTCCGAGAGCAATCGGGGCAAGTGCGGCAATCGTACCGGTCGAAGTCCCCATCGCCATCGAGATGAAAGCAGCGATGATAAACAACCCACTCATTAAAAGAGAAGGCGGTAAAAATGTCAGCGACGCGTTGACGGTCGCTTCGATGGCGCCAATCGCATCGGCCGTTCCAGAAAAGGCACCGGCAAGTAAGAAAATAAAGACCATGATCATGATGTCCGGATTTCCGGCACCCGTTGCAATCCGTTCCACGGTTTGATTGATGCTGCCTTTCGTTGTGACCGCCGCAAAAATCAAGGCAATCAAAGCCGCAATCAGAATCGGGAATTTGTAGAAATCATCGTAAAAAATACCGGCACCGATAAAAAGAACTAAAAAGACAAGTAACGGTAGAAGTGCCCATTTGTTCGGTATAATCGTCTCGTTCATAAAACCACTCCTTTTCTACAAGTACAAAAAAAGACTCCTTCGGAAGAAAGAAGGAGGTCTTTACTGAAAAAGACGCTCTTCTTATCTCTCAAGCCGCAGCTTGCTGGATTTGGCACAGTACGATTTAATCGTCCGCTGCCGAAACATCATCGGGCCAGTCCCTCCGTCTCTCGCGATAAAAAGAAGTCATTTAATTGTCTGAAATACGTTTTCTACCGTAACGTATCTTTTACTGCATGTCAACACTACTTCACTGAAGTGCTTGTTTGAGCGTCGTCACATTTTCATTCATCAAGTCAAAATACGAGGCATTCTGCTGTTCTTTCGTGACGGACTCCAGGTTGTGGATCGTAATCGCTTCGGCTCCGATTTCCTGTTGGATGACGCGGGCGACTTTAGGAGAAACCGTCTCCTCGAAAGCGATATACTTCAAGTCATGCAATTTGGCTTCTTTGACGAGAGCAGCCAGTTGCTTTTGGGAAGGCTCGTCCGACGGAGAGATGCCGGCAATCGGCAATTGCGAGAAACCGTATCGTTCGGCTAAATATCCGTAAGCGGCATGCGTGACGAGCAATTCTTTTTTCGAGCCCTTATCGACAGCCTGTTGCAGATTTTGATCGAGCTCATCTGCCTGCGTATCAAATTCAGCCAGGTTTTTTTCAAACGTCGCTTTTTTATCCGGTACTTCTTTTGCCAGTGCCGTCGAAATCGATTGGGCCATCATTTTGGCATTGTTCGGATCGAGCCAGACATGGGGATCGTATTTGCCGTGATCATGTTCTTCTTCCGCGTGTTCGTCAGCATGATCATCGTGTCCTTCATGTTCGTGAAGCGTGGCGTTGGCTTCGAGTAAGTCGATTCCTGTGCTTGTCTCGACGAAACGGACATCATTGCCTTTCAGACTGGCTTTGATTTTTTTCGAGTACGGTTCAAGCGTCGTACCGGTTAAGAGGAACAGATCGCCTTGTGCGATTTCTGTCAGTTGTTTAGACGTCGGCTCGTACGAGTGCGGATCGGCACCGGGAGGGACAATCATCTTGACGTCGATATCTGTTCCGCCAATTTCCTTGGCGATTGCCGCAGTAGCGAATGTCGATGTATACACCCGAAGCTTTTGATCGGTCGCATCTTGATTGGATTCGGAAGAACCGCAGGCAGCAAGAAAAGCAGCGCTGGCAAAGGCGACCGTGAAAGCTGAAAGTAATTTTTTCATATGAATAAACCCTCCAAAAATTATTAAAACGTAATTATTCCGATTTGAACCTTTTCACTATAACGAATCCAAAACGAAGCGTCAAGTATAAGTCGGGGAAGACGTTCGGCTTCTAAATAAATCGGGTAGATGACTAATAAGAGATCAGAAATCGAGAGTAAGCTTTGGAGGTGATGAGGTGAAACGGGAAACTGCTTGGCTGATGGGAGGGGCGGCAATTTTAACGACAGCCGCAGCCGGAGCGAGCATCTGGAACAACTATGGTGCTTTATTACGATGGACGGAACCGGCGCTTCCACTGTCGGAAGTCCAACTCGCACCCCGGACGATTTTGTTTAAAACCGTTAATCAGAAAGAACTAAAGTTGGATTTATATTATCCGCCGGGTGATGGTCCTTTCCCGGTCGCGATTTATGCGCACGGGGGAGCCTTCGTCAGAGGGAACCGGGATGACGTCTTTTGTTTTACGCCAATCGTCGAGCGTTTCCTGGAACTCGGCATCGCCGTTTGCAGTATCGATTATCGCTTGTTTGAGGACGGCAGTTATTTTCCGGATAATCTGGAAGACGTTCGGGATGCACTTTGTTTCTTAAATCAGGAAGCCGACGATTTACGGATTATGCGGGGACGCATGGTGTTGTGGGGAGACTCAGCCGGTGCCGCGTTAATGCTGACGACGGCACTTGCCCCGATGGAATTCATCGGCGAACAAACAGCCGAATGCCTCCCGTTGATCAGTGGTGTCATTGCCCTGTATCCTCCGACGAACTTCCTCCTGTTCAAGTTCATTCAAACGTGGATTGCCCATATTAAGTTTTACGGAGGAGGGCGGGACGAGTGGCGGGAACTCATGACACGTGTTTCGCCGGTAACACATTTGACAGCAGACTCACCGCCGATCATGTTGTTGCACGGAAAAAAAGATCCGATTGTCCCATTTACGCAAGCGCTCCACTTCGTTGAAAAGGGAGCCGATGTCGGAGCCGACGTCCGGCTGTTTTCCTTCCCGAACGGCACGCATTCCCTGGCGAGCTTTACCCAAACCGAAAACCCGCTCAAAATCGAGCGGTTACTGGAACGGATTGAGACGTTTAGTTGTCAGGTCCTGGCGTTGCCGCCCCGGGAGACCCTTCACTAAAAAAGAAAACATGATACAATCAGTGATATTTCTTTTGAAGGAGACAGTAAAATGACAGAAATTTGTTTAGTGCGTCATGGTCAAACGGATTGGAATTTAAACGAGCGGATTCAAGGACGAGAAGATATTCCGCTCAATGAGACAGGGCGATGGCAGGCTGGAATGAGCGCAGCTTACCTGGCGGAAGAAAAATGGGACGTCTTGATTTCAAGCCCCTTATCGCGGGCAGTCGAGACGGCAGAAATCATCGGACGTTCAATCGGGCTGGATGTAACGGAGACGGATGAACGGTTGGTCGAACGGGAGTTTGGAATGGCATCAGGACAGCCCGTCGCCGGAATCTATGAAGCAGTCCAAGCGAATGATACGGAACGTGTACCGGGACTTGAAACCGAACAGGAAATTCAGCAGCGGGTGTTTTCGGCAATTGAAGAATTGACAGAAAAATATCGGGGACAACGCCTGTTGATCGTCTGTCACTCGCATACGATCAAAGCGGCATTATCCTCGATTGATGATAGCTTCAGTTACCGGACACCGCTTAAGAATGCATGTGCGAACTATATTCGTTTCTCCAACCGGTATGAGATTGACCGGATTAATGTCGCGGATCATATCGTAGATCAAACGATACGTCCTTAAGAGATGGTTGGATTTTCGTGGAGGTACTGTTTAAACGTTTCTTTCGCGATACTCGTAATATGTGCGCCGCGTTTTGAACGCCGGTCTTTGTATTCCTGAATCAAGGCTTCACCGGTGAAATGATCCTCGACGACTTCGCGTAAGATCGATTCCGACAAGTCATTTTTCATCATGACCATCTTTCCTTTGAACAGGTACGATACCCCTTCACTTAAGGGAGTCGATTCAAGCGGCGTCACAATCATCGCAGCCGGATCATTATCAGGTCGGGAAATCGTAATTTCAATCAAGGCCCGTAAATTTTTATTGAATAACTCGTCGATGATCGGTTGATCATTTTCCAGGACGACAATTTCAGCGACCCACTGTGCCGTCTGATCCGTGCTGACAGTCAGTCCATCTTTGATCGTAACGGGAATCGTCGTATCCCGGCCGGATTCATCCATTAAAATACGTAAGGTGCACAATTTAAAGGTTTTCAAGAAAACGCCTCCTTGTTGAATGAACAACAGATTTTCTTCAGTATACCGTGACCGGGCAAACGGCGGGAAAGTTTTAGAGAGGATTTTTTAGTGAACTATGTTTAAATGGAAGTAGAAATTAGAAACAGGAGGACCGTTCATTATGCCGCAAGCACTGATAGGAGTATTAGGAATCATTGGCATCATCTTACTTGCCCATTACATCATCTCGTATTGGCATGCTGAACCAACAGACCGTCCGACACTTGCTTATCGTATAGCGCTCCTGATTGCCTGTTTGCTTCTCATCAGTGGAAGCGACCACTTAATCAGTATTTTTTATGCGGATTCCTTGGCAGAGTTCGGTCAACGGATTACGTATATCGTCTTCATCGGAGGTGCGCTTGGTTTCGCTTGGTACTTTCGTCAACAAATGGAACAAGCGGCAATCCAAATGACAGTTACACCAAATGAAACAGCCCACTTCAGCTGAAGTAGGCTGTTTTTATGTTCAGGTATTTATTTGAGACCGCTCGCGGTCCGTGTGTCGCGAATCATATCCAGTTTCAGTTTCCAGAGACGGTCGCTGAAGGTGATGGCGTAGACTTCCGGCAGACGGAGGCGTTTGTATTCTTCCCATAGACGACCGATCTGCTGTTCATGGAAATGGCGGCTTTCTTCGATGGTCGGGACCGTGTATACCAGTTCTCCGTCAACGAAAATCGGCGTCAGCAAACGTTCGACGTTAAAGTTCTCGATCCGGTTGCGGAATGACGGATCACGGACGTCGATTAAGTCGATTGCCTCCAGATCAGTCGGATCTTCATCCAGTAACGTCACGTAATCACCTTTGAATTTATTCGTGACGCGGTCGACAATCCGGTACACTTCTTTGATGTGTGGTGTCGTCGTCTTCGCTTTTGAGGACGAGACTTTGATGACCGGAATGAGTTCGCCGTCGACTTCACGTGCGACCAGCTTATAGACCATACCGAGTGCAGGTTGTTCGTATGCTGTGATACCGCGTGTTCCGACGAGGAACGTATTCGCCTGTGCCCCTTGAATCCGTAAATCCTGGATGACGTATTCATCGAGATCACCGGATAAGACGATGTCGACATCCGGGAAGCCGGCTTCATCGAGCATTGTCCGTGCCCGTTTCGATAAGTAGGATAAATCGCCGGAATCAATCCGGATACCGCGCAATTTATGTCCTTTTGCTTCGAGTTCCTTTGCGACGATGATCGCGTTCGGCAAACCGCTTTTCAGCGTGTCGTACGTATCGACGAGTAATGTCGCTTGATCCGGATAGTAGGCAGCAAACGTCCGGAACGCCGTTAATTCATCATCATGGAATTG
This sequence comes from Exiguobacterium sp. PvP048, assembly GCF_040549175.1. Lineage (NCBI taxonomy): Bacteria > Bacillati > Bacillota > Bacilli > Caryophanales > Exiguobacterium > Exiguobacterium sp. PvP048. Next base: position 11,086 of record NZ_JBEPSU010000008.1, on the reverse strand, counting down.
AATATCGGCATGCTCCATCGTTCCGCCGCACGGAATACCGAAGTCTCGTCCGGCAGAAGCAAGGCTCGTGACATCAAAACCGGCTAAGTACGACGCGCGGGTTCCGAAGTAAGCAGCATCGATGCCTTGGGCACGACGCGCACCGGCTTCGAGGAATTTTGCACCGGGTGCCGATTGACGGATCCGCGCATATTTCGTAGCGATCAGGGATTCGTGGTTAGCGATATTCAAAATCGCCGTCTGCAATAATTTTGCTTCGAAAATCCTGGCTTCGATCCGGACAAGTGGTTCGTTCGGGAAAACGATTTCGCCTTCTTTGACGCTTGAGATGGAACCGGAGAATTTAAAGTTGCGCAATTCCTCTTTGAACTCGTCCGGGAAACCGATCATTTTTTGGAGATACGTAATGTCCTCTTCTGTAAAACGGAGGGTCTGAACATATTCGATGATATTTTCGAGCCCGGCGAAGACGACATAACCCCCTTCGAACGGGTTTGACCGATAGTAGACGTCAAAGACAGCGCGTTCATTATGACGTCCTTCCTGCCAATAAATATACATCCACCGTGGCAGATAAAGATCAGTATGAAGTGCAAGATTACGTTGTAACATGAAGACAGATCCCTTCTTATTCGCCGACGACATCTGCGCCGATCGATTGTTTGAAATGCGTAAGTGCCCAGTCATGGCCGGCCGCGTTAAAACTTGCGACGGCGTCGGCATGGACGACGATTTTATATCCCAGATTGTAGGCATCGACCGCTGTGTGCAGGACGCAGATATCCGTACAGACACCGACGAGATGAACTTCGTGAATCGAACGTTCCCGTAACCGTAAATCAAGATCCGTTCCGGCAAAAGCACTGTACCGTGTTTTATCGATGACATGATCTGCGACACGTGCCATCTCAGCTACTTGTCCGAAAAGATCTCTGCCATGAGTACCACGGATGTTGTGGGGTGGGAAGAGGACGGTTTCCGGATGGAAGGTGTCTCCTTCTTCGTGAATATCGTTTGCGATGACGACATAATCCTCTGATGAGAACTCATCCATCAGTGAAGCGATGCGTCCTTCAATGGCCTGTCCTGGTTTTCCGCACGTCAACTTTCCTTCATCGGCTACAAAATCAACCGTATAATCAATCACGATAAGCGCACGCATGAGCGTCTGCCCCTTTCTTTTTTGGGAGATAGTGTTCTCCTTCACATTGTACTCTATCTGTGCCAGAAGACAAAAGGAAGAAATCCATCGGCGAGAGGTATAAGAAACCGGAAAAGTAGGGTATAAGGTATAGGACGAAAATAATGGTGGAGGAGGAAAATGGCATGAAAAGGTTGAATGAGTATGAAGTGGAAGAACGTCTGGAAGGACTGGCGGAATGGCGTGTCGTCGATGACGAAATCGTCCGTGTCTATACATTGGATTCATTCCCGGCAGCACTTGATTTTGTACAGGAGGTTGGTTCGATAGCGGAACATCTCAACCATCATCCGAGAATCATCATTGACTATAAGAACGTTACGCTTGCTGCGACGACCCACGATTCAGGCGGTCTGACTAGCAAAGACTTCGAACTCGCGGAGGCCTGTGATGCCATCTAAACTTTCCATAACATTCGGTAGCGGCAGTTTTGTTGATCAAATTCGATCGCGTGATCCTCAGATTCGAGCAGCAAGTGGAAGCGGTGAGGCTCTTTTGTTTATTGAAACAGAAGGGAAGTCCCCGTTTCAAAGCGGCAACACATATACATTACTCGAAACACGCGGTAATTTTGATGAACAAGGCAGTTTATTTTATTGGTCGATTCCGGCAGATCAAAACAGCGGCGATTTATTTGTCCATCATGTCATGTCGGATCCAAAAGTACTGGGTGCGGAATACGACAGTTTCAAAGCCGTTCGGATCGCCCGCGTCGAGCGCGGAACAGATTTGGTCCTGTTGATTCAGTTCAACAATGACACGGATGCTTCGCGTTATGCGAAATCAGTTGAACGACTGACCGTCGACCAGTATGCTGAAGAGGCAGGGAAGTCTTTTTCGCCTTCTCCGGTCATGAAACGGTATCAGCTTTTACCACCACTTTAAGAAACAGTTAAATTAGTCTAGGGGGAAAAACAGATGAAAAAGAATTACTTTTTAGTAGCAACACTTGGCGGAGCACTCGTAGGTGCCACATTATCCATGCTTCATAAAGATACACGTCAATCGCAACTGGCTACGTTCAAACGCACATTTGGCGGAGCAGGGACACAAATTTCAGCCGTCAAACAGGATCCGAAAGGCCGTTTTGAAGAACTTCGTGCCTTATATACAGATAACCAGGAAACGATCCATAACTTGATCGATGATATTAAAGATCTTGCGGAATCATTACGTAAATAAGCCATCATAAAAAGGAGCCCGTCTGAATTTTTAAGTTCAGCGGGCTCCTTTTTGGATTGTGTTTCAAATGAACCGGGCCAGCAGGCCAAACACGGCGAAGGCGACGATGACATAAAAGATGATCCGTCCGAGTTGTCCGGAACCGCTCGTATGGATGATGCGACCACCTGATGCAGGACGTCTTCCGGTATTGAACGGACGTGTAAACGGCACTGTTCCTTTTCCGAAGATGAAGCCGGCAAGGAACCCGAGCACGAAACCGTATAAGTGACCAAAGACAGAGACGTTCGAACCGAGTAAGGTGAAGATGGCTGTGATGGCACTGAAGATATACACGAGACGCGCGTCATCAGCTGAAATGACAGTCCGTTTAAAACGACCGAGATAGACGTAAAAACCAAGCAGTCCTAAAATTGCGCCCGAAGCCCCGGCTTGACCGTAAAACGGTTCATTGATTTTCGTAAAATACGTCAAGACGTTGGCGAGCGTTCCGACTAAAAGATAGAAGGAAGCAAACTTCGCGTGACCGATCATCCGCTCCAAGGCAGGTGCGAAAATGATTAGGGCAAACGTGTTGAAGGCGATATGCCAAAAATCATAATGCAGGAATGTCGCGGTTACGACACGCCACCATTCCCCGTTCCCGATGAACAAGTTGATGGCTGCCCCGTAATTGAGCGGCGAAAAGCCAAAGTTGAAAAAGGCGTTTAACTGTTCGATGACAAACAGGGCAACTTGGATTAAAATGAACAACGAAACGACCGGATAAGAACGTGTGAACGTTTGTAAGTTTTCCGTTCGACTAAACATGACAACACCTCGCTTCATCTTCATTCTATATGAAGATGGCGAAGAATAGAACTGTGGAGGCGTCAGGAATGATTTTCGGAATAGGACTCGATCTCGTAGAACTGGAACAAATCCGACAGACGCTCGAGCGTCAGCCGCGAATCGTTAAACGGGTGTTAACGGCAGAAGAACAGAATCGTTTTTACACCTTGTCTGATAAGCGGCAACTTGAGTATCTCGCAGGAAGGTTCGCGGCAAAGGAAGCGTTTGTCAAAGCATTCGGGACCGGCATCGGTGCCGACGTATCCTGGCTTGATCTCGAAGTGTTGAACGAAGCATCGGGACGACCGGTCATGACCGGTCCGTTTGAAGGGACGATTCACCTTTCCATTACCCATTCCGACCATTATGCGGCTGCACAAGTCTTATTAGAAAAGAGGAGTTCAGATGTATCGACCAACTTGGATAGAAATTGACCGCGAAGCCATCGCGCACAATGTACGGGAAATCAAGGCCCGAATCGGTCATCAAACGATGATGGCCGTCGTGAAGGCGGACGGATACGGACATGGTGCCGTGACGGTCGCGGAAATCGCGTTGGCGAACGGGGCGGATTTACTGGCTGTCGCCCTGCTAGAAGAAGCAATCGAATTACGGGAAGCCGGGATTCAGGCACCGATTTTAATGCTCGAAACGCTTTTGCCGGAACATGCACCGATCGCCTCGAACTATGACGTCGCCGTGCCTGTTTTTTCAGCCGGCTGGTTGCGGGAAGCAAAACAGCATTTAACGGATGTCGATCATTTACGGCTCCACATCAAGGTCGACAGCGGGATGGGCCGTCTTGGACTGCAGACACCGGAAGAGTTGGACGCCGTCTTACAAGAGTTGGATTCGGATGTCATGGAACTCGAAGGGATCTATACGCATTTTGCGACAGCCGACGAATTGAACAGCCGGTTGTTTGACGAGCAACAGACCGTTTTCCTGCGTTTCGTCGAACGCGTGCCGAATATTCGATACATCCATGCGGCCAACTCAGCGGGCGCCATCCGTTTGATCGGTCAGGATCCTTTTAATGTTGTCCGGATCGGGATTGCCTTATACGGGGCGATGCCGTCAGACGAAATGATTCCATATTACGAATTCTTACGACCGGCGTTCACGCTGAAGAGTCGTCTGATGCAGGTCAAGCAGGTTGAACCCGGTCAAACGATCAGTTACGGTGCGACCTACACGGCGCCGACAGATGAGTGGATCGGAACGGTGCCGATCGGATACGCGGACGGCTGGTCCCGCAAGTTCCAGGGGTATTCATTACTTGTCGACGGTTATCCGTGCGAAATCGTCGGTCGGGTCTGTATGGACCGGTTGATGATCCGCTTGCCGCGCAATTACCCGGTTGGAACAGAAGTCACGTTGATTGGACAAGGTGTCCCGATTGATGAAGCAGCGCACTGGCTGGGGACGATCAACTATGAGGTATTGTGTCAGTTCTCGAAACGGGTCCCGCGCATCTAGTTTTTTAAAAGACATCAATATGATGGTAAAAAAATGTTATTTGTTTGAATTTTGATTGTATTTTCTGAATTTGACTGATATATTGAAGTAGAAAGTGAGTCGTTCGTTAAGGTTTCAGTGAATCTGGAGGTGCCATTATCTTGGTCCAACAACGGGAAAAGCAATTTGTTGAGCGAAATGTAGCGAAGGAGACGATTGGGATGAAGTCGAACCATACGACCGAAGAACGCAAGCGTCAGCTACGTGAGGAATTGAAACGTGGTTACGAAGAAATGGCAGCGATCAATTTATCCATCGTTGGCGAAATGTTCCAGATTGAAACGGAGGCGGAGTTCTCGCTCCTACGTCAAGTAAGCGGGGTGTAAGCTTTGATAGTCAAACGTGGCGACGTGTTTTATGCAAATTTGTCACCTGTGGTCGGATCGGAACAAGGAGGCGTTCGTCCTGTCCTTGTCCTACAAAATGATATTGGTAACCGATTCAGCCCAACTGTAATCGTGGCTGCGATCACGGCACAGATCGACAAAGCCAAACTACCGACCCATGTGGAAGTATATCGAGAGCGACACGGATTAGAACGTGATTCGGTCATCCTACTTGAGCAGGTCCGTACAATCGATAAACGCCGTCTGACGGATAAAGTCACGCATCTAGATCCGGACACGATGATGAAAGTAAATAGTGCCGTCGCGATCAGCTTAGGGTTGATTGATTTTTAGGCACTTACATAGATCAGAGAGAAGAGTCGATACATCTGTATGCGACTTTTTTTGAACACTTTTTTAAAAAGTGGTTTAAGAATTAGCAAATCCGGGAATTATTTCAGAGTGAACTTTTTTTATTATGAGATAATAGAGATAGAAAAAACACATAGCAGATTTTCCTTGAGGAGGAACTTGAAGATGGATTTAACAATTAAAACAGAACAATTAGATGGTCAGACGCATCTCTATATCGCAGGAGAGATTGATACGTATACAGCACCAAAACTTCGCCAGGAACTTGTACCGGCAGTCGAAACAAATGACGTTGTCGTGCACCTGGATGAAATTCACTATATGGATTCAACAGGCCTTGGTGTATTTGTCGGGGCGCTTAAAGCATCAAAGAAAAACGGCACATCATTTACACTTGTCGGCGTTTCTGAACGCATCCGCCGTTTGTTTGAAATCACAGGTCTTTCAAGCATCATTACAATCGATAGTGGTGTACGAGGTGGGACACAATGAAGAACGAACAACTTGAAATGACACTTCCGGCAAAACCGGAATATGTTGCAATTGCTCGATTGACAGTTTCGGGTGTCGCGAATCGGATGGGTTACACGTACGACGATATCGAAGACATCAAAATTGCGGTCTCTGAAGCATGTGCGAATGCAGTTCAACATGCATATGAAGGAGAACAGGACGGATCAATGGCTTTAACGTGTAACGTCTATCCGGACGATCGTCTTGAAATCATTGTCAAAGACAATGGTGTGACTTTCGATAAAGACAGCGTGAAGCGTCAAAGTGAACCAATTACGGAATCTCATGATTTAGACTCTCTGCACGAGGGGGGACTAGGGATCTTAATGATCGAAGCACTCATGGATCAAGTCACGATCGAGAAAGCAAACGGCGTCACTGTCCATATGACAAAATATATGAATAGAGATGAGGTGGGTCAAAGTGCCAGCAAAGTCTCAACAACGCCATCACAGTGATGATGAAGTCCTTCGTCTAATTGACCTGTATCAACAAGATGATCAAGATGAAGAAGTTCATGCTGCTTTACTTGCTCGGTATTCCGACCTCGTTGAGGCGCTTGCCCGTAAGTTCTCACGTGGACGTCCGATTCATGATGACCTCGTTCAAGTCGGGATGATTGGTTTGCTTGCCGCTCTTCGTCGTTTTGATAAAGAATTTGGCCGGAGTTTTGAATCCTTTGCCGTTCCGACCATCATCGGTGAAATCAAACGTTTCATCCGTGATAAGACATGGAGCGTTCACGTCCCGCGTCGAATCAAGGAACTCGGACCGAAAATCAAGAAAGCCGTCGAAGAACTGACGACAGAACTGCAACGTTCACCGCGTATCGATGAAATTGCCGCTCGGTTGGAAGTATCGGAAGAGGAAGTTCTTGAAACCCTTGAGATGGGTAAAAGTTATCAGGCTTTATCTGTTGATAGTTCAATTGAAGCCGATCAGGAAGGCAGTACGGTCACACTACTGGATCTCGTTGGTAACCAGGAAAACGGATATGATTCAGTGGATCAAAAGCTGATTCTTGAAAAAGCATTTGCTGTTTTGACTGACCGCGAACGTTCGATTTTAGAATGTGCGTACTATCGGAACATGAGTCAAAAGGAAACAGGAGAACTTCTTGGTATTTCGCAAATGCATGTGTCGCGTCTTCAGCGCCGTGCGTTGCAAAAATTACGAGAAGCAATCAAAGTAGAACCGAACGAAGTATTTTCAAAAGACTGATGCGGAAGCATCGGTCTTTTTTTTGTGTCCTGTTGATTCTTCGGTATAATGAAACAGAGGTGAGGAAAATGGAGAAGAGAATCGCAACAGAATTGAACATCAGACCGGCGCAAGTCAAGGCTGTCTTACAATTGACGGAAGACGGGGGAACGATTCCGTTCATCGCGAGATACCGTAAAGAGCAAACCGGCGAACTCGATGAGGTCGAAATCAAAGCGATCCTCGACCGCCATAAAAGCATCACACAACTGGAATCAAAACGAGAAGATGTTTTGCGGAAAATCGAAGAACAAGGTGTCTTGACGCCTGACTTGAAACAAAGCTTGAATGAAGCAACGACGTTACAGCAAATCGAAGACCTGTACTTACCGTTTCGTCCTAAACGGAGAACAAAAGCCGAGATTGCCCGAGAAGCAGGATTGACACCATTCGCCAACTTTTTGCGGTCACCGAAATCATACGATGAACAACAATTTCATCAGTATGTCGCGGCACATGGCGAAGGAGAAGCGGTAGCCGGAGCACAAGCCATCATTGCCGAAGAGTGGGGCGAACAGGCGAGTGTCCGCGAACATATTCGAAAGACGGCTTACCGGTTTGCGGATATCGTCACGAAACTAAAAAAAGACGCAGTCGATGAAAAACGTGTCTTTGCCCAGTATTACGAGTACAGTGAACGGATCCGTCAAATCGTGCCACACCGGATTTTGGCGATCAATCGTGCTGAGGCATTAAAAATCGTTTCCGTCAAAATCGTTCTGGAAGAGCAACACGTTTTACCGTACTTGTTACGGCCGTTTAGCCGATTGCCGGAGCAAAAACGCAAGTTGGTCGAGGAAGCTGTTCAAACGGGATATAAAAAATCGGTTTTCCCGGCAATTGAACGGGAACTTCGGAACGAGTTGACCGACAAAGCGGAAAATCAGGCGATTGAAGTGTTCGGAAAAAACTTGCGGCAACTCTACATGCAACCGCCGATAAAAGGGAAAGTCATGCTGGGTCTTGATCCTGCCTACCGGACGGGATGTAAGTGGGCCGTGATTGATCCGACGGGGGAAATGAAGGAAGTCGGCGTCGTGTATCTGACGATGTCGGAACAAAAAGCGCAAGAAGCACGTCAAGTCTTAACGAAACTGGTAAAACGGTACGGAATTGAATTGATTGCGATTGGAAACGGGACGGCTTCCCGTGAGACGGAATCCTTTGTCGCAGACTGGATCAAAGAGTATGATCAAATTGCCTTTACGATTGTGGATGAGGCAGGAGCAAGTATCTATTCGGCGTCGGAAATTGCCCGCACTGAGTTTCCGGACTTACAAGTCGAACAACGGTCCGCCATCTCAATCGCCCGGCGTCTGCAGGATCCGTTGGCGGAACTTGTCAAAGTGGATCCGCAATCCGTTGGGGTCGGACAGTACCAACATGATGTCACACAGGCGAAGTTAAAAGAGACGCTCGATTTCGTCGTCGAGACGGTTGTAAACCAGGTCGGTGTCGACGTCAACACAGCTTCGGAATCATTACTCGGTTACGTCGCCGGGATTACGAAAGCAACGGCTAAAAAGATTGTGGAACGTCGCTCGGAACTCGGGGCCTTTGAATCCCGGAAAGAATTGTTGAAAGTTCCGCGTTTAGGAGCAAAAGCATATGAACAGGCGGCCGGTTTCTTACGCATTCCGGAAGGCAGTCATCCGCTTGACCGGACACCGATTCACCCGGAACAATATAAAACCGTGGAATCCTTGTTTAAGCAACTGGATTTGCCGTTGCAGAGCGTTGGAACGGACAGTTTACGGACTCGACTCGGAGAGTTATCCGTACCGGACACTGCTCGATTGCTCGAAGTCGGTGAACCGACACTACGGGATATCATTGAAGCATTACAACGCCCGGAACGTGATCCGCGGGAAGCACTCGATAAGCCGTTGCTGCGCCAGGATGTGTTATCCCTTGATATGATCCAAGTCGGGATGGAATTCCAGGGGACGGTCCGAAATGTGCTCGATTTCGGTGCCTTCGTGGATATCGGTGTGAAAGAAAGCGGTCTTGTTCATATTTCAAAACTCAGTAAAAAACGGGTCAAACATCCGCTTGATGTTATTGCCGTCGGCGATATCGTGACCGTTTGGGTGACAAGTGTCGAGCCGGAGCGCGGACGGATCGGTCTGACAATGGTCAGTCCGTCATGACGAACGAAGAGTTGCAGCAATACGTCGAGCAACTCTCGCTCGACGTGTTTGCTTTACCGTTTAGACATGTTGCACTCTTTAACGAACGCTTACGGACGACAGGGGGTCGTTATTTTCTGACCGATCATCATCTGGATTTCAATCGGAGTCATTTGGGAGACCTTAATACCTTCCGTGGAATCGTCATTCATGAACTGTGCCACTATCATTTACATCTGCGTGGAATGGGGCACCGGCATCAAGATCAGGATTTTAAAGAGTGGTTGCAACGATACGGAGGGCTGCGTTACAGTCCGCGTCTAGAAGAAGCAAAAAAAAAGAATCACCTTTACGAGTGTGAGAAATGTGGGACATTATATAGAAGGAAAAGAAAGATGAATCCGGAGCGGTACCGTTGCGGAAGATGTCGTGGAAAGATTTTTTACAAAAGTAGTTGACGTTCATTTCGGAGCATGATAAATTATAGAAGTCGTCAAAACGACAGCAACTAAACAACTTCTCGTCACTAAAAACTTTTTTAAAAAAGCATTGACGAAGAGAAATAAAGTTGCTAATATAGAAAAGTGTTCTGAAACGAACGTCACGTTCCGCAATAGCTCAGTGGTAGAGCAACCGGCTGTTAACCGGTAGGTCGTAGGTTCAAATCCTACTTGCGGAGCCATTATCTTTGGAGATGTACCCAAGTGGCTATAAGGGGCGCCCCTGCTAAGGGTGTAGGCCGGGAAACTGGTGCGAGGGTTCGAATCCCTCCATCTCCGCCAGACCTCTTATGTGAATTTGTTACTTGAGAATAATTATTGTTTTAAAATGGCCCGTTGGTCAAGCGGTTAAGACACCGCCCTTTCACGGCGGTATCACGGGTTCGATTCCCGTACGGGTCACCATTTTGGAGGATTAGCTCAGCTGGGAGAGCATCTGCCTTACAAGCAGAGGGTCGGCGGTTCGATCCCGTCATCCTCCACCATTTTTAATTTCATACTTAAGTTTCGCAAAAATGTGGTCCTGTGGTGTAGCGGTTAACATGCCTGCCTGTCACGCAGGAGATCGCGGGTTCGAATCCCGTCAGGACCGCCATTTTTGGGCTGTGGCCAAGTGGTAAGGCACTGGATTTTGATTCCAGCATGCGAAGGTTCGATCCCTTCCAGCCCAGTTTTTCGTGTCATTAGCTCAGTTGGTAGAGCATCTGACTTTTAATCAGAGGGTCGCAGGTTCGAATCCTGCATGACACACCATTTTATTTTTTGATTCCTAATTTTATATTTGCGGTCGTGGCGGAATGGTAGACGCGCTAGGTTGAGGGCCTAGTGGTGGCAACACTGTGGAGGTTCAAGTCCTCTCGACCGCACCATATCGCACCCTTAGCTCAGCTGGATAGAGTACTTGACTACGAATCAAGGGGTCGGGAGTTCGAATCTCTCAGGGTGCACCATATTTTGTTTGCTTTTGACGGGCCTATAGCTCAGCTGGTTAGAGCGCACGCCTGATAAGCGTGAGGTCGGTGGTTCGAGTCCACTTAGGCCCACCATTTTCAAAACAAACGATGACGAACTTTGAAAACTGAACGATGAGGCAAAAAACGTATCTTCGGATACAAACAATGAATGAAGCGCAAGCTTCGTCAACGTGACTCCGGTCACAACAACGAGCAAGTCAAACACTTTATGGAGAGTTTGATCCTGGCTCAGGACGAACGCTGGCGGCGTGCCTAATACATGCAAGTCGAGCGCAGGAAG
>NZ_JBEPSU010000007.1:0-145645 GCF_040549175.1 Exiguobacterium sp. PvP048 | reverse complement strand
ACAGCAACAGAAGGTAAACTGCCGAAGGCAGCAGCGGAAGAAGTTCTCCGTGCCCATGAAGCGGACGTCTATAAAACATTCCAACAATATGCAGCTGGTGACTACGAAGGATCGTACAACACGTTCCGTGAAGGTTACAGCCGCATGTATGATATCTCAAAAGCACTCTCCGTCGCGATCACAACACAGATGCCTGAGAAGTTCGACAACACGAAAGCGGACACAAAAGCCGCTGACCTCCGGTCAACACTCAACAGCCTCGCAGCTGAGCACGTGGCACTGGCGAACATCAGCATGACAGCGGGCGTCGATCAAGCGAAAGACTATGATGCAGCGAACTGGGCAGAAGACATGCACACAGCTGACTTCAAAGCGGCAATGAAATCCGTTTACGGTCAAGCGGGTGCGGATCAGTTCGAGCAAGTCTGGACAAAAAACCACATCGAAGCGCAAGCGAACCTCGTCACAGCAGCGATCAACGACGACAAGAAATTGATGGGTGACGCACAAGACATGCTCAAAATGTTCTCGAATGACTTCGGTGCGTTCCTTGGTGCAGCAACGGAAGAAAACCTTCCGACAAAAGCAGCACAAGAAGCGGTCTCTGGTCATGAAACATACGTCCAAGATACGTTCATGCAGTACGTCGAAGGCGACTACAAAGGATCAGCCGACACATTCCGTGAGTCGTATGCTTACATGTACGGCGTCGGTGAAAACCTCGGTGAAGCGATCGTCAAACAATCACCTGAGAAATTCATGGATGGTACACCAGGTTCAATGCCGAACACAGGTAACGGCGGCATGAGCGACAACAATACAGCAGGTACAACAGGTGCGATCGCGCTCTTCGGTCTTGCACTCGGAGCAGCTGGAATCGTCCTCGCACGCAAACGTCAAAACGCATAAGAATTCACACCTAAACAATAAACATCCCCTTCAGAAATAATTTCTGAAGGGGATGTTGTCATGTACAGAATAATCCTGTCGAATCCTGGATGTTCATATTACTCATCAGCATTATTCCGTGACAAATTCTTCTTCTTTTTTTAAACGATTGCGTCGTTTCGCGTGCACGACACCGGAAATAATAATCGTCAATAATGCCGCAATAATCAGAAGTACCATACTTGGATGTTCACTTAACCACATTCCCAGTTCCGACCAGGTGACCGTCTGCCCGATTCGTACGATTAAAAAAGTCCATAATCCGGTGTACAGCCCTGCCGCAACGAATGTCATCGCCAAATAACGGGATAACGGATAACCGAGTAATCCGGCAACATAATGGATCGGATGGCGGACTCCAGGTAAGAAAAAGGACAAACCGATCGCCCATAATCCACGGCGTTCTAAAATCGATTCAGCCTGCTCCAGGAATTTCGATTTCATCAACCGTTTGACGAGTGGAATTTCACGGAAAAAGCGTGCCAATAAGTAAAACCAAGCAAAGGCAATGAAAAAGACAGGCCATGCGGCTAACCAAATCAAAACCGGATGCATGCCTTCGCGGATCCGTAATGCGGCATATCCCATCATCAATACATCGTCGGATAGCGGCGTAAACATGATACCTCCTGCCAACCGGACCAATGCCATAACATCCACCATTCTCTCACGTCCTTTTTTTCTCTCTATAATTAAAGTATGCCCGAATTTCCTTGAGTTGAGCCCTCTTCTTTTCTTTAGTTTTTCTTTTCTCGCAAAATGCATGTCGAATTGGAGGAACAGGCAGGGATATGCCACCTGATACGAGAAGGTAGTCAAGGAAACTAACTGCTTAAAAGATAGAGGAGGAATTTCCATGTTACATCGCCGGAAGACCTACACGATTCGCCCGGAACGACTGCAGGAATTTACCGAGTTCTTTCACACGTATCTCTACCCTTTACAAATCAGTCACGGTGCCCGCCTTGTCGGCCGCTGGGTGAATGAAGCAGAAGATGAAGTCATCGCCATCTGGGAATACCGTGATCGCGAACATTACGAACAAGTCGACCGGGACGTCCGCGGCAGCACGTTACGCCGCGAAGCCATGAAAAAACGCGCCCGTCTCGGGAAAAACCTTTATATTAAATCAACGGAAGACTTTTTGACGGCGACCGGCGTCTATGCTCCGCCACGCGCCATCGTCAGTGTCACCGCTTATATTACAAATGAAGCCGGCGAAGTCCTGCTCGTCCGCAATCTCCATCGTGGTGACACGTATGAAATGCCGGGCGGCCAGGTCGAGAACCATGAATCGATTCTCGATGCTGTTAAACGGGAAGTCAAAGAAGAAACTGGAGCGGATGTCACGATTGAAGGCATTACCGGTATTTATCAAAACGTCTCAAGCCACGTCCTGTGTGTCGCCTTCCGCGGTACGTATACCGGCGGAGAACTCCGTCCGCAAGAAGGGGAAACGGCAGAAGTCGGTTTCTTCGACTTGAACCGGGAGAACATCGACACGTATATCAAACGGGAACACTTCCAGTTGCGGACGCTTGACGCGATGGATCCGCATTACTTCCCGCATGCCCTTTATAAAGTCCGTCCTTACGAACTGATCAGCCGTTATGACGGCAATGCCCCATCAGCTTTATCCGGTCAAAATTAAAAGACGTCAAAAAAAGCGATTTCGATGACGAAATCGCTTTTTTCTATGGAATCATCAGGTTTGAGCCATTAAACGAGCGGTAATACCGGCATCATCTGTCACGTAAATCGCGTCTGCTTGCCGCGTCACTTCATACGGTGATTGCTCCAGTGCTGCGACTGCTGTTTCGCGCGAAGCCGCGTCCGGATAAATCAGTGTCCAGTAGGTCAGGCCAACCGCATCAGCCGGTGTTTTCGGTGCATCAACCCCTGACCAGACGTTCGTTCCGATATGGTGGTGGTAGCCGCCGGCAGCAAGAAACAATGCACGCATCCGGGAAGCATCCGCTGCGACATCAAATCCGAGTGTCTCCACATAAAACTTCCGCGCTGCTTCAAGTGACTTCACATGGAAATGGACATGTCCCATGACGGTCTCTGCCGGCATGCCGTACCAGTCTTCCTCTCCCGCCTCGACGAGCATACTTTGCCAGTCGACCGGATCCGTCGTCATTTTGACGTCTCCATTTGCTTCATACGTCCATGTATCACGCGGACGATCGGCATAAATCTCAATCCCGTTTCCGTCCGGATCAGATAAATAAAACGCTTCGCTGACGAGATGATCGCCTTGTCCGAGTTCGATCCCTTGAGCAATTAAGTTGCGGATGACAAACCCGAGTTCTTTCCGATTCGGTAATAAAATCGCGAAATGATACAGGCCTGCTACCGAATTTTTTGGAAGTTGTTTTGCCGTACTGTGTTGCTCCAGAATGACGAGCGGTGTCGTCTTCGCACCAAGTGTTGCCGTCTGTTCGTCTTGTCTTAAAACCGTTAAGCCTAGTGCATCCCGGTAAAACGCAATCGATTGTTCCAGATTGGTAATCCGTAAGCTGACCGGTCCGAGTGTAATGTTTGGATTGATGTTCATTTTGCTTCCTCCTCATAAGTTCGCTTCGTATCTTCATTATCAATCAGAAGTGACAGGAACGGAAGTAGGCACAAAGAAGTGGTATAGTATCCTAAACGATACCATGAAGGAGGAACCGCCATGGAAGAGACACCAAGCTGCCGCGTCGAGACGGCACTCGAAATTCTGACCGGGAAATGGAAACCCTCGATTTTGCTCGAACTGATCACGCATGACACGCTCCGATTCAGTGAACTGAAACGGAATCTCCCGAACATCACGCAAAAAATGCTGACAGCCCAGCTTCGGGAACTCGAGCTGAACGATATCGTCCATCGCGAAATCTATCAGGTGGTCCCGCCGCGAGTTGAATACTCGCTGACGGATTACGGAAAAACATTGATTCCTGTTCTGAACGCTATCAATGCCTGGGGCGAAAAACACGTAGAACATTTGGCGCAGAAAGACATGCTTCAAGATACGACACCAACACTTGCTTCTAGTACCAGCGATTCATTTTGAACGAATCGCTCTTTTTAATGGAATAATCTCCCTTATTTCACGTATACTGACGGAATAGACTATATAAGGGAGCGAGCCCCATGCATCAACTTCATGCGATTGAACAGTTAGTAGCACGTTTACGGCAAGATCCGGCTGTCGAAGCGATTTTTTTGAAAGGTTCATTTGGACGCGGTGAAGAAGATGTCTATTCGGATATCGATCTTTACTGTTTAGTATCCGAAGAACGGATGGCGAAATTTCTAACCCGTCGACTGACGCATCTGTCCGTCTATCGCCCGATCATCTGGAAAGACGATATCTTCATTGTCGCACCGCAACTAATTGTCGTGTACGATGATCTCCTGCATGTCGACCTGTTTACGGTGACGCGCGAATCGTTGAACCATTCCGATACGATTCGTGTCTTGTATGATCCGAAAAGACAACTCGATGCGTACGTCGAGACTTCTTCTTTGGCACTCGGGACACAAGAAGCTGCGGATGAAGCGATTGATTCCGTCTGGTTTCTGTTCCAGTATCAAAAAGCAGCCGGTCGCGGGAATGGATTATGGGCGGTCGAGATGTTACGGAGTGCACTAATCAAATTTGCCAAAGTCCTGTTGCACCGGTATGTTCCTGACCGGGCGCAACTCGGTTTAAAAACGGTTCCTGACTATTTACCGGAATCTCCACGTCTACGTCTTGAAGCGATTTATAACGTCCTCGTCCCGGCAACGCATATCGAAGCGGCACGTCTCTACCGGGAATTCTTACAGGAAGAACGGTCGCACTTGCAACAGATGCTGATTAATCAACCGGACACGTTACAGTTACTCGACCGACTGTTGGCATCCGAACAGGTGTATTGAGACCATCAAAATCCAGCTTTATGCAAAAAGCCGATCCCTCTTCTTTTGAAAAAAAGGGATCGGCTTTCTTGTGTGATTTTCAATAGCTTGTTAGAGAAGCAGGCAAAACGAAGACTCCTACGGGAAAAGCGGAACCGGTGAGACCCCGCAAGTCGCGCATGCGACGAGGAGGCTCACGTTTCGCCCGAGGAAAGCGAAGTCTTGCCTGTGTATCTCATAGATTACGTAAGCTATTGACTTTCGTCTATTTGAGAGCGCGTTCTGTTTTCTTGCTCACTTCACTTTAATGACGATTTTCCCTTTCGCATGACCTTCTTCTCCGTAATCATGCGCTTCTTTAATTTGATCTAAATCAAAAATCCGATCGACAACCGGTTTCAACTCTCCCCGTTCCACTGCTTGAGCGATATGTTGCAGCCGCTCGCCTGTCGGTTGCATGAAGACATAGGCGACGCGTGCCTGTGCTTCCTTCGCCTGATCTTCGTCCGGTGGTGTTGAAATCGAGACGAGCATTCCGTTTGGTTTAAGCATCTGGTACAGCTTTGCTTGTCCGTCGCCGCCCATCGTATCAAACACAAAATCAAGATCACGGACACGATCTGCCGGATCTTCCTGTTTGTAATCGATGACTTCGTCTGCTCCGAGCGCTTTGACCCAGTCGACGTTTTTTGTGCTCGTCGAAGTGATGACATGCAGCCCGTGCGCTTTCGCGAGTTGAATCGCGACTGTTCCGACACCGCCTGAACCGGCACCGATAAAGATTTTATCCCCTGCTTTCGCGTCCATCACTTCAAACATGACCTGCCATGCCGTGTGGGCGACGAGCGGCAGTGATGCTGCCTCCTCAAACGTCAGCGCTTCCGGTTTCTTGACGACAAGATGGGCGTCGACGGCGACATATTCCGCATAAGTCCCTTGACGGGCAATATCCGGACGGCTGAACACTTCATCACCGACCTTCAAGTCTGTCACGTTCTCTCCGACTTCTTCGATGACACCGGAGACATCCCAACCAATGACGAGCGGCATATCGTAACTGAGCATTTCCTTTAAGTATCCTTCACGCAACTTCCAATCAACGGGATTAACACTTGCTGCATGCACCGCAATCAAGACGTCATCTGCTCCGACGATCGGACGGTCCAGTTCCCCCACTTTAAATTGTTCCGATCCACCGTACTGTTCAATATAGGCTGCTTTCATGTGATTTCCTCCTCTGATTGTTGTACCTCTTAATTGTTCCCGTTCACCACTTGCGACAAACGAAAAAAGTGCACCGACTCTTAAGAATCGGTACACAGGTGTCAGGCATGGGCCGTCTGTTGAAGGGTTAATGCGGTCTCGTTTAGTGTATGAATCGCTTGCTGTAAATCACCAATTTGTTCGACTTGCGACCGCGTCAGACCGGACAGTTGATCACTGCTCGTCAGTAACAGATCCATGAAGGCGTCGAGTTGTCCGGTAGCCTGTGCGATATTCGAGAGACTATTTGTAATCGTCGCGAATTGCTGTTGCGCTCCGCTGATCGCCTGCACGGAATCATTGGAGTCTGCCGCAATCGTCTGCAACGCGATTTGACTCCGTTGCATCCGCGCTTCCTGCTCCCGCAGTAAGTTGGTGCTGGCATCAATCGAATTACCGGTCTGCATGACATCACGATCAACCCGTTCGATGATCTGATTGATTTCCGTCGAAGCCGCTGCCGTCTGCGCGGACAAATTCCGGATTTCCTGGGCGACGACGGTGAACCCTTTACCGAATTCACCGGCACGTGCCGCTTCGATTGAGGCATTTAAGCTCAATAGATTGGTTTGTGTCGCAATCGCATTGATGCTCGAGGTGATGCTGACGATCTCTTTGAAGCGTCCGGCGAGCTGTCCAAAGGCGGTGACCGATTCATCCATACTTTCGGTTAATTGCTGTAACGACTCGCCGGCCTCGCTGATCGTAGCCTGGCTTTGCTCGGCCGTGACTTTTGATGACGAACTGAGGACAAGTGCCCGGTCGACGGCTGTCGCGACATCCGTCATCAACTCGACGTTATCGGTGTTCATCCGTTTGATCTGTCGGACGGATTGGGCATTTTTCGAAGAATTATCAGCCAACATCTGCATCGCCTGATCAATTTTCTCAAACGAGACTTTTGCCGTATCGACCGTTTCACTCATCTCTTCCGTGAACGTCGTGACATCCGTCGCGGTCGCCGCTGACTGACGAAGCGTCAGTTGAGACGTCTCCGCGTAATGTTCGGCTTTTTCTTGTTGACGTTTGACTTCCCGCATGACGTTTCGCCCAAATACGGCGACGAACGTCGCTGCCGAAAAGATCATCAAGTAGATAACGAAAGCGACGATCATGTCAAACGTGTTCGTAAAGACGATCGTTCCGAGCAGCGTAAAGAGAACCAGTTCAAACAATCCGAGGACACCTGCGAGCACGACCAGGTGCGGGATGAGATAGACAATCGAGATCGTCAGATAGAGATAGGCAATCGTCCAGATGCTTTGGGACGGTAAGGTGATAAGCACCAGTGCCAGGACAAGGTACGTCAAGACGATTTGAATGTATTTCCCACTTGGCTTTTCACCAAAAAACTGATTTCCGGTAAGCAACGCGATTGTTAATAACAGTCCACCGGCTAAAAATTGGTAAAAGACGCTCATCGGGACATAGCCGATTTGGGCAAAA
The DNA here is from genome assembly GCF_040549175.1 of Exiguobacterium sp. PvP048. Taxonomy (NCBI): domain Bacteria; kingdom Bacillati; phylum Bacillota; class Bacilli; order Caryophanales; genus Exiguobacterium; species Exiguobacterium sp. PvP048. The sequence goes on along the minus strand of NZ_JBEPSU010000007.1, from coordinate 138,097 downwards.
ATAAAAATCAAGGGATGGGCAACTGTGATCAATACAGGAATCAGACGAGAGAGTATTTTTGTACTCAATCGTTCAAGCGGTGAGACCATCTGCAAAACTCCTTCTATTGGATTCGTACACTTTTCTTATCGTCCAATTTTAAGATGACGTTTAGTCTTTATGAAAATTTTCATGACTTGACGCATGATTTCTGAAAAGCGTATGTTGAATACAAAAATGAGTGGAAGGGGGCTCCTTATGCTCTATCTATTAGTCGGGCTCGCCGGCATACTCGGCGCCTCTGCCCGGTATGGTCTTGGTCTTCTCATCGGAAATGTGGTGGTGGGTGCGTTCCCGTGGACGACGTTAACCATCAATTTAATCGGTTGCTTCGTATTAGGTTACGCGACACATTTTTTATTTAAGACGACCTTACTGCATCAGTATGCAATGACGGCACTCGGAACCGGTTTTGTCGGTTCCTTCACGACCTTCTCGACGTTCAGTGTCGAATCGGTTGAATTGTTGCGGGCTGGTGTCTATAGTTATGCGTTCGCCTATATCAGTCTCAGTTTGTTTGGGGGCTTATTGTTGTCTTACGTTGGTTATCTACTTGGAACACGCCGGTTACGCCGCTTTCAAAAGGAGGAGGTCTCATGAATTTCCTTGCGCTTGCGACCGGTGCCTTTTTTGGGGCAATCAGCCGCTTCGCCTTAAGCCAATGGACCAAAACGGTTTGGAAAAAGGATTTTCCGCTGGCGACCTTCATCATCAATGTGCTCGGTTCGTTTTTACTCGGTCTTGTCATCGGCTCCCACCTCGATTCGACCTGGACGTTGTTGCTCGGGACAGGATTTCTCGGCTCATTTACGACGTTTTCGACCTTTAAGCTGGAAACGTTACAGCTCGTCCAGAATCAAAATCGAAAGACACTGGTCCTGTATCTCGGACTCAGTTACCTCTGCGGAATTGGTGCCGCTTTTTTAGGAATTATTCTTGCCTGAAATACAAGAAAAAAACCAGAATCTGTTCCCTGTCTCAAGGAATCGATTCTGGTTTTTCATTGTTTTTTAGTCATTCAGCCAGAACAAGCCGACTGTTTCTGCTCCGGCGTGTGTTCCGATTGCCGGACCGAACGTGCCGTCGAGCACCGTCAGTTCCGGGAATTTTGCTGCGACTTGTGTCCGTAAATCGGCTGCCATCTCTGGTGCCATCGTCGTCGCGACATAAATCCGGTTTTTATAAAACGTATGCTGACGCATCGCTTCTTCGACCTGTTTGATGATTTCGATGTACGCCTTTTTCAGCGACCGCGCTTTTTTAAACGGGACGATTTTTCCCGCTTCATCCGTCGTGATGATTGGTTTGATGCTGAGCAGGTTAGCAAGGAACAAATCACCGGACGAGACACGTCCACCCCGGCGCATCGTCTCCATGTTCCCGACAATCATATAAAAATGTGTCTTCTTTGCCAATGCATGCAAGGCAGCCGTAATTTCTTCGACTGATTTACCTGCTGCTTCAAGCGCCATCCCGAAACGGATGAACTCCTGCTGGTTTTCAAATGCTGTATGTGAATCGATGATGTGGACCGGGAAGCTCACCGCTTCCGCTGCTGATGCTGAACTTTGGACCGTACTCGACAAACCGTTTGTACAGTGGACGGCAATCGCACAGTCGTATCCTTCTTCTTTCAGGCGTTCATACGTTCCAACGAATTCCCCGAAAATCGGTTGTGAGGTTTTGGCGACTAACTTCTTGTCTGCCTCAAGCGCCCGGAATAACCGTTCGACGGTAATCGTGTCTTCATTGTAGGCTGTCTCACCAAGTAAAATTTGAATTGGTACGACATTGACACCGATGGCTTCCGCTTCTTCCTTTTTGAAATAGGCCATACTATCGGTCACCCATGCTATTTTAGTCATTTTCCTATGCCTCCGTTAGATTCTTCTCGCTTTATCCTACCACATTCGCTTCGGATGTTCGCAAAAAAACGTTACTGCACTCGACTAAATTGGAAGGTTGTCCGCTTTTCATAGACCTCGCCTGCCCGCAAAACGACAGACGGAAAATCCGGTTGATTGATCGCGTCCGGCAATCCTTGTGTCTCAAGACAAATCCCGAGATAGGGTGTCGCCCGGCGCCCGGCGATTGTAAAGTCTCCTGCCAAATGATTTCCCGTATAGACGACGACACCCGGTTGATCGGTTTCCACACGTAAAATCCGGCCACTGACCGGTTCCTCTAAGACGATTTCTCCGCCTTCTTTCAGTAAAAACGGGTGGTCAACACCACTGCCGGCCTGGCGCAACGCTTCGTCACTCGCATGCGTCACTTCATACAGAGAACGCGCTTTGCGGAAGTCAAAGACGGTCTCGTTGACGGATAAAATCTCGCCCGTCGGAACCGACTCTTCATTTAGCGGTACGTAAAACGGTGCATCCATCCGGAGACGATGTTGCTCAATCGTCGTTTTCGCATTTCCTGTCAAATTAAAATACGTATGATTCGTCGGACTGAATGGTGTCGATGCCGTCGTCGTCGCGTGATACGTCAAAATCAGTACATCTTCGTCCGTCCAGTCAATCGTCAACCGGACATCCAGTTGACCCGGATAGCCGTTTTCTCCATCCGGACTCGTCAAGAGCAGATGTAACAGCTCACCGTCGATTTCATAATCAAAAAAACGATTCGACCAGTTGACGCTCCCTCCATGAAGGTGATGCTCTCCTTCGTTTTGCTCCAGGATATAGTTCATCCCTTCTAATGCAAACGCTCCGTTGGCGATCCGCCCGCCGACCCGTCCGATTGTTGCCCCTAAATGGTGGGGATCTTCTAAATATTCTTCCATATCATCAAAGGCTAAGACGACATTCTCAATTGTCCCGTGTTGATCCGGAACACGGATTGCCGTGATTTTCCCGCCCAAATTGAGTAATTCCACGCTGTGTCCGTTACGATTCATCAATGTAAAAGCGATGATCGGCTGCTCGCCGGAAAAACCGACTTCTTTTGTTGTAATCATGCGCTTATCCTCCTGTATCGATCTACTCTTGCTTTCATTTTTACCCAGGATTGGCTAAAAAAAAACAATCGTTCGATTCCGGTAATCCGAATCGAACGATTGTTACATCTGATCGGTCGTAAGGGGCAACGTCAGTTTCAGGCGTGTTCCACCCGGTCGGGAATAAATCGTACACCCCGCCTGCTCACCGTATCGCCGGTGAAGAGCACGTCGTAATAAAAACAAATTACTCGTTTGCGTCTTTTTATCCTGCTCCCAGCGTTTTAAGAATTCGGCCGGTATGCCGACTCCGTTGTCCGACACTTCAAGCACCCAGTGTGTCTCTTCCTGAAATGCCCGGACATCAATCCGGTGATACGGACCGCTTTGGGGAAAGGCATGGCGTAACGCATTATCGACAAGCTGTGTCACGAGCAACGGAAAGACAAAATGTTCTTCAACGGCCGTTTCGATATCTAAATCAATCTTGACCGCAGCCGGTGTCAATGGATGATGCCGGCGGATTCCTTCCAGCGACAAGTAAGATTTTAAGGTCAGTAATTCTTCACGTAAGGGATACATGTCGAGTCGTCGTGCTGTCGTAAGCAGTTGTCGCAAAGCTCCGAGCTGTTGTTTGACCGGGGTATCCGGATCAGCCGTCTGATGGATTTCATCGACGATCCCGAGGAGGTAGTTCGGACTCAGGATCGGTTTAATACTGGTGTCCGGAAATTGATTCAGTTGTTCCTCTTGGTGAACGACAAGTTCGCGTGCCAAAAGATCCACCAACTGTTCCATCGTTCGCTCCATCGTATCATCGAACAGATGGACCGGAAACCAACAGACAATGCCAGCTTTCTTCCCCTCGACCTGTAAAGGATGAAACGAGATGATTTGACGCGTCAGCTCATCTTCCGACCGGTAAACGGCAGCCGTCTCCACCCATTCCAAAATCGTCTGATGCTGGAATAAATCCGCTGTACCGTGTCCCGTCCGGACATCGGCCAAAATCCCATCCGGTCCAAGTAAAACGACACGGTTGATTTTCGTTTCTTCCAAGATTGTCGATCCGATTTTCCGGGCGCCATCAACCGTCATGCCACTTTTACGCAACGGACGAATCGCATCCAATAAACGATAGGAACGTGCGGATTCGCGAACGAACAATTCATTCTCAATTTTCAACTGCGTCCGTAAGATCGCAATGAAGACACTGATTCCGACTGCATTCGTAAACAACATCGGAAAGACGGCTTGACGTGTCAATTCCAGTACAAGGGCTTGGTCCGGCGCCAACATCAATGCTACACCAATGTCGAGGATGACAGCAGTTAAGACGATACCAATCGGTTGGAGCAAGGAATAACCGTCTTTCCTGCGCCACTGGCGGCTGTACAGTCCACTCAACAATCCGATTCCGACCGCAATGATCCAGGCCGATTCCGCACCGAATGCACCGAGATAGTAGCGGTGAAATCCGACGAGTACTCCGGTCAGACCGCCGATGAGCGGACCACCGAGCAGACCGCTCGTGACGATGATCGTCAACCGCGTATCGATAACCCACTGTTCCGGTGAAACGGCTAATCCGATCAACGGATCAATCGTTTCGTCCGTCGAAAGACCGATTCCGGCATAGTTCATCAGAATACCCGATACGACAAACACACCCAGCAAAATAAAACGATGACTGCGGCGCGATGACGTTTGAAACAAATGGCGTGATATCCGCCATTGCGACAATAAAAAAGCCAATAAGGCTAACATGCCTAAGCGGCTGAGTAAAAACGGGATTTGCTCAAGCACTGGACGTCTCCCTTCTCAAAAAAAAATAATCTCTCGTCTCTTTACTCTTTCCCGCTTCCTCCCTCGTTTCCCTACTACGATTTGTCTTCTTTACACAATCAGTCGGATTTTCAATTTTTGACTGATGACTTGTCCTAAAAAAAAAGCACCTTTCGTACAGGACGAAAGATGCTGTCGGTTATTCCGCTTGTTCAAGCGGATGTAACCATAATTTGATCTGATTGATTTGATAGTTCTCCATCTCGATCACTTCGACCGAGAAGGCTTCCGTATCAATGTGTTCTCCCGGTTGCAGGTCGATGTTATGCATTTGGATCCAACCGCCGATCGTATCGACGTCTTCGTCGTTCGTAAACGTCATACCGAACCGGGCTTCGAGATCTTCAAGCAAAACGGTTCCCGCGACCAAATACTCATTGTTCGGCAACTCTTGAATTTCTTCGACTTCATCCGTATCAAACTCGTCCCGAATCTCACCGACGATTTCTTCGAGTAAGTCTTCCATCGCGACGATGCCGGCTGTTCCGCCATATTCATCAACGACGAGGACGATATGTGACCGCGTCTTTTTCATCTTCCGTAACGTGTCCTGGAGCGAAGTGACTTCCGAGACGACCGGTAAATCCTTCACGTAATGTGTGACCGGATGATGGTTTCCATTGGCGAAGTCCGTCAACATCTCCTTGACGTTGACATAACCGAGAATCCGGTCCTTATCATTTTCTTCCGTGACCGGATAACGGGTAAACGGATTATCCATGAATATTTCCATCAGCTCGTCTTTTGACAATCGTTCTGAGATCGTCGCCATTCGCATCCGTGGAACCATCAAATCTTTGACGATATGCTCGTCAAATGCAAAAACATTCTGCATCAGTGCGAGTTCCGTCTGATTGATTTCTCCGCTTTGAAAACTTTGTGCCATGATGATTTTCAATTCATCTTCTGAGTGGGCTTGTTCGTGACCAGCCGGTTTGACACCGAATAATCCAAGGAAAAAGCGGGCTGAACCATTGAGTAACCAAATGAACGGATACAGGATTTTCCCGAAGATATACAGGGGACGGGCAAACAATAAGGTCATTTTTTCCGCATATTGAATCGCTAACGTCTTCGGAGCAAGTTCTCCGATGACGACGTGTAGGAACGTCACGGAAACAAAGGCAATCCCGAATGACAACAAAGTCGAGACGGCAGCCGAGACGCCGAATTCATCAAACACCGGGTGCAGGATTTTTTCGACAGTCGGTTCACCGAGTGCACCAAGACCAAGTGCCGTTACCGTGATGCCAAGCTGACAGGCAGACAAGTAATAGTCCAGGTCCCCGGCAATCTTCTTCGCGAGGACGGCACTCTTATTTCCTTCCTGAATCATTTGATCCAGACGCGACATCCGTACCTTGACGACCGCAAACTCTGATCCAACAAAAAACGCGGTCAACACGATCAATAACACCACTAAAAATAAATTGATAAATAATATAGTATCCAAAATCCCCTAAACAGGGGTCACCTCCATTTTGTTGTTACAGCTGCGCAATCAGGGAAGCAATCAATGTCAGACGTTGAGACAGTTCGAGACGAATCTCCTGTTTCTCATAGTCGGTCGATTGCAATAAACGCTGTTCGAGACCGTTGACGCTTTCTTGAAGCTGCTGTACTTCTTGATAAATGGCATCACCCGTTTTGACTTCACGCTCGGTGAAGAAAGCAAGAATCTCTTGCAGGGAAAGCCGTTGTGTCTTTAAATACTCAATCTTTTGAATATGCTGGACGACATCTTCCGTATACAAACGATAACCAGCTGGTGTCCGCTCTGTTGTTAATAAACCGAGCGATGTATAGTAGTCGATGGTCCGTTTTGATAAGCCGGTGGCCTCCGCGACCTGACCGATTTTAAGCAACGCCTTCCCAAAGATCCTCACCTCCCTCTCATTAAATAATGCTTTTATCATACCACGGTTAAACCGTACACAACAACGTTATGCTTATTAGGCACCTTTAAAAAACGCCCCCTCTTTCTTAGAGGAGACGTTCCGTTTGCTCAAGCTATTTTTTAAACTTAGTTTGTTACCGCTTCCTTCATTGGTGTTCCGACGATTGACCGTTCGAGCAGTTCGACGACATCATAGGTCGCGACTTGCTCGTCGACCTCTTTCGCCTTCGTTCCGTCGCTGAGCATCGTCAGGCAGTACGGACAAGCTGATCCGATGACGGATGGTTGCACCGTCAACAACTGTTCGGTCCGTGCGACGTTGACCCGTGCGCCGACTTTTTCTTCCTGCCACATCATCCCACCGCCGGCTCCACAACACATTCCTTTTTCCCGGTTGCGTTCCGTTTCGACAAGCGTGATACCCGGAATTTTCTCTAAGATATAACGTGGTGCATCATAAATGTCATTGTAACGCCCGAGGTAACACGAATCATGGTAGACGACCCGTTCACTGACCTCATGAACCGGTTTAATCCGTTGATCGTCAATCAACCGGGCGAGCAGCTCCGTATGGTGATACACTTCGACGTCCGGGCTGAGACCAAAGTCCGGGTACTCGTTTTTGAACGTATTGTACGCATGCGGATCAATCGTGACGATTTTTTTAACATCGTATTTCTCAAACGATTTGATGTTTGCTTCCGCGAGTTCTTGGAACAGAACTTCATTCCCGATGCGGCGTGGTGTATCACCGGAGTTTTTCTCATCGTTTCCGAGAATCGCAAACGAGATGTCCGCTTCATTCAGGATCCGTGCAAACGCCATCGCGATTTTTTGACTGCGGCTGTCGTACGAGCCCATCGCGCCGACCCAGAAGAGGTACTCGAACTCTTCGCCGGCTTTTTTCTTTTCTTTTGCAGTCGGGACGACCAGCTCTTCGCGCGTTTTGCGCCAGTTTTCGCGTTCTTTCCGGTTCATCCCCCATGGATTCCCCTGGCGTTCGATGTTCGCCATCGTCCGCTGCATCTCGGGATCCATTTTCCCTTCCATCATCACAAGGTGACGACGGAGGTCGATGATTTTATCAACGTGTTCGTTCATGACCGGACATTGGTCTTCACAATTCCGGCATGTCGTGCAAGCCCAAATCTCTTCTTCAGTGATGACGTTACCGATCAACGAATCCGGAACGACATCCATCTGTCCGGCCGCAGCAAGTGACGCAATCTGATTTCCCTGTGACCCTTCAAAGGCAAACGCTGGTGCCCACGGAGATTTTTGGGTGATCGCCGCCGTCTTCATATTCAGGTGATCACGCAGTTTAACGATCAGGTCCATCGGTGACAGCATTTTTCCGGTTCCGCTGGCCGGACACATATTCGTACAGCGGCCGCATTCGACACAGGCATACAAGTCAACGAGTTGCTTTTGATTAAAATCTTCAATCCGGTTAACACCAAAGCTGAATTCTGCCTCGTCGTCTTCTGCTTCTTCCATGACTGACAGATCAATCGGTGCGAGGCGTCCGACTTTTGACGTCCGGCCGAGCCAGACGTTGGCTGTTCCTGCAATCAGGTGGGCGTGTTTGCCTTGCGGGATATAGACCATGAAGCTGAGTAAGAACAGTAAGTGCGCCCACCAGAAGAAGACAAACAATCCAAAGGCGACTTGTTGCGGTACCCAGCTGAATAAAAACGCAATCGCCGATGCCACCGGTTCACCGAACGTTGAATGATTTTCATAGACGAGGAAAAATCCGTTTCCAAACAGGACCGCGATCATTAATCCACCGATGAAAATCAAGGCCAGTCCGGCCATGAAATTTCGTTTTAGACGGACCAATTTTTCAACATAGCGGCGGTAGAATCCCCAAACGACCGCCACCAGAATGACGAGCATAACGATTTCCTGGAAAAATGTAAAAATCGGATACAGTGGACCGAGCGGGATGTGCGGGAAGCGTTGTCCGACTGCGAGCCCCTTCCAGATGAAATCAATCGCTCCAAATTGAACGAGTAAAAATCCGTAAAACATCATGACATGAATCGTCCCGCTTTTCTTGTCCTTCAGCAGTTTCTTTTGCCCAAAGACATTGACGAGAACCGCGTTCAGACGTTCTTTGTTCGTCAGCGTCCATTCCGCTTTTTTCCCCCGGCGAATCGCCTCGTACCGACTCTTGACAAGCGTCACGAATAAATAGCCCGCGTACCCTGCGACAAGCAGGAAGGCGATCCAGTTAATCAGTAAAAATGTCCCCATAAAACAAGCCCCTTTCCCCCTAAAGCCATTATTTGATATGAGTATAGCATATAATGAATGACTATTCATTCATTATTTTACTGTTTTTTCTTCTATCTTAATCATTGACTATACCTTACAAAAAAACCGTTTAAATTGAAAAATAAGTAGGTTAAAATTAAAAAGTTCTAATATATGTATATTTTGTAGGAGGTAATTGGCTTTGAACGGAATTTTACAACATTCAAGCGGCTTAATTAAAGAAGTAAAAGCAGGATTCTCATGGACAACATTCTTTTTTGGATTCTTTCCAGCATTTTTCCGAGGCGATATTAAATGGGGATTGATTCAATTGATTGTCGGTATCGTCACTACACTTTTGACTGCCGGTTTCGGGGGATGGATTGTCAATATCGTCTTTTCTTTCTTATACAATAAAATTTACATCAATGATTTAATCGAAAAAGGCTATCGTCCGATTGACCATTCATTCCAACAAGCATTAAAACAACGTGGAATTCATGCAAAGTTGTTATCTGAAACTCCGACTTCACAATCAGCAGTGTAATACTCTTTCCTGTAACTATCTCTAAAAAATAAGGATGACGGATGCGTCACTCTTCATATTCAAAGAGGGCACCGGATTTCAATTCCGGTGTCCTCTTTGAATTATCGAGAATTTATTCGCTTCCCAAGACTACTCCAGAAAAAAAACTATATGCTTCAATCCGCCTTCAGTATCAACACGATTTTCCCGAGTTTGCCTGTCTCTTTAAAATACGACTGGGCTGCCGCCGCTTCCTCAAGCGGAAACGTCCGATCAATGACCGGTTCGAGTTTACCGTCAGCAATCGCTTCAAGCATCCGTCCGAACTCGTCACGCGTTCCAAGCACTGAGCCGTAAAATGTTAAGTGCTTCAGGTACAGCATCCGAAAATCGAGGTTCGTCTGTTGTCCGCCGGCAGAACCGGAAATACAGAATTTACCGCCGTTTTTCAGAACCGCCAAAGCCGTCTTAAATAACGCATCCCCGACGACATCGAGTACGGCGTCAACTGGTCCGCTGTTAACAGCTAGGATGTCTTCTGTCAATTGATCGGAACGGTAAGACACGACGTATTTCGCCCCAAGACGCTTCAATTCCTGTTCGATCTTCATGTCGCCGACGACGGCAATCACAGTTGCTCCAAACACCCGCGAGGCGATTTGAACGTTCAACGAGCCGACACCGCCGCTTGCTCCGGTTACGAGGACGGTTTGTCCCGGCTGTAACTGGAGTTGTTCGTTCATATGCCATGCCGTCAAGCCACTGACGGAAAAAACAGCACTTTTGACGTAATCGTCAAGCGGCATGTCGTAACAGAGCGTTGCCGGCCAGACGACATACTCGGCATATCCCCCGTCATACTCCGATCCGATGAACGACATATCTTCACTGATGTGTTCCGTTCCATCGGCGCCACTTGAAGTAAACGGAAACAGGACGACATCTTGACCAACTCGGGAGGGATCAACACCGCTCCCGACTTCAATGATCCGGCCGCTGATATCGGAACCCGGGACACGGGGAAACTGAACGCCCTCCGGTTTCCAACCCGATTTGTCATCCGTTCCGTAGGCGCCTTCTCGCATCCAAATTTCTGTGTTGTTGATGCCGCATGCTTTCACTTCGACCAGGACTTTCCCAGCGCGCGGTGTCGGGACCGGACGTTCCACGACTTCGAGTTGCTCGACACCACCATATCCATTGACTTGAACAGCTTTCATCTCATCGCCTCCATCGCTTAACTTTTCTATCTCTTTTACCCGATTACCAGACCATCTGTTCATACAAATAATAAGATTTAGATGCTTTATTCAAATAATCCTGCAACGGTTCAAGCACATCACGATTCAGGAGATAGTCCCCCAACTGTTCGATCGGCACCCACTGACTGTCGACGACTTCTCGGTCAGGATCATTTGGTAACAATTCGCCTCTGATCGTACATTCAAAATAGGTAACGAGACTGTGGGCGTCAAACTGTTCGATGAAGTTTTCTGTCACGTATGCCAGTTCGAACGTCTCGACGGACAGTCCGGTTTCTTCTGCCATCTCCCGTTTTAAAGCGTCCGCCAGCGTCTCGCCAGCTTCAATCACACCACCCGGCAGACTCCACACCGCTCTTTCCCCATCCGCCTGATTTTTGACCAACAGCAACTGATCCCCCTGTCTGACAATCCCGACGACAATCCGGTATAACGTTCTCATGCTGATTCCCCCTTTGTCATGAACATCAAAAAAAAGCAGCCCGTTCAAATATCCTTTGAATGGAACTGCTCTGGCACGTACTTATTCTAATCCAAGCGATTGCGGTAATTTAACGGCACGTGCATATGCTGTTTTGTAATCTTTTTTCGACACGGCCTGTTCGACTTCACGGAGCGCCGGATGATTTTCTTCTGAAAACGCCCCTAAAATCGTCAAGTAACGTTCGTAGACCGAATCATCTTCCTTGCGTGCATGAAGTAACGCTGTGTAGAGCATGACCGTATCTTCTCCGTACAAGACCGGTAAATCTTCGTTGATCAATAATAACGAATCAATCGCATCGGAATCGACTTTCGAATTGTATTCCGTCATGACCTGTTCTGCCAGTGCTTCGAGTTGATCGCGCCATTCATTGTATTTCGGCTCGTCATTCTCTAACCATTCAAACCAATCTTCTTCGAGCATCTGTTCCATTTCTTTTACGGTTTGTTCAAACGCCATGTGTTTCACTCCGTTCCCAAGTTAATTCAATCGTATACAGACCGACCGGCTGATGATTCATCATCAGATCGTATTGGAATTGCATACGTTGTTCTGTCATTTCAATCGTTGCCGTTTCCGTCTCCATCACCATCTGACCAAACTGACTCTCATAACCACTTTTGGTTTTTTGACCCAAAATGAAGACATGGTGCATTGAGACCGGACCTTTCCGGTTCAGGGCAACTTGATCGTGCGACCACTTGATGGTCGTATCAATCGGTTGTTCATCTTCTTGCATGAACTTCAGGGCAAACCCGTCTTTTGTTTCAAACAAAGTCCCGTCTGCTTCTAATTCAACGGACTCCCGCATCGCGTCATCCTGAATCGATGTCACTTGTCGCAGGCGGACCGGATAACGTACTGGTTTCACTTCTATCACCTCATCGTCTAGCGTACACGATTTTCTTCTGTCCTGCATCTTCTTGATTTCTTTTTTAGCGACAGCAAAAGCTGGATTCGGCATCTGCCAAATCCAGCCTTGTTTTAACGTACGCGGTACAGGCGTGCTTCAAAAGGTTGAAGCGTGAGTTCGGTTCCTTCATGATACGTTGTCTCATAGTTAGCAAGCATGATGTTATCCGAATGGAGGATGATGTCGGTGTCGACTTCCGCCACTTCGTCTTTCAGGTTCGTCACAATCAGGAACTGTTCGTTTCCGAGCGTCCGCGTGTAACCATAGACTTTTGTATCTTCCGGAAGAATGAGATCGTATTCTCCGTAAATCAACGTCTCTTCCATCTTCCGGATTTGAATCATCCGTTTATAGAAGTTCAGGATCGAATCCTCATCGACTTGCTGCGCCGCCACGTTGATGTCGGCAAAGTTCGGATTGACACCGAACCATGGGGATTGTTCCGAGAAACCGCCGTTTTGTTCATTTGTCCACTGCATCGGTGTCCGGGAGTTATCACGCGACGAGTTCCAGATGACTTCCATGATCTCTTCATGTGTTTTCCCTGATGCCAGTTGCATGTTGTACATGTTTTTCGTCGCGACATCATCGTAGTCGGAGATATCCGGGAACTGGACGTTCGTCATCCCGATTTCTTGTCCTTGATAGATGAACGGTGTTCCTTGCATGAAGAAATACATCATCGCAAGTGACTTCGCGCTTTGTTTCCAGTATTGTCCTTCATCACCCCAAAGGGAGACGGAGCGGACCTTATCGTGGTTTTCAAGATACAGTGCGTTCCAGCCTGTTTCTTCAAGTCCTTTTTGCCATTTCGTCAAAACTTGTTTCAGTTTGACAACGTCGACGCCTTTTTCCGCGTCAGCCCGCCACAGGTCCATGTGTTCAAACTGGAAGACCATGTTCATCTTACCGTTTTCTTCTCCGACCCAAAGATCGGCTTCTTCAGGCGTTACACCGTTCGCTTCACCGACTGTCATGATGTCGTATTTTGAGAACGTCTCGTTTTTCAATTCTTCAAGGTATTCGTGGATTCCTTCGACATTCATGTGCATCTCAAACGATGGCACATGCGGCATCCCGAGTGGATTCGGAAGATCCGCGTACGATTGATCTTTGTTAATGTGGCTGATGGCATCGATCCGGAATCCGTCGACCCCTTTATCGAGCCACCAGTTGATCATCGTATAGACGGCCTGACGCATGTCTTTATTACGCCAGTTCAAGTCCGGCTGACGGCGTGAGAAAACGTGGAGGAAGTATTGTTCCGTTTTTTCGTCGTATTCCCAAGCCGATCCTCCGAAAATACTTTCCCAGTTGTTCGGTTCGCCACCGTTGACGGCATCTTTCCAGATGTACCAATCCCGTTTGTCGTTGTCTTTTGACGAACGGGATTCGAGGAACCACGGGTGTTCATCCGACGTGTGGTTGACGACCAAATCGAGTAATACTTTAATGTCACGTTTATGTGCTTCTTCCATTAATAAATCAAAATCGGCCATCGTTCCGAATTCGTCCATGATGTCTTCATAATCACTGATGTCATATCCGTTGTCATCATTCGGTGATTTAAACATTGGGCAAATCCATAATACATCGACTCCGAGATCTTTTAGATAATCCAACTTGGCAATGATACCCGGGATATCGCCGATTCCATCATTGTTTGCATCATAAAAGCTGCGCGGATAGATTTGGTAAGCAACGGCTTCTTTCCACCAAGCTCGTGTAAGTGTTTTTTGTGCCGTTTCCGGACGCGGTATCATTTGTGTCATTATGGATAAATCCTCTCGTATTTCAGTCTTTGTTGTCCGTTTTTTTATAGTAATTCTCGATGTTTTATATCGTTTCTCGGTAGATTTCATTTAAGCGCAACCGATTGCGCAATTACCCTATATTCATCTTATCAAACCTAGTTGGAATGTCAATGATTCAAGACATTCTCCATCACTTCACATACATGCAGAAATTTCATTTCTTTACGAATTATTATCGAGAAAATACATTACATTTACTGAATTATCCTACACTGTTTATCGGTCAATTTCTAGCCTTTTGCACAACCTTTTTCGGAAAAGAGAATCTTTTTTTCAATCTTCGGGTATATCCTTAACAATGCGAATTAAAAAGGGGGATTCTGTAAGATGAATGGGAAGTTTTTAATCAATGGACAGTGGCTCGATCAGGGACGTGAACGGACGGATGTCAAAAATCCGGCGACAGGTGAAGTCGTCGGCAGTGTACCAAACGGAACGAAATCTGACGTCAACGATGCCGTCGAAGCGGCTCACAACGCTTTCCCCGACTGGTCGAAACGGACCGTGTACGAACGAGCAGCTCTTCTTGAAAAGTTGTATGCGAAGATGCTCGAGAAAAAAGACGAATTGGCCCGCTTGATGACACTCGAGATGGGAAAACCGCTTGCGGAATCGGAAGGTGAAGTCGAATACGCAGCAAACTTCGTCAAATGGTTTGCGGAAGAAGGAAAGCGGGCCTACGGGCGTATCATCCCGTCACACGATGCGACGAAACGCCTTCATGTCATCAAACAACCGGTCGGGGTCGTCGCTGCGATTACCCCGTGGAACTTCCCGGCTGCGATGATTACCCGAAAGTTAGCCCCGGCGCTCGTCGCAGGCTGTACGTTTGTCTTAAAACCACCGACGGCTACTCCATTGACGGCACTCCGTCTGCTCGAGCTCTGCCAGGAAGTCGGGATTCCGGACGGCGTCGTCAATGCCGTGACCGGAAGCGGGAAAGACTTAGGCGAATCGCTGGCGACACATCCGCATGTCGCCAAAATCACGTTCACGGGGTCGACGGAAGTCGGTCGGACGTTGATGGCTCAAGGTGCGGAGACCATCAAAGCGATGTCTCTCGAACTCGGTGGACATGCTCCAATTCTTGTCTTTGACGATTGCGATCTCGATCTTGCCGTCAGAGAAACGATTAAATCGAAGTTCCGTAACGGCGGCCAGACGTGTGTCTGCGGTAACCGGATTTATGTTTCGGACTCGATTTATGACGAATTCGTCGAAAAGCTCGGTCAGGAAACAGCAAAACTGAAAACCGGCAACGGACTCGATCAGGAGACGAAAATCGGTCCGATGATCAATAAGGCCGGATACGATAAGGTCAAAAAACATGTCGATGATGCCACCTCGGCCGGTGCCCGCATCGTGACCGGCGGATCCGGACAAACCGACGACGACAATGATGTCTACTACTATGAAGCAACTGTACTCGCTGACGTTACGCCGCAAATGCTGATCATGAACGAAGAAACGTTTGGTCCGGTTGCGCCTGTCCAGCGTGTGAGTTCAGATGAAGAAGCCGTTCATTATGCCAATCAAACGCCGTTTGGCCTCGCCTCTTATGTCTTTACGAACAACTATGCCCGCGCTTTTAAAGCCATCGAGCATCTCGATTACGGAATCGTCGGATGGAATGACGGTGTGCCTTCAGCTGCCCAGGCTCCTTTCGGCGGCATGAAACAGTCCGGCGTCGGTCGTGAAGGCGGATCGGAAGGTCTCGAAGCCTACCTCGAGACCAAATATGTATCGATTGGCGGACTCGATCAATGAACGCGGCGGAACGGTTTGTCCAGTGTCTGGAAGCCGAAGGCGTAACCCATATCTTCGGTGTGCCCGGTGAAGAGAACATCACGCTGCTCGAAGCCATAAGTAAATCGGATATCACGTTCATCACGACACGTCATGAGACGAACGCCGCCTTCATGGCGTCGATGTTCGGTCGGTTAAGCGGACGTCCCGGTGTCTGTCTGTCGACGCTCGGTCCCGGCGCGACCAACATGATGACGGGGATCGCAAGCGCGACAATGGATCACTCCCCTGTCGTCGCCATCACCGGACAAGGTGCGACGTGGCGCCAGCATAAAGCGTCCCATCAAATGTTTGATTTGGTCGAGATGTACCGGCCGATTACCAAATCCAGCACATCGATTGTTTCCGGCGAAGTCATTTCAGAAGTCGTTCGTCAGGCTTTCGCAAAGGCTGTTTCCGAAAAGCCCGGTGCGACCCATCTGTCGTTCCCGGAAGATATTGCGAAGGCCGATGTCGATGCCAAAATGTCCTTTTTACAGGACAGTCCCCCGACTTTTCTGCATCCGACATCCGTGACTGATAGTGATGTCCTGTTACGAATCGAACAGGCAGAACGTCCGGTCGTGATTGCCGGATTCGGAATCAACCGCAGCGGGGCGACAGAGGCTTTCCGCGCTTTCGCCGAACGATTGGGGGCTCCCGTCGTCGAGACGATGATGGGAAAAGGCGCCTTGTCTTCGTTACACGAGCTGGCCGCCCATACGATCGGCTTGCCGAACGCTGATTACAATCAACGGATTCTTGATCAAAGCGATTTAATTATCGCGGTCGGCTACGATATCACGGAACTGCCACCTTCGAAATGGAATCCGGAACGGACACCTGTTTTGCACATTGATACCAATCCGCATGAAATTGATCAATTTTATCCGGTTGTTGCAAATTTGATCGGCTCGATCCCGGATATTCTGCACCTGCTTTCGGAAAGCATTCCGAATCGTGCCTGGACCGGCTGGCAACAGGACCGCGACCGCTTGCGGCAAGAAATCCAGGCGACGTATTCCCTCGCTCTCCCGCTCCATCCTCAAAGCATCGTACGTGAACTCGAGCAGGCAACCGGCGAGGACGGCATGATTTTTTCCGATGTCGGAGCGCATAAAATATGGCTCGGACGACATTTTCAGACGACCCGTCCCAATCAATTGTTCATCTCTAACGGGTTTTCTTCGATGGGCTACGGCTTGTCGAGTGCGATTGCCGCTAAACTGTTGCATCCGGAACAACGTGTCCTCTGCGCTTCAGGAGACGGTGCCTTTTTAATGAACGGCCAGGATCTCGAGACGGCTGTCCGGCTCAAGTTGCCGATCGTCGTCATCATTTGGCGCGACGGTACCTACGGGTTGATTGAATGGAAACAACAGCAAGCTTACGGTCGTGCACCTTATATCGAATTCGACAATCCGGATCTCGTTCAACTGGCTACCGCCTTTGGTGCACTGGGTCTGCGTGTCGGGGAACACGGTACTCTATCCAGTTGTCTCGAACAGGCTTTTCTGAGTGACGGACCCGTTTTAATTGACTGTCCGGTCGATTACAGGGAAAATCTGAAGTTAAGTGACCGTCTACGGACTTATGGAGGCTGATAAAAATGACTCAACTCAGAAAACTACAATCGATTTCCGACTTCGACCAATTCGTTTCCGAACACCCAACATTTGTGATTTGTAAACACAGTACGACCTGCCCGATCAGTTCGGCCGGTTTTTCCGCCTATACGAAATATGCGGATGAGACAGCAGTTCCGACTGCCTATTTATTGATTCAGGAAGCACGGACATTATCGAATCACATCGCAGAACATTACAACGTCCGGCACGAATCACCGCAGGTCTTGTACATTCAAGACGGACGAGCAGTCTGGACGACTTCTCACTATGACATCACATCAGACGCTTTACACACACATGTCGGGTAATCCGACCCCGTTTCGCCAAACGTGCGCTTTCTCCTGTTGCAGTTTACACAGGAGAAAGCGCACGTTTTTTAATGAACCAACGTTCGATTCACGCCCGTCTCCTTCACAAAAAATAAAATTACCTTTCTTAGCTATTAATATTTGTAATTCAATCTAAATCAGATTAAGATAGACAACAGATATAACGACCGTATAGAATTGTGTACTGTTAGTTCATTAAGGAGGAAAACCATGTCACATGAAAAATCTGCTACCGCTCGTCCCCCTTACGGCATCCTTGCCGTATTGATGATCGGTGCCTTTATTGCATTCTTAAATAACACCTTACTCAACATCGCCTTACCTTCGATCATGAAGGATCTGGAGATTGAAACGTCAACGGTCCAGTGGTTATCGACCGGTTTCATGCTTGTCAACGGGATTTTGATTCCGACTTCTGCTTTCCTGATTCAAAAATTCTCGGTCCGCCGTCTGTTCCTGCTCGCGATGACACTGTTCTCTGCGGGTACGATTCTTGCAGGATTTGCGGACGCTTTCCCGGTCCTGCTTGCCGGACGGATGATCCAGGCTTCCGGATCTGCAATCATGATGCCGCTTCTGATGAACGTCATGCTCGTCAGCTTCCCGATTGAAAAACGCGGAACGGCGATGGGCTTCTTCGGCCTCATCATGATGGGGGCTCCTGCGATCGGACCAACCCTATCCGGTTGGATCATCGAACATTACGATTGGCGGATGTTGTTCCACTTCATTACACCAATTGCTTTGATTGTTCTCGTCGCCGGCTTCGTCCTGCTTCGTGACGTCAAAGAACGTTCTGGCGCAAAACTCGACTTTATGTCCGTCGTCTTATCTTCATTCGGATTCGGCGGTCTTCTGTACGGTTTCAGCTCTGCCGGTTCAAAAGGTTGGGATAGTCTTCAAGTCATTTTAGCGTTAGTCATCGGGGTCGTTGCACTCGTGACGTTCATCATGCGTCAATTGAGAATGGAACGCCCAATGCTCAACTTCAAGATTTACCGTTATCCAATGTTTGCTTTATCGTCCGCCATCTCGATCGTCGTGACGATCGCCATGTTCTCCGGGATGTTATTGTTACCGATTTATGTTCAGACGATTCGCGGTATTTCTCCGCTTGATGCCGGTCTGATGTTACTGCCTGGTGCGATCCTAATGGCGGTCATGTCACCAATCAACGGAAAACTGTTCGATAAAATTGGCGGTCGTCCACTCGCCATCACCGGCCTGTTCATTACGGTTGTCACAACCTATCTTTTCAGCCAACTTAAAATGGATACGACGTATACTCATCTCATCGTCCTTTATTCCCTCCGGATGTTCGGGATGTCAATGGTTATGATGCCGGTCTCAACAAACGGTTTGAACCAATTACCGACCCGTTACTATCCGCACGGGACAGCGATGAATAATACGTTGCAACAAGTTTCTGGTGCGATCGGAACGGCGCTCCTCGTTACGATTATGTCCACCCACGCGAAAACACGTGGAGCGGAACTCGCACAAGAAGCAGCGAAAAACATGACGAGCCAACCAACAGCGGAAGCTGCTGCAGCGATGAAACAACAAATCGTGATGCAGGCAACGCTTGACGGTATCAACTATGCGTTCTTCATCTCAACGTTCATCGCCGGTCTTGCGTTTGTCCTCTCGTTCTTCATCAAACGGTCGACACAAGCGGAAGATATCATCAGCAATCGTTCATTGAACGAACAAATCATTAAACCGCAAGTTTCTAATCAATAACATGATTCGTTGTTGATCCAACAGCGTACCAGAGCAAGGGACTGACTTTTGAGTCAGTCCTTTTTCATTTAGTTTTTTCAAGCTCCAACCTTTATACTGGTACCCCCTATACCTATATGATATACTCGGTGTATCAACTAATCCGGAAAAGAGGTGTCCTCATGACACATGATCATCCCCTTGTTCCCCGTTCACCCGAGGAACAAGATGCTTTGATGAAACGATTAAAACGAATTGAAGGTCAGGTCCGCGGTATTGCCAACATGGTCGCAGAAGACCGGTATTGTATCGATATCCTGACCCAGACCGCATCGATTCAAGCGGCGCTCCGCCAAGTCGAGTTGCAGGTCATCGAACGTCACGTCAAAATGTGTATGCACGATGCGGCGACCGGCAAACAGGATACTGATGTCTACGTTGATGAACTGATGGCCGTTATTGCCCGTCTTAAGAAGTAAGGAGGGATTTCAATGTCGAAAACAATGGAACTGAATATCGAAGGCATGACATGTGCCGCCTGTTCGGCCCGGATCGAAAAGGTGTTGAACCGGATGGACGGAGTCGAAGCCACCGTCAACCTGCCGCTCGAAACAGCACGGATTGCTGTTCCGGAAGAAATGGACGAACAACTGATTTTAGATAAGATTAAAAAAATCGGATACGGTGCCACCATCAAGACGACACCACATGAACAGGTCCAAAACCGCCGGATGCTCTATCGCTTTTGGATAGCAGCTTTCTTGTCCCTGCCGTTACTGCTCAGTATGGTCTCCCACATTCCGAACAGTCCGGTCCATCTGCCTTGGCTGATGAATCCCTGGTTCCAGTTCGCTTTGGCGACGCCGGTCCAGTTCGTCATCGGTGCCCCCTTCTATGTCGGTGCCTATAAAAGTCTTCGCAGTGGAAGTGCCAACATGGATGTCCTGGTCGTACTCGGAACGTCCGCAGCCTATTTCTATTCCGTTGCGGAAATGATGATTCACCCATTGATGCCGAATCTCTACTTCGAGACGAGTGCCGTCCTGATTACGCTCGTGCTGCTCGGGAAAGTACTGGAAGATCGTGCCAAACAACAGACGACCGGTGCCATCAAAAGCCTCCTTTCCTTACAAGCGACGGATGCCGTCGTGTTGGAACAAGGTGTCGAACGGACGGTTTCGCTCGATCAGGTCCAACCCGGTATGCAGTTGATCGTCAAACCCGGTCAAAAAATCCCGGTCGACGGCATCATCACAACGGGTGATGCCTATCTCGATGAATCCATGTTGACCGGCGAACCGCTTCCGGCTCATAAAGGAACCGGTGACGTCGTGATTGGCGGCACCTTGAACACGAACGGATACCTGACGATTGAAGCGACGAAAGTCGGTCAGGAGACGATGCTCGCCGGCATCATCCGTGTCGTCGAACAAGCGCAGACGGAAAAAGCTCCTATCCAGCGTCAGGCGGACCGGATTTCCGGAATCTTCGTCCCAATCGTCGTCGCCATCGCCCTTGTGACACTTGCTGTCTGGTGGTGGACGACCGGCTCGTTCGCCGAAGCAATTCGTCCAGCCATCGCCGTTCTTGTCATCGCCTGTCCTTGTGCTCTTGGGCTCGCCACTCCGACATCGATCATGGTCGGAACCGGCAAAGGTGCGGAACACGGTGTTCTGTTCAAGGGCGGTGCCCAACTCGAATCGTTGCAGCACGTCGATGCGGTTGTCTTTGACAAAACAGGAACATTGACGATCGGACGTCCGGTCGTCATCGAGACGTTCGGACAGGAACAGGCACTGGATTTTGCAGCGGCTCTTGAAAAAAAATCGGAACATCCACTCGCTCATGCAATCACGGAAGAGCGCGACGTCGTCTTTGATATCGAACATTTCACCGTCGATCCCGGACGCGGTGTCCGCGGGTCGATTATGGGACACGATGTCATGGTCGGATCGGTACGGATGATGCAGGAGCACGGTCTTTCCCTTCCTGACTGGACATCAAGCGGTGCAACGGTCGTCTATGTCACCGTCAACGGTATAATCGAAGCCGGATATGCCATCCGCGATGAATTGAAACCGACTACCAAACAGGTCATTCAGGAGATTCAGCAGACAAAAGCGGTCTACCTGCTGACCGGAGACCGTCGCGAAGTCGCCTTACAACTCGCGACCGAGCTTCAGATACCACAGACCCATGTGTTTTCCGACGTTTTGCCGATTGAAAAAGCCGATCACATCAAAACGCTTCAAGCAAACGGACAGCGTGTCGCGATGGTCGGAGACGGGATCAATGATGCACCGGCTCTTGCGACGGCAAATGTCGGGATTGCTCTCGGCAGCGGGACCGATGTCGCACTTGAAGCGGCAGACGTCACGTTACTTGGACATGATTTGCAGCAAGTCATTACAGCCATCCGTCTCAGCGAACAAACGATGAAGAACATCCGGCAGAACCTGTTTTTCGCCCTCGGTTATAATGCAGTCGGGATTCCGGTTGCCTGCCTCGGACTGCTTGCCCCTTGGGTCGCAGGTGCCGCGATGGCATTCAGCTCTGTCTCTGTCGTCACAAATGCGTTACGCTTAAAACGTATTCCACTATCCAAAGGAGGAAACCAATCATGAAAGAAACAACTTTAACTGTCGTCGGAATGACGTGCAATCACTGTAAAGCAAGCGTCGAATCGGCGTTAAACGAACTCGACGGTGTCACGAATGCAACCGTCTCACTGGCAGACAACAATGTCACCGTCACACACGAAGACGTCGCGACAGAACGTCTTGTCGAAGCGATTGAAGAAATCGGCTATGACGTTCCGACCGCATAATTTTTTAGCCAAACTGCGTGAAACATGCAGTTTGGCTTTTTTATTTTGAAAAAAACGGGAATGGTTCTACAAGGAGGGGTTCGTATGGTACCGAAAATCGAATTCGTAGAACACTTCGATGACAACAAAGGAAAACGATTTAAAATCGAACTTTGGAATCTCGGAACCTTCACATTCAGTGCTGAATCAGCCAAAGGACCTGTCACCCGGTTTACGTCCATCGACATTCAATTCGTCCAGACTTGTGTAAGTCGGATGCGATCAATTGTCGATGCCCAAAAAGCGTTTCAGGAAGATCAACCTGTTTAATTCATCGCGTGACACATATAGCATGTACCCTTCATTTCAGAAGCGGTCATTCCACTCATGATCCCCGATCATGAGTTTTTTGTTTTTAAGTCAATGATTTTGTCTGTCGCTGTACTTTTTGAAGAAAAAGATTATCGGATTTCTGAAAACAACCGATAACAAATAAGACACTAAAAATCTTAATTCCAAGAAAATCGGGGGCATATCGTGCGCAATCCATTTAAAGCTAAATCATCGATGTCGGCCTATCAGGCGACAATCGGATTTCCAGACAAACGACTCATTACAAAAACAAGTGATCCGAGCTTAACGGGACGCTTAGAATACATGGGCTACACGGAAGAACATCTGCAAACACTAAAAGCAATGGCGCCTGTCGTCAACAGCATCCTCGATGAAGTACTCGAACAAGTCCTTGATCATTTACTGCTTCACCCTGAAATGGTACAGATTGCTCAAACTTCTTCGACACGTGAACGTCTGAAAAAAGTCTTCGCGGACTACTTCGGCAGTTTACTGACGGGAAACATGGATGATAAATTTCTTGCGATGCGGACACGGATGGGCAAAACCCATAATCGTAACTTTGTCCCGGTGACCTGGTTCATCGCTTCCTATGCGGCGTTCAATACGTTATTGATTCCGAAAATCGTCGAACATTTTCAACATAAACCGGCACAATTGACGAATGCGATTCTTGCACTGAACCACGCGATGAATCTTGATGCTCAAATCGTGACGAGCCAGTATGTCGATGCCCGCTTACACGAAGTCAGTGCAGCAAATGAATCCCGGAGCCGGCTCTTGCAGGATGTCGTACGCGTCAGTCAGGAAGTCGCAAGCACTGTCGAACAGACGGAAGGTGCAATTTCTGAAACAAGCCGTCGGGCAACACAAATCTTATCTGAAACGGACCAGACGGAAAAAACAAGCCGCAATCTGGTCGGACTGACCTCGGAAAACGAGACCCAGATGGAAAAGATGGAACATCAATTTGCTCAAGCCACGTCACAAGTCAGCACGTCATTGACGAGTCTCCAGCAACTGAAAACGACGTCAGATGAAATCGTCAAGATGACACAAGGCATCGAAGACATCGCTAACCAGACGAACTTACTCGCCTTGAATGCTTCGATCGAAGCCGCTCGTGCCGGAGAGCATGGGAAAGGTTTCTCCGTCGTTGCGATTGAAGTCCGGAACCTGGCGGAAAACGCAAAACTGCTCAGCAGCAGCATCAACAGCCTGATCCAAAAAAATAATGGCAACATCAATGAACTCGTTTCGCAAATGGAAGACATCACACGATCAAACTCCGCTTCGCGTAACGAACTGCAACAAGTCAAGAGCGGCATCCATACCGTCAAACAGGAAATGGAGAACTACTTGGAGATGTTCGGCCGTAATAAAAATGATTTAAGCCAAATCGTACAAACGATTCAAGGTATCAGCCAGACGACGCAAGGGTTATCTGCCTTAACGACGGATTTGGTCGCCGCTTCTGAAGTGAATGCTTAAAACCAATAGCACATACAAAAGGGACCTGTCCGTCAGCGGAGAGGTCCCTTCGTTTATTTTTCCTGTTCAGCCGTCACAACCAATCGCTGATCGTATCCTTTTGATTGGGTAAACGTTCCGACACAGGTAATTAACGTCAAACGTTGCGCCAGTGTCGCTCCGAAAATAGAGCCGACCGGTGCCTGATCAACGGGATAAGACATTACGTTCGTCACCACGTATGAAACCTGCTCTCCCGTTTTAGCGCTTACTTCAATCCGGTGTCCCCGTTTCACTTTTGCCAAGTCATAAAAGACAGCCGGACCGTTCGTATCATCTAAATGTCCTGCCAAAATGACATTGCCGGTCTGATTAGCTTTGGCGCCATATCGGTACCAACCGACTTGATCCGTCTGCTTCGGAACATCCATCCGTCCTTTAGCATCTTTTCCAACGACTTCAATTTTTGCATTCACATCGATCGCCGGGATCTTCAAACGATTCGGGATGAATGTTTCGACTGCTTCTGTCTTTGCGTCAGACTTTGGTGCCGGTGAATCGACGACAGGTGTTGCCGGTTCCACAGAGCGTGGAGGCGAAGTTTCCTCCGCTCCGCCGCATCCTGCAAGCAACACGGTGAGTAACAATAAGAGATTACGCGTTTTGTTTACGACGGACGACATAAGCTGTCCCAACCAGCGCTGCTCCAGCAAGTGCTACGAGTGCCCAAGTTGTTGCCATTGATGACGTTTCCGTTGTTCCGCCAAGACCAGTGTCAGGCATCGCTGCCATTTCACCGCCGTCCGGAATCAGGAGGACGTCAAAGGCCGGTTCGCCTTCAAGGAGTCCGATTGCGAGTGCTGTATAGTTTTTACCACTGTCGAGTTTGATACCGTCGAGTGCTTTCACGACATCCGTTGCACCTGCTGGTCGTACTTCAAGGTCGTACGTTCCGGCATCGAGTGTGCCGTAGTCTGAGACTTTCGAGAATTCAAGGTCGCTGAAGAGCGGATCTCCGCCTTTTCGTGCGACATCAACAGCTGGTGCATCCGGTGCAAAGTGAGCGACACGGACCATTGATTTGCCGTCTTCGCCTTTGCCGTTATCTTCCATGACAGCAAGTTTGATATCTGCCAATTTACCGATTGCGGCTACAGAATAGAATTTTCCGGCTTCGATGTTGAGTGTTTGAGAAAGTACAGGATCCTTTGTTGTACCGGCTGCGAAGACTTCTACTTTATGTTCTCCGGCTGGGAGTGTGAGATAGTCAGTGACTGCTTTGAATTCTGCTCCGGATACCGCTTTTTTGCCATCGACGGCGATATCCACTGCGGGAGCATCAGGTGAAGCATGAATTACACGAACCATTGCATCGTCCGCCGCGCCTACCGGGAGCACAAAAAGTGCGAATAGCAAAGCAGCTGTGACGAAAGATAAGAGTTTCTTCATCTTTTTTCCACCTTTCATGTCATGATGTATTTCGCTCTCAAACCAACAAATCCATTCCTACATTTTACCTTCAACGAAAAAATATTTTCCTTGTGGTGACATCTTAAATTTAAAGTAATATTTCAAGTCTGTAAATGTCTGAATGTGCTTTTTCCGCCAAAAAATACACATTGCCTTTTCTTTCGAAATCAAATAAATTAAATATAAAACAATAGAAAAGAAGGTTTTTGTACATGAATACATTAGATTCGAAGATAATTAAGTCACTTATGCAAGATGCCAGAATCAAGTGGTCAACGCTTGCAAAACAGGTTGGTCTGTCTGCTCCTGCCGTGTCAGACCGGGTAAACCGCCTGCAAGAACAGGGTATCATCCGCCGTTTTGAGACGGTACTTGATCCTGCTAAACTCGGTTATGACCTTGGCGCCTTCGTCGCTGTCTCCTTGGAGCGTCCCGAACATCGAGATCCATTTTTGCAACGAGTCCAAGAGTTGCCCTATATCCTTGAATGTCATCACATCGCCGGCGAAGATGACTACCTGCTCAAAATCCGTTGTCGCAATACCGAAGAACTGGACGACATCATCACGAACCACATCAAAAGTTTACATGGCATTTCCCGGACAAAAACGACGATTATCATGCGGACTTTAAAAGAATCCACTGCCTTGTCAATTCTTCCGGAGGACTGATCCGGGATGATAAATGGATTTTGGGTTGGCTTAGCCATTGCTGCACCCGTTGGTCCAATCGGTCTACTCTGCATGCAACGCACACTTGAGTATGGGCGCCGCTATGGAATTATCTCAGGTCTCGGAGCAGCAACCGCTGATTTTCTTTACGGTTTGCTTGCCTTATCCGGATTATCACTGATTCACTTGCTGCTTGCTCAAACAGACTCTCTCCGCTTGATCGGCAATTTGTTTCTCTGCTATTTCGGATGGCAGATGTTTCGAAGTAAAATGAGCAGGCCTCTCCAATCGCCGGCAACTTCTTTACCGGTCGCCTATGGATCAACTTTTTTGCTCACATTGATGAACCCGATGACGATTCTTTCATTTCTCGCAATCCTCGCCCGATTTCAGGAAACCGTAACCTCTCCAGTCGGCTTGCTGATCGGCATTTTTCTCGGTTCGGCCGCTTGGTGGCTTTTCTTGAGTCAACTGATGCATCTTCTCAAAAAACAACTTTCTCCTACCTTTTCCCGCACGATTCAGTATCTGTCAGCGCTCCTTTTAATCAGCTTCGGTCTTTACGGACTATATGAACTTCTCGTCTAATACAAAAAGGTCAGAGTCCGCAAAAACGGATCTGACCTTTTCCTTTACTTAATAAACCCAATCATCATCTCACGCAAAACTTTCGCAGCTGCGATCGCTGTCATGTCAGACTGATCATACGCCGGACAGACCTCAACCAAATCGGCTCCAATGACGTCGACATCCGCACGTGCAATCATATGAACGACTTCGAGTAATTCTTTTGTCGTCACACCGCCGATTTCCTGCGTCCCGGTTCCGGGTGCCGCCGAAGGATCGAGCACATCGATATCGATCGTCACGTAGACTTTTTTACCGGCAAGCTTCGGTAAAACGGCTTTTAACGGTTCGACGATTTCATATTTAAACAAGTTGTAACCGGACGTCTTCGCCCATTCAAACTCTTCTTTCATTCCTGAACGAATACCGAACGAATAACAGTTTTCCGGTCCGATCAAGTTCGCAATTTTTTTGAGTGGTGTCGAGTGCGACAACGGCTCTCCTTCATATGAATCACGTAAGTCCGTATGTGCATCAAAGTGCAGGACAACAAAATCATCATAATGTTTGTCAAAGGCTTTGACGACCGGCCATGTGACGAGGTGTTCGCCTCCCATACCGAGCGGGAACTTTCCTGCCGTCAACAACGAATCGACGTATTCTTCAATCATGTCGAGTGACTTTTGGGCATTGCCGAACGGCAACGGGATATCGCCAGCATCAAACAATTTGGCATCGGCGATATCGCCGTCAAGATACGGACTGTATTCTTCGAGTCCAAGCGACACTTCACGGATCCGGGCCGGACCAAATCGTGAGCCGGGACGGAAACTGACCGTCCAGTCCATCGGCATACCGTACAATACACCTTTTGCATCTTCGTGAGTCGGTTGACTCGCGATAAACACTTTACCTGAATAAGCTTCATCAAAACGCATCATTATTCCTCCAGTCATAGAAAGGAGTGCCCCTGAAAACGGAACACTCCTGATGTGTAATTAAATCGTTAAATCTTTGACGAACTTCGGTAGCGCGAATGCAGCTGTATGAAGTTCCGGTGTATAGTACTTCGTTTCGATGTCGTGGAAACGCTCTGGTGCGACAGCGAGAGGATCATGTTTTTTCGATCCAATCGTGAATGTCCACAGACCGCTCGGATACGTCGGAACGTTGGCAATGTAGAGTTTTGTGATCGGGAAGATTTCTTTCACGTCGCGTTGCACATCACGGATTAAGTCCGGTGTGAACCATGGGTTATCCGACTGAGCGACGAAAATACCGTCTTCTTTTAATGCTTTTGAGATTCCTGAGTAGAATCCTTTTGTAAACAGGTTGACGGCCGGACCGACCGGTTCCGTTGAATCCACCATGATGACATCATATTCGTTGACTGCTTCTGCGATATGCATGAAGCCGTCTCCCACGATGACTTCAACACGTGCGTCGTCGAGACCACCTGCGATGTTTGGTAGATATTTTTTCGAGTATTCGATGACTTTTCCGTCGATTTCGACAAGAACCGCCTTCTCAACAGATGGATGCTTCAAGACTTCACGGATGACTCCGCCGTCTCCTCCACCAACGACCAGAACCGATTTTGGATTCGGGTGTGTGAAGAGTGGAACGTGTGCGACCATTTCGTGATAGACAAACTCATCACGATCTGTCGTCATGACCATTCCGTCAAGCAACAACATCGTACCGAACTCGTCCGTCTCAACCATCTCCAGGCGTTGAAACTCCGTTTGTTCGCTCTCATAAACGTGGTTGACACGGAATGTGATACCGTAATCTTCCGTTTGGTGTTCCGTGAACCATAACTTTAATTTTTGTTCCATTTGCGATAGAACCCCTTTCTTTCATCAAGACAAAAGTTGTTCGTATGCGAGTGGCGTTTACGGCGCTTCTTAATCATACAAATGCGAGTATACCGGACTTTGAAAGAAACTTCTATATAATTCGAAAAGATTCGACTGTTTTTTTAGTCGACGAACGTGACGATTTCATCCAGGCACCGACGCTGCTTCGACCGTTTTGGTTCATCCGCTCGGTAGCCGAATGCGACCATGACCGGTACGGTGAAAACAGACCGGTCGAGCACACCGTGCCGTTCGAGAATCTGTTCCACCGCCTGCTGATTGAATCCTTCAATCGGACACGAGTCGATGCCGATTTGCGCTGCTGTCGACATCATGTTTCCGAGCGCGATATAGGCTTGTTTCGCCGACCAATCGGTCATCGCCTTTTCATTATCCCCAATCTTGAAATCTTCTTCGAGGAACAGACCATACCGTTTTGTCCGGCCGGCTTTTGCTTCATCCGACAGACCGAGTACATCCATCATATGTTTCACGTGCGCCCCGTCCGGTTGCATCTGTCCACCTGTCCGGGCGAGGAAGATGACGTAGTGGCTCGCTGTCGGCAATTGACCTTGTGCGCCCCATGAGACGTCCCGAATATCATTTCGAACGGCTTCATTTTGAATGACAAGCAGATTCCATGGTTCGTATCCGAAAGAACTCGGTGAAAGACGGGCTGTTTCGAGGATAAATTGAAAATCATCCGCCGGTATTTTTTTAGTCGGATCAAATGATTTCGTCGCATGACGGAACTGAAAAGCATCGATAATCTGTTGTTTTGTCTGATCGTGATTCATGACTGATTCCTCCTGAGTAATATGATGACTACCTGATACGATATCAAACCAGTTTCACTCCGTCTGTTATTTTGCTTCATCAATGTATCTTAAATGCATGTTACAAAATAGAAGAACCGGGAAATAATAAATAATCAAACTTTTTCATTCTGTCTGTTTCATCAATTCAAAGGCTTTATTCCAGGGTTTTTCTAGATTACAACGCTTTGTTTCTTGACCCCTTCCTTCCCATCATTACCCATTTTCGTTTGCCAGTCCGCTCCAACTTTGTTACGGTTAGAACTTGCGTGATAAGGTTTTGTTTTCAAATGACACGGGTATTACTAATGTCGTTGTCTAAAAGAGTTACAAAACTACATGTAAAATTCGAAAGAAGGTGTTGATCACGATGGAAAATAAACGAAAAAGTAAAATTACAAATGTCTTTATCATCTCTGTCATTTTCTGTGTGCTCTTTACCATATGGGGAATCTTGCCTGAATCACTCATTGGTGCCGCAAATCTCGGAAATGTCACAGGCATCGCCCAAAGCTTTGTTTCGAACGGCTTCGGCTGGCTTTATCTTTTTGGTATGAGTGCCTTTTTATTAATTGCTATCTTTCTCATTTTTTCCCGTTTCGGCTCAATCCGACTCGGTAAAGATTCCGATCGTCCGGAATACGGTTTAATTTCCTGGTTCGCGATGCTGTTCAGTGCCGGTATGGGGATTGGTTTAGTCTTTTGGGGTGTCTCAGAACCACTGACCCATTTTCATACCCCCCCGGTCGCGACAAACGACCTGACAGATGCTGCTCCACTCGCCATGCGTTATTCCTTTTTCCACTGGGGTCTGCATCCGTGGGCACTCTATGCGGTCGTCGCCCTCGCCATCGCTTACTCGACGTTCCGTAAAGGACGTCCGGCCACAATCGGTGATACCGTTGCTTCCCTGATGAAACCGAAGTACGAAGCGGCCGGTAAAGGAACGGTTGAAGTACTTGCCATCGTCGCAACTGCATTTGGTGTTGCCACGTCACTCGGTCTCGGAGCCCAACAAATTTCAGGTGGACTTCACTTCCTTGTCGACGGCATCCCGAACTCCTTCATGACCCAATTAATCATCATTTTAGTCGTATCCGTCCTCTATATGATGAGTGCCGCTTCCGGTCTTGATAAAGGAATCGTCCGCTTGAGCAACGCCAATATTGTCTTGGCGATCCTCTTGATGGTTGGGGTTCTGTTCCTCGGACCGTTCAGCTTCATCATGGATCTGTTTGTTCAAACGACAGGTGCTTACTTGCAAAACCTACCGACAATGAGCTTCCGGGCGTCAGCCTTCAATCCCGATGAACGAGGATGGATCAATGACTGGACAATCTTCTACTGGGCATGGTGGATTTCCTGGTCGCCGTTCGTCGGAACGTTCATCGCCCGTGTCTCAAAAGGACGGACGATTCGTGAGTTCGTTCTTGGTATCATGCTCGTACCGACGATTTTCGGTTTACTGTGGTTCTCCGTTTTCGGTGGATCCGCGATCTGGAACGAACTGTTCAATAATGTTGATCTCATTTCAACGGTCAACGAAAAAGGGGTCGAAACCGGTATGTTCGCCTTGTTCGAAACATTCGGTGGTCTCGGAACATTCCTCAGTATCATTGCTGTCTTCTTGATCACGACGTTCTTCATCACGTCTGCCGACTCCGCGACATATGTCCTTGGGATGTTATCTTCCGGCGGTAGTCTGTTGCCGAGTCTCCGCATCAAGTTGACTTGGGGAATCATCCAGTCATCGATTGCAGCTGTTCTCCTGTACTCAGGTGGACTCAGCGCCTTGCAGGCCGCAGCCGTTCTTGCCGCCTTCCCGTTCATCTTCGTCGTCGGGATGATGGTCATTGCCCTGTTCATGGATCTGTCCAATGAACCGGACGCTGCGAAATCAGCCGACGAGTTGAAAAAAGAAGCCTAACTGCAGTCAGACCCCGTCTTCCGTCATGCGGAAGTCAGGGTCTTTTTGGTATGCTGAATATAAGAAAAGGGGTGAGGACTTGCGCGTCAAGAAAAAATGGTTTATTCCCATCGGCATTCTCGCTCTCAGCAGCTGGTTTTTGTACCGGGAAAATAATCAAATCGACACGACGGCAGTAACGGTTCAATCGGATAAATTACCTGCCGCGTTTAATGACTATAAGATTTTACAGATTGCCGATTTGCATGGTAAATCCTTTGGTTCCCGTCAAAAGGTTCTTTTGAAAAAAGTGAATAAACTGCAGCCGGATGTCATCTTAATGACGGGTGACTTGATTGATTCCAGACGAAACGGAGAAGAAGAAGCCCTCCTGCTGATGAAACAACTGACACCGGACTATCCGGTTTATTTCGTGACAGGCAATCATGAAGTCCGTCTGAATTTGACGATTTTACCGAAGCTTGAACGACTTGGTGTCACCGTTCTTCGCAATACGTCCGTTCCGCTTGAACGAGACGGTCAGTTCATTGAGTTGCTTGGAATTGACGATCCGACGACGACCCGTTGGAGTGAAGGACTGCAGGAGCCGGACGGCATCCGTCAAAGTCTCGATCAAGCCCAGTCGACTGCCGAGACCCGTTCCTTCCAGCTGTTGATGGCGCACCGTCCGGAATATTTGCCGTTATATGCGGAACGCAAGGTGGACCTCGTATTATCCGGTCATGCCCACGGCGGACAGATCCGCCTGCCGTTCACGGACGGGATGTATGCCCCCGGTCAAGGGTTTTTCCCTGACCTGACCGCCGGACAACATACGATGGAGAACACACGGCTGATCATCAGCCGCGGTCTCGGTAACAGTTTATTTCCGTTCCGGATCTTTAATCATCCCGAGTTGATCGTCGTGACGTTACGTACATGATTCATAAAAAAAGTGCCGACTCTTTTACAGAGTCGGCACTTTTATTTTTAAGCGAGTGCTTCATGTAATTCCGGCTCGGCATTTTCCCACATCTCCGGTTTATGTGTCTGCAGGAAGTCACGCAATAAGTGTTTCGACGTTTCGTCCATATGATCGACGACAATCCGTCCTTTTAAAGATTTATCCATCTTATTGACATGATCCGCCAAGATCTTAAAGCCGCGACGTGCTTCGACATCGACTAACAGGTCACACGCTGCGACGCCGCCGTAATAAAATCCTTCCGGTTTCCGGCCGACCGTCACCCAAACGATCCAGTACAGCTTTCCGTTTGGTGAATCCGCCTTGTCCGTCGTGAATTTAATCCGTTTCTCGATGGCTGCTTTCGCATGCATCGCACCCATATCGATATAGGCTTCACCGTCTTCCGGTGAGATGATGACCGGTGACATGCTGTTCAGACTAAGTGTTCCGACACCAAATCCACCATGCCCGTCCGTTGAGTTATCTGAAATGATATTGAAGTTAATTTTCTTTTCCATCGTTTACTTGTCCCCTTTTACTACTGTTGCTTCTATCATACCGCATCCAACAGTCGGTGCAAGCCTTCGTTTACCGTTTGAGTATCTCGAGCTGCTCCCGGGTGACACGACGGATCGTTGGTAACCGCAGACATTCGAGGGACGTGAGCTCTTCGTGAGCGGGTGGATTCAGCTCTTCCAGTTGCACCAATGCCCGGTCATACAATGTTTGCGAGGCACGACCGAACAGAACAATCCGCTCCAGTGATGAACATTTCGAACGAATCGCCCGTAATTGCTTGGCCAGTTCCCGAATCCGCTCTGCCAACTCGTCTTCGATGTCAGTTGTCGGTTTACGATTTTGAAAAATCGGTTTGAAGCGGTCCTCATCCCGAAGCAACGTCAACATCCCGTAGCGTTTTGCTTCTTCATTTCCGACAAGCGCTGCCAATTCCTTATCCGTTACGAGCCGTCCAAACGGAATATTTTGATCAAACAAAACATCTGCGACTTCGAGACCTTTTGCGCCTGATAACGGGTATGTGTTGTCTTCTGGTAAAGCGCGGTCAAAAATCAGTAGCGTATGGATTTTTTTACGAATCACCGGTTCCATTTCCATGCTCTCACCTCATCCTCATCATTTCTTAAGTACCTACTTCTTGCTTCCGACAGACTACTCCTGTTCTATACCCATCTTTTCCAATTTCCATGTGCGGTTTGACGGAACCCGGGTGACGTACGGTATACTGATGGCGTATTGTACTTATGCTAAGAGGAGGAATTTCACATGCCTTACGTTACAGTCAAAATGTTATCGGGACGCACAGTGGAACAAAAACGTGCATTGATTGAAAAAGTCACAGCGGCCGTTTCTGAATCCGTTGATGCGCCAAAAGAAAATATCACGGTTTTTATTGAAGAGATGGAGAAAACCGATTACGGTCAAGCCGGCGTCATGTTCGCTGATAAATGAACACTTTTCAGGAGGAACGATCTAACCCATCGTTCCTCCTGTTCCATATACGTATCACAGAAAGGATGAAGCATCATGGCAACAGTAAGCATACTTGGCGCAACAGGACGTACAGGACGCCCTTTACTGGATTTATTACTAGAGAAAGGTCATGACGTCCGGGCCCTCGTTCGATCGGAACAGCATGGACTGCCGGACCATCCCCAATTGACAATCCTTCAAGGGGATGCAACGGATGCAGACGATCTCGGACAGGTTATCGAAGGAACGACTGCCGTCTTCAGTTGTTTAGGAACGGATCAAAAACAAATTCTGTCCGTTGCGGTTCCCCACCTCATCATCAAGATGAAGGAACAACAAATCGAACGAATCGTGTTCGTCGGAACAGCCGGCATCCTCGATGCTTCGGAAGAACCGGGAAAATACCGGTTCCAGGCGAGTGAATCCCGTCGCCGCTCGACGATTGCGGCAGAAGACCATCTGAAAGCCTACTTGACGTTAAAGGATGCGGATGTCGACTATACGATCATTTGCCCGACACAACTCGTTGAAGAAGATGCAATCGAGGACGTCTTGATTGAATCCAATCGATTCACGCATGAAACCGGACCGATTCCAAGAATGAATGTCGCCCGCTTTGCTTACGAAGTGTACGCCGAAGGACTGTTCCATCGTGAACGGGTCGGTATTGCTTCCCGTGGTTAAAAACAGCTTAAACAAAGAAGGACCCGATTCGAAATCGGGTCCTTCTTTGTTTTACGCCATGACAAGTCTGTCATTTGCATGCGATTAAAGTAAGATACTGACGACGATTGCCGTCAAGACGCTGACAAGTGTTGCGCCGTAAAGCAGTTTCAAGCCGAAGCTCGCTGCAACACTTCCTTGACGATCGTCGAGTCCTTTGACAGCACCCGCGATGATCCCGATCGACGAGAAGTTCGCGAATGAAATCAGGAAGACCGAAACGATTCCAAGTGTCCGTGCTGAGAATTCTTTTGCATATTCAGGCAGGCTGAGCATCGCGACGAATTCGTTTGTAATCAATTTCGTTGCCATGACACTACCTGCACTGACCGCTTCTGCCCATGGAATCCCCATGATGAAAGCAAACGGTGCGAAGATATAACCGAGAATATCCTGGAATGAGATGCCGAGCACCATCAGGAAGATATCGTTGACCATTCCGATCAAGGCATTGTACCCGATCAACATCGCTCCGACGATGATGGCGACTTTGAATCCATCCATGATGTATTCGCCGAGCATTTCGAAGAACGTTTGTTTTTCTTCGACGATTTCCAAAATGTCTTCCTTTGGATCGACTGTATACGGGTTGATGATTGAAACGATCATGAATCCACCAAACAGGTTCAAGACGATTGCTGTAACGACATATTTCGGTTCGACCATCGTCATGTATGCTCCAACGATTGACATCGATACCGTCGACATCGCCGACGCACACAATGTGTATAGACGTTGCGGCGGTAATTTACCGATTTGTTTTTTAACAGTGATGAAGACTTCCGATTGACCGATGGCTGCTGATGCTACGGCATTATATGACTCGAGTTGTCCCATTCCGTTGATTTTCGAAAGAACAAATCCGATTCCGCGCATCAAGAGCGGTAAGATTTTCGTGAACTGTAAAATCCCGATCAGAGCCGAGATGAAAACGATTGGTAACAGGACGTTGATGAAGAATGGCTGTGCACCTTCGTTCGCTAATCCGCCGAAGACGAAGTTGATTCCGATTGCGGCATAACTAAGCAATTTTTCAAAGACTTGAGCGACACCTTTAATGACGATATATCCGAACGACGTATTCAAGAGGATGTATCCAAGTACAAGCTGAAGTACTAGCATGACCGCAAGCGGTTTCAATTTGATGCCTTTACGGTTGCTGCTGACAAGGTATGCCAAACCGAACACGATGACAAGTCCTAGTAGTGCGATTAAATATTTCACGAACTATCCCTCAATCCATAGTTTATTTTATCAGTTGTACATAAGTACGAGGTCTGACGTTCAATCTCTTTCCCAAGTACTAGAATAATCAACATTCGGAAGAACTGCAAGGGGTAAAGTTCATTTAGTAACCGCTTTCGTCATTTTCATAAACTTTCAATACAATGTTTTCCATCCGTTCCCGAACATTGCCCTGACTGATGTTCGTCTTCCCATATGCTTTCCAACCGGCATAAACATCGACGGTGTCCGGTTCAAAATCAAAAACAGCGGTTAAATCCCATTTTCGATCGTACGAAAATCCACTGCAGGCAATATATTCTGCTAAAAATTGATCGGCTGCTTCGATCGATTCAAGCAATGCCAGATTCAATCGGCAATGGGCGACGTCGACTTCAATGGGTCCGATACAGGCGTTAATCCAGTCGACTACGTTATACTTTTCAGCTGATTCGTATAACACATTGACCGGATGGAAATCACGGTGAATGAACCGGATTTGCTGACTCGCGGACGGTGGTTCTGCCGCGGCCCGTCGCCAGACGTCTTTTCGGACTCCCCACGAAGGAACCGTTCGTTTCGTCGCGTACGGTGCATACCGATACCGGTCTTCCGGGACCGGCAATCGGTGAATCGCAGCTAACGTTTTTGCCAGTTGTTTGAGATAGGTTCGATTTAAGGGCTCAAGCCGGACCTCTCCCGGTACACGCGTCATTTGAATCCAGGGCGGTATCTCCCCTTCCCACGTCATTTGATAATGTTCGACATCCGGACCGAGACTTCCGTTCGCCTGTAACGCAAAGACCTCGTGCGCGACGAGGTCCGGTTCCTGTTTAAGCCAGGTAGCATTGGTATGAATTCGAAAAACGCTATCGCCCGCTCGGAATACGTACGAGGAAGTCGCTCCCTTTAAGGGAATAACCGGTTCCCCTTCCAAGCCGACTCGCCGCAAAATCGTTGCGATGATCTCATTCATACGTCTTCTCCGAGTAACAATTGATCGATTTGCATCTTCTCATTCGCAAATTCCCGTAAATCATGCAGAATTTCTTGCGGATAAAACAACTTTTCATCCGTTTGCCGTGAATTGGCAATCGCTTGAACAAGCGGTGAAACTTGCGAAATCTCTTTCATCTGACCATTTTTCATTTGCAGCATGATCGGTTGTTTACTGATTTCCCCGTTATCACCGTATAAGTCGTACGGCAGACGGCTGAGCTTGTCTTCGAGCAGATAATAAGTGGGATCGAGCCCGATTTTTTCAAATAACGTACAGAGTTTCTCGTGGACACGGGCACGTTTTTCTGCCGGATAATCGACGTATTTGAATAATTTCCGGTCAACGAACCGTCGTGCCAGATCACTTAACACCGCATCCTCTTCTTCCGCCCACTGTTGGAAGTAGAAATAGACGATGGTTTCGTCGAGAGCCAGATAATTTTTTAAAGACATCCGCTTCGTAAAGAGCGGACTTAAATGAACCGGATCAATCGTAAACGCGTACCCGCTCGTATACAGTTCTTTTGCCCGTTCAAGAATCGCTTTTAATAAATAGTCGCTCGACCGTGTGACCGGATGGAGATAGACCTGCCAGTACATCTGATAACGACGCATGATGTAGTCTTCGATTGAATGCATCCCGGATTGCTTGACGACCATCTGATTCGGTGCCGGACGCAGGACACGCAGCATCCGTTCGAGGTCAAACTTTCCGTAGCTGACACCGGCAAAATGGGCATCCCGCAATAAGTAATCCATCCGGTCGACATCAAGTTGGGAACTAATCATCGTCACGAGCAATTGATTCGGATGCGTTTTATTGATGATCGAGGCGACTTCTTCCGCAAACCCTTCCCCGACTTGATCGAGGACCTGTTTGATTTCCGTATCCCCGAGAATGATCCGTTCCGTCCATTCTTCATGATCGACACCAAAGACGTTTTCGAAAGCATGGGAGAACGGTCCGTGCCCGACGTCGTGTAACAGGGCCGCGACCAATGTCAGCTCCCGGTACTGGTCGTCCCAGTCCGCCCGGCCGTTAAAGACGTCAATCAGTTGCCGGGTAATCTCATATACACCAAGCGAATGATGGAACCGTGTAT
This sequence comes from Exiguobacterium sp. PvP048, assembly GCF_040549175.1. Lineage (NCBI taxonomy): Bacteria > Bacillati > Bacillota > Bacilli > Caryophanales > Exiguobacterium > Exiguobacterium sp. PvP048. The sequence goes on along the minus strand of NZ_JBEPSU010000007.1, from coordinate 100,225 downwards.
GCTCCGCTCCATGAAATGTCAAAAATGACGTTCCCAGTTGTTTGATCCGGCGCAAACGCTGAAATTCCTTCGTTCCAATCAATTGCCAGATCAATTGATCGCTGACATAGATGTAGCGATGAACGGGATCTTTGAATACTTTCGTTTCCTTTAGTTGTCCCAGTGACTGATACATACACTCTCTCCTTTAATGGCTCGTTCTCTGTCGTTATAGTTCATAGTTCGGTTTGAAACGGTCCGTTCCTGTTGCTTCACTGGCTTCTTATTAAAAAGTTTGCACTGCCGTATGCTATAATAATGTCGCAAATCTAGAAAAAAAGGAACGAGCCTATGGGAATCGAACTCTTAAAACAAGAACATTATCGTATTTTTGATCAAACGTCACTCGGAAACACCTTTCATGCGACACAATCGTTTGCAATGGACGATACTTTATGCGCCTCCGTCGCTACAGAGGGTGCCGCCATCCGCTCCTGGGTCCACCATGAAACGGTTGTCCTTGGGATTCAAGATGCGCGTCTCCCTCATCTCGATGATGGAATCGACGTCTTACACGCCCATGGTTTTCAACCGGTCATACGCAATTCCGGCGGGCTGGCCGTCGTGCTCGATGCCGGTGTCCTGAACATCTCGCTTGTCCTCCCGGAACGCGGTGGAATCGATATCGACAGCGGCTATGAAGCAATGCTCGCCCTTGTCCGGCAGATGTTCGCCGAAGAAACCGATGCCATCGTCGCCGGTGAGGTCGTCGGATCATATTGCCCCGGATCCTATGATTTATCGATTGCCGGCAAAAAGTTCGCCGGTATTTCACAGCGGCGTGTCCGCGGAGGCGTCGCGGTTCAAATTTACCTCTGCGTGAACGGCAGTGGCAGTGCCCGGGCGCAACTTGTCCGTGATTTTTACGCTGCCGCCCTACAAGGAGAAGCGACCAAGTTCGTGTATCCGACAGTCGTTCCCGAAACAATGGCCTCTTTGGAAGAGCTGTTGCAACTCCCCTTCACGGTCGAAGACTGCTTGGTACGTGTTTACCGCTCCTTGATGGAACTTGGCGCGACACTCACACCGTCCGTCTTGAGCGAGGTCGAGAACGAACGCTTCGGTGTAAACCTGGGTCGGATGTTGGATCGAAATGAAAAAGTCCTAGGTTGATAAAGGAGAGAACGAACATGGTACGTTTTATTACTGACAGCGGTGCTGATGCACCTAAAGAATTACTAGACGCTTACGGCTTCACCGTCATGCCGTTCGGCGTGTTGATTGACGAAGAGACATTTTTCGACGGCGAATCGATTTCACCGGTCGAATTATATGAAAAAATGCGGAACGGGGCGGCACCAAAGACGTTTCAAGTAGAAGTGTCACGGATGGTCGAAGTCTTTACAGAACACTTTAAACAAGGTGAATCGTTCATCTATCTGGCTTTCTCAAGCGAACTATCCGGTACGTATCAAACCGCAACGATGCTTGCAGCAGAACTTGCTGAAACGTATCCGGATGTCCCCTATGCCATCATCAACACGAAAACAGCCTCGACCGGTCAAGGACTGTTCGTGTTAGATGTCGCTGAATTTGCGAAAACCCATTCGTTTGAGGAAACAAAAGCGTATGCCGAACAAAAAATCAATACCGTCCGTCATTTGTTTACTGTCGAATCGCTCGAATACCTGATGCGGGGCGGCCGTGTTTCGCGGGCCAGTGCTTTCATCGGTGGTTTACTGTCGATTCTTCCACTTTTGACGGTCGAAGACGGGAAACTGATTCCAAAAGAAAAGATCCGCGGTCAGAAAAAAGTCATGAACCGGATTGTCGAATGGATGGAAGAAGCACGTCCATCCATTGATGGACACCGGATCATCATCGGTCATGGCGATTCAATCGAACGGGCGGAACAACTGAAACAGTTGATTGAATCCCAATTCTCACCGAGTGAAATCCTGATCACAGTCGCTGGAGCCGCGATCGGTTCTCACACCGGTCCCGGATTAATCGTCATCGGTTATGATTTACCGGCCTGATTCATCATTAAAAAATCCGAATGTCCCCACCTCTTCTTATTGACAGAGGGATGGGAGCATTCGGATTTTTTGTTACCTGGTACAATCGTTTTATTCGGTTAGTCCTGTTGGAGTCCGTTCTTTTCCCGGCTCAAAAAGTCCGAGCAACAAAAAGCGGAACATGACATACACAAACAAGAGCAATGTCACCCATTCAAATAATAAATAACCAACGCCTTGAAGCGATAACCCCGACCGGATTTCATTCCACCAGTAAGGGATATCTGTCGTCAACAGACCGAACAGACCGGCCGCCGCCGCTTCCGCGCGCGTCAGCGGATGGCGGAGCGAGTACGAGACACGTTTTACATTAAAGATTGAGTTAAACCCGCCCTCTGATGTATAGCCTTTATACAGCCCGAACGCCACACCGAGCGCTACAAGGACGAGTGTCGAAAGCGGGAAAACAAGATTCACCGCGACCAGTAAAAGCAACGCTGTCAAGACAACGTTCGGTTTCATTCAGACTTCGTTCCCGACGTCACCGGTTCCCCTTGATTTAAGTTGACCGTCAACGGTTTCGCCGTTCCTTTACCCGAGAAGTTTTCAATCAAGTCTTTCACGTCGATGCCGGATGATGCTTTAAGTGTTTCCTGCAACGAAGCCATCAAATCGGTGGCATATCCGGTCACCCGGTTTGCTCCGCCGCCCTCGCCGCTCCCTGTATCAACGACTGTAATCTTGTCGATGTTGCCGAGTGGTGCTGCGACCTGTTTCGCATATTCCGGCATCATCCGGACGACCATGTCGAGAATCGCCGCTTGTCCGAACTGTTCGAATGCTTGCGCGATCTTTTCTTTCGCTTCCGCTTCCGCGAGACCTTTCAGACGGATGATATCCGCTTCCGTCTCCCCTTGCGCCCGTTCGGCTTCCGCTTTCGCCAGACCATCGAGACGAATCCGTTCGGCGTCGGCTTTCGCAGAGGCTTCAATCCGGTATTTCGTCGCATCGGCTTCCGCATATTGTTTCGCCCGGTCGGCCTGGGCCGCCTGCTCGATGGAGTAACGGTCCGCGTCAGCTCGTTTTTTCACTTCCGCATCGTATTGTTTCTCACGGCGGAGAATTTCGCGTTCTTCGAGTTCAATTTGTTTCTGACGTTCGATGATTTTGATTTGCATTTGTTGTTCCGTGACTTCCTGCTGAGCGCGGGCATTCTCAAGATCATACGCTTGGTCGGCTTTTGCTTTCGCGATATCCTGCTCACGGCGGTAATCGGCCATCTTCAGTTGATTTTCTTTTTCCGCTTCCGCAATTTCCGTTGCCCGTTCGAGTTCAGCTTTTTTCGCATCTTTTGAGGCTTCTGCCCGTTTAATCCGTGTTTCTTTTTCTGCATCGGCTGTTGCGATATCGGCATCGCGGCGGACCTGGGCAATGCGGGGTTTCCCGAGTGATTCCAAATAACCGTTCTTATCGCGGACGTCTTTGATCGTAAACGATACGATGATCAGTCCCATTTTCGCTAAATCCTGTGACGCGACCCGTTGGACTTCCTGCGAAAACTTATCACGGTTTTTGTAAATCTCTTCAACTGTCATCGAACCGAGGATTGACCGTAAGTGCCCTTCAAGGACTTCCCGTGCTTCGCCTTCGCGGTCTTCTTTTGATTTCCCGAGAAATTGTTCGGCTGCCGTCGCGATTTCCGAAATCGAGCTGCCGATTTTGATGATGGCTGTCCCGTCTGCCATGACCGGAACACCCTGCTCTGTATAGACTTCCGGTGTCGTCACTTCGAGCTTGCTCGACAGCAGACTGAGCGGGGATGCTTGTTGAAAGACAGGTAAGATAAACGCTCCGCCGCCACGGATGATTTTGACCCGGTTGCCGGATTCATCAGTGTTGACGGTCGGACTGTTCCCGAGATAACTCCCGGACACGATCAACGCTTCTTCCGGTCCGACTGTGCGGTACTTTGTGACGAATAAGGCGATCAGCGCTAAAATCAGTGCGCCGGCTATGATTGCTACAATAATAATCGGATTCATGAAAACATCTCCTCTTTCCACTGCGTAGGATAGGTCATGACATGCGCCACGCCTTGTTTAATTTCAATGATGATGACTTTTGTTCCTTGTGCCAGAGCCGGACCTTCAAAAAGAACGGCGGATTTGGCAATCCGTCCTGACACATCATCGACGAGAATTTCACCGTAGCCGTCCTCCGGAATCGGGAGGATGACGATGGCACTGCGTCCTTCAAGCGTCTGTTCCGAAAAACTGATGGATTGCTCCGCTTTCGCAAGCGGTACAAAAATGAATAAATGCAACAAAGACGTCAAGATGAGACTGATACCGGCACTGATCAGCAAAATAACGAGCGAACCAAGTGACGTCAGATGCTCGAGTCCAAATCCAAAAGCAGATGTCAAAATGACAAAGGACAGGATTAACGTCGGATGAAAGATTTGATCAATACCGGGAATCAAGTCTGAAAAAACGACAGACAGTAAAACACCACAGGCCGCAGCGGCAAGGGCATACAGATAAAGCGTACTAACGTCCATCTTCGGTCACCTCGATAAACGGATTCGATCCGTACAGTTGCCGGTAAGCTTGAAGGTACGCATGACGATTTTCTTCATATAACAATTCGGCTAATTCTTTTTCCCGTGGACTGTCTGCTTCCTGACATCTGCGGGCATACTTTTTTTGTGCCGCGTAATGCCGCGCCAATAAACTCTCCAGTGTCCTCTGATTCTTCGGTTCAGATACCGGCCGTGTATCCGAAAGAGATCGTTTTTTCATCCGCCTGCTCCTCTCTTCTGTGCTGAGCTCCTCTTTATTTACGGTTTATTTTTGGAAATAGTTTCAAAATCCACTGATTTTTTCTGACAGCATTTCTTCCAATACAGTCTTCAACAAAAAAACCGATTTCCTCAAAAAGGAATCGGCTTCATTGAATGCATCTTTTTATTGATTTCTTCGGACAATCAGTAAGGTATACACGAGCAATGCCAGACAATCAAGTGTCATGATGATCAAGCCCATCGGTAACGCCGACTCTTCCCCCATCACGCCGACAAGCGGTGAGACAAGTGAGCCGACAAGCATCGGTAACAAACCGAGCAACGCGGACGCACTTCCTGCTGTCGAACCATAATTCTGCATTGCCAAGGTAAAACCGAGCGTCGAAATCATCCCGACACTCGAGACGACGAAGAACAGCGGAATCATGACGAGAATCAAGGAATCGGATAACGTCAGGGCAAGAAACAGACAGATTCCGGCCATAGCGACGACTGTCAAGGCAATCCGCATCATCTTTTCACTGTCGACGCGTCCGGCCAACCGTCCGGCGGTTTGTGCTGCCAAAATGATTCCGATGCCGTTCAGACCAAACAGGAAACTGAATTGTTGCGGGCTTGCGCCGTAGATGTTTTGTAAGACGAACGGTGAACCGGAAATATAAGCGAACATCGCGCCCATTGCAAAGGCTTGGGCAAAGGCATACCCGATGAAGGTCCGGTCCGATAACAGCCGTCCAAACGTTTGGAACGTCGTCTTCAAATTCCCTTCAACTCGGTGATGGACAGGCAGGGTTTCCGGCAAGCGGAATGCAACGGCAATCAGCATTAACGTACTTAAGACGGCCAGCAGATAAAAGACGATACGCCAATCGCCGAACCGTAAAATCTGTCCGCCGATGATCGGTGCCAGAATCGGTGCCGTTCCGTTGACCAGTGATAATGCCGCAAAAAACTTCGTCAGTTCGGGTCCTTCGAATAAATCGCGGACAATCGCCCGTGAAATGACGATCCCCGATGCACCGGCTGCGCCTTGGACAAACCGCAGTGCAATCAGCACTTCAATCGTTGGCGCAAAGGCACAGGCAAGTGATGCCAGTAAATACGCAGATAACGCCAGGAGCAACGGACGTTTCCGTCCCCGGACATCACTGAGCGGACCGACGCTGATCTGCCCGAGTGCCATCCCGAGCATACAGGCCGTCAAGCTGAGTTGAATCGAGGAAGCACTGGCGCCAAATGAACGCGACATATCGGGAAATGCCGGTAAATACATGTCAATCGACAGTGGACCGAGTGCGGCGAGTGATCCTAAAATCAGGATTAGAGTCAATCGTTTCGTTTGAATCGGTGAAGTGTTCGTCATGATTTTCCTCCTTTATTTAAGATGTCACATAATCCAAATCGTGCAAGACATACGCCAGGAAAAAGACGACGGATGGATTTTCATAGACCGTTTGGACTTTCTTCAACTGCGCCCGGTAACCGGTCTCATATTCCACACCATTCAATTTCCGTTCCATATTCATCTTGATCAACGCATCGAGCTTATCGACGACATCAACCATCTGTCCTTCGTACGTCTCGTCTTTCGCTTCGACGACGAACCGATGAAATTCTTTTCGCATTGAAGACGGCAACAGATTAATCAACGCTTCGCCTTCCGTTCGCTCATAGGCTTCAAAAGCCGCTGCCGTGACCGGCGTCGCATGCTTGACGGGACCGAGGACATCGCCTGTTGTCCCTTCAACCAGGTCATGACACAACAGACGCGATACGACTTCTGCCGTATTGATGTTGACTCCGTACTTTTTGGACTCAATCAAGCCGTTGAACAATCCGAGTGACGCCGCACGAAACGCATGGGTTGCATCATTGTCGTCAATCGTATTGAAGCGCCCTTTCCAGCGGCGGATCGTATCCATCATCAAGACGTTATCGATGAAACGCGACATATCATCTTTTGCCCAAACTGATGCGGTTAACGTCCGGATGGCAGGCGACGGATGGATTTCGAGTGCCGCTTTGAGCTCATTCGTCTTCGCAAGGAAAAATGCGGATCCCGTTACTTCCGCTTCCCTCTTCGCAAACAACATCGCATCAAATGTATCAATCGCTTCGACAAGCTGTCCTTCCGGCGAGTCGTCTTCTGCGAACACCAGATAATTCGTAAAATCCGGTTGAAGGGACTTCGACAGCAACGCTACGAGTTTTTCACTCGCCTGCCGCTCCATCGCCTGGATGTGCGCATGCAAGGTCGGTTCTTTTTTTGTCCGGTGTTTAATCGGTCCTGTGATGACCTCATTCATATCGTGGAACAGGGCTTTCCCGAGTAACGTCAACCGATCGTATTTGATGTCTGTCGCCTCTTCTTCAAGATAACTCGCCATCAAACTGAATAACGCGACGCGGAAGCTGTGACTTGCCGCATTATCTGGAAAACGTGGTGCGTATTCATCCCAGCGCGGGACATTTTGCATCCGTGTCAGCATACGAATAAAATTACCGTTTTGCATTGTCATCTCTCCTCATAAAAAACGGACAGAGGAATGATGACCCTGTCCGTTTCGAATTATTATTTGTCTGTTTTCGGACCGCTTCTGAACCAACCGAGTACTAAAATCAAGGCGAGGACGACCCAGAAAATCGTCTGCCAAAGCGTACTTTCCGGAAATTCATGCGGTAAGACGTGAATCGACGGATGCGCAAGCGTCATAACGACCAACTTGACGCCGACCCAGGCAACAAGCCAAAAGGCCGCTTCTTCGATACCTGGTCGTTTTTGTAACAAGACAACAAACCAGCTGGCAAAGTAACGCATGATGACAAGTCCGATGATTCCGCTGAAGAAGACAACCCAGAATTGTCCTGTGTTCAAACCGCCAATTGTTCCGCCAATCATCGGTAACGTCGTTGCCATCGCAACGGCTGCAAGCGTTGAATCGACCGCAAACGCCAAGTCGGAGAATTCGACTTTGACGACTGTCCACCAGAAATTCGGTGATGCTTTTTTAGCAGAAGCGGACTCCGGAATCTGATGTTTGTTCGAACGGGCTTCGACAATCCCCTTGAACGCCACATAGAACAGATAAATTGCGCCGAGCGCCTGCAACTCCCAAATCGTCGCTAAGTACGACGCAAAGAAAATCGCGACGAAACGCAGGACAAGTGCTCCGATCAATCCATAAAACAGTGCTTTTTTACGTTGATCGTCCGGTAACGGACGCACGAGAACAGCCATGACCATGGCGTTATCGGCTGACAGCAGACCTTGTAAGATGATTAAAACAAGTCCAACCGTCGCATACTGTGTAATTAATCCAATATCCATAAAAACGAATCCCCTTTTTGTTCAGTAAGTTTATTATAAGGCCGCTTATCTAAAAGCAAAAGACTGAACACTTGAATCTGACTGTTCTTTTTACCCAAACTTCCGGATGATTAGACAAAAAAAGACTCCCCCGGAAGGAGAGCCTGATGAAGATTACAGATTTTTTTCGACTTTCTTTTCAGCATCGGGATTTGATTTCGTCTTTGGAGAAGAGAACCAGCCCCAAAGTGCGAGACCCACCATGACGGTCCAGAAGAAGATTTGCCACGGTGTGCTGTGTGCGAATCCTTCTGGAAGTTTCAATGCTTCGAAAATCGTGCCTTCGATTGATGAATGGTATTTCGGGTGTTCGAGTGCGAGAACCGCAAGTTTTACACCGACCCAGGCAACGATGGCGAATGCTGCTGTTTCAAGACCCGGACGTTCCGCCAGTAACTTAACGAAGACGCGGGCTGCAAAACGCATCAGGACGACACCCATCAGTCCACCTGTCAAAATGACGACGAAGTGACCGGTGTTCAAGCCACCAATTTCACCTGTTCCCCAGTTTGGGAGCGCAACGGCAAGTGCGACGGCTGCCAAAATCGAGTCGACGGCAAACGCGAGGTCAGCGAATTCAATCTTCGCGACTGTTTTCCAAAATTCGGCTCTGGAAACCGGCTCATCTGATTTCGGTTCTGCGTCGAGTTCATTTTCCGCACCATGATTCTCACCGATTCGCCGGGCTTTGATTGTCTTATAAATATGCCGGAGTCCCATAATTAACAGGTAGGCGGCACCAAGTGCTTGGATCTGCCAGATATCGACGAGGAATGAGATTGCGAACAATGCTGCAAATCGAAGAACGAATGCTCCTGCTAATCCATAAAATAAAGCCTTTTTCTGCTGCTCGCCCGGTAAATGTTTTACCATGACGGCCAAGACGAGTGCGTTATCTGCCGAAAGGAGTCCTTCTAACGCGATTAAGACGAGGACAACCCAGGCATATTGAAGTACTAACTGCCAATCCATCTACTTCATTCCTTCCTGTTTACGATTTTTCATTGAAAATCAATTTTCATTAGATACGTCATTTACACGTTCACATGAACACATACTATATGATAATATACCCGATTGCAAGCAAGTTATACCTGTAAATACGTAAACTGTTTCTTCCGAGTCTTGTAAGTTTTGTTTTTAGGAAGGTTCGTGATAAAATTCATAGCAACGATACGTCGCGACAACACATTCACGGAATCACCAGACTTGCTCGTCTCTAGCATTCCTGTCATGTTATTACTACTTGCACTACTACAAAAGGACAAAGGGGCCGATACGAATGTCTACCTACCCGGTTACACTGCCAACCAAAGAAGAGCGCCACAAGCTGTTTGGCTCTGTTCCTCCTATTAAAGGAACGAAGCCGACTGAAAAAGATAAAATGATCGACTTGCAGAACACACCGAAGAACTTCCTCTTCGCACTCGATGCTGTAGGAATCTCAAACGTCAAACACCCGGTCGTCATTCAAGACGGCGAAACAACACAAGCAACGATTGCGACATTTGAACTTTCGACTTCACTTGTCCAGGACCGTAAAGGGATCAATATGAGCCGTTTGACGGAACAACTGGATCAGTACCACAACGAAGGTTGGGTCGTCACAAACGAATCACTCATCCAATTCGCCCGCGAACTGGCGGAGCGCATGGAACAATCCGAAGGACAACTGACAATCCGTTACCCATGGTTCTTCACACGCAAAGCGCCGGCAACAGGACTCAGCGGATTGATGAACGCGGAAGTCTGGCAGACGGTCAGCGTCAACACAGAAACAAACGAAGCAACTTTATCAGTCGGTCTGACAATCAACGTCACGACACTCTGCCCATGTTCAAAAGAAATCAGCGAATACAGTGCACATAACCAACGCGGTTACGTGACAATGGAAGCTTCATTACGCGATGAAGCCGATGATTTCAACTGGAAACAGGAACTTCTTGATGCAGCGGAATCCAATGCATCAGCACCTCTGCACCCGGTCCTGAAACGTCCGGATGAGAAGCGTGTTACAGAGATGGCTTATGAAAACCCGCGTTTCGTAGAAGATATGGTGCGCTTAATCGCTGCCGACCTTTACGAAATGGACCCGATTGCATCGTTCTTCGTCGAATGCCGTAACGAAGAAACGATTCACCAGCATGATGCGATCGCTCGAATTACATTCGATAAAGATGCTCAATAATAACTAACGAAACTCCAGACGATCTTCGGATCGGTTGGAGTTTTTTTCGTTGTCCTCCTTTTCGGTAACGTTTACACTTAGGACGAATGGAGGGATGTCATGTTTGAACTCATACCCTTTTTACTGGAACGGCTCGGCATCATGATCATTTTAGCGTTCATCCTCGCCCAGTGGGGACCGACGCGGCGTTTACTGAAACAGCCGGAAGCCGGCTGGCAGTTTGGGTTGCTGATTCTAATTTTCGCCACCTATGGGATTTTGAGTAATTACACGGGAGTCAAGGTCGATTTAGCCAAGTTCTTACCGCACACTTGGCTCGAACAGGTTGACGGTACATCAGCAATCGCCAACACACGGACGATGATTGTCGTCATCAGCGGATTGCTCGCCGGTCCGATCGGTGGAACGATCACCGGTCTCCTCGTTGGGATTCACCGCTATACACTTGGCGGGTTTACCGCTTTCGCCTGCGCCCTCTCGACCGTCGTCGCAGGCGGTGTCAGTGGATTACTCCGTCCCTACTGGCGCGACCGTCTCGGCAGTCAGGCATTACTGCCGATTTGCCTGACGGGTTTTTTAATGGTTTTCGAAATGTCATTGATTCTTCTGTTTTCCGACCCGTTCCCGGCCGCCCTCGAACTGATCCAGTTCATCTTTCTTCCGATGACCGTCGTCAACGTCCTCGGCGTCTGGCTGTTCTTATCGATCATCCGTCTCGCCGCGCGGGAAGAGGAACACGTTCGGGCCCGTGAAGCGGAACGGTCCTTGCATATCGCAGATTTGACCTTACCTCATTTGACACGCGGCTTAACTATCCAAACCGCGGAAGCCGTGGCAGATATTTTATTACAACAGACACGCGCCGATGCGGTCTCCTTGACGGATCAATCAGTCATTTTGGCACATATCGGTGTCGGCAGTGACCATCACCAATCCGGCGGGCACTGGACGACCCGTCCGACGGAGCATGTTTTGACAGACGGACAACTGAGGCTTGTCACCGATCGGGATGAGATCGGTTGTCCAAAAGCAGATTGCCCGTTACAGGCGGGCATCATTGCTCCGTTAACAATCGGCGAAACGACAATCGGGACACTCAAAGTGTATTATCCTCATCCTGAATTGCTCGACGCCGTCGAAGTCGAATTGATCGAAGGACTGGCCAAGCTCTTCTCGACCCAACTCGCCCTCGGGAAAGCCGAGCGGCAAGCCGGTCTGTTAAAGGATGCTGAAATCCGGGCCCTCGAAGCACAGATCCATCCGCATTTTTTATTTAATGCCATCAATACGATTTACGCGTTATGTCGGACAGATGTCGAACAGGCACGGACCTTATTGCTCGAACTGTCGACGTTTTTCCGCAGCAACCTGCAGGGTGCCCGCTCGACGAAAATTCCGCTCCAAAAAGAACTGGAACATATCGAAGCCTACATCTCACTGGAAGCGGCCCGTTTTCCTAGCCGCCCGTTCGTTGATATTGATTTAGAGGACGGGATGGAACAATTACTTGTTCCGCCTTTCGTACTCCAACCGTTGATCGAAAATGCCTTCCAGCATGCGTTTAGTCCTGGTCAAACCGGATATGTCGGCGTCACGGCCTGGTTAACCGCGGATCAACTCGTTTTGGAAGTCGTCGATAACGGACGCGGGATCGACGCGGAACGGCTGACCCGCCTCGGTCGGGAAGTCGTCGAATCCAACGGTACCGGCACTGCTCTTTTCAATACAGCCGAACGGATTAAAAGTCTGTATGCTGAAAACGGGTCGTTCCGGTTGACCAGTCAACCGGGAGAAGGTACGACCATCACCATCCATCTGCCCATTGAAACAGGAAAGGAGGTTTCCCATGCGCACGATCCTAATTGAAGATGAGCCGCTTGCCCGGGACGAGTTGCGGTACCATGTCGTCCGGGCCGGACTCGACGTCATCGCAGAAACGGGACACGTCGGTGAAGCCGAGCAACTCGTTCGGACGTTGCAGCCGGATCTCGTATTTTTGGATATCGAACTGATTGACGGGAGCGGACTCGATGTCGCAAAACGCCTGCAATCGATGCCGCACCCACCTGCGATTTTATTCGTCACCGCCTATGATACCCACGCCCTCGAAGCCTTCGAACTGAACGCTTACGATTACATTCTCAAACCTTACGATCCGTCACGGATCAGCCGGGCCATTGAAAAAATCATGCGCAAACCGGCGCCGAAAACACCGCGGATTGAACGATTGGCCGTTGAATCTGGGGATCAGTTAAAATTACTTTCCCCGCAGGATGTCGACTACATCGTCGCGGAAAACGGAAAAACGAAGCTTGTGACGCGTTCCGACGCCTATCCGTCGAACGATACGTTGCAGGAACTCGAAAAAAAATTATCGGGTCACCGCTTTCTTCGTGTCCACCGCTCCTACCTCGTCAATTTGGCAGCCATCGAAGCGATCGAACCGTGGTTCAACGGGGCCTATACAATCAAGATCCAGCAGATTGATGTGCCGGTCAGCCGGACGTATGTCAAAGTCTTAAAGGAAGCTCTCGGGATTTGAGAGCTTTCTTTTTTCCGTTCACCGCTCTTTTTCGACATGTCATCGGTCAAAACGAACGGTTCATCCGACAAACAAAAGAAAGCGCTTCCAAATCAAGTACACTTTTCTCATACCAGTTTATGAGGAGGTCCACGCATGAGCGCTACACCTATTGTTATTGCCGTCATTTGTATTTTATTAATCGTTTATCGTCTCTATGGCACATTCATGGCTGTCAAAGTCTTAAAAATTAAAGAGGACCGGGAAACACCGGCCCATAAGTTTGCGGACGGAAAAGATTACGTCCCGACCAACAAATGGGTTTCGTTCGGTCACCACTTTGCAGCAATCGCCGCTGCCGGTCCGCTCGTCGGTCCTGTACTTGCTGCCCAGTTCGGCTATTTACCGGGACTGTTATGGCTCTTGATTGGTGCCGTCATCGGTGGCGCCGTCCACGATATGGTCGTCTTGTTCGCTTCGATGCGTCAAGATGGACAGTCGTTATCGGAAGTCGCTAAAAAAGAGCTTGGACCTGTCGCCGGTTTTTGTGCCGGTCTTGCGATGCTATTCATCATCACAATCACGATGGCCGGCTTATCAATGGTCGTCCTGCATGCCCTTGAGCACAATCCATGGGGAACATTCGCTGTCTTCTCGACCATTCCGATTGCAATGGGTGTCGGCATCTACTTACGAAAAGGCGGCAACCTCGCCTTGGCTTCAGTCGTCGGTTTCCTATTAATTCTTGCTGCGATTGGTTTCGGTCCCCAGTTGACTGACACGTTCATCGGAACATGGTTCGACCTGTCGTCACGTCAACTCGCGATTGCGTTACCGATTTATGCCTTCTTCGCTGCAGCACTGCCGGTCTGGTTGTTGCTTGCACCGCGTGATTACTTATCCAGCTTTATGAAAATCGGTGTCTTCCTGGCCTTGATCGTCGGTGTCTTCATCATCAACCCGGACATCCGCTTCCCGGCTTTCACGAAATTTGTCAACGGTGGCGGTCCCATCATTGCCGGTCCGGTCTGGCCGTTCATCTCCATCACGATTGCCTGTGGTGCGATTTCCGGCTTCCATGCCTTCGTCGGTTCCGGAACGACACCAAAGATGATCAATCGGTGGAGCGATATCAAACCGGTCGCCTTCGGTGCGATGCTTGTTGAGTGTCTCGTCGCTGTCATGGCTTTGATTGCCGCGACTTCCCTTGAAGTCGGTGATTACTTCGCCATCAACTCAACACCGGAAGTCTTTGCAACACTCGGGATGAGTACGGTCTATCTCGATGAATTGTCACGGGAAATCGGTCTCGATCTCGCCGGGCGGACTGGTGGAGCTGTTTCGCTGGCCGTCGGTATGACGTTTATCTTCCGGGCCATTCCCTGGTTCCGTGAAATTGCCGGCTTCTTCTTCCAATTCGTCATTCTCTTCGAAGCAGTCTTCATCCTGACAGCGATCGATGCCGGAACACGGGTTGCCCGCTACCTGATTCAAGATTTCTTCGGTGAATTCTACAAACCATTGAAACGTGTTGACTGGATTCCGGGTGCCATTTTTGCCAGTGCGCTTGGAACGTTCTTCTGGGGGTACCTGCTCTTCTCCGGCGATATCGGTTCGATTTGGGCCTTATTCGGTGTCTCGAATCAGTTGATGGCTTCGATCGGCTTGATCATCGGAACAACGATTATCCTGAAAATTGCCGATAAAAAAGTCTATGCGTTAACGACATTCATTCCACTTGTCTACCTGCTCGTAACGGTCACGTTCGCTGACATCTGGATGGTCGCCAATGTCTATGCAAACCCGGCCTCTGCCGGCTTCAGTATTCTGAATACGATCCTGTCGGTCACGATGGGCGTTTTAGCGATCGTCATCACGATTTCAGCTGTGCGGAAATGGATTGAATTGCTCAATTCACCGCGTTGGGAAAAAGTGAAAAAATCAGCTTAATCAAAACCGCTTGGATTGTACACGGATTTCGTGTATCCATCCAAGCGGTTTTTTTTATTTACGAACACCCAAATCAGTTGCCCGAACCGTACCCCATGGCGAGACATCGGCTTTGACCACTAATTTTTTTGCATCCTCGTATCCTTTTCCTGTTCCCTGCTCCACATAATACTGGTTCAATTGGGGAATCGTGACGTATTTGTCATAATAATCTCCGGCAACTGAACCAAAAAAGCGTTCATTCGAGATACGGTCAATCTTGGCATAACCATCAGAATCCGTCGTAAACGTAACGTAGACCAATCCTTTTTTAACGGAATCCGCCGGCTTCAAGTCAGGATACTGCAACATGACATATTCACCGTAGACCGGGCTAAACGGATCATACGGTTCGGCACGAAAACGATAGCTGTCACCGAACCAGGAAATGGAATAAAAACTGAGGATCACACCGAGGACAACGATAATTTGCAGGATTGGAAACAGATACCGTTTCATGACGGAACCCCTCCTTCATGACGTTTTCGAATCCACCACAAGACACCGGCAATCAGGAAGACGAGCAATGCACCGACAAGGAAGAATAACGACATATCGAGGCGATCCCAGGCATAGATGAAATAAATCGTCAGTTGGACGGCGATGAAGTAAACGAATGGAATCGTCAGGCGACGACCTTGGCGCTCCTGCACAATCAAATAGACAAAGGCAATGATTTCGACGAGCGCAGCAATCAAGATGGCTTGTTCGTCAAACCAAAGGAATCCGAACAAACCGAGCGGCAAAATCCAAAGAAGCGGACGGAATCTTTGATAAATCAAATAACCGACTGCGAGACCAAAAACGGCAAGTGCGATGGCTTCTCCTAAAGGAATGACAGAGTCCGTTGTTTCCGCACGGACTGTTAAATAGATCAGTGAATTGATTGCGGCGACGATTAAATAGAGGTTGTATAAAAAATGACGGTCCTCTTCCTGTTTGACGACGAGTAACATCGGGACAAGCGCGAACAAGGTCCAAATCGACCAAAGGACACCGTCGTAAGAGACAAGTGCAAACAACTCAAGTCCCGATACATAAAGAAATAACCAACTAAGAATGAGCGACGGGAAGGACTGGCTGAAATAAAACCAGGCAAGCGAAACGATCACGACGAAGACAATCGATGTCCAGTCGAGGAACGTGGCGTGCTCACTTCCAAATCCGCCAACTCCGGTAAATATATTCAAACCCGAGATGAATGCGAGAATGGCATAGGCCGGATGACGCCACGTAAAGAAATGAGCCAGTGCAGCGAGAAAGACGGCCCAACCAATAAAGGAACCTTGCATGGACATATGGAAGCTCTGAACGGTGACGATGAGTGCTCCGGCAAAGGCAATTAATCCAAGAATTCGAAAAGCGACCGGATTCCAAATGGTACGCCGTTCCGATACATCTGCCAAAACATAACAACTGACCATGATGATCAAAACTAAACCGATTTTAATGAGGACAGGAATCACTTGCCAGTTGGCGGCTAAAAAACTGAGTAGTGCTAAACCGACAAATGTCAATCCGACAATCAACAACAGCGGAACACGTTTCTTTTTTTGGCGGTGGGCTTCATACTCTTTAATCCGTTGAATCGTCTCTGCGTCAATCAAACCAGCCTGTTGCCATTCCATTAATTTCGTCTGTCGTGCCATCACCAACACCTCCCGATTACAAGCTGCCAGGCTATATAAGTATTTTCCCGTTTCTTATTCTATTCAAGCAACATTCATCAGTAATCAGGTCGAAGATAACGTCTTTTTCAAAAAAAACGACCGTTCCTGAAAGAGGACGGTCGTCTGCAGGTTATACTTTGAATCGCGATACGAGGACTTGCAATTCTTCCGCCATATCGGACAAGGTTTTTGCCGATTGCGAAATATCTTCCATCGAGCCGAGCTGTTCTTCCGTCGTCGCTGCGACGCGCTCTGATGCTGCAGAATTTTCATCTGCGATATGGGCGATTTCCGTTGCCGATGCCGAGACTTCCTGGACGTTGGCAGCAATCTCTTCGACCGTTGCCGTGACATCTTCGATCCGCGGTGTCATCTCTTGCGTCCGTAACATGATTTGTTTGAATCGAACGGCTGAATCTTCTGTCGTTTCGAGTCCTGCTTTCGTATGATGCGACACTTCTTTCATCAAGAAAACCGAACGTTCCGTTTCCTGTTTGATGTTTTGAATCAGGTGGGAAATTTGTTTCGTCGATTCCTGCGATTGTTCTGCAAGTTTCCGGACTTCACTGGCAACGACAGCAAATCCTTTGCCGTTTTCCCCTGCCCGTGCCGCTTCAATTGCAGCATTCAAGGCAAGTAAATTCGTTTGGGTCGCAATGCCGTTGATGACATCCACAATCTTGCCAATCTCATTTGAGCGATGCGCGAGCGACTGGATGACCTCACCAAAGTTCTCGACCGATGCATCGATTGCTTTCATCTGTTCCACGTTCTTCGTGACAGCTGCTGTCCCGTCTTCTGCTTCTGAAGCGGTTGCGCGCGACAGTTCCGAGACATTCGTTGAGCTCTCGGCAATCCGCATGACACCTGATGTGATGGCTTGCAGAGAAACGGCATTACCGTCGAGTTGTCGTTTCGATTGACCTGCCCCGGCGGCCATTTCTTGAATCGAACCGGCAATTTGTTCTGAGGCTGCCGTCGTTTGCGCCGCATTCGCCATCAGTTCTTCGGAAGAAGCCGCGACTTGCCCGATGGATTGATCAAGATTTGAGATGATACCACGCAGTGACAGAATCATCGTATTAAAGCTCTTGGCGACTTGGCCGATCTCATCATCCGACTCGACGACGACTTCCTCCGTCAAATCTCCTTCCTGGATTCGTTCCGCACTTTTCGTCAATCGGTTCAAGGGGCTGATGATCGAACGTAGGATAAAGAATAACAGGAGTGCAGCCAGGATGAACGTACCGGCAATGACACCTAATGTCGTCCATAAAATACCTGCTGTTTCATCCGTGATTTCGTAATCGTACAATGTCCCGGCAACTTTCCAACCGGTCAGACCGTTCGTCATGAAGTCCATTTGTTTGTATTCATCTTCAAATAAGTAAGAGAAGCGTCCTTCTTTTCCTGCATAAAGAGATCCAACCCAACTGCCGGATGCCGTTTCACCCGGTTTGAGTGTCGGATGGGTGACGAATTTTTTCTTCGAATCCAAAATCGTGACATAACCTTCTTTTCCGATTTTGATTTTTTGGGCGATTTCTGAAATCCGGTCGACATCGACGTCGATTGCGATGACACCCCGTCCGTTTCCACCTGTTTGCGAGAGTGTGACCATCATCTTGCCCGATGCAGCATCGACGTATGGATCCGTGATGACGACTTTTCCGCTGGCGCCTTCTGCCGCTTGATACCAAGGACGCTCGCGCGGGTCATAATCTTCCGGCATCGATTGTTCCGGGTAAATCGTCATCTCACCTGACGTCGTTGCATAATAAATATTAGTGGCTTGCGGATGGGTATCTAAGTATTCGGTCATTTTTTCTTTTAAGTCGAGATTCTGTTTGCCTGATTGATACAGGGTTCCGTCAATCCGGTCCGCAAAAAAGGCGACATCCCGCCGCATCGGATCAATGATATTCATGATTTCATCGTTCATCCGGTCGACACCGGCATGGGCCGACTGTAAAATTTCATTTGAAATTTTTTGTTTCGCCTGGCTGTAAGAAACAAAACCGATTAATAAAGAAGGAATCAATAATAACAACATCGTAGTCACAATCAACTTCTGTTTGATACTCAACGTACGTTTTTTCTTTTCTTTCATATTTATCTCCTATCCCCGAGTCTGCACTCGTTGTTCTACTTTGTTTATCGGTTAGAATGTGTGTTTTTTCACAGGAAATAAAAAAAGAAGAAAATTCCTTTTTTAGAAGGCGTTTTCTTCGTTAGTCTTAACAATTTTAAGTATATGTTTAATCTCCCAATATAATTTAAGCGTCTGAATATATGTTGAATCACTTTTTCTCAATTAAACATGAGAAAATCATATGAAAAGACATGACGTGCCTGACTGGATTCCAGTATCTCGGATAATCCTTTTATCTTATTTTCTTCGGTCTTCTTACCGCTCGACAAAGCATATGTTTCAATCAAATATTTATCCTTACTTTTTTGATTATACTGCAACGTGTATAAAAAGTTACCGTTAAAGAAGTTTTCTTTATGATGTCGCTTGCCTTTCGGATGAGCTTCTTCTAATTGGAAACTTGTTTTGATGTCTGTCGTTTTCGTATTAAACGTCATGACGCTCCCGCGGCCGTCCACGTAATACACAACTCCTTTGTATAGGTGAGAGGAATGTTTGATGTTATACGGGATCAAGGCTGTCAGATCTTCATCCTTCTGATAAGCGTCCATCAAAAATGTTTTTTGCTTTAACGAGTTTTTATTAATGCGTTGCATGACAAGTTTACTTTTCTCTTCATGATCCAATTCAGTAACTTTTAAAATGACATAATAGTAGTCTGCATCACTCATAATAGACGAAAATGCTTCCATTTCATTTTTACCTTCGACTTCAAGCTCTGTCTTAGTATTCAGCTTCATTTCCCCCGAAGGAAACGTCACTTCCTGAAGCAACATCGGAGAACTTTCTTTTTGAATGTCTTTTGTGGACAATAACAGCAGACGGTCTTGCGTGATTCCTGTAGCATTGATGTAAAAAGGGATACTTTCTTCCTTAAATCCTGTCCGATTACCAAAACTGATCGTATAGCTGTATTTTTCATCCTCATTAAAACCTGTGTTGAACAGTGAGAAAAATAACTTGTCTTTTTGAATGTAACCGGCTTGTTCTCCCATATACTGTGCTTTTTTTAAATTAAATTCTTTGTAGGAAGAACCGATTAATCTCATTTTTTTTGAATCGACAAGCAAAAGATCCTTTTGCGGGGAAACAGCTAAATTATTCAATTCCAATCCTTTAGAAGAAAATGATTTCGCCTGATTATTACGGTCTATAAAGACTGTTAATCCGAGACCATCTCCTCCTATATCTTGATCTGATGTCGTCGAAAAATATAAAGCAGCTTTTTGTTTTTGAATAAAGTCCGGTTTTTCAATGGTGTCTTGAGAAATGTTATATGGTACAGGTTTCAGATACTCGTATGCATAATAGAGTACACTTCCACCCATTACGATGAGGACAGGTATAAGTATGAAATATATTTTTTTTCTCATCGTATCCTCCTTCTATTTTCTAAAATTAAAGTTTTTTCACAACTTTTGTATTTTTAGCATCGCGAACATCTCTAGGATATATCCCCATACCACCGTCCACATCTAAGTCTATTTTGGCTTTTAATTTATAGGCAGACCAGATTAATTTCGAACAGTTTTTATCACCGGTATGACTCGAATGTCTATTGCTTGCAAAGTTATAAGAATAGTCGTCTTTATTCACTCTACTTACTGCCCATTTTATAGCAGCATCGCGTTTTTTCTTTGATGTTGAAATTGATTTTATGACTGCTTTCCCTTCATCGACTTTTCGTTTAGATGCTGAAATGATTCTGACACCTTTTTTAGGAACAGATTCAACGATTTTATCGTTTGTCATAAATAACCCTACATGACCGTGGTTCATATATGCAGTCTTGGCAGCCGTATAATAAAAATTTCCTTTTTTACTTGATCCAAGTTTGATACCTCCAGAGTTCCCCCCCATTCCTTTCATTTTTTTATTTTCTTGCTGTGCCTTTATTTCATCTTTTTTTAATTCTAAGTACATACTTTTTAAAATAGATTCATTTGATTTCTTCTCTTTTTTAGCAAGTTCTTTTACTTGGCTCATTAATTCCTCTTTCTTCGTGAAAGGCTCCATTTTTACTATCTTATTGAGAACTACTTTCACTGGCTGATGCATCTAAAGCATGGTTGCCCAGCCCCATGCTTACAACACTGGCACACACTAATAATTTGGTAATATCTTTAATTTTAATCATTTTTTACCTTCTAATTTTTGAATTTTTTATTTTTATTGTTATTGTTATCCATAATAATTTAATTTATGTATTATTTCATTAAAAAACACTATAAATAAAACATTTATACTACTTAAATAGTCTTATTTACTTATTCATAAAATTTTAAAGCACTATTTGTTACTTATTTTGTTTGAATAGTATACAACTCAAAAGCCTGTTCTTTCAGGAATGAAACACTCCAAAAGAACAGGCTCCTCGTTTACATATCAACATGATTTACATGTCTGCTTTTTTGTTCATCTGATATCTCGGCGATTGCAAATCTTACGCTTCTTGATCGCCTTTCCAGTTCATCATACCGCCTTCGACGTTGACGACGTCATAGCCGTACTGTTCGAGGAACCGTCCGACGTTTTCGCTCCGTCCGCCTGCTTTGCAAATCAGATAGTACGTTTCGCCTTCCTGCAACTCGGTATACCGTTCTCCGATCTCAGACATCGGCATAAAGCGGACATTCGGAATATGACCGGCATCGTATTCGTCCTGTTCCCGGACATCTACGACGTGCAATGCTTCACCCGCTTCAAGCTTTTCTTGCAGTTCATCGACATGAATCGTTTTCATAATAATCCTCCTCTTATTTCATCTGTGTCCAGTGTAGCAAAACTGACGTCGAAACAGAACAAAAGAGACCAGCCGCAGCTGATCTCCTTGATTCATTCGCCTGACGCTTGGTCGAGAGGTTGACGCTTTTGTTTATGCATTCCCCGTGCATAATACACAGCAATCAAAATCACGTACCAGAGCGGTCCGACAATCAGTGCAATCCGTGTTCCGGCATCAAATGCCATCAGGACGATGACACCCGCGAGTGCGGCTAACGCAAGATAGTTCGCAATCGGGAAGAATGGAACTCCGAACTCAGCCGTTCCGTGTACTTTCCGTGCCCGCATCTGAGCAATCAAAATCATCGCCCATGTCCAGACAGCTCCGAATGTCGCGATACTTGTGACAATCGCAAAGACATCATCCGGCAAGAAGTAGTTGAGTGCGACACCGACCAGCAAGGCAACGCCAGAAAGAATCGTTGCAAGTGCCGGTACACCGTTTTTAGAAATCTTCGCAAAACGTTTCGGCGCTTCCTGATTTTGTGACAAGTTCATCATCATCCGGGCTGTTGAGAAAATCCCTGAGTTACATGACGATAAAGCCGCCGTCAAGACGACGAAGTTAATGATTCCGGCAGCTGCCGGAATGCCTAGTGAATCAAATAATAAGACGAATGGACTGCTGTTATTCTGTCCGACTTGATCCCATGGATAAATCGAAAGAATGACGAACAGAGCACCGATGTAGAAGACTAAAATTCGTAAGAAGACATTGTTGACCGCTTTACGAATTGTTTTCTTCGGATTTTTTGCTTCACCTGCTGTGACCCCAATCACTTCAATCCCTAAGAAGGCAAACATGACCATTTGCATCGCAAGTAGAACACCGCCGAACCCGTTCGGCAGGAATCCGCCATGTGACCAAAGATTTGAAATCCCGACCGGCGTACCGCCGTTCCCGAATCCGATGACAATCGTCAGCGTTCCAAGAATGATCATTGCGACGATGGCAACGATTTTGATTAATGCAAACCAGAATTCGAATTCCCCGTAAAACTTAACGGCAATGAAGTTGATGCTCGTCATCAAAATCAGTGCACCAAGCGCCCACATCCAAGTGGGTGAATTTGGGAACCATTCCTGCATATAAATCCCGACGGCCGTAATTTCGGCCATACATGTGAAAATCCAGAGCAACCAATAATTCCACCCTGTCAAGAAACCGGCAAGCGGGCTGACATATTTTCGGGCATACTCGGCAAAGCTGCCTGATACCGGTTCACGGACTGCGAGTTCCCCAAGAGCCCGCATGATAATGAAGATAATAAGACCACCGATTAAGTACCCGATCAGTATTCCTGGTCCAGCTAATTGAATCGCTTTTGCGGATCCGAGGAACAGTCCGACACCGATTGCCGCCCCCAGCGACATCAATGTAATGTGACGTTCTTCTAATCCCCGATTCAGTTCTGTCTGTTGTTTCATCTGTACGACGTCCTTCCCGTCTCTGTTTGATTCTTAGCAGTTCCCCTAACCGCTACGTTGTCAGTATAAAGAAATTGTGTCCGTTTTGTAAACGTTTTCAAGAGATATTTTCTCCGAATCCCACATACTCGAAATATTCTGATTTATGTAACGGTACATAAAAGGAGCAACCACCTATACCGAATAGTATACATGACTGCTCCTTTCAGAAGGGTTACAAATCTTATTCAACCTTTGCCAAAGGTAATTTTCGGGTTGTCGTCTTCTTTTCCGTCAAACGGAACAGCCCGTTCAACAGCAAGGCTGTTACTGATCCTGCGACAATCGGACTGTCTGTCAGGACACGGACCTGATCCGGAAGTGACGCGACAATCGCCGGATTCATGCTGATGCCGAGTCCGACACCAAGTGCAAGCGCGACCGTGATCACATTATCGTTTTTAGCAAAATCAACACGGGATAAAATCCGGATTCCGCTCGCTGCGACCGTTCCGAACATCACGAGCATCGCTCCGCCGAGAACCGGTTTCGGAATCAGTGTCGTAAAGGTTGCGACTTTCGGCAAGAAACCGAGCACGATCAAAAAGAATCCGGCAAAGACGATGACTTTCCGTGTTTTGACACCCGTCAACTGGACAAGACCGACGTTTTGACTGTACGTCGTATATGGGAAACTATTGAAGATTCCGCCGATGATCGTTGCGGCTCCTTCCGCCCGGTACCCACGGGCTAAATCTTTATCCGTCAGTTTTTTGTCGGTGATTTCTCCGAGCGTCAAGAAGACGCCTGTTGATTCGACCATCGAAACGAGTCCGACCAGCGTCATCGTCAGAATGGCTGTAGCATTAAAGGTCGGGACACCAAAATAAAATGGTGTCACCATTTGGAACCAGGATGCTTCAGCGACCGGGCTGAAATCAATCATTCCCATTCCGAATGCAACGAGCGTTCCGATCAGGACGGCAATCAGCACAGCTGCCGCTTTTGAAAAAACCGTTCCGTAACGGTTAAAGACTAAAATTAGGACAATCGTCAGTCCGGCAAGTGCCAAGTACCGCATATCACCAAAATCCTTCGCGCCTTGTCCGCCGCCGATATCATTAATCGCCGCCGGAATTAACGAAATGCCGATGATCGTCACGACAGAACCGAGCACGACCGGCGGAAACAAAATCGCAATCCGGCTGAACCAACCGGAAATCACGAAGATAATTAAACCGCTGGCAATCAACGCACCGTAAATGGCCGTGATGCCCTGCAAACTGCCAATCGCAATCATCGGACCGACAGCTGTAAATGTACAGCCGAGGACGACCGGTAAACCAACACCGGTATATTTCGTCACGAACACTTGCAACAATGTCGCTACTCCACACATAAATAAATCAATCGCAACGAGATACGCCAGTTCTTCACCGGATAACCCGATTGCACTGCCGACAATCAGCGGAACAATCGCGGCTCCCGTGTACATCGCGAGTACATGTTGCAGACCTAGACTCGCCGCTTTGACGTTCGATAACGTCTTCATACTGTCACCGGGTCGACGAATGTCGCCTCTCCTGCTTCGAGCTTTTTAATACGGGCAAGCGATTCAACACGGAATCCGGCATCCAGCAATTTCTGACGTCCCGGTTGGAATGATTTTTCAATGACGATACCGAAGCCTGCGACTTCTGCTCCGGCCTGTTCGACGAGTTTTGCTAATCCAAACGCCGCTTCCCCGTTTGCGAGGAAGTCATCGATGATCAGGACGCGTTCTCCGGCCTGTAAATATTGTTCTGCGACCGTAATCGTACTCGTCTGTTGTTTCGTAAACGAATAGACTTCTGCTGAAATCGTTCCTTCGTTTAACGTTAACGACTTCGTTTTCCGGGCATAGACCATCGGGACACCAAGACGAAGCGCGGTCATCATCGCCGGTGCGATGCCACCTGCTTCAATCGTCAAGATCCGCGTAATACCGGCATCTTTGAATCGGTCCATAAATTCATAGGCAATTTCCCACATCAAGGTCGGATCGACCTGGTGGTTTAAAAAGGAATCGACTTTTAATACTTGATCCGATAAGACTAATCCTTCTTGTTTAATCATTTCTTCCAAACGTTTCATAACTGATTTCTCCTTTTTGAACGAAAAAAAACGTACAGTCGCTACCCGGGGGCAGCCACTGTACGCTAAAAAGAGAGCAGTAACTCACCACCCGTAGTCGGATCGTTACGGCGATCCGGTAGAGACTCGTGGGCCAATCCCCACTATTATACGAGCGTTGCTATACGTTTATTCGTTGATGCGTGATGTGTTCCATTTTACGGAGTTCACTGAAAAAGTAAAGTCTTTTTCGAAAATGGATTACGCTTGGCGTTCTTCGACAGCTTGTGCCGCTGTAATGATCGCCAGTTTGTAGACGTCTTCTTCGTTACATCCGCGCGACAAATCGTTGACCGGTTTGTTGAGTCCTTGCAGAATTGGTCCGATTGCTTCAAAACCGCCAAGACGCTGGGCAATCTTATAGCCGATGTTTCCAGACTCAAGGCTTGGGAAAATAAAGACGTTTGCTTGACCGGCAACATCTGATTCCGGCGCTTTTGATTTTGCGACACTCGGGACGAATGCTGCGTCAAATTGTAATTCACCGTCGATTGAGAGTTCAGGTGCACGTTCTTTTGCCAAACGTGTTGCTTCGACAACGCGCTCTGTTTCCGGTGATTTCGCTGAACCTTTTGTCGAGAAGCTGAGCAACGCAACTTTCGGATCGATTCCGAATGTTTTTGCCGTTTTCGCAGACGCGATTGCATTTTCAGCTAAATCGTTAGCGTCCGGTGCGATGTTGATTGCACAGTCGGCGAACACATACTGCTCGTCGTCACGAACCATGATGAAGACACCTGATGTCTTTTTATAGCCTTCTTGCATTTTGATGATTTGAAGTGCCGGACGAACCGTATCACCTGTTGCGTGCATCGCACCGGAAACTAGACCTTCTGCTTTTCCTGTGTGGACGAGCATCGTACCAAACGTGTTGACGTCTTTCAGGATGAGGGCGCGGGCTTGTTCTTCCGTTGCTTTTCCTTTACGACGCTCAACGAATGAAGCAACGAGTTCTTCGATTCCTTCATATGAAGCCGGATCAATCGTTTCAAGATCTGCAACATCAATGTTGTTTGCTGAAGCTGTCTCTTCGATTTGACCGCGTGGTCCGATGACGATCGGTGTAACTAAACCGTCTTTTTTCAAACGTACAGCTGCACCGAGAACACGTGCATCGATTCCTTCAGGGAAAACGATCGTCGGCTGGTGGGCTTTGACTTTTGTCTCAAGCATTTCGAATAATTGCATGATATTAGCTCCTTTTGTGGCGAATAAGTGTCGGTTTTTGTTGTTGTTCCATTCCATTGTTCATTATACACAGTTCTGTTTCGTTGTTAAAACAATTTGCAAAAAAGTGTTTTTTCTATTCTTATACCTGACTTTTTGAATACTATTACAGTATCTTTTTTAATATAGTACAGGGAAAAACAGAACCTCTTTATCACACCCTTTTACCTCATACCCCCCTTTCCGTTTTTGTATGTCGGGTCCGCTCCAAAAACGAACCCGTTTTCTTACGGGGAAACCAAAAAGATATGGTAAGATTGAACATGGATTAACACGTTCACCATTACAGATTCAGGAGGTTTTCATATGCAACATCAATCATCCGAACCAACCGTTACGCAACAAGCCGCCGAAACACTCGATGGCTGGTATACATTCCATGACTTCCGCCGGATTGACTGGGCCCGTCTGAAACAGGTCGATGCTTCCGTCCGGACGAAGATGGTACAGGAGTTCCAGGCATTCTTGGGCGAACTCGCACAAGTAGAAGATCAAAAAGAAGGCAGTCATGCCCTCTATACGATCATCGGTCAAAAAGCGGATCTCGTTCTGATGGTTCTGCGTCCGACAATGGAAGAGATTCAGGACGTTGAAGTGAAGATGCAGAAGCTTGATCTATACGACTATCTGATTCCGACGTATTCCTATGTGTCTGTCGTCGAACTCGGTACATACCGCGGTTCAGGAGAAGGTAACCCGTATGAAAACCCGTACGTCCGCGACCGTCTCTATCCGATTCTGCCGAAATCGAAGCACATCTGCTTCTATCCGATGAGCAAGTCACGCCGCGACGGTGACAACTGGTACACGCTTTCGATGGAAAAACGAAAAGAACTCATGTACCGTCACGGAATGATCGGTCGGAGCTACGCCGGCAAGATTCAGCAAATCATCGGTGGATCAACCGGATTCGATGACTGGGAATGGGGCGTCACGCTGTTCGCCAATGATATTCTGCAGTTCAAGAAAATCGTTTATGAAATGCGTTTTGACGAAGTCAGTGCCAAATACGGTGAGTTTGGTGAGTTCTTTATCGGGAACCGCCTCGAAACAACAGATCTCGAAGCACATTTCGCACTTTAATCTGCTAAATCACGTTTCATAGGAAAACCCTACGGGAATATACTCTTTGCGGCCACAAAAACTGTCAGATTTGTACCTGAAGGAGGAATTACCATGGGGAATGCTATGAACCGATCAACACGATCGCGTGAATTGCAATTCGCTGTGCTTTCAAAAGAGCTAAAGCCAGTCGCGGAACGCGTACTGGACCGCTATGAGCAAGCATTATCGAAGCTAAATAAAACACAACCTGCCAAGCGCTGAAGCTATTGCTTTTGTCGCTCTATCGTACCGGTAAACAGATCAAAATCTGTTTACCGGTTTTTTTGCGAACAAAAAAATCTATCCGTTTCACGTTTCTCTGCTCGAGTCGCGTGAAGCGGATAGATTCTTATTGTCTTTACAGCCCTTTATAAGCCCCGATTGCAACAAAAATCCAGGCTGCGATGAACAGGACGCCACCGATCGGCGTCACAGCCCCAAGTTTCGTCACACCCGTCAGCGCCATCACGTACAGGCTGCCTGAGAAGAAAACGATTCCGGCAAGCATCAGCCAACCGGCCAATGAGAACTGAGAAATCGATACTTTCAATAACATCCCGCCGAGTGCGAGAATTCCGAGCGAGTGAACCATTTGATACAAGACACCCGTCTGCCAGTTCGCAAGCATCCGCTCTGATAACATATCTTTTAAGGCATGCGCACCGAACGCTCCCAGTGCCACGGCGAGCATCATCGATAATGCTCCGATCATGATGAAAATTTTCATTCCTTATCTCCCCCTAAACGTCGTGCTGGTAAATTCCATTCATAATAATAGGATAGCATACGTAAAATTGTGATCAGACCGAGTAATGTGAACAAATGGAGTGGATTCGTCAATTCGAACCGGTCAATCACAAGTGCCGCCATGACGGCCCACATCGCATAGATTTCTTTATGAAGGACAAGCGGTTTACGTCCGGCGAGTAGATCGCGGATGACGCCACCACCGACTCCTGTTAAAACAGCTGCCGAGATCGTTGCCGATAACGGCAGGCCTTTAGCGGAAGCCATCAACGCACCTTGAATCGCAAAGGCGGATAAACCGAGTGCATCAGCGAGCACCCCCCACCGCGTCCAGTGCGGTAAAAATAATTGCGGTAAAATGAAGATCAGCAACGCGACCAAAATCGCGATTAAAAACAGTCCGCCTTGCGACCAAAGCGCAGAAACCGGGACACCAATCAACAGGTTGCGGATGGCACCACCGCCGAAGGCCGTGATTAAAGCAAGCAGCCAAACGCCAAACAAATCATACTTTTCTTCCATCGCGACAATCGCGCCACTCATCGCAAACGCCACCGTGCCGATGATATTCAACAAGTCCCAGGACATACGCACATTTCACCTTTCCCATTAGAAATTCCAATACTTACTATACGCTCTTTTTCGATTCCGGCAAGCTTATTTTTTCTGTCACCGATTCGACCGTTTGCAAGTGTCGTTTTTAGGTAAAGTAACCTATACTGAAACAAACTGTACAGGAAGCGTAGGTGGAGGTATGAAACGTTGGGCGCTTTATCGGATTTTCATCATCGTAACGATGTTCGCTCGTTACATCTGGACGATTTATCGATTCACACGTAAGAACCGACCCGGTACGAATAATGAAGAATTTGAGCGCATCATGATTACGATTGCGCGTGACTATAAGAAAAAAGCCCTTCGTCTCGAAGGACTCCTCATTAAACTCGGTCAGTTCCTGTCGATTCGGGCCGACCTGTTTCCTCCATCCGTCTTAATGGAGCTGACGGAACTTGTCGATAAAGTCCCGTCCAGCAAACTCGGTGAATCCCGGAAAATCATCGAAGAGGACTGGGGAACAGCGATCGAAGATATCGTCGATGATATTTCCCCCCGACCGATTGCTTCTGCTTCGATCGGTGAAGTCTACAGCGCAACCCTGAAATCCAATGGACGCAAAGTAGCGATTAAAGTGCAACGGCCGAACATCGAACAAATTATCAAAACCGATTTCCGGGCGATGCGACTCGTCATTGCGATGCTCCGCCGGACGTCGCTCAATAAATCAACCGATTTACAGAGTCTGTACCGTCAAATGGTCTTCGTCATCGGAGATGAGCTGAACTATCGGACAGAATTAAAAAACGGTCTCTACTTCAAAAAAATGTACGAAACGAATCCGGTCATCTATATTCCAGATTACTTTGAAGAACATTGTACGAACCGTGTCCTTGTCATGGAATGGATTGAAGGGACACGCATCACGGATCTTGATTACTTAGCGGAACATAACATCGACCGCGATGAACTGGCCCGGAACCTGTTCCTGAATGCCGGGGAACAGTTATTGTTCGGCGGAAAATTCCATGCCGATCCCCATCCGGGTAATGTCCTTGTCCAAAGTGACGGCCGAATCGTCCTGCTCGACTTCGGGATGATCGGTGCGACGACGGCTGATGACATGCGCGCGATCCAGCGAATTCTGCAGTCGTTCGTGACGCTCGACTACGACGCCATCGTCGACGGTCTAGAAGATTTGCGCTTTTTACTGCCAAATGCCAACAAACAAAATATCCGGCAAGCGATTGAAAAAGCCGTTACCTTCTATCTTGAAAGTGACATGGAAAACATTGATACGAAGTTGATTGAAAAAGTATTATCCGATATTGAATTACTGGTTCGAAACGAACCGATCCAACTCCCGGCAGAGTTTGCCTTTTTCGGCCGGGCTGCCTCAACGATTCTCGGAATTCTGCAAATCTTATCACCTAAAATCAATTTGCTCGAACTTGCTAAACCGATGGTCCGAAGATGGCTCGATGAAGAAGGAAAAAATCAGAACCGCTACTTGCAAATCGCCGGTTCTTACGGGGCACGGCTGCTTGCCTTCCCCCGCCTCGTCAACGATGCCTTGAGCGAACCGACCCGGTGGCGACTGTTTGAACAACAGAAGTTTTCCCGCGTCGCTAACATGGAATCGCTGAAAATCCGTCAATGGACCAGCTCCCTCGTCGGAATCGTCAGCCTCCCGGTCAGTTACACCGGCTACTTCCTTGCTCATTATGATTTGATGGGCATTTCGCTCGCCATTGCCATCGTTGCTTTATGGAACGGTCGACGCATCGGACGGCAAATTGTCCGGATTGCCGACGAACCGTTTAAATAATTACTGAAACGTCCTTTTGAGAGGGCGTTTTTTTATTTTGAAATAATGTTTTTTTGTTTTTCTATGTTTTTCAGATCTGTTCCCGGGGTACAACTTCAAGTAGATAGAAAGAAATGTAGAAGAGGTGAAACACTTGATTGATATCTTAATTGCGCTCGTACCTGCCTTGATGTGGGGGAGTCTTCCATTGGTCGTCTCCAAAATCGGTGGTTCGACGGAACAACAAATTATCGGAACGACACTTGGAGCTTTAGCATTCGCCATCATTACGTTCTTTTTTGTCAGCCCTGAACTTTCGACGACAGCCTGGGTCGCCGGATTCTTCTCCGGTGCTTTTTGGGCCCTTGGCCAAATGAATCAGTTCGCAGCTTTTAAACAGATGGGTGTCTCAAAAACGATGCCGATTTCAACCGGGATGCAACTCGTCGGGACGTCTCTGTTCGGTGTTCTCGCTTTTGGCGAGTGGTCGAACCGGACTGCTTTGATTCTCGGTATCAGTGCACTTGTCTTAATCGTGGCCGGTGCCGCTTTCACTTCTTATAAAGAGGATAAAAGCAAACAGGATGAAAATATCGGAAAAGGCTTACTGTTACTCCTCATTTCGACAGTCGGTTATGTCGGCTATGTCGTCATCGCCCGCTGGTTCAACATCAACGGCTGGGAAGCTGTCTTGCCACAAGCCATCGGTATGGTCATCAGTGCCGTTCTATTGTCTTTACGTAAAGGAAACCTGTTCACGAAAAAAACAGCCGGCAACACGATCGGCGGTCTCATGTGGGCAGTCGGTAACATCGCCTTATTGTTTGCAACAGCTAAAGTCGGTGTTGCGACCAGCTTCTCGCTGTCACAAACCGGTGTCGTCATCTCGACAATCGGTGGTGTCGTCCTGCTGAAAGAAGCGAAAACAAAAAAAGAAATGACATTTGTCATCATCGGCTGTATTTTGGTCGTCGTCGGTGGCATCATGATTGGATTTACGAAGCAATAACAAGGAGGAGTTCATATTATGTATAACAGTCTCAAAGGTAAAGTCGCAATCGTCACCGGTGGATCAATGGGAATCGGTGAAGCCATCATCCGCCGCTATGCGGAAGAAGGCATGCGTGTCGTCATCAATTACCGGAGCCACCCGGAAGAAGCGAACAAAATCGCAGAAGATATCAAGCAAGCAGGCGGTGAAGCTCTTACCGTCCAAGGGGATGTCTCGAAAGAAGAGGACATGATCAATCTCGTTAAACAGGCGGTTGACCACTTCGGTCAGCTTGATGTTTTCGTCAATAATGCCGGCGTCGAAATGCCGTCACCTTCTCATGAAATGTCACTTGAAGATTGGCAAAAGGTTATCGACGTCAACTTGACCGGTGCCTTCCTCGGTGCCCGGGAAGCTCTTAAATACTTCGTTGAGCATAATGTCAAAGGGAATATCATTAATATGTCGAGCGTACACGAAATCATTCCATGGCCGACGTTTGTGCACTATGCTGCGAGCAAAGGCGGCGTCAAACTGATGACCCAAACACTTGCAATGGAATACGCACCAAAAGGCATTCGTATCAATGCGATTGGACCGGGCGCGATCAATACACCAATCAATGCCGAGAAGTTCGAGGATCCGAAACAACGTGCCGATGTCGAAAGCATGATTCCGATGGGGAATATCGGAAAACCGGAAGAAATTTCTGCAGTCGCCGCATGGCTTGCTTCCGATGAAGCAAGTTACGTGACAGGGATTACCTTGTTTGCGGACGGCGGCATGACACTTTATCCATCATTCCAAGCTGGACGCGGGTAACCCCGCGTTTCTGCTTCTCTTAAAAGGGAGGAACCTTCATGTCGAACTTTTTTACTCTGCTCAGGCGTGGGAATAAATCGGCTCTCGCTGCTGCCATCGTCAATACGGTTATCGCTCTTATCAAATTCGTCGCTTACATCTTGACGGGAAATATCGCCATGTTTGCAGAAATGATGCATACAATCGGTGACGCAGCCAACCAGTTTTTTGTTTATGTCGGATCGGCATTAAGTAAAAAAGCACCGACCAAGCGGTTCCCGAATGGATTCGGTCGACTCGTCAACCTTGTTTTACTGGCCGCCATCCTTGTGGTTGCCATTCTTGCTTACGAAACCATCCGTGAAGGTGTCCTGCACATCCTGCATGCTCCGGGTGAAAAAACCAGCGGCCTTTGGATCATCCTGACTGCACTCGGAATCGGTGTTGTGCTCGAAGTCGGTGTGTTCTACAAAGCAATGATTGAAATTGCCCATGAGACGGGATTAAAATCCCGTGGTCTGACGCTGGTCGGTCAAAGCTTCGCCAACTTATCGCAGGCAAAACCGGCGACACGACTCGTCTTCATGGAAGATTTAGTCGCGACGCTCGGTGGTGTCATCGCCATCATTGCCGTCCTGATTTCGCATTATACGTCGTTTTATCAGGCAGAAGGAATTGCTTCGATTTTGATCGGCTTGATGATGTTCTATGTCGTCTATAATGTCTTTATTCAAAATGCTGCCGGTGCGCTTGGTGAGATTGATGAAGTACTGACTGCAAAAATCGGAGAAATCCTGATGCGTGATCCGGACGTTCGTGATATCGAAAAACTTGAAGTCATCAAAGAAGGGGATCATTTCCACGTCGAGATTGAGATCGAAGTTGATCCCGGACTGACAATTGCTCAAGCAGATGATATTAAAGATCGTCTTGAACTACAGATCCGGATTCTCAAAGGAATCACGGATGTGACGATTTCCTTTGATGAAGATGATAAGATTCAACATTATCAGCCGCCTACACAACCGTAATGCACAAAGAAGCTGACTCAAAATTCAATCTCTACAAAGATAAGGAGGGCAGAATAATAATCTGCCCTCCTTATCTTTTTGGCGTCATCCTCTTTTCAGTCAGTTTGCCGCCCGGACGAATCCGGCTTCTTTTGCTTCCCGTTCACTGCAAAACATCTCTTCCGGGTTCACTTCATCATAGGAACGTCCCCCTCGGATATGATAGTTTTTCTTTCCTTGGCGGTTGATATTACCTTTGATGTCGGCGCAGTCTGTTGGCTCTGCCGGTGTTCCTTTCATGACCGAAGTATCGAATCCGCGGTCCGTCGCATATCCGTCTGTCTGCCAGATTCCTAACTTTTCCTCTTTTGCTTCGTCTTCGATTTCCTGAAATGTCTCGACGTACCGGGTGTCCGGTTCATAAATGTAGGCGACCCGTGCCAATCCTTTTCGCAATAATTCCTGATTGATCATCTTCCCGTCCGCCCAAACGTACGCCAGCAATCGACCATACCGGTCTGTTTTCGATTCATCGCGTTCGAGCAATACCTCACTGCCTGCCGGTAACGCTTCTTTTGTGAAGCGTGATGCTTCCGGACCATACGGTTGAACTGGCTTTTCCGGATTCACGGTTTCCGGTGTGTCGATCAATAAAAAGCGGACATCTTCCGTTTGACCATTCTTCAGCCGGACTTTCACCGTATCTCCGTCGATGACACGCTCGACGGTCGCTTCCGTCACTTTCGCTTCATCCGGTTGCGGGATGCCCGTCTGTGGATCATCCGGTTCTGAATCCAGTGCGCATCCGCTCAAAAATAGGATCGTCATTACTAAAAACAGTTGAGATAATATTCGTTTCATAAGTTGCCCCCTCTCATCGGATTCAAAAAGGCGCCGACATCAGGCGCGTCGACGCTTTCCAGTCTAAATCGTATCTCCTGTTACTTGTGCTGCTTCCCGATTACTTTGCTTCGAGGACCTTTTCGACATCCGTACGGTTCGTATACAGCGTATAAAAGGCTTCGGCAACATTTTTCGGATCCAGTGCCGTTCCGCGTTTAACTTCACCGGCAATCGTCACGGTCCCGACATAGACATTGTCGTCTTTCAACGTATCATGCAACATATGCGTCAGTTGACGGACACCGGCTTTCCCGATCGACAGACCCGGCAAAGATTTAATCGCATGTAGTGCTGCTCCGCCGCCTGTGATTAAGATGGCTCCGTCTTTTCGTGCCACCATATCCGGTGCGACGATTTGTGCAGCATGCAATGCTCCGAGAACATCAATTTCAAATTCTTTCGTAATCTGCTCTGCTGATACCTCAAGCACAGAAGCTTGGTGCAAGATCGACGCGTTATAAACGAGGACATCCACTTGTCCGTACTGTTCTTTCGTCCATTCCACGAGCGATTCGAGATCGGCACGGCGTGAAGCATCACATTCGACACCAACTGCTTCGATCCCTTGTTCTTTCAGCTCCGTGATGACGGCTGCCAGTGTTTCCTGTGTCCGAGCGGCACAGACGACTTGGAAACCTTCTTTACCGAACCGCTTACTGATTTCGGCTCCGTTTCCCGGACCGGCTCCGATGACGATGACTGTTTTCATATTCTGTTCCCCCTTATTTTTTCCTTTTACTCTATTCCCACATTTGATTTGATTTACTCAAAAATCAAGCAGCGAGGGCCCTTTTTCTTCTTTTTCCGGAGCGACTCCCATGAAGCGGGCCAACATCGGATCGACTTCGGCCGGTTTCGGTTGAGTGGTCGGCGTGATGACCGAAGGCTCCCTAACGCTTTGCGGTTGATCCAGCAATAATTCACAGTAGGCCTTCATCGCCGCGATTTGTTCGATTTGTCCCGTCCCGCTCGACTGCTCGATTTTTGACATCGTCTGCCGCATTTTTTCAATGACTTGTTGTTCTGTAATCATCTTGCTCACCTCATATGATAGATTGAATGTATTAACTGAAAAGGAAGTGTCCTCCATGATTCGTACTGCTCTAATCGGCTTTGGACTTGCCGGTGAACATCTGCACGCCCCGTATCTCACAGCACCTGATTATCAACTGGTTGCGGTTCAGTCCAGTCGTCCGGAGGCAGTCGCTACGCGTTATCCGGATGTGCCGGTCTATTCTTCGCTTGAAGAGTTGTTGGCTGCTGAAACGATTGAACTGGTCGTCATCGCGACACCGAACGCCGAACATTATCCCCTCGCCAAGACGGCACTTTCAGCCGGCTGTCATGTCCTCGTTGAGAAACCATTTACGGTCACGTTACTGGAGGCCGAACAGTTGACGGATCTTGCCCGTCAACAAAATCGATTACTGACAGTTTACCATAACCGCCGGTACACAAAAGACTTCCGGACATTGCTCGAACTGGTTCAAGCTGATGAACTGGGTGTCGTCCAGACCTTCGAGGCGCACTATGACCGCTATCGTCCGACCGTTCGGGCACGCTGGCGGGAACAGGACGTCCCGGGCGCCGGTCTGCTTTACGATTTAGGTTCCCATTTAATTGACCAGGCGTTGATGTTGTTCGGTGAACGACCGGATCGCGTCTTTTGTGATCAGACGATCCAACGTCCGGACGGTCCGGTCGAAGACTACACGCATCTGATTCTCGCTTTCGGAACGCGCCGCGCCATTCTGCATATCGGATCACTCGTTCCGTCACCCGGTCCTTCGCTCGCCGTCCACGGGACAAAAGCGAGTTATTTCGTCGACAGCGTCGATACGAAACGGTCGACTTATACGTGGGGAAGACCTGAACAGCCTTTGGAAGAACGCCCCTTCGTCGATTCCGGTTTTGCCGACTACTATCATGATTTGGCCCACGCCTTACGTCATGAGTCCCCTCTTGCCGTCACAACGGAACAAGCTCTGCTCGTCATGAAAATTATTGATTGTGCTCAAAAAAGTGTAAAAGAGGGTACATGGATAGAAGTAGATTAAAATAATCCATTTCAGACGAACAGGGGGAAAATGCATGTTTTCAAGCACGGAACGAACAGCATGGCTGGAAGAGATGGGACAGGAATTGCTTGATGTATTGGTCATTGGCGGTGGCATTACAGGTGCAGGGATTTTACTTGATGCCCAAAGCCGGGGTATGCGGACCGGGTTGATTGAGATGCAGGATTTCGCCGAAGGGACATCAAGCCGCTCGACGAAACTCGTGCACGGGGGCTTACGTTATTTGAAACAGTTTGAAATCAAGTTAGTCGCAGAAGTCGGGAAAGAACGGGCAATCGTGTATGAAAACGCGCCGCACGTCACGACACCGGAATGGATGATGTTACCGCTTGTCGAAGGCGGTACATTCGGCAGCTTTTCGACATCGATCGGTCTGCGGGTTTACGATCAACTGGCGGGTGTCCGGCGTCATGAACGACGGACGATGTTATCCAAAGAAGAAACACTCCGATATGAGCCACTGTTACGATCGGAACATCTCGTCGGAGGCGGACGGTATGTCGAATATAAAACGGACGATGCCCGACTAACGGTCGAAGTCTTAAAAGCTGCGGTCGGATACGGCGGACGTGCCGTGAACTATACGAAAGCTGAGTCTCTCGTCTACCATAACGGGAAAGTCGTCGGTGTCGAAGTACAGGACGTCTTAACCGGTAAGACCTATACGATCCGGGCGAAAAAAATCATCAATGCAACAGGTCCATGGGTCGATGAATTACGCGAAAAAGACGGTTCGAAATCCGGCAAATCGCTTCATCTGACGAAAGGAATTCATCTCGTCATCGATCAAGCCCACTTCCCGCTTCAACAGGCGGTTTACTTTGATGTTCCGGACGGCCGGATGATTTTTGCGATTCCCCGTGAAGGAAAAACGTACGTCGGTACGACGGATACGAATTATCAGGGGGATATTCTCGAACCGGGCGTAACGGAAGAGGATCGCGATTATATCCTCGATGCGACCAACAAGATGTTTAACGTCGATCTTCAGCCGCAACATGTCGAATCCACCTGGTCTGGTCTGCGTCCGTTGATTCACGAAGACGGCAAAGATCCGAGTGAACTGTCGCGTAAAGATGAAATCTTCGTCTCAAAATCCGGCTTGATGTCGATTGCCGGCGGAAAATTGACGGGGTACCGGAAGATGGCGGAACGAATCATCGATATGGTCGCCGATCAGTTCAAGGAGGAGGAGAACCGGATTTATCTCGCGTCCCGGACACACGATATTTTACTCGGCGGCGGTCATCCTGACGGCAGTAAAGGATTTGCCCGTTACTTGAAAGAACAGCAACCTAAAGGTGAAGCCCTCGGATTGTCTCCGAAGGAAGCGACATGGCTGATTCAACGTTACGGAACGGATGTCGAACGTGTCTTTGAATTAATTCGCTCGCGCGGCAGTGAAGCGGAGCGTTATCAGCTTCCCCTTCACTGGTTCGGAGGACTGTTATACGGAATGGAAGCAGAACTCGTCATGCAACCGGGTGATTTCTTGAATCGACGCGCCTCTGCCGTCTTCTTCGATTTCCCGAATGCAGAAAAATATGCCGACAGTGTTCTCGCTTTAATGCGAAGCGAACTTGGATGGTCGGCAGAAGAAGAAGCTAAAGCCAATGCCAGCATCCAACGTGAGTTCGATGCGGTTCGGATCAAGACGTCTCTACCATCTTAATTTCCTGCTTGTCACAACAAAAAATGCGACCCCTCACGGGATCGCATTTTTTTATTTTTCGTCCGAAGCTGCGAGTTCAGCAGCCGGCATGTTTCCTGGTTCGAGATTCGAGTTCTTCCGGGCAAAGGCGAAGTATAGAACAAGTCCGATCGCCAGCCAGATGAAGAAAGCAATCCATGTTTCGAGTTTCAAGTTGAACATTAAGAAGAGACAAGAAGCGATCGCTGCGATTGGCACATACGGCATTCCCGGGCATTTGAATGCACGTGGAAGATCCGGTTGTGTTTTACGAAGGATCAAGACTGCTACAGAGATCAGGACGAATGCTGCAAGTGTTCCCATGTTAACGAGGTTCGCGATGACATCAAGCGGAACGAGTCCTGCGACTGTCGCACTGCCAAGACCAATCATCCATGTTGCTTTGAACGGTGTTTTGTATTTGGGATGTACTTCCGAGAATACTTTCGGGAACATGCCGTCACGTGAGATGGCAAATGCTAAACGTACCATTCCGTATGTCATGACGAGGATAACCGTTGTGATTCCGAGGATGGCACCTAAATCGATGAATCCTGCAACCCAGTTTTGTCCTGCCATTTGAATCGCGAGTGAGACCGGGTGATCGACGCCCGCAAATTTTTGGTACGGGACGATTCCTGTCATGATCGCTGCAACGATGACGTAAAGGACTGTACAGACAGCAAGGGAACCGATGATACCGCGTGGCAAGTTCTTTTGCGGCTCACGTACTTCTTCTGCTGCCGATGTAACAGCATCAAAACCGATGTAAGCAAAGAAGACGATGGCTGCTCCGGAGAAGACGCCGCCCCATCCGAACGGAGTAAATGGTGCCCAGTTCGTCGGTTCAACATAGCCGACACCAACGACGATGAATAAGACAACGACTGCTAGTTTAATGATAACCATGATGTTGTTGACGCGTTT
Organism: Exiguobacterium sp. PvP048; assembly: GCF_040549175.1. Classification (NCBI taxonomy): domain Bacteria; kingdom Bacillati; phylum Bacillota; class Bacilli; order Caryophanales; genus Exiguobacterium; species Exiguobacterium sp. PvP048. The sequence goes on along the minus strand of NZ_JBEPSU010000007.1, from coordinate 61,335 downwards.
TGTTTCTTTAATCCCCATCGATAACAGGGCTGTAATGGCAAGTAAAATCAGGAAGGCCGGTAAGTTGAAGAACGTTTTTGCGCCTTCTACCGCGCCGGGAGCTGCTGAGAGTGCCGTAGGAAGATGAATACCGAATCCACCGAGTAAGGACTGGAAGTAACCCGACCACCCTGCCGCAACGGCACTCGAGGCGAGTCCATATTCCAAGATTAAGTTCCAACCGATGATCCATGCGAAAATTTCTCCCATCGTGGCATACGTATACGTGTAGACGGAACCACTGACCGGAATCGTCGAAGCGAATTCGGCATAAGCGAGTGCTGCTAACCCACAGGCAATGGCAGATAAAATGAATGAGACGATAAGACCAGGTCCTGCTGTCAATGCTCCTGTTCCGGTTAGGACGAAAATCCCTGTACCAATGATGGCGCCAATTCCTAAAAACGTTAAATCCATTGCGCCAAGATTTCGAGCAAGTCCACTGTTACGCTGACTCGCAGCAATCATAGCGGAAACATCTTTTTTCCGCGTCAAACTCATGATGATACTCCCCCTGTTGTGTGTTTAGTTCGAATTACAAAAAAGTTTTGCAATTACTTAATCCAAAATTTACGAATTTTTCAGATAAATTGATATAGGTCATTAGACCCATTTGTAGAATGCGTTTCGCTTACATGATTTTTTATTCATCAAAAAATCCCTTCGTATCCCAGTATGAACTGGTATTCAGAAGGAATCTTTGCCTAATAAAAGGTCTTCGAAAATAGTGTTCAGCGGTTAGCTAACCAACTTAAAAACACTTGGAAATCAAGCGTTGTACGCGCTGCATAGGCACTTGACCACCGCTGAATTTGACGAATGAACTCAGCGTCAGATACACCGATTGATTCGATGATGACGACGTCTGCATGATGATGTAAGATATCGACATCAACTCCCGCATCCATGTCGGCCCGTGCGTGGATTTTGGCGGTAATTTGACCTTGAATTGAAAGGACGTTTTCGAGGTCATCTTGGCTTTTGATGTGCTTGGCTTTCAACTTTTTTTTGTATGGGGAACGTTCCCGGACATAATATTCTTTCCCATGCATCGTCACGTAACCGAGATACGGATCTTCATGTGCCTGCATCGCCTTTTGTGAAGTTACGATCCGACGACCTTGGTGAACCGTTTCGACTTCCTGCAAATAGGCGGGTACAAACAGTGACGGAACGGATGACTGGGCTTGTTTCATCTCAAGAATCAGGTCTTCATGCTCTCCTCCTGTTCCTTCGACCAAAATATAGTAGCGCTCAAGACCAATCGAAGCCGTTCCGCTGTCGAGTTTATAGACGATATCCTTGATGGCGTAGAATCCATCTTCCTGCCGGTCCTCAGCATCGATTGATGCGATGTACTCCGGCCAAACCGCTTCAATCGCTGTGTAAGCGGAAGAATCAAGCCGCTTCATATCCGGTAAGTCGGCGAACCGGCGTTGTCCGTCGACGACCGTCGTCCGCTCTCCGAGTAATTCCGCTTTCTTTTTCTCCGCTTTTTTGATCAATTTACGGATCGGTCCTTTTGTATTGTCAGTCGTAAAACAGACTTTGCTCGGATTTTTTCCTTTCGCATATTGGCGTAAGTCATCTAAGTAGTGTTGAACATAGGCGGCAATGGCCGGCTTGGCATCATATCCGGCTTCTTCTGCGAACAGTTGAACCGAGACGGCCATCCGGATTAAATCGTACAGGTAGGATCCGAGATACCCTTCGTCAAAGTCATTGACGTCATAAATGATTTCTCCTTTGGCATTGCCGTGGACTCCAAAATTTTCGAAGTGGAGATCCCCTTGAATCCAGGTCGGTGTCTCAGGCGGCGTATCAAATCCGAGCGGAATCCGGGTCACGTCATAATAAAACAGATGGGAACTGCCGCGGAAAAAGAGAAACGGACTTGCACTCATCTTTTGATACTTCGTTTGCCGTGCCGCTTCATCGAGTCTGCGGACTTCATGATCGTAGAAATCGAGTACTTTTGAGATTGTCAGTTGCCGAATTTCCTCATAGACTTGCGTGAACATGGAAAACCCTCCCTTTGTCTAGAAAAAAAACAGCAAAACGAATCCGCTTTGCTGTCTTTTACCTTCATTCGAAGTGCTTTTTATATTCCCCGTATCCAGCCGAATCAAGCTCTTCTACCGGAATAAATCGGAGTGCTGCTGAATTGATGCAGTAGCGGAGACCTCCGAGTTCAGTCGGACCGTCATCAAAGATATGACCAAGATGACTGTCGGCATTCGCAGAACGGACTTCTGTCCGCGTCATGCCGTGACTCGTATCGAGTTCGACTTCCATCTTATCCTCTGAGATCGGCTTCGCGAAACTCGGCCATCCACAGTTCGAGTTAAACTTGTCTTTCGACGTAAAGAGCGGTGTCCCGTCGACGATATCAACGTAGAGACCCGGTCGCTCCTCATCCCAGTATTCATTGCGGAAAGCGGGCTCTGTCCCGTTCTCCTGCGTAACTTTATACTGGATCGGTGTCAGGCGTTGTTTCAACTCCTGCTCCTTGCCTTGATCTTTCCAGGCTTCTTTGACGAATTTGGCACGTCCCGATCCGACACTGTACATCTGATAACGGAACGGATTTTTTTTGTAATAATCCTGATGGTACTCCTCTGCCGGCCAGAACGGTTTGGCCGGACGGATATCGACTGCTACCGGTTTCGAGAAACGACCGGACGCATCAAGTGCCGCTTTCGAACGTTCTGCCGCCTGTTTTTGATCTTCATCGACATAAAAAATGGCCGGTTCGTACGATTGACCGCGGTCATTGAACTGTCCGCCGCCGTCCGTCGGATCAATTTGCCGCCAAAAAATTTCAAGCAACTCATCATATGTGATGACAGACGGATCATACGTGACCTCGACCGCTTCTAAATGTCCTGTCGTTTCAGAACAGACTTCTTTATAAGTCGGGTTTTCTGTATGACCACCTGTATAACCGGAAATGACTTGTTCGACACCATCATATTTATGGAATGGCTTGACCATGCACCAGAAACAGCCACCTGCGAATATTGCTTTTGCCATCTAGCTTCCCCTCCTCTGTATAGATCTATTTTAACGCGTTCCGTGCGGCTACCCTACTATCTTGCTCAGTCAATCTTCGGGATTCGCTTTTAAGCGGCGCATGACAAAATAAATCGCCGCAAATACTAAAATTAATCCACCGAACGAATACCACATGTTATTCATGCGGTACAGCATCTGATAGATTGCTAACGTCACAAGTAAAATCGCAATCGGGATGAATGCCCGTTTAAAGTGATACCAATAGTTCACTGAGGTCGCCTCCATTTTTCTTTTATCTTAATCGATTTCTCTCCGTTTGATACGTTTTCCAGATGATTTCTTTTTCAAAAGGCACAAAAAAAGTCGACTCCGCTTGAAACGGAATCGACTTTTCATTTACGGACGCGGATGCTCCGGGAATTCCATTTCTTCATAAGGAACGACCGATGTCCGGTTTTTAAATTTATGACCTAACCAAAAGGCAAGGAATAACGGGATGCCGACATAGGTTGCGGCAATTCCCACCCAGTCAATTTGATCCGCGAGGAACGCGGCGTAGTTTTGACCGACGATGACGAGGAAACAAAGTCCGAACGCAAAGAGCGGTCCAAACGGGAAAGCAGGTGCCACGTACGGCAAATCACTGAGCGAATGACCTTGCGCAAGGAATCCTTTGCGGAAACGGTAATGGCTGATCGCGATACCGAGCCATGCGATGAAACCGGTCATCCCTGATGCATTCAACAGCCACAGATATACTTGACCGCCGAACATCGATGTCAGGAAGCAAAGTGCTCCGATGGCACCGGTCGCAAGCAACGCATTGCGGGGAACACCATTTTTTGAGACTTGTGCGAACAATTTCGGTGCATCCCCTTGGCGTGCCAACGTATACAGCATCCGTGTCGACGCATACATTCCGGAGTTTCCTGCCGATAAGACAGACGTCAGGATAACAGCGTTCATCAATGCTGCCGAGAACGCAAGACCGGCTTTTTCAAAGACAAGTGTAAACGGACTGACCGCTACATCGGTAATGTCATTCGAAACGAGGTTCGGGCTTGTGTACGGAATCAACATTCCGATGACGAAAATCGCAAACACATAAAACAGAAGAATCCGCCAAAAGACTTGTTTCACGGCTTTTGGAACGTTTTTCTTCGGATCTTCCGACTCACCGGCTGCGATTCCGACAAGTTCTGTTCCCTGGAAACTGAAACCGGCAACCAGGATGATACCGATGACGGCCGGGATGCCTCCGACGAACGGCGCATCACCTAACGCAAAGTTTTTAAAGCCGACCGGTGCTTCAGATGTGAAGACACCGAAGATCATCGCGACACCGACAATCAGGAAGATGATGACAGTGACTACTTTGATCATCGCGAACCAATATTCCGCTTCCCCGAAACCTTTAACGGAGAAGTAATTTAAACCGATCATCAATAACAGGAACAAAGCACTGAAGTAAAATCCGGGAACATCCGGGAACCAGTAACTCATGACGATTTGCGCCGCAACGAGTTCTACAGCGATCGTGACCGCCCAGTTGTACCAGTAGTTCCAACCTAACGCAAAACCAAACGACGGGTCGACGAATTTCGCGCCGTAGGTCGAGAATGAACCGGCGACCGGCATATATGCTGCCATCTCACCAAGACTCGTCATCAGGAAGTACACCATGAGTCCGACAATGGCATAGGATAACAATGCACCGCCGGGACCGGCAGCAGCAACGGACGCACCGGAGGCAATGAATAAGCCGGTTCCGATCGCACCGCCAATCGCGATCATCGACATGTGGCGGGCTTGCAGACCGCGTTTTAGTCCTTCTTCGGTTGAATCGAGTTTTCTTTGGGGTTGTAAAGTATTCATCTCATTCGCTTCTCTCTTGTTAAGATTTTTTGAGAGGACACTTTTTGAAAAAACAAAAAGCGCCCTCACCTTCCAGAAGGAAGATGAGAACGCAACATAGTAAAAGGATGCGCCCCATTCTACCGTCGTGAAAGATAGCTCCCCACAAGTCATATCTGACCTGTGACAGTATTAGACCTGTTCGATCTAATCCCAATCGATCATCTTCAAAGCGATGATTGATTTCGGCAATTCTTCCTTTTCAATCACCTCATCTGCCGCTTGACGACATCCGTGACTGTACTTATAAGAACTGCAACCTCCATCCCACTGGTTGAGTGAGAACTAATTAAGTTAGTTATAATTTCGTTATTACATCGTCATGTTACACAAAACGTCTTTAAATTGTCAATTCTTTTTTTGAAATGTCGGCTATTCATGGTAAAAATCCGCAATTTTTAGTACACTAAATTATAGAAGTTAACCGAGAGAAAGGATGTTGCTTGAATGCCACAAGAACGTGATCAACTGACTTATCGATTAGAGGAACAAATGCGGATCATTCTCCGGACATTACGCCGTGAACTCAACCGACTGTTTGAAGGGACCGCGACACGAAGTGAATTTTTCATTTTACGCAGTCTGTCCGAAAATGGTCCCCAACGTCCGACTCTACTCGCAGAGCAGTTTGAGCTTGCGACAAGTCAGGTAACAGCTTTGACTGATCGTCTGTACAAAGCCGGATTCGTCACGCGGACGCGCTCGACGGATGACAGAAGATCGATTGTTTTAGCACTGACGGAAGAAGGAGAATCCGCTTTCCGCGAACTTGAAATCGTCCGCCGGAAATATCTCCAAGATCGTTTCGGCACCCTGACGGAAGAAGAGCTGAATGCGATGGTTCTCGTCTTCGATAAGATCCTCTTGACGATGGATGAAGAAGCGATTTCTTCCTAAAAAATTACTTTTGAAAAAATATTTATTTTTTCCGCCGACAAAGTTCACTTGACTGTGTACTTTGTCTTTTTTGTTGACTTCATCATCTTCCGCTAAACATTTTTCCATTTCTTGCCGTTATTAAAAGGGGTATATTAGAAGTAACTTATTGAAAATGCGTTTATGAGGAGTTGGGAGGATTTGTTGTCCATCATGAATAATTTCATCATCAATTTTTGTCTACTGTTTACAACGATTACTCTTTTGTTTCTGCCTTTTCGAAATCATCCGCGGATTACACCGAAAACGAACCTGAACGTTCGACTCGTGTTAGGAGGCATCGCCGGCCTGATTTCTGTCCTATTAATGCTCAACAGCATCCAGATTGATGTCGCCCGGATTGATTTACGGATTGTTCCTGTCGTCATCGCCATGATGTTCGGCGGTTTACCGAGCGCTCTCGTCACCGGTGCGATGATTATCGTGACACGTTTTATACTGACACCGGTCGAACAAATGGATGCCGCTGTCGTGTCAACAATCGTCATCGGAGTGTTAATCCTGACGATTGCCGTCGTCCGTCGCTATATCCGGTTGACCTTCTGGAACTTCGAACTGATGATCGGCATCGGTATCGTCTATTCGTTACCGGGCATCTATCTGCTGACGAACAGCTGGACGACCTTCATCGAGATTTCCCTGGCTTACATATTCTTTAACCTGATTGCCGGTTTCGTGACCTATCATCTGTTGACAGAGTTACGACGACACTTTGAAAATATCCAGTACCAGCAAAAACTGGCCATGACCGACGCCTTGACAGGGCTCGCCAACCGCCGCCGGCTTGATGACTCCCTGTCACTCGTCGGTTCAGCAGAAGAAGGCTACTCGCTGATCCTGATTGACATTGATTTCTTTAAGCACGTCAACGATACATATGGTCATGACGCCGGTGACGACGTCTTGCGGCAACTCGGGACGACGTTAGCCTCACTGGCACGACCGGATGATCTGGTCGGACGTTACGGCGGCGAAGAATTTTTAATCATTCTCCCGAACACCTCACTCGCCGATGCGAAGAGCATCGCGGAACTTGCCCGGACGACGGTTGCCCGAAATCTGTTTCCGACGACAGCCGTCCCTGATCTGCAGATTACGATTTCTCTCGGCATCGCGCACTCGAGCAGCTCGCATACGTCTCTTGAAGCCTTACAGCAGGCAGATAAAGCGCTGTATCATTCGAAGGACAGTGGACGCAACCGGAGCACGACCTATACCAAACAATTGCAACTCGAACAGGCCTGATTCCCGCCCTTTCCCGTCATCCGGTGAAAGGGCGGTTTTTTGACATCACTTTAAGTCGATTGTTCCGGAAAACCGATGCTCTTGACTGTTCCGAAAACAATCATCCGGCTGAGTTGATCTGCCATGTAGGCCGCCGAATAAGGACGACCGTTTCGTAACCAGGAAATCAGTAGCCCGAGCTGTCCGCCGATCACGTAATTCAACAATAAATCACGATCGACCAGTTGGGTTTCCGTTACCGTGTGCGCTTCGAACACCCGCTGATAATTTTCCTTTAACGTATCGAGAAAACGCGAGATGAACGTTTTGACCGGACCGTTCAGCAACATCGTCCGGTAAAATTGTTCATGTTGTTCAATATGGATGAACAGTCGTTCGAAGTAACGGCTGACCCGATCGAGCGACGGAGCAGCCGGTGCTCCGGTTCCCTGAATCCGGATTGCTTCCATCAGAAGCCGCATATGATCGTCTACAATCTGATTCATCAAATCATATTTATCCGTAAAGTGCGCATAGAAGGTCGATCGATTGACCGCCGCTCCGTCCGTTAACATCTTGACGGTAATCGTCGAAAAAGGATGACGGTCCAGCAAACGAAATAATTCTTTTGTAATACGGTCACGTGACCGCTTTGGTCGTGGATCTTGTCCTGAATTCATCTGCTAGAACCCCCTTTTTTTGATATTGTATCCGCTATCATTGACTTTTCCAACACTTTGTCGGAAATTGTCGGTTGTATGTTGATTCCTTCTCCATATAATTAACTATATTAACTACTCCTCCCCCAGAGGAGTATTTTTTATGTTACGACTGGGGAACTCAGAGTATACGGAAGAAAGGATGCATTTCATATCATGAACATGAAAAAAGTATTATTGATTAACATTTTGACACTGGTTGTTTTAATCGGTGGAGGCGCGATCGGCTACTACTATTACGATCAAGCGACAAGTTACGTGAAAACAGACAATGCCAAGATTGACGGAAAAATGATTACCATCGCAAGTCCGGGTGCCGGTAAACTGACGGACTGGACAGCCAAAACAGGTCAAACGCTCGACAGTGACGCGACACTCGGTCACGTCATGATGGCGCAAGCCGGTCAAAAACCAGTCAGTACAGTGATCTCTATGCCAACAAAAGCAACAGTCGTTCAGTCGATGGCGACAGAAAACGGCGTTGTCGGAGCAGGAACACCGCTCGCTTACGGTTTTAACTTAAATGAGCTTTGGGTAACAGCGAACGTCGAAGAAACCGACATTGATGAAGTCAAAGTCGGACAGACTGTCGATGTTTACGTGGACAGCTATCCGGACACGACGTTATCCGGTGAAGTCGAACAAATCGGTATGACAACAGCTGGAACATTTTCGATGATGCCGTCTTCAAACGGAACTGCCAACTACACGAAAGTTGCGCAAGTCATTCCGGTCAAAGTCTCACTGTCACAAGAAAAATCACTCGACATTCGACCTGGTATGAATGTGACCGTCCGCATTCATAAGGATTAAGGAGGGACGTCTATGTCTACGACCTTCCTCTTCGGATACATCGCTTTTATGGTTGTCACGATCATCGGTGTCAACCTGATTGCACGGCGTTCACGTCCGGCCCGTCTGGCGGGTGCTGCTGATGCCCCTGCTCCTCTCGATGAGGTGCAACTCAACAATCCGGACAGCGCTCCGATGCCTGCACCGCAAGTAAAAACGCAGGAGCGGGCGCCGCTCGTGACGGCAGATATCAGTATTCCAAAAGTCTTGACGGTACTCTTGATCGGGATGTTCATCGCGATTTTGAATCAGACATTGATCAATGTCGCGTTACCCGTCCTAATCAATGATTTTAACGTCTCGACTTCGACGGCACAATGGTTGACGACCGGGTTCATGCTCGTCAACGGCATCCTGATTCCCATCAGTGCCTTTTTGATGCGGAGTTATACGTTCCGCCAATTGTTCCTCGTTTCCATGACATTGTTCTTCTTCGGATCAATCATTTGTTCGATGGCGATGAACTTCCCCGTCATGATGATCGGCCGTGTCGTTCAGGCAGCCGGTGCCGGTATTTTAATGCCGCTCGGTTCAAATGTCTTCATGACTTTGTTCCCGCCTCATAAACGCGGCGCGGCGATGGGGATGCTCGGAATCGCGATGATTCTTGCTCCTGCAGTCGGTCCGACGATTACCGGCTATGTCATTCAGAATTATGATTGGCATGTCATGTTTTACGGAATGGCCTTTTTCGGTCTTTTGACACTCTTACTCGGTGTCGCCTGGTTTAAACTCGTTCAGCCTTTATCAAAACCGAAGTTTGACGCACTCGGTGTTGTTTTCAGTACGATCGGCTTCGGAAGCCTGTTGTACGGATTCAGTGAAGCCGGTAATGACGGTTGGGACAGCCCGCTCGTCATCAGCACGATTCTGATTGGTATTTTAGGGATCGCAGCGTTTGCGCTCCGCGAGCTTTCCATGGATGATCCGATGTTAAATATCCGGGTCTTGAAAGTACCGGAGTTTTCGTTCACTTTATTCATCAACATCATCGTCACGATGGCTTTGTTCGGCGGGATGCTCCTGCTTCCGATTTACTTGCAGAGTATTCGCGGTTTCTCACCGATTGATTCCGGTCTCTTGTTGTTACCCGGATCACTGATTATGGGAATCACGGGTCCGATCGCCGGTCGACTGTTTGACCGCTTCGGTATCCGGCCGCTCGCTATTTTCGGTTTGACGTTAATGACCTACGGTACGTGGGAACTGACACAACTCGATATGAATACCTCATATAATTCGATCATGGGTATCTATATGCTCCGGTCGTTCGGAATGGCTTTCATCATGATGCCAATCATGACAGCCGGAATGAATGCCTTGCCGATGAAAATGATTCCACACGGGAATGCAACACAAAATACGTTGCGTCAGGTCGCCGGTTCAATCGGAACAGCGATTCTCGTCACGGTCATGACACGTCAAACGACAGCTCACCTGGCAGATGACGCCAATCAGTTTACGACACTTGATCCGACCCTTTCACAGCATTTAAATGAGTTGGGACAACAGCTCGGCAGTTCGCAATCCGCTTCTGTCAGCTGGATGACGCAGTTGACGAAACAAGCGACGATCAGCGGAATCACGGATGCGTTTTGGGTTGCGACCGTCTTGTCTGCACTCGCCCTGATCTTGTCATTTTTCCTACACGGAAAAAAAGAACCGAATCTCGATTAAGGCTTTTCCTGAACCCGTTGGCGGCACATCGTCAACGGGTTTTTAGTTGTTTGCCTTTGCACTTCTTTCCTAAAATCGCTACACTAGGGTCATTGAGTTTCATATCTAAAAGGAGATGCTTTATGGTTGCCTTTCTGCAATTTTATGCGTTCATCTTTGCCTGCTGTTTCGCCTGGCAAGTCGGACGCCCTTCATCCTGGTCTCAAAAGGTCACACGTGCCTTTTTGATCAGTATCAACAGTCTATTCATCTTTTTCCGTGCGTCCGTCTCCATCTTCCTGTTGATCGGACCGTTACTGCTCGTTTCTTATGTCTTATTTCCACACTTATTATACTTCGCAGGACCTTTGTCCATCATCATCAGCATATTAGTGATCGGTCTGCTGGATCGTCTCGTCAGCTTCGTGATTTTGCCGATTATCCGGTCGTTTTTCCTGAAGAAAAACCGGATGATGCCGCAATTACTGGAAGCTGCCCTTTATACTTTCTCGATGGGCGTGCTTCTTTTTGTGAACTTAACGGTCGTGCCCGGGGTCCAGATTAATATCATGATAGCTGTATTCTTTGGCTTCACGCTCTATTTCGCACATTACTTGTTCGCCTTATTCCGAATTCGGCAACTCAAGAAAAAAATTGCTGCTTCACCCGACAAACGCTGATTCGAACCAGCGTTTTTTTAATTAACCGTTGACAATGATAATCGTTATCAATTATATTCTAAGAGTACTTACGTCAGGAGATGATCACCATGAACACCCGACAACTGATTTTAGAACGACGATCCGTCCGTGCTTACACCGATCAGCCGGTTCCAAATGAAATGATTGAAGAAATTCTCGAAGCCGCCATCTATGCTCCGACTCATAAATTGCGTGAACCTTGGCGATTTGTCCTCGTTAACGAAGAAAGCCAAGAGCGGTATGTCGACCAATTGATGACGCTGCTTGCCAAGCGGGGACAGCTGGATCAAAAAACAGACGAACAACGCCAGATGATGCGTCAAAAATTTGCAGATGTTCCTGTTTATTTGACCGTTTTATATGAAGTAAAAGGAACAGAGGATCAGCAGATGGAAGATCTGCTCGCGACTGCTGCCATGATTCAAAACGTTCAGCTTCTCGCGACTGAACTGGGTCTCGGCTGTTGCTGGAAAAGCGGAAAACATTGGTTCACGGAGGAATATGCCGAAATGATCGGCGCTTCCGAAAATGAACGTGTCGCAGGAATCATCCAATTCGGATGGCCCGCCTTAATTCCTCCGCTGAAAAAACGAACGGCAGCACGTGACAAGTTAACGCACTTCTAAACCGGTGCGCATTCTGCGGACTACCCCTGTCCGCGCCAATCAAGCCCCATCATAATAGTTAAAGCGTCCTTCTTTTCATTCCCTCCCCAAACGGAATCGTAAAAGACGGACGCTTTTTTTGATGTTTGATTCCGAACGACAAACAAAGGTGGCGGATTTAGTATCCACCACCTTTGTTTCGTTTCATCCGCTTCGATTAAATCAAACGGTCTTCCGTTCTTCTGGACGCATCGGTGCATCCGGGAGCGCTCCCGTCAATATATGATTGACGATCCGTTTTGTCGCCAGTCCGTCTTGATACGTAAAGAACCGTGCCGCGAAATCTTCAATCTGTTCCGGTTCGAACTGACCTGCCTTGATCCAGGAAATGACGTCATTGAATGACGAAACAATTGGTCCCGGTACAAAGGATTCGTATGGGAAGTAAAAATCACGTTCTTCCCTATACGCGTTCAAATCGTTCACGAGGAAGATGATTGGTTTTTTCAGTAAAGCAAATTCAAAAATAACGGAAGAATAATCGGTCACTAAAATATCCGCTACCTGCATCAAGTCATTGATATCCGGATAATCCGTCATATCAATGATTTGGTTTGAAAATTCTGCCGGTACGACCGGACGGTTCAAGACAAACGGATGCATCCGTAACAGCAGGATATGATCCGGTCCCAACTGTTCACGAAACTGCTGGAAATCCAGTTCCTGATCGTAATGCGCTGTCGTTTGTCCATTTCCTCGGAATGTCGGTGCCAGTAAAATCAGCTTTTTCGACCGCCACTCCGGATACCGGTCATAGAGTTTATGCTCAATCTGAACTTGCCGCTCCCGGTTCAGTAACTGATCGGTCCGCGGAACACCCAGCGGATGGATCCGGGTGGAATCCATCCCAAATGCTTCAGCAAACGGTCCAATGCAGGCTTCTCCGGAAACATACACTTTCGAATAGTTCCGGTGGATCGCCACCATCTTCAAGTAATCGTCATCCGGTGAATAGGACTTATCGAGGACGCTGTAGCCGAACTTCTTGAAGGCGCCGCAGGCATGCCACAACTGAATGACTTCCGTCCCCTTGCGCAACTTCGAGACATAGACCGGATAGTAATAGTCATCAATGATGAAGTACCGGGCCGTCGCCAGTTCGTATGTCGCCCGCATCATATGAAAGACGTATTTGATTTGTCCGATCAGATTTTGTGGAAAACGTTTCAATAAAAAGACATATTGAAAACCGAGTTCACGACTTTCAAGTTCATCATAAACGGCGCGAAAGTTATCGACGAGCTTATCCGAACGATAGGTCGCAAAGACGACTTTTTTTGTCTGTACCGGAAAGAACTTCGAGATCCAATACGTCACGACAAGCAAATAGTGGACTGTTCGCCGCTGAATCAAACGTAATTTCTGTTTCATAACGTGATCCCTTCTCTTTCCGCTTTCATTCTTACATGCACCATTCCATGACGGTTTTACCGAAACGATTCGTCAAATCACTTTCAAATGCTTGATGAATATCTTCGATTTGTCGAATCTGGAAAACACCGGACACGAGATTCGACAAATAGGCCGGAATATCCGGATACATTTGATACAATTCCATCGTCCGTGCAAAATCAGCCGGTGTACTCCGGCTTGATCCGTAGACACGTAATCCTTTTTCAAGAATCATCCGCGTATTGACGGAAACCGGGTCTTCGGAAACGCCGAGCAGTGCCATCGTTCCTTCTGGAATGATGTAATCAATCATTTGATTAATCGCATACTGACTTCCGATTCCACCAACACATTCAAATCCGTGATTAAATGATACGTCGTCCGGAATTTGATCAATATAATATGTTTCATCAGCAAACGAGAAGTAATCGAGCTTCGATTGCGTTTTTCCGAAGACAAGCAATTTTGCTTCCGGATACAGTTTGCGTAACATCAATGCTGTAATGAATCCGAGGTTCCCGTCTCCCCAGACACCGAATGTTTCCCGACGGCTGTGGGCAATCTGATCAAAACGTGTCATGGCATGAACGGATACACTGACCAGTTCCGTGAAGGCTGCGACTTCCGGGTCAAGATCAGCCGGTACTTCGACAAGACGATCGGGCTGAATGAAGACATAATCCTGCATATAGCCGTCATAACCGCTCGAGCGGAAACGGCTTGTCCGCAAGTAGTTTTCTCCGATGATGTCATCTGTTTCCGACGGTGTGTTCGGAACCATTGCGACCAACGTACCGATCTTAAACGTTCCAGACGGGTCATGCACTACTTTCCCGATGCCTTCATGAATCATCGCCATCGGTAACTTCTTTGCCAATACTTCCGCACTGCGGCTGCCCGTAAAGTAACGTTGATCCGCGTGACAAATCGATAAATACGTCGGACGAACGACGACCCGGTCTGAATTGAGTGACCGTTCGTCGTACGTCACCTCGATTTGGCGTGGCGCCACGAGTTGATAGACTTGGTTAATCATTGGTGAATCCGCTCCTTCAAAATAGCATTGGCGATGCGGAGATCGTAAGGTGTCGTTACTTTAATATTAAACAACTCACCTGTGACGAGAGCCACCGCTTCCCCTTTAAGCAAGAGAATCTTACAGGCATCCGTCAAAATTGCCCGCTCATCGCTTGATAATGCTTCGTAATGATTTTTGAGTTTTGTGATTTGGAAACTTTGCGGCGTCTGTCCTTGATACATCTGATCGCGGACCGGAATATCGGAAATCGTTTTTCCGTCCGTCGAAGCGACGATCGTATCAATCGCCGAGATGACGGTATCACATGCTCCGTACTCGAGTGCCGTTGAAATGTTTTCTTTGATGATCCGGTGCGTCAAGAACGGACGGACTGCATCGTGTGTAACGATGACGTCTTCGTCTGTCAAACCGTTTTTATTTTCAATCCAGTTGATCGCCGCCATGATGGACTCGTTGCGGTCGCTTCCGCCTGCCGTGATGACGATCCGCTCATCGGTTCCGATATATTTCTCAAGAATATCACGTGTATAGTTAATCCAAGCCGTTGGGGTCACAATAATGATTTGATCAAAATCTTCGTGTAAAAGAAACTTTTCAACGGTATGCACGATAATCGGACGTTCTCCGATTGACAGGAATTGTTTAGGACGATCGACATTCCCCATTCTCGTTCCTTTTCCGCCTGCTAAGATTGCTGCATAAATCATCTTGTATCGCAAAGGACCCATCCATAGACAATGGCGCTGTCATGGGTCACTTTGCTTCCCTCCCTTAATAAAAAAAGTTTTTTGTTTCCACTTACCAGCGATGTGGGTATGTTTAAAAAATATGATCTTTTTCTAATGACTCTATCCGCCAAAAGCAAAAAAAATAGACGAAGTTCTATTTTTTTTGCTTCGTCACGATATAATGATGGATGATTTCTAATATCACTATACTATGTTCATGATGATTTTAAAAATCTGTCATTGTTGTGTAAATGCATTGTAATCATTTAAGCGAGGAGAGATTGTTTTGACAGAAGAAACACAGATGCCGACGTTACAGGCACACGTTAACTATCTAGAACTGGCGGGAACCAAATTCCGCTTCGAGGCACGTCTTTTCGGATTAACTGATTTCATTCAGGCCGAACAGCTACTTTTTGAGAATCCTGCCGCTCCTGAAGACACAGAAGAAACACAACCGGACGATGGATACATCCAGTCCGAGGCACCAGCGGAACCGATTCCTTTAGAACGGGCCGTCATTTTCCGCAACAAACGGAACAAGCGGACATTCATTCTTCGTTTCCCGTTCGAAGGTGACTGGACAGAAGAAACATTCAGCGGTGAGCTTGATCTCAATCACCTGACTCCGACCGGACGCCCGCTCCCAATGGGTTACTTCGATGCTTTCTTCGCAATCGTCCAAGGAAAGTCCATTTTACATGAAGCACCATTTGGAGACACACGTTCCTTGATTCCGGTCATTTATCGTGTTGACACAAAACATAGTAACGTCCTGCTCAAACTTGAATATGAACTGGTCGTCCAGTATTCAGAATACAGCAATACCCTAGGTTTCCATTCCCTTAAGCAGGGAGAGACGAAACGGTTTATCCGCTTGATTGAAAAATTCAATAAATCCAAGAAGAATTGGCGGAAGCGTGCGTTCAAATTCCGTCGTTTTACATTCAAGAGCATTTACAATGTCACGAAGTGGACACAACCGATTCAAGACAATAAAGTTGTTTTTGCTTCCGACTCGCGAAGTGACGTCAGCGGAAACTTCGCCTATATCTTAAACGAAATCGAGCGCCGGGATTTAAACCTGGACGTGAAGACGTTCTTCAAACCGAACTTACAGTCCCGCCGTGATTGGCGCGACAAATTTACATTGCCTTACCACCTCGCGACGGCGAAAACGATTTTGGTCGACGATTTTTATCCGATGATTTATCCGCTCAACATCCGAAAAGGAAGCGACCTGGTCCAGGTCTGGCATGCTGTCGGAGCTTTCAAGACATTCGGATACAGCCGTCTTGGCAAACCGGGTGGTCCAAGCGCCAACTCGCTCAGCCACCGGAATTACACGAAAGCCATCGTCAGCTCGCATAACGTCGCCCGTCATTACGCGGAAGGATTCGGCCTAAGGGAAGATCAAGTCATCGCAACTGGGATTCCCCGGACAGACATGTTCTTTGATCAAACGTATATCGCCGAAGCCAAAGAACGGATTTATGAAGAATACCCTGTCTTCAAAACAAAAAAAGTCATCATGTTCGCCCCGACTTTCCGTGGGAACGGCGCCAAAAGTGCCCATTATGACTTCAGTCAACTTGATTTGGATGCTTTATACGAAGCGTTCCATGAAGATTATGTCTTCGTCTTGAAGATGCATCCGTTCGTCCGCCGCCGGATGGAGATTCCGGAAGTATATGCGGACTTCTTCCTCGATTTGACGGACTACCGGGAAATCAACGAATTGCTGTTCGTCTCTGATATTTTGATTACCGATTATTCTTCGACTTGTTTTGAATTTTCACTGCTCGACCGTCCGATGTTATTCTTCGCTTACGATTTGGAAGATTACATCTCAAAACGCGACTTCTACTATGACTTTGAAGAATTCGTCCCGGGACCGATCGTCCGTACGTCGGAAGAGTTGATTGAACGGATCAAAAACGAAGATTTCGAGATGCAGAACGTCAAAGCCTTTACGGAATATTTCTTCGAACACCAGGACGGAAAATCGAGCCAGCGTTTCGTCGATCAAATCATTCTTGGAGAAGACAAATGAATCCAACACCAAAACCAATGACCTTTTCTTATGATCATTGGCTCGGGAACTACAAAGTATTATTGATTTTCATGGTCGTGTTCGGCCATCTGATTGAAACGTTCCGTAATCTTGAGCAAAATGATCCGGTGCAGATGGTCTACAACATCATTTATTTACTGCATATGCCGGCGTTCATCTTCATGAGCGGGTACTTTTTTAAGGAAGTCAGACCCAAACGAATCATTTCGTTTGTCGTCCTCTACTTCATCTGGCAGTCGATTCATGAAGTCTATCTCGCTTACGTCAATGAAAAGACGGTCGACGGCTTGATTGACGGGTTGCTTCATCCGCTTGTTCCGAGCTGGACGCTCTGGTATCTGCTCGGGATCATCATTTGGCAAATCGTGACGCCTGGATTCCTGGCCTTACGTTATCCGTTGTTAATCAGTATTGCGTTTGCCCTGCTGATCAATGCCAATCCGGTTTCCATCACGAACTTCCTTTCCTTACAGAAGGTCGTCAGTTTTTATCCGTTCTTTTTGATGGGCTATCTCATCAAAGAGCGGGGATGGCTCGCGGACGGGCAGATTCGTGACCGGCTGACGTCACCCCTCGGTCGTTTGACGGGATTGATCATTTCCGTTGCCATCGCTGTCGCTATGGCCGTTTGGACTAAAAATGGATTTGATACAGTCTGGTTGTTCTACCGGGATACGTACGGTGAATTCGATGTACCGGTTCTCAAAGGTGCCTTGATCCAGCTCTTTTTATATGCGGTCAGTACCGTGATGATCTTCTCTGTGCTGATGATGGTCCCGCATCGCTCCTTCGGCGAACGGTTTGATCAAATCGGAATTCAGACGTTGGCGATTTATCTATTACATTCGTTTATCGTCCGGCTGTTCCGTGATTTTGTTCCGCCGTGGATTGCCGAATCACCGGTGCTATTAATCGGTTCATCCTTCTTGCTTGCGCTGTTCTTCGTGTGGATTTTATCCAGTCGTCCGATCGTTCGATTGTTCCGACCGTTGTTATCTCCAAACGTCAACTGGCTTTTCAAGAAAACACCGTAACCGTTCACTTAATAGTTGATACAAAGACCGACTCCAAAAAGAATCACTCGTTTTTTCACGCTCTATCCTGCAGGAGTGGCGTGAAGCGAGTGATTCTTTTTTTGTAACGGGCGGTAAAATTGACAGGATCTTTCTCTTGAAACTAAGATAGTAAAGGTAGATTAAATAAACGCTTACACCAGCGTGTAGAAAGAAGGGATCCCCTTGCAAGCGGATCAACGAAAAAAATTAACGGTTCTGATGATTAACATGTTCATTGCCGTCGGGAGCTTCGGGATCATCATTCCGATTCTGCCCGCTTACTTAGCTTCCATCGGTCAAGGTGGTACGGCAGCCGGTCTGATGATTGCGATTTTTGCCGGTGCCCAGCTCGTCATGTCACCGGTCGCCGGGAAATGGGCCGATCAATACGGTCGACGGAAGATGATCATTTACGGATTGATCGGATTGACGTTATCGATGTTCGTCTTTTATTTCTCGAACTCTGTTACGATCCTCTACATCTCCCGGGCGATCGGCGGTTTCGGTGCCGCGCTGTTGATCCCTGCGATTTTTGCCTACGTCGCAGATATCACGACGATGGATCAGCGTGCAAAAGGTAACAGCTTCGTCTCTGCTGCCATGTCACTCGGTATCGTCATCGGTCCCGGAATCGGCGGTTTCCTTGCCGAGTTTGATTTAAAATTACCGTTGCTCGTCTCGGCACTTGTCTCACTCCTTGCCGTCTTATTCAGCGTTTTACTGTTGCAGGAGAGTGATGTCCATGATGCGACGGCGATGGCACCGGATGAAGGCTCGATGTGGAAAAAGCTTGGAGCATCGTTCCATAAGCCGTATTTCGTTCCGCTCGTCATCACTCTTGTCATGAGTTTCGGCTTGATGGCATACGAGTCTGTCCTCGGTCTGTTCGTCGACAACCAGTTTGGTGCTTCACCAAAAGATATTGCCATTATGGTAACGTCGACCGGTATCATCAGTGTCATTGCCCAGATTTTTGTCGTTGATAAGTTATCACGCAGTCTCGGCGAAGGAAAAGTCCTGAATATCTTCCTGTTGATTGCGACACTCGGATTCTTGTTGTCTCTTTTGACGGCGAGCTACGGCGGATTCTTCGCTGTCACGCTGGTCATTTTCCTCGCGACTTCAATCTTACGTCCGGTCCTGAATACGATGATTTCAAAACTGGCCGGTAACGAGCAGGGATTCGCGATGGGGATGAACAATGCCTACATGAGCATCGGGAACGTCCTCGGTCCGACCCTGGCCGGTCTGTTATATGATGTCAACATTCTGTATCCGTTCATGCTCGGACTCGTTTTCCTTGCCGTGACATTGGTCGGATCCGTCATTTGGCAACGCCGTCAGTCCCGTTTAATTAAAAAGATTGAACAGACATCTTGATTCAGATGTCTAAAAAAAGCAGTAGGTCGCCCGATTAAATAATCGGATGGCCTCCTGCTTTTTTCATCTGGTAGAGAAATATCAGCCGTGCAACGTCGCCCGGTCCCACCAAAGCACTTGCAGGAAGCGGAGCGTTTTGACAAGCGTTTCGACGACCAACAGGACGAGTAAAAAAGCTGTCATCCGCAAATCCAGTACATGATTCAGAACCAGTCCAAATAAAAGGGTCGTCACAAAGGCACGCCTAGTAAGCTCAAACGAAGACACTTCGAACGTCGCGACGATGCTGAGTCCGATACTGTATATCAGTAAACCGATCAAAATGCTGACAGGAACGGTTTCCACTGTATAGTCCACTAACAGATACATACTTATAATCAATCCGATCAACGCCGCCCAGTACGTATAACGCATATATTCTCCTCCCTTTTAATCCCATCATAGCAAATTTTGAATCCTTCATTTTCAGTGCCAAGAAACAGGCAAATGGAAAACTAAAAATCCGTTCATCCGTACTGTTTTTGATGAGCTTTCTTTAACTTCAAGTACTCTTCATCCGCCCGGATCAAATCCCATTTTTCCTGAAAAATTTCTGCCGATTTCGCTTTTTCCGGATCAATTTTCCGCTCGTTTAATTCACCCGTCTCTTTGTTTTTATACTTACGTCCGCCTTTATAATTCGTATACCGACGTGCCCGTGTATGTCCCATCTGGATGAACTTCCGCGCCATGTCCATTCCGACGAAGTCTCCGGCCTCTTTATAGTCGAGATACATCTGATAGATTTTTTCGGAAGATTCTTTGGCAATTTCCGGTGTCTTGAACCGCCAATGCGGCAAGATTTCCCCTTTATACGGTTCGACGAGCAACACACCCTGTTCGCCCCGTCCGACCCGGTATTTTTCCGGTTCCTTCCGAAAATCGGTTGTCTTAAAATCAAGATCATAATCAAATGCCATGTGCAACGCCCCCTTCTCCTACAGGTTTCCCGGGAACGAGCTTCTTTAACCGTGTTCGTACAGTCCGGTCGTATACACAGCAGTTAAGGTTTTGGCGATTTCTTCGATTGACGCGGTCGTCTCTTCGCGAACGACTTCGAACAGATACATTTCATTGGCAAAAAACCAGCCGCGGGCAACGAGTGCCGGATTTAGGTCCGGACGAGCCAATCCGGTTCTTTGCGCATAGCGGATATCGCAGCTGATCCGTTCAATAAACCGCTCACGAATCTGTTTCCACTTCGTCCGGATGACGTAAGAGATGCCAATCGCCTGCTCGACGACCCGCAGCATCTCCCGCTCCTGCTCAGCCAGCTGTAAAAAGGCCATTGCCTGTTGCTCGATTTGTTTTTGAGCTTCTTCAGCCGTTCCCGGCTCAAATGGCTGTTCCGCCACTTGGTGGAAACGATCCATTACGTCTTCCATCAACACAATTAACAGTTCATCTTTCCCTTCAAAGTGAACGTACGCCGTTCCGTATCCGACGCCCGCCCGTTTGATGATTTGCGAAATCGTCGTCGTCTGGAAGTCATTTTCAAGAAAGACGTGCCGGGCTGCGACCAATAATTTTTCCCGCGTCCGGACTGTCCGCAAATGCCGTTTGTCCACTTTAAATTTATCTGATTTCATCGTCATCGACCACCTCTCCTGATTCTCTATCCGATAATATTGACACAGTGTCAATTTGTTTGCTACGCTTTTCTCAAAATTGATTACTGATTCATTTAAGGAGGAACGGACATGACATTGACCGCACCACGCAAGCACGCCATCGAACAGGATCAACAGGATGCACTCGCTCCGTACCGGAACGAATTTTATCTGCAGGAAGGTTCGATTTATATGGACGGCAACTCACTTGGTCTGTTGTCGAAACGGGCGGAAGCGACGTTACTCGAATCGCTCGCCGATTGGCGGGAACTCGGAATTGACGGTTGGATGAAAGGCCGGCATCCGTGGTTCGATCTGTCGGAAAAACTGGCTGCCTTAAACGCCCCGCTCGTCGGCGGCCGTGCGGACGAAGTCATGGTGACCGGTTCGACGACGGTCAATCTGCATCAACTCGTCGCAACCTTTTTTGCACCAAGCGGAACGCGGACGAAGATTTTAGCCGACAGTTTGACGTTCCCGTCCGATATTTATGCGCTCCAGAGTCAACTCCGGTTGCGCGGACTTGATCCGGCGGAACACCTCGTTCAGGTCGAAAGCCGCGACGGACGGTTTCTTGATGAAGCGGACATCATCGCCGCAATGACGGATGACATTGCCTTGATCGTTCTGCCGACCGTCCTGTACCGGAGCGGTCAGATTTTAGATATGGAACGGCTGACCCGGGAAGCGCACGCCCGCGATATCCTGATCGGCTTTGACGGGTGTCATTCCGTCGGCGCGATTCCCCATGCGTTTCACGACTGGGGCGTCGACTTTGCGTACTGGTGCAACTACAAACATTTGAATGGCGGTCCCGGTACGGTCGGTGGATTATTCGTCCATGAACGTCATTTCGGAACATTGCCCGGTCTGACCGGTTGGTTCGGTTCCCGTAAAGACAAACAATTTGATATGAATCATACGATGACACCTGCCGAAAACGCCGCTGCCTTCCAAATCGGCACACCACACGTTTTAAGCCTCGCCCCGCAAATTGGGGCGCTCGAGTTGTTTGCAGAAGTCGGCATCGATGCCGTTCGGACAAAATCACTGGCACTGACCGACTACATGATGGCGCTCGTCGATCAGGAATTGACGCCGTACGGCTTTGTAATCGGAAATCCGCGTGACGACACACGACGCGGCGCTCACCTGAGTCTCGAACATCCGGAAGCGGCACGGATTTGTAAAGCGCTGAAAGCCCATCAGGTCATTCCTGATTTCCGGGCACCGAATATTGTCCGCCTGGCCCCTGTTGCCTTGTATAATAGTTTTGAAGACGTCTATGAGGTCGTTTCGATTTTGAAAACGATCATGGACGAAAAACAGTACGAACAATTTAAGAACGAACGCGAAGTCGTCGCGTAAGGAGGCTTTATGAAAGAACATCCTACTGAATTACGGCGTGACTTAAAAACACGCCAACTGACGATGATTGCGATGGGCTGTGCGATCGGAACCGGTCTTTTCCTCGGAAGCGGTCTCGCGATCAGTCTGGCCGGACCGAGTGTTCTCGTCAGCTATGCGATCGGCGCCTTCATCGTCCTGCTGTTGATGGGATGTCTCGCGGAAATGACCGTCGCCCATCCGACGTCCGGCTCATTCGGAACGATTGCGGAGAAGTACATCGGTCCTTATGCCGGCTTCCTCGTCCGTTATTCTTATTGGGTCGCGAATGTCCTCGCGATCGGCGTCGAAGTCAGCGCCATCGCCATCTACATGAAATACTGGTTCCCGGATGTGCCCGGGTACATCTGGATTTTCGTTTTCGCAGCAGCATTGATTTACATCAATGCCACGACCGTCAATACGTTTGCGACATTCGAATACTGGTTCTCCGTCATTAAAATCAGTGCCATCCTGATGTTCATGATTCTCGGCGCGTACTTAGTGTTCGGCAGCAGCTCACCGGAGATTGGTCCGCAAAACTTTACGAATGACGGCGGCTTCATGCCGTTCGGATTCTCCGGTCTCTGGATTGCCGTCTTCATCTCGCTGTTCAGTTTCCTCGGGACCGAATTGATTGCCGTGACAGCCGGTGAAGCAAAAGATCCGGATGTCGCAGTGCCGAAAGCACTGAAGGCCACCGTCTTCCGTCTGTCGACGTTTTATGTCATCACGATTGCCTTGATGCTGATGATCGTTCCGTGGCAACAGGCCGGTGGTGTCGATGAAAGTCCGTTCGTGAAAGTCATGGAGATGTTGTCGATTCCCGGTGCAGCCGGCATTATGAACTTCATCGTCCTGACAGCCGCCTTATCGGCGATGAACAGTCAGCTCTATGCTTCGACGCGGATGATGTATTCGCTATCGAAAGCCACCTATGCCCCGCGGATGTTCAGCCGCCTGAATGCGAAAGGCGTACCGCTGTTTGCCCTGGCTGTTTCGACGCTTGGGATTTTCCTCGCTGCCGTCATCAGCAGCCAATCGAGTGTCTCTTATCCATTTATGATGGGGATTTCGATGTTCGGTGCCATCTTCACCTGGTTCATGATTTTCATCTCCCATCTCTACTTCCGCAAAGCCTGGGAACGGGACGGCGGACGAAAACTGCCGGTCCGGATGATGGGATATCCGTATTTGACCGCACTTGGTGCGCTCTTGTTGTTTGCGCTTGTCATCACGACCTGGTTTACCGATTTCCAAATTGTCTTGAAGTTCGGTATCCCGTGGTTGATTTTCCTGACAATCGCCTATGTTTTTTGGAAACGAAATCATCCGCCGCAAGCGGATCAGACAAACCGTTCACAATCACTTTGACGTAAAGGGGATCGATCGGCATGAAACAGACGGATGCGACGAACATTGAGGAGTCGATTCAAACCGACTTTAAAAAAGACATGTCTTACGGGGATTATTTACAGCTGGACTCGCTTTTGACGAGCCAACAACGGTTATCGGATCACCATGACGAGATGTTGTTTATCGTCATTCATCAAACAAGTGAACTCTGGATGAAACTGATTTTGCATGAGATGACGGCTGCCATTCAGGCAATCGCCGATGATCAACTCGAACGGTCGTTTAAGATGCTCGCCCGTGTCTCAAAAATTCAACAACAGCTGATCCAGTCGTGGAGCGTCCTCTCGACACTGACACCGGCCGAATATCTCGAATTCCGGGACTCACTCGGACATTCCTCCGGGTTCCAGTCTTATCAGAACCGGCAAATCGAATTTTCGCTTGGCTTTAAAAATGCTCAGATGTTACGGGTCTATGAACATGAAACGGCGCTGTTTGCTCAATTGAACGATGACTTACAGACACCGAGCATCTATGATGAGACCGTCCGGGCGATGCACCGGCGCGGCTTACCGATTGACGAGGCGGTTCTCAACCGGGATGTCACGCAAGACTGGGAAGCCGACGCGAGTGTTGAAGCGGCCTGGGCCATCGTCTATCAGGATGTCGAACAGTACTGGGATTTATATGAACTCGGGGAAAAGCTGCTCGACATCGGCAGCCAGCAACAGATGTGGCGCTTTAACCATATGAGTACCGTCGAACGGATCATCGGTCAAAAACCGGGAACGGGTGGTTCGTCCGGCGTCAGTTATCTGCGCCGTGTGCTCGATCACCGGTTCTTCCCGGAACTGTGGTCGGTCCGGACAAAACTTTGAGGGGGAATCTTGCATGAACCGTTGGATGGATGTCTCACAGCCGTTAACCTCGTCGATTACGACCTGGCCCGGCGATACGAAATTTGACTATACGATCAACTGGAGTAAAGCCGACACCGGCTCCGTCAACGTCGGCCAGGTGACGATGAGTCTGCATACCGGCACCCACATCGACGCACCGTTTCACTTTGACGATGCCGGTCAAAAAGTGATTGATCTTGATCCGGATCTCTATATCGGTCATGTCCGCGTCATTTATCTGCCCGGCCGGACCGAATTCGTCGCAAGCGACCTTGATGCATTTGATTTAACCGATGTGCGCCGGCTGATCATCAAAACAGACGGTTGGGTCGATAAGTCGATTTTCCCGGAAACGATTCCGGTCCTGACGCCGAGTCTTGCCGAACGCCTTGGAGCACTCGGGATTGAATTAATCGGACTCGATTTACCGTCTGTTGACGCGATCGACAGTAAAGAGATGGCGGCCCATCATGCGCTCGCCGCCCATGGAGTTCACATACTCGAAGGGTTAGTCCTCGATACGATCACTCCGGGTGATTATCATCTCAATGCTGTTCCGCTTCCACTCGTCGACGGTGACGGCAGTCCCGTCCGTGCACTGATGCGACCGTATTAAAAAAAAACCGACAGAACGCTCTTCCGAGAATGTTCTGTCGGTTTTCAGTTTTCCTTGACCGTTACGGTGAACAATACGTCTTCAATGCGTTGCATGATCTGTCCGAGTACTTGCAGGGACGGACCGACCTCAAAATCAATATCGAGCGAATGATTAGCTCCTTTTATTCGTTCCAGAACGAGGTTCGAGCTGCCGCATCGTTCCAACGCTTCCGGACTGAACTGGCGGTCGTGGTCACCGATGACGAGTAATCCATGATGCCGGCTGTTCGCCATCGCTTCGACAATCGCCGGATCTTTTAAGAGTGGCGTCAGAAGGACAACACGCGCTTCCGGAAACAATCCACGGTGCATCATTGAAACCAGCGGTACCGTTCCAAGCGATTTGGCAATAAAGTGAATCGTCTGATACGACCGCGCACGTAACACGTCCTCGATGACCGCTTCAATCCGCCGGCTCATCTCCGCATCTCCCTGTTCGTCCGGCAAGCTGAACAAGTCGTCCGAGACATATTGAATCTCAACCACGTTCACGCCGCGTTTTAATAACATCATCCGGCTAAAGTAAAAGTATGGATGGTCGTACGCATAACCTGCGCCGGACAACATAAAGCAGACCTCATCCGACTCGGAATAATAGTGATTATAGGCAATCGTTTGATCACCCAGTTGCGTCTCGCAACGGCGAATCTCCATCAAGGCTCCCCCTTTATTTTTTCCTTACTTTACCATCCGATAATGAAACCGTCCATTAAAATTCCCTCTCTCTCTGTCACTCGAATTTACAGCTCATTTTTCAAGCATTTGATGATTGCTCAAAAACAGCCCCATCCAGTGCTTTTCGCAAAGGATGAGGCTGTTGATTCAGCGGACCAGTTGATCCGGTGTAAAGACGGATTGTTCGACCTGTTTTAACGCATAAAAGGCACCTTGCTTGGCCATTAAGTCCGCATACGTCCCGACTTCAACGACTTGCCCTTGCTCCATGACGACAATCTGATCCATCAACTCAAGACCGGCCAACCGGTGGCTGACAAGCAACAGCGTTGCGTCCTCCGCGCGGGAAAACAGATGGCGTAAAATCATCTGTTCCGTCAACGCATCGACCGATGAGGTCGGCTCATCGAGCAGATAAAGCGGTGTCTGACGTAAGAATATCCGGGCAATCGCCAGCCGTTGCTTTTCACCGCCGGACAGGTTTTCCCCTTTTTCGAGCACCCGGTCGTCAAGAGCGAGCAACGAAAGACCCACTTGATTCAATGCTTCAATCATTTGTTCATCCGTTGCTTCGCTGCTGGCGAGCTTCAGATTGTCACGAATCGTCCCGTAAAAGAAATGATTTTGTTGCAGGACGACGTTCGACTGTTGCCATAACGCTTCCGGATTAATTTCTTTACCTGGAGTTCCTTCAATCCGGATTCCGTCTGCCGGATACATCCGCAACAACAGTTGCAACAGCGTCGATTTTCCGGAACCGCTCGCTCCAACAATCGCCATTTTACTGCCGGCAGGGAACGTCACGCTGACGTCACGTAAGACAGGATGATCCTGACCCGGAAACGTGAAAGTGACGTGTTCCGTGCTCAGTTCCGGAGCCTGCGCCAATTCAAACGGACGGTATTCCGGTGCCGTTGTGGCTTCGACGACGTCATCAAGCCGACGTGCCGCATGACGGCTGTCTTCAAAAAATCCGGGTAAAATCGCCATCGGTGCGGCATTTTCAAACACCGTCAACGAGGTCATGACGAGCAATGCGAGGAAAACGCCGTCGAGTTGTCCGTCAGCGACGAGATATGCCCCGAGTCCGAGGACAAACCAGGAAATGATCAACGTCGCCAGTGTATTCAAGGCAAGGTTCGAGACCGCATGCAGTCCGTTCCGTTTTTCTTCCGCCACGTAGCGTGCGGCGACGGCATTCAGTTCCGCTTCCTTATTGCCGAGTTGTTGATAGATCTTTAAGTCGCGATAACCTTGGAACAGTTCCGTCACTTCCGTCGACAGTTCCCCGCGTCGGGCCCGGACGGACCGGGCAAACCGTTGTTCCCGGTAGGCAAACCAGCCGGGAATGACGAATCCCGTTAAGATCAGACCAAACACAAGGACAAGCGCGACACTGAGTGAAAAGAAACTGACAAAAAAGATTGTACACAGAAAGACGAGCACTAAAATGATCGGTGGATAGACGACGCGCAAAAACGTATTTTGCAGACTTTCGACGTCCCCGACAATCCGGGCGAGCAAATCCCCGCTCCGGTACTTGGCAAAGATACCCGGTGCGAGTGGTTCCAGCCGTTTATAAAACGTCGTCCGCAAGTCACTGAGGATCGTAAACGTCGCCCGGTGTGAGTAATACCGTTCGGCGTACCGGCTGACAGCCCGTGTCAGACTGGAGATTTTCTGTAAGGCAATCAAAACGGCAAGTGTCTGAATCGGCGGCAACAGGGCGGCTTTCGAAATCAGGAAGCCGCTCGCGGCAAACAGTCCGACCGCCGTGATGCCGGCCAATACACCAAAGATAATCGAGAGCACGATGTCCCGTTTCTGGTGCAGCATCAAACGAAAAATTCCCATCAACTCTTTCATCGTGTCTCCTCCCCCCGTTGAACGGCGCGCATCATCGCATATTCCGATTCACGTCCGAGTAATTCTTCATGTGTCCCCCGGTCGACAATCCGTCCGGCTTCCAGCACGACGATTTGATCCGACCGTTCAATCGTATGCAGACGGTGGGCGACCGTGATGACGGTCGCTTCACGTCCGAGAACAGTCATCGCTTCCTGCAACAACCGTTCCGTCTTCACGTCAAGACCGGTCGTCGGTTCATCAAACAAGATGACATTCGGTCGTTTCAGGAAGGCACGTGCTAACGCAACGCGCTGCTTTTCGCCGCCGGATAAGCCGCGTCCGCCTTCTCCGATTATCGTGTCGAGTCCGTTCGGCAACTGTGCGATCAATTCGGTCAGACCGGCGTCAGATGCCGCCTGTTCAATCGCAGCCCGCGACGCTTCGCGCAATTCACCAATGGCAATATTATCCGCCAGCGTCCCGGCATAAAGATACGGATGCTGCGAGATGTAGCTGAGCTGGCTGAACCAACTGGATTCCGTGATGGTCTGACGATCTTGACCGTCAAGCAACAGCTGTCCGTCCTGCGGATCGGCAAGACCCGCCAGCAATTGGAGGACCGTCGATTTTCCGGCACCGCTGCGCCCGATCAAGGCCACCTTTTGATACGGTTCAATCGTCAAATTCAACTGTTCCATCGCAAAGCGGGCATCCCGGTACGAAAACGCGACGTCTTTCAGCTCAATCCGCGGCGGACGGGCCGCCGGCAGATCCGTTCGTCCGAAAGCGACATTCCGGTCATCGTCCGTCAGTTCGGCCGCAATCTGTTTTGCGGCGGCGACACTGCCCCGACCGGTATGGAAAGCGGCTCCCATCTCTTTTAACGCCAGATAGTATTCCGGTGCCAGGACCAACATCAAGAAGGCCGGTACAAAGGTGATGCTTTGGAATAAAATCAACCGGAGACTGACTTCCAGGGCAATCATCCCCATACTGAGCATCGAAATAAACTCAAGCATCAACGACGACAGGAAGGCCAGTTTTAAAACGGTCAAGGTCGCGTCCCGAAAATCGAGACTGCTTCGTTCGATCACGTCCTGTTGCGTCTTCGCCCGACCGAATAACTTCAGCGTCGTCAGTCCCTGTAATGTGTCAAGGAATGTACCGGAAAAGGCATTCATCTTCTCAAGCTGCGTATCGGCCCGCTTTTGCGTCATGATTCCGATGACGATGTAAAACAGCGGAATGAACGGCGCCGTAATCATCATAACGAGTCCTGTCACCCAGTCGTAGCTGAAGGCGGCAATCAAGACCATCAACGGAACGATCGACGTCTGAATGACTTTCGGCAGGTACTGGCTGTAATAGCTGTCCATCTCATCAACGGAATCGAGCAGAATGCTGACCTTTTGACCCGATTGTCCTTCAAGCATCGATTCGACGGAGTTTCGTGTATATTTCGCGACAAGCGCCAGGCGCAAGTCCTGTTTAACCCGTGCCGCAAGACTCGTTCCGAGGCGGCCGTTCCAGTAGGTGACGCCGACGCGTAGCATCAGCATTAACAACAGAAAACCGAGCAACGGCATGACGGCCGCGAACGGATCACCCTGCAGGAAAATCCGGTCGACGATGATGACGATCAGATAAGATTGACCGATGACGGCGACGCCCATCAGGACGGCGACCAACATCAGTTGTATAAAAATCGTACGTGGAATCGTGATGATTCCTTTGAGT
This sequence comes from Exiguobacterium sp. PvP048, assembly GCF_040549175.1. Lineage (NCBI taxonomy): Bacteria > Bacillati > Bacillota > Bacilli > Caryophanales > Exiguobacterium > Exiguobacterium sp. PvP048. The sequence continues at coordinate 31,739 of NZ_JBEPSU010000007.1, read as the reverse complement.
GGATTCATAAGAAAACGTCCTTTCACTAAGTGTGAACGACTTTTAGTGAATATTTTCACATATCGTACATTCAGTATACCGAATCCATTCTGTTGATGCCACGGGTATGCAGTCGAAAAGGTGTGACGGTTTTGTGAGGAACCTTTTGTTGGACAATTCATTTATTCGGATGTATCGTAGACAATAGTTATCCACGATATACAGAAAGGAGAATGTTTCATGCAAATGAAGACAGGTGTCGAACAATCGGTGTACGCGATGCTCTTATTGACGTTTTTACCGGAGAAAGGTGTTCTACCGGGAGAATTCATCAGTCAGCAGCTCGGGGCTTCGCCGTCCTACTTCCAAAAGTTGCTCCGAAAACTTGTGAGTGCCGATCTGCTGATTTCTGTTCCCGGTGCCAAAGGCGGCTTCCGGCTCAAAGCGTCACCGGAGACGATTCGTGTGTTTGATATCTATGAAGCAATCGAGGGCAAACAATCCTTATATGCCTCAAGCGGTGTTTTCGAAGACTTGATGGGTATCCAGGATCAGAACATCTGCTTATTGTCCGACCTGATGGCAGAAGCGGAACAGTCGTGGCAATCGATACTCAAACGCGAGACGATCGACTCGATCCGCCGTGAAATTTATTTGAACTGTCCGCCCGATCATCTGACAAAACTGCAGAGTTTAATTGAAGAAAAAATGATTCGTAACTAAAAGGAGAATATATGATGAACACCACTACACTTGACCGCTATTTTGATTTATTTGATGCTTCCCGGACCGATGAAAAAGCTTTTGATGACTTGATTTCCCTGTTCTCGGACGAAATCACATTCGTCCTGAACGGACAGGAACAGCACGGTATCGATGCCTGGAAACAGTTCGTCCGGATGGTCTTTACGGCGAATCAGGATATTAAACACATGTATGCCGGATGGGTTCCATCAGAAACAGGAGATACGATGGAAACACGCTGGGCTGTTTGCGGGAAACGCGCGGACGGCTCTGTCTTCACCCAGGATGGAACCGACATCGCCCGGCTCAATGCGGATGGAAAGATTGTCTATCTCGCCAACGTTCCCGATGATACGGCGATGTTTAACCAATACAACGATTAATCGAAAACAGGCATCACTTCGTTATGAAGTGGTGCCTGTTGATTATGCTTATAAATTCTTCGCTTTGAAGGTATCGCCGCCTTCAATCGTTCCGTTATCAAATCCTTTTTGGAACCATCGTTCGCGTTGAGCCGATGTACCGTGTGTAAAGCTTTCCGGTACGACATATCCTTGCCCTTTTTTCTGAAGTGTATCATCTCCGACAGCATTCGCCGCTCCAAGTGCCTCTTCCAAATCGCCTTCTTCGAGCAAATTTTGTCCTTGTGCGTGATTTGCCCAGACACCGGCATAATAATCCGCCTGTAATTCAAAACGGACCAGATACTTGTTGAACTTTTCTTCGCTCATCTTTTGGCGGAGCGGCATGATTTCGTCAGATGTCCCGAGCAACGTTTGAACATGGTGTCCGACTTCATGGGCAATGACGTATGCCATCGCGAAGTCTCCCGGTGCCCCGTATTTATTTTGTAACTCATCATAAAAACTAAGATCGATGTATAATTTCTGATCACCCGGACAATAAAACGGTCCAACCGACTTTCCGGCTTGTCCACACGCTGAACTGACTTGATCGGTATATAAAACAAGCGTCGGTTCTTTATACGTCATACCGTCCTGTTTAAATTCCTTCGTCCAGACTTTTTCCGTATCCGCCAACACGACAGATACAAAGTCCGCTGCTTCTTTTTCCTTGGCCGTTTCCTGATATTCGCCCTGGCTGTCGCCCTGCGAACCAGACAGCCCTCCAAGGATGTCTGCCGGATTCCCGCCCATCAACGTAACGACGATTAAAATGATGATCCCGAGTCCGCCTCCGATGCCGGCGACCCCTTTTCCACCCATTCCCCGCCGGTCTTCAACGTTCGAACTTCTTTCTCTACCCTTCCATTTCATACACAGTTCCTCCTAAGTCTCAATGCACTTCTATACCCCATATCGTGTCTGTTTAGCCATGATTTTCTATTTTAAAATTTAATTTTATTTTAAGTATCTTGAAGCTAAACAATCTCATTTTGCCGACCGATAGTGGTATACGTTTAGCATGTTTATTCGTGATTTGTTTCAGTTTCTACTAAAAAACGGGGGAATTTAATTTTATGAAACGTCAAAATCAGCTTATGCTTTGGATTAGTTTTCTTGTCGTCTGTTTATCGTTAATTGTCCATGGTTTGCACCGATTTACCAACTTTGCAGACGATTATCAACTCATTCACGGAAACGTGGCCGCCGCTTCACCAGCGACACTTGCCTGGATTGCCTTGTTACCTTTTGGCTGTTGGATTGCTTCCTCGGGCCTTTACTGGATTCGCCCCAACAGCCCGTCTGTTGCCCTTCTTTTAACGTTGACGTTGATGTTTTCCAGTATGTCGATTGTTGCCGGTGGGAACGGACTGGTCGAGTATCATTTTTCCATCTTCATGGTCCTGGCTTTGATTGCTTATTTCCGCCGGATTGACTTGATTCTCGTCAGCACCGTCCTGTTTGCCGTCCAACATTTCGCCGGCTTCTTTTTTGCTCCGTCTCTGATTTGCGGAACGACTGGGTATCCATTCAGCATCCTCATGATCCATGCTGTCTTCTTGATTTTGACGAGTGTAGCTCTGGTCATCCAAATTGCCGTACAGAATCAGGAACGCTCTGCCTCTTCCCGACGTGAAGCGGACGCGACGACGCTGATGACAAATGCCAGTCAGCAAATCGAAGCTCTGGTCGGTAATTTAAAAACGAATACGAAGCAATTGCGACAGGCAGCCAGTCAGTCTGTTGAAGCAACGAATCAAATCGCGACGGCAATCGCCCCAATCGTCCAGTCCGCTGATGGTCAGCATCAATCGATGCAACACGGAACGGATCAGTTGCATCAGGTCAATGCATCCATCGCATCGATCCAGGCGAAAATGGCGCAGACCGTCACGACGACGGAACATATGACGAAACGTGCGTTGACCGGCAACGAGGAGATGAACCTGATGGATCGCCGGGTCGAGGAAATGGTCAAGTCGACGAACGGTCTGCATACTTCGGTCACGGCTATGGCCAGCCGATCCGATAAAATCCAGAAAATCCTCGCCAGTCTGGAAGCAATCGCCGGACAGACCAATCTGTTGGCGCTGAATGCGGCGATTGAAGCAGCACGTGCCGGTGATGCCGGACGGGGGTTTGCCGTCGTCGCAACGGAAGTCGGGCACCTCGCCGTCCAGTCCCGGAGTTACGCGAATGAAGTGACGGAAGTCCTGCAGGCCCTGATTGCCGATACCGATCAAATCAAAACGACTGCCGCCGGTTATACGAAAACACTGGCTGAAAATCAGAAGATGACCAGCCGCGTCCGTCAGACTTTTTCCGATATCACACATCTCGTTCAAGAGGTCGAACAGAGTATCAGCTCGATTCAAACAGCCCGTTAAGGAGTCGGTGTTCAAATGCTCAACATCGAACAACGGATGGAAACGACCCGAACGGCTTCGCTCGAAGTCCGTCACGGCATTGAATCGACGGCCGTCTCACTTGAACAACAAACAACCGTTCAACACGAATTTGAGTCTATGACAGAATCTCTCAGTACGATGACGGCGTCGCTCGAATACCTCGTCGATGAATTAACACAACATATGACCCGTTGAAATAACGTTCCTCCCCATCAGGAGGAATTTTTTTTGATTCTTTCGAGGAGTTCTTCTACCTGTCTCGAATAGACATACAAAAGAAATTCAGTAAAGGGGACGAGTCAAATGCGTAAATCTTTACTGTTTCTAACTTCCTCTGATGTTCAGAATCCGGATGCTGATTTTTCAGATTACCTCTTACATGAACTTTTTAAGCGGATGACGGATGAATATGACGTTACCTGTCTGACCCCGGCATTTTTTGGCGGGCGTGACGTCGAGTCAATCGGCGGCGTGACATATATTCGACGTGGAACGTCTGGCAGTTTTTTGTGGCATGTCTTCTGTCAGATCCGGTCTCGTCCTGAGGCATTTGTTTTTTTAGCCAATCTTCCGTTTCTTGAATACCTGTTTCAATGGGGTACCGTTCCACATGCGCGATTTCTGACCCGTTCATCAAAATATCCGATGGCATCCCCTTCTCAGACCAGCTTTGTATTCCACCCCTCCGTTCTGACGGCAGAGAGCGCACAAACAGACCAACCGTTCGTCCTTCTTCCGGAAGGACTGGATTTACTGTCCCCTGAGTCGGCACGGCTCGAAAAAGAAAAACGGTCGACGTTTGTTTACGTCAGCCGTCCTTCTCAACCAAAAGAATTATTTGATGCCTGCCAAGCTTTCATTGCCGTTTACCAGGAGTTCCCGGAGGTTCAACTCTGGATCATCGGACATTGTCCGACCCGGTTCGACTCATCGATTCCTGAAACGATGCGGGCGTATCTCCATTATCTCGGTGATATGGAACCGGCCGCGCGCAACCGGTATATCAGCCGGGCAACCGCCCTGCTCGTTCCGTCCCGCGAAGATAACTGGGGAATGATCGTCTATGAAGCGGCTCGTGTCGGCACACCGGCAATCGTCTATGAGACACCGGGTCTCTGTGACGCCGTTCAGTACGGCATGACCGGTTATCTGGCTAAAATCAATCACCCCGGCGGTTTAGCTGCAGAAATGCGTTCTTGTCTGCTCGACCAGACAACGTATCAGATGTTACGTTATGCTGCTCATCAATTCTCGACAACGAAACATCATCACGATCTGGAACCACACTTTCGCGAATGGTTACGCACACAACTCTGACATCAGAGCAACTTAATCACTGCTGTCGGATCCGTCCGTTTCGTATAATCATCCGGGACGTCGGCAAATGAAATTTTTCCAGACGGCTGAATGATGAATGTCGCCGGTTTCGGCAATTGCCAGTCTTCATTCCCGTTGTGTCCGGCCACGTCGAGCCCCGATGCTTTGTACACATCGATTAAATAGTCGGGCATGTCGAACACCAAATCAAACTGGCGGGCAACGACGTTCTCAACGTCACTCAGCACTTGAAATGCCAGATCATTTTTTTCCTGCGTCGACAGAGAATGATCCGGTGTTTCCGGACTGATGGCGACAAGCGTCGCTCCGTTTGCCTCGATTTTCCCCAACTCCCGTTGGTAAGCCCGAAGTTCCAAATTACAGTACGGGCACCAGCCACCCCGGTAAAATGTCACGATGACGGGACCGTTCTGCAACAGGTCTTCAAGAGACACAGATTGACCGGATGCGTTCGGTAATGTGAAACGCGGTGCCTCGTCTCCGACGGTTAATCCTTTTGCTCCGTCTGATGCGGCAAGCTCCGCTGTCGCTTGTGCCATCAACCGTTGTTTTTCTTCCGGTGCTTTTTGACGGAATTGTTTCTGATAGGCTTGAATTTCTTCTAACAATGTAGACATGATCTATCCCCCCTTATGTTTGTCTTACAGCATAACAGGGACTCGAAAATCCGTCTGTCATTTTGCTCCATCTGATTTCTTACGGAATTTTTTAATGAAACCCATCAGACTTTCCGGTGTCAGTTCCAGTTTGTTCTCATAAGCATATTTCGTCCCGTATCCGAGGGCGAGTGTTGCCGTCGAGGCGACGCCGGCTCCGATGACGGCACCATATCCCGGAACCATCTTCGCCAGTTGGCGGAATGCCGTTTTTCCGGAGTTGCCGACAATCGTCACGACCAGTAACTCTTTTGCACTTTCTTTCGAGAGATTCCGTTCATACAGATTCGACAGTTTCAGCATCAGTCCGATTTGAATCGACGTCAACGGAATGATGTCCGCTCCCGGAAACGGTACAGCTCCGATTGCCCCGGCGGCCGTACCGGCTCCGACAATCCAGTTGTTCGCAATTTTCCCCCGCAACGCCGGATCGATCTCGCGAACAAACAGATTATCCTTGTTGAACTTTTTTAAGATGTCGAGCACCTCACGCCGCAAGCGGTCAATATTCGTTCCGTCCAGTGCTGAGACCGGTACGACTTTCGGACCCGGCAGCTGCAACTCGATATGGGACAGAATCGTCGCGAGGTCATTCGTCGCATCGATTTTCGTGACGACGATGACGATGTTTTTATTATGGGCATAAATCTTCTTGAAGTTTTTGGTCTCCGTTTCCGATAAGACGGTCCCGGCGGCGTTTAAGAAATAAAGAATAACATCGGCACTTTGATAAAACTTCCACGTCGTATCCGAGTTCAGGCTGTTTGCATCATTTAATCCCGGTGTATCAACGAAAACGACCTTGTCTTCCGGATGTTGCCGGATTTGATCGATCCGTGTCGTTTCCCCCGGCTTTGCCCCGACGGTCGCTACTTCCCGACCGAGAATCGCATTTAATGTAGAAGATTTACCCGCGTTGACGTCTCCGATCAAGGCGACGGTTACTTCCTGTTCGAGTGATTGATTAAAGTCGCGCCGTTCCGACTCAAACGACTGGTCAAATACTTCTTCGAGTTTTCGTTTCCGTTTCTGTTCGTTGGTCTCAAGACCTTCTCCAAAAAAATCGTCCATGATTATCCCTCCTGAATATACCTGCTCCCGGTCTTTTCCCGTTCTCCATTGAAATCATCCAACAAAAGCGATACGATTAATTATGGATAATGTTACCAAAAATTGAAACGAGGTGCTTTTTATGAAAAAATGGCTCTACATATCACTTGCTGCTCTTGTCTTGACCGGCTGTAACCAAGAACAGGCACAGGAACCGGCTACGAAAAAAGCAGCATCAACCGCCTATACATCGAACCTGAACATTTCTCCCGTAAAGATTACGGAAGGCGAAGAAAAATTTGCGGCGCTCGGTAATCAGCAAATCGGCAGCGTTAAATTAAAGGGCACGTTAAAGACTACACACTGGCTTAAGGGAGTCGAATATCTGCCGAACAAAAAAGAACGCACCCTTTTTACGCTCGAACTCGAACCTAAAAAATACGATACACAAGTCCGCTTCAGTCAATCGTTCTCGGACGATAAAATTCATCTTGGTTTGGACGTGGATGATACAACGGTGCAAGGAGACGATTCCTTCAAGCATCTGGATGACTACATGATCCGGGGAGCCGATTTCCGCTCGCGTGCTTCTGCCGCTACACCTTACAACCTGCTGATGGTTTATCATATGACAACAAAGAACGGAATCCGTGGCTTTAACTTAAACGAAGTGACCCGTCCGGCTGATGTACCGCTCAAAAAAGGTGAACGGATTTTCGGCATCGTCCTATCAAATCAGAAGTAAGGCGTTTGGCGTTTTGTCTCTCGACAAGACGTTTTTTGTTTGTTACCGTAATTCTTTTAAGAAAGGATGTTTTTTCCATGAGAAAATTTTGGATGATCTGCTTACTGACTGCTTTCTCCCTCAGCGGTTGCCTGGCGCCTCAAAAAGAAACGGTGACGGTGACACCGCTCAAACTAAAAGCTGGTGAACAAGCTTTTGCTGCTATCAATGATCAGGAGATTGCGGCCTTTCACTTGAAAGGTAAACTCAAGAAACCATATCTTTTGAAAGGCATCGAGTACTTACCCAATCATAAAGAACGGACGCTCTTTTATATGGAAATTCCCGCGAAAACCTATGACTCGACGTTGCGGATCGTCCAATCTTCCTCAAGCAAATCTGTCCGCTTCGGTGCCAATTTGGACGGAGGCAGTTTCCGGGCGCATGAAGACTTAAAGATTAAACCGGATGCCGTCAACACACAAAATCCGTCAAGTGAGTTCACACTCACGGATTATAATGTCCTTTTTCTCCGCCAACTATCAGCAGACGGAAAACTCTCGTCGAATCCGTTTAATGACATTCAGGGGCCCGAAAACGTTACCGTAAAAAAAGGTGAACAGGTTTTTGCTTTCGTTCTGACAAAACAAAACTGATGAACGAAAAAGGAAGACGGATTTGACATCCGCCTTCCCTTTTTACAACTGCTGTTAGATCCGACTTCTGCGCTCCAGTAAAATCGTATCCCGCCAGACGCCGGCCAATTGTCCGATCCGTTCCCGCCGGCCGACTTCCCGGAAACCAAACCGTTGATGGAGTTTCAGACTGGCCGTGTTTTCCGGAAAGATTTGCGAATGCAGCGTCCAGATGCCGGCTGCTTCACTCGCTTCAATGACAGCTTGCATCAATGCAGTACCGACGCCTTTTCCGCGGAGCTTTTCGTCAATGTATAAACTGACTTCCGCGACTCCTCGATAAGCGGGAATCGACGAAAACGGACTGATTGCGACCCATCCGAGCAACTTTCCGTCTTCTTCCGCTACCAGCCGGCTGTGCTTGTGGTGATGGGCATCCCAGTAATCAAACGGCGGTACTTCCGTCCGAAATGTCGCATTTTGGGTTTCGATTCCCTGTTGGTAAATCCGTCCGACTTCCGGATAATCGGTTGCGGTCATTGCCCGTACGTTCATACTCTCCCACTCCTTATTCAATTGCTATTCGTTTGGAGTTCGACATCGGGTCCGGTTTTCCTGTTAGTCGACCGTAAACGGAATCGGTTGTAATTCAAGTGGTGTATTGACGAGGGTATTGCTGTAACCCGTTTCGAGATAATATTCTTCCCGCGTGTGTTCAGATGGTTCCGGCAGTTGGAACGTCGCCCGGAACGTCTGTTTGTCCGCATCGAGAACCGTGACTTTTGCTTTGATTTCCCGACCGTCCGGTGGTTCTGTTCCCTTCAGTAAATACATCGAGTTACGGATATCAAGCTTCGTATCAAATTAAGACGAGCGGGAATTCGTTGAAAATTCAACGACGATTTGCTCGGATGTTGTCTCAATCGATGTGATTTCCATCTTGAGCGGATGCGTTTCCGACTGCTCGCGGTATGGTAACGGCTTAGTTAGCGGAATTGGTTGTGTCTTTAAATCAATTCGCAAAGAAGGCTGCAACAGATAGCTCCCTTTTGGAATCACATAGTTCCCGAGAATTAACCGTGACTGTTCGACGGCTTCCGTTGCCGTTTTCGTCCGTTTGACAGATTGAGTCGACCATGTCCAGTTACGGATGATTTCCTTACCGAACTGATCGAGCAACGTCATCTCAACACGGGCGCGTTCTTTTTTCGGCGAGCGAGTCGTGTAGTCGAACGAGGTGCTGCCTTTGCCCTGAATCAACCGATTCAGCGTGATATCTGTCCGGTATATCGGATTTTTGACCGTTGTCCCGTAAACTTGTTCAGTGACAGGAAGCCGCTTGACCGGAACGTTGAACGTCCAGTTTCCATGGACGCCGAATACGTCTGTCAACACGACCGGAATCTGGATTTTATCCTGCAGTTTAATTTCACCGAGTGTATATTCAATTCGTGCTTGCCATATCCCTTTGACCTGCTTGAACTGAACCACTTCTTTCGTCTCCGTCCCGGCAAAACGTTGATCTCCTTTAAACAGTTCATATAGCCCTGACCGAATTTCTGGCTTCACATCCGGGACCCCGGTTGCTGTCAGGTTCATCCCGATCGTTGCCCCGTCGTAATAGGCATCGATGACCTGGATATCAATTCCCTGATCACTTGCGACTTGGTGGATGGTGGTCGCGAGTTGTTTTTGACCAATCGCAGTACCGGTATTTTCCTGTTCAAGGAACGGTCGGTACATCTGACCGAGTAACGGTACTTTTGCCATCGCCGTCGCAAAGGACGGGATGACGAATGTCGATGTGATCAACAGTGATGCCGCCAGTCCCGTCGAAACAACCAGACGTCGCAGACGTTTCGGCCGTTTGATTTGTTGCTCGCGCTTCCCCTGCTTTATTCCCTGCCGAATCCGCTCCTGTAAGGCGGCCTGCGGTACCGGAATCTGGTCATACTCCTTTTGAAGATCGTGCTTCGACATAATCAAGTCCTCCCAACTGTTTCTTCAATTCTTCCCGGCCCCGTTTGAGATACGTCTTGACCGTATTCAAGGTAATGCCGATAAAAGAAGCAATCTCCTTCATCGGGACATCGTGAAAATAAATGAGCACTAAAACATCCCGGTATTCTTTTCGCAAGTGCGACAACGCATCAATCAAGTCCAGATGTTCTTCCCGCGAAGATTCCTTCACCGGAACCTGTTCAACGAAATCGGCTACTGCTGTCTGTTGATTCAGAACACGGTAACAGTTCCGGATCAGAATTTTCGTCAGCCAGGTCACGAAGTATTTCGGTTCCTTGACTTGTCCGATAGAAATGAACGCTTTATAGACCGTTTCCTGGACGACGTCGAGCGCATCCTGTTTGTTTTTGACATAGACGTAGGCCGTCCGGTAGAGCTGTTCACTATGTAGGAGAATCAATTGTTCAAAGGCTGCCTCGTCCTGTTTGATGGCGCGCCGGACAAGCTCCGTGTGCTTTGTTCGTAAGTCCAATTCCTTCCCCTCCTTTTACTGATTAGAGCGTCGAATGTATGAAAAGGTTTCAAAAAATATCCATTCCACTAAAAAAGACCTTAGCGGGGCTAAGATCTTTTGGCTTAAAACGTATACCGGACCGCCATCTCTTTGCCGAAACGGTCCCCGTGATTGGTAAATCCGAGTCGTTCGTACAGTTGATGCGCCGCTTGATTGTCCGGATGGTAACCGACGACGATGCACGTCGCTTCCGGAAGCTGTTGCATTTCTACAAGCAACAATCGCATCGCTTCCCGGCCGATTCCTGACCCTTGATGACGGTGGTCAACCATCAAGCGGTAAATCCAGTAGCCGTCCAGTTCTTCCCGTTCCGTATTGTACATCAAAAATCCGGTTAACTCATCCGCTGCATAAATCGCCCGCATGACGAGCGCCGGCTCAAAACCAGCCTGGGCAATCGAGTAGACGTTCGGTTCTATAAATCCCTGTTGTTCCGCCGTCAATTCAAGCGCACAGCAGGCTTCCCAGTTCTCGTTCGTGACTGGGCGTAATTCAATCTGCATATCCATCCCCCCGTTTTTTTAAGAAAAACGGGTTACACGTCGTGCCCCGTTTCCTGTTTTGTTTGCGTCATGTTCACCATGATCGCCTCCTTTCGTAATCTTTTCATTATTATCGGATGGTATCCAGGATATGTTAAATCCATCTCATGACTTAGATTTTATTTCGAGGTTGTCCAAACTACCTCTTTCGTCCCAAGCAGCGTCACAAGCTGATCAAGCTGATTGATCGTATAGGTCGGCATCAGTTCCGCCGGCGCCGCGGCATGAGTAGGATTAAACCAGCATGTCGCAATGCCTGCCAAGATGCCGCCCTGAATATCTGCCGTCAACGAGTCGCCGATAATTATCGTCTGGTCACGTCTCACGTTCGGGATTCGGTCAAACACGTAATCAAAAAAGGCTGGCATCGGTTTTTGATAGCCGGTTTCTTCCGAGACAAAAATTCCGTCAAAATAAGGAGCCAAACCGGATCCTTTGAGCCGAGCCCGTTGCGTTGCCGCAACACCATTCGTCACGACATACAGCTGATACTTCCCTTTGAGTGAGTCGAGCAACTCGATTGCCCCTGCAATCAATTCCGTCCCTTGACTCAAGTACGCGCGGTAACGCGTATCCATTCGACTGCCGTCGACCGTCCGGCCCTGCTCGGCAAAAAACGTCACGAACCGTGATGTGATCACTTCCTGCCGTGTTATCTCGCCCCGTTCAAGTGCCTGCCACAAGGAACGGTTGATTGTCCGGTAACGGGCTTCCCGCTCTTCTGTCCATTCGAGCTGCTCGTCTTCAAACAGTTGCCGCAAGGCCGCGCGTTCCGTCGCATCAAAATCAAGTAATGTATGATCGATATCAAATAACAATGTCGTGTAGTTCATCTGTCAGGCTCCTTTTCGTAACATCCGTCGTTCGGTCAATTTGCCGCCGAGTTGGAACAATAAAACACCGCCGCCAATCAGGACGACGCCGACAGCTTTCGTCCAGGTGAACGCGACTTGATCGAGTCCGAACCAACCGAGTGTATCCCACAGCAAGGCAAACAGGATTTGCGAGACCATGACGATCGAGATTGCGTAACTTGGTCCGAGCTGTTGCACCCCTTGCGTTACGCACAAAACGACGCCGACTCCGATGATGCCGCTGAACCAAAACCACGGTTGCATCCCACTCGTCGAAAAAAGACCGCCGCCTTCAACAAGCAGTCCGATTGTCAGCGACGCCAGGAATCCGAGTCCGAGGACAAGCGTCGTTGTCGCCCATGCCCCGACCCGTTCCTTGACCTTGGCATTAAACGTATTTTGAATACAGACCATCATCCCGCCGAATAAGGCCAGAACTATTCCAAGTGTCATCTTGTTTCCTCCTTACTCATAGATACTTTCGCCGACCCGTTCCGTCAAACCCTCCCGGTCGATAATCGTAATCGTCCGGTTCGTCCGTTCAATCAGATTATCCTGACTGAACTGACGCAGGACACGATTCAGGTGACGGTAACTTGTTCCGATCAGATCCGCCGCATCAACCAGATCGCTGACCGGTAACGTCGGTGTTTCCGGTGTCATCGATAAGAGATAACTGGCGAGCCGGACCTCAACCGGATACAGCAGATTAAAGCTCATCGAGTGTGATTTCAGCTCAAATTTCATCGTAATCGTCTCAAGTAAAAACCGGAGCAATGCCGGATTGTCAGCACCTTTTTGCTCGAGTGCCGCATAGGAGATGCTGACGGCTTTGACCGGCGTGACCGCTTCGACCGTATTCATCAACGGGGTCCGGCGGACGTATTCGATATCGCCGACCAGATCAAACGGATGCTTAAAGGATAAGACAAGCCGTTTTCCGGTCGCTGACATATGGGTAATCTTCAGCTTCCCTTCGAGCAACAAGTACATCCGGTCCGCCGCGTCGCCTTGACGGCACAGCCAGTCTCCGGCTTGAAAAGCGACCGGTTGTAAATGCTCCCGTAATCCGCCGGCAAAGACGTCCGTCAACTGAAACCGGTCCAAATATTCATCCAGTTGTGCTTGTTCCACGTTCTTTCCCCCTTACCACTTTAAGATCAGCACGCCGCCGATCATCATTAAAATCCCGATTACTTGCGGCAACTGCAGGCGCCGTTTAATCATCCCGAACCAACCGTTCCAATCAATCACCAGTGCCAGTCCGAGCTGGGCAATCAGGAATAACGAAATCGTCAGCGTCACACCCATTAGATGGACGGCTGTCATGTTACTGAACAGGACGGCAGCGGCCAGAGCCCCACCGGATAGATACAATACCTTCACGTCCTTCATCTGCCGGAACGTCCGATCGCGCAAAATCAACGTGATTAATAAAGCAACGACAAAACCGGTCATCTGTGTCAGTGTCGCTGCTTGCCAAGTGCCGATACCATTACTGATCCGGGCGTTCGCGACGCTTTGCAGGGTCAGAAAAAAACCGCCGCTGATTGCAAATAAAATTCCACGCATACTGGTTCCTCCTCTCTCCTATTTTCCTCTCTCCTATTTTCCTCTCTTCATTTAAACGAAGTCTTCCTGAATGATAAAGGACATTTGTCCTGAATGAAAACCCATCCCTTTATCCATGAAAAACCGCCTCGTCGTCAGACGGGCGGTGTAGGCTTAGATTTTCTTAACGAACTCCGACTTCAACTTCATCGCACCGAGTCCATCAATCTTGCAATCGATGTCATGATCCCCGTCGACGAGACGGATCCCTTTGACACGGGTCCCTTGTTTGACGACAAGCGACGTGCCCTTCACTTTTAAGTCCTTGATGACCGTGATTGTATCCCCATCGTTCAATACATTCCCATTTGCATCCCGGATGACAGTGGATTCTTCTGCCGCTGCCGCGTCATCCGCCGTCCATTCATGGGCGCATTCCGGACACACGAATACATTCCCGTCTTCATATGTATACGCTGAGCCGCAGTTCGGACAATTCGGATATTCATTCATGCTGATTCCTCCAGTACTTGATCGATTCTTCCACTTGATTATAACAGCGATGTTTAAAAAGGAATCTATTTTTCAGCACAATAAAGGAGACAGATCGTAAAATCTGTCCCCTTCATTTAAGAACTGACAGTTCTGTCAGTCGCTTGTTCTTATTCGTTTTCCAGTTTTTTGATCGCTTCATCAAGTTTTTCCTGATCCTCGTCCGTCAGCTTCGGATACTGCGGATCGATTTCACGCAGGACGTCATTCATGACTTCCGTCACGATGTAACGGGTGAACCATTCGTCATCAGCCGGTAAGACATGCCAAGGTGCGTGTTCCGTTGATGTGTGCGAGACGAGCTCGGCAAAGATGTCCTGATACTCATCCCAATGCTCCCGTTCTTCCACATCACTGAACGAAAACTCAAAGTTTTTCTTCGGATCTTTGATCCGTTCAAGCAATCGTTTTTTCTGCTCGTCTTTTGAGACGTTAAACAGAAACTTGACGACGCGGAAACCGTTCTCGACGAGATAACGCTCAAAGTCATTGATTTGGCGGTAACGCATCTTCCAAACGTCTTGATCGTCCGGTACTTCCTCTTCTTCGAGCAGGTCATGAATCCGTGGTGCGATAACTTCTTCGTAATACGACCGGTTCAAAATGCCGACTTCGCCTTTTTCCGGCAAGCCTTCGTGAATCCGCCAGAGATAATCATGCTTTTTCTCCGTATCTGACGGTTTTTTGACGGACAGTGTCCGCAGGCCTTGGGCGTTGAGATTCGAGAAGATATAGCTGATGGCTTCATCTTTTCCGCCGGCATCAATCGCTTGCAGGATGACAAGAACGCCGTTTTTCTCTTCGGCATGCAGACGCCAGTGGAGTTCCTTTAGTTCCTCGACACTTTTCGGGATGTGCTGATCCAGTAACTCATCCTCTGCAATACGGTTTTCATCTGACGTCGGATAATCCGACAAATGAATCGATTCGCCCGGTGTTACACGGTATTTTTTTATGTCCATAGTAATCCCCCTCGTTTTAAGTACTTAAGGAATATTTACCCAAAGTACCTCAAGAAGAAACGTTCAGATGAACTTATCTTTGGACAAGTTGCCGCAAGCCGTCTTCGAGTGAAACCGGTGGCCGGTCCAGGATATGTTCAAAATCCTGACTCTCAACTGCCAGCGTTCCGGCCGCAATACCTTCTTGAATCGCCTGTAACATCGGCAGCAAAAATTCCGGAACTCCCGCTTGTTGCATGATCGCCGTATAAGTCGCGCTGTCGACTTGCTTCACCTGTACCGGGCGCCCGAGAACCTGTCCGAGTGCTTCTGCGATATCTTGTTGTGTGTGCAGAGGTCCCGACAGTTCATAAATTGATTTCGTCGGTTTCGGATCGACTAAGACAGTCGCGATGGCTTCCGCATAATCTTCCTGGAGCGCCCAACCAACTTTGCCGTTTCCGGCGCTCGTCAACCAGTCTTGTCCGGCACGGACGGCATCGATCGTCGACTGTTCGTTTTCCAAATACCAGTTATTACGGAAGAACAGGAACGGAATTCCCGTTTCGCGAATCAACTGTTCTGTCACCTGATGGGTGCGGGCCAAGAAGTTTTGACTGGCTTCCGCGTTGGCGATACTCGTGTAAGCAATCAAGCCGACTCCTGTTGCTTTAGCTGCCTCGACAGCTGCCGTATGTTGACGGATCCGTGTCGCTTCTTCGCCGTCGGTCGAAATGATCAAGAGCCGATCGACTCCTGCAAAAGCCTGTTGTAACGTATCCGGCTCATCAAAATCGCCGTGACGGACTTCAATACCGCGTGAAGCCAGCTCGTTTGCTTTTTTAGGGTCACGAACACTGACGATTACATTCTCCGCTTCGATTTTCGTTAAGAGGTGCTCGACAATCTTTGTTCCTAATTTTCCGGTTGCACCGGTTACAAGTAATTTCATGGACGTAAGCTCCTTTTTTAATAAGTTTCCACCTGTATCCAATTGTATTACAGGTGGTACACTGTTAAAAGTAGGCACTTTTTCGATACCAAGTCATACAAACCGAACTATAGGAGGAATTCCCGATGAATCCAGCTTCGACAACTGACTCCCCTCTTTCCCAGCGAACGGCGTGCCCTGTAACCCGAGCCCAGACCATCATGGTCGGTAAGTGGAAAATCGTCTTACTTTGGCATCTCAGTACCGGAACAAAACGATTTCATGAACTCGAACAGCTCTTGCCCGGGATTTCAAAAGGCATCTTAACCCGACAGTTGCGTGAACTTGAGGCCGACAGCATGATCAACCGGAGAGTCTACCGGGAAATCCCGCCGAAAGTTGAATATTCCTTAACAGAAATCGGACACAGTTTTCTGCCGATCCTCGATCAGATGGCGGCTTGGAGTAATCAGCATTTTCCACCTGAATCGTAATCATCAAAAAGAGCGACTTCCACTAACGGAAATCGCTCTTTTTCACTCACTGTTCTGTCAGGACTGCTTTAAAGTGTGTATCCATGGCTGACGCAACACGCAACCCGGAAATGACGGCACTTTCGACCCGTGTCCGACCGGACGTGTCTTTCGGATCAAGGAACGCATCACCCGCCAGCCAGAGCGGATGCTGATCGAGCTTCAGGTAAGGTGTACGGAAGACATCGCGTGCCTGCGCATACCGCCAACGCTTCAACTGCTTGGAAATCACTTTGACCGGTCCGAGTTGTTCCTGCAACAACCGTTCGATTTCCCCGAGCGTCGCGTCTTCTCCTTTGTCATACCAGACTTCACTCCAGTCACCGGCCATGTAGACACTCAGAAGCGGGGTCGCCGACACTTCTTTTTGCGCATTGTTAACGATTTTCAGCATTCCGGATGGCAAATCCTCATCGAGCAGACCGACTTCTCCGAGATCAGGCGATTTCTCCAGTTCAAATAATCCGACGAACGTCGGCTCAAACGTCACTTTCCCGAGACGGGCATGGTCGGACTCCACCAGCATTAACGGTGAAGCTGCGAGCAGGTCATAGGCTTGCGGAACCGTAGCCGTCAGCAGAATCGCATCATACGTCCGTGTTTCTGCCGCTGCCGTAGTCTGAAGAGCCGGTCCTTCTGCCAAAATCCGTTCGACCTGTTCATTTAAATGAACAGGAATCCCGCGGGCAATCGACTGGACGAGCTGATTCATCCCGTTGACCGCGACATACCGCGGAAAATCATCCCCGAACCATTTTCGGATCAGGCCTTGCTCGAGCCACTCGTCGACTTCCTGCGCCAACTCGTCCGTCCGGACCGTAAAGAAGACGGCTCCATGATCCGCTGTCCCCTCGTCAATCCGTCTCGTTGCCATCCGTCCCCCGACACTTTGGCTTTTTTCGATGATCTCGACCGCATAACCTTCCGTCATCAATTGCCGGGCTGCAAACACGCCCGCGAGTCCGCCTCCGATAATCCCAATCCGTTTTTGTTGTTCCATCCGAACTTCCCCCTCTACCTGCATCATTTCTACAAGTATAGCGGTTCCTACGTCAGACGACGTCTTTTAACGTTCTTCGAATATGCTCGTCCGTTCCAACTCGACCAGTACACGGGCATGGTTATTGTTAAAAAACTGTTGGTGATGCTCGAGTCCGCGCTGGACACACCAGCCGATTCCCGTCAGTGCTTCAAACAGACGATAGTACGGCAGATAGACTTCAATCGGCTCCGGTGTCCTTATTTGTCCGTATCCCTGTTGATAGGCATCAAACAAATCGGATTCGCCTTCGAACACATCCCGGTCAAGTTTCGTAAAATCAATTTCCGTCGCCCCGAAACGTGAAGTCTCAAAGTCGATCAGTCCGGTTAATCTTTCGCCGTCCGCAAGCAGGTTACCGAGCCGGAAGTCGAGGTGCACCGCGACAGGGCGGGACGGTTCCGGCAACTCACGTTCACGCCGGTTCAATTCTGTAAAGGCTGCCTGATACAGATCCGGTGACAGCGCCTGGCGAATCGCCGGTTCGAACGACGTCATTTTGGCATTCCGGAAGACACGCCAGTCCTGTGAGGGAAAGGCCGTAAATCCCTCCTGCCCAAAATCGCCGTATGCATCGCTTGTACATGTGTGCAGTGCGGCATGCAACTGTCCGATTTGCGCAGCCAGTGCCGGTGTCACTGTCTCGATCGTCGTTCCGGCAAGCGCTTCTAGCACAAACGCACCTGTCGTCTGTTTGGTTGGTCGCGCCGCCATGAGAATTTTCGGCACAGCGACACGACTGTCCAAATACGTTAACCAGCCGTGTTCCCGGTACCATTTGTCTGCCGTATAGGGACGCTTTAAAAAGACGGTCCGTCCGTCGCGCAGTACTAGCCGGTCGACGTCTGAACTGTACGAGTCAGTGACGGGAAAAATCTCTGAGACATCCAGATCAAACGCTTGAATCCATTCTTCACGGGTCATGAGGGTTCCCCCAATCGTTTTTCGAGAATTTCGCCAGGCAGCCCGTCAATCGGTCCGAGATACGTCGAACGGAATCCAAGCTTCGTCAAAATCTTTTTCGACGCCGTATGATTCGGATCAATCGTCGCCGTGACGACCGTCAATTCATGTTCCTTCGCCAGTTCAAGCAGTCGGGAAGCGAGTGAGGACGCATATCCGTGACCCCACTGTTCCGGCAATAGCATATAGCCGTGTATCGCGTGTGATATGACCGATCCCGATCCACGTCTCGTCCTGATAGACGAGATATGATCCAAGACGGTCATGCCGTTGCTGTTCCATGATTGACGCAAACCGCCGCTTTGCCTCTGCTTTCGTTAAAGGGTGTTCTGTAATGTAGCGCATGACCCGCTCATCCGTGACAAGCGTTTCGTAAGCCGTATAATCCGCTTCGTCCATCTTTCGTAGTTCAATCATGCAGTCACCCCTTTTATCTGTATTGGTGATGAATCGGTTCAAATAACTTTTCCGTCGAAGGACGGACCATCGCAAAGTGTTCGACATTGTAGTGTCCGTGCAAGACCTGATTATGATGGGCAATCATTTGTTCCGCCGATAAGACGTCGGAACCGTTCGTCGTATGTCCGTCAGCGACGAGCGTCACGTCAAACCCGTTGACGGTCGCACTGCGGACTGCCGTATCGATACAATGTTCCGTCTTACAACCGAGGATGACGACATGTTCGACTCGGTGCTGCTTTAAATAGTCCAGCAGCGGTGTTCCATGGAACGAGTTCGTGGCCGCTTTATCAAACGTGACCGCCTGCTCCGGAATCTGAATCGACGAATGTACCGCAAACCCTTCCCCTTGTCCGTTCGCGACATCGAGATCCCGGATGAAGATCATGACATGTCCCTCATTGTCTGCTTCCTGTACGACCTGATTGATTACTTGAATCACGTCTTCCTTTGCATGGACGCCGACCTCTTCCACTGTCCCTTCGACGAGATCATGTTGAAAATCGATAACGAGCACTGCTTGTCGCATTTGCCTGTCCCTCCTTTTAAGTTCTTTACTTCCCTCTTTTCCCTTTCCAGATGGAAAATCCTGTTTTTCATCAGCAATTTCACATCTTAATGAAACTTTTGGTCTGCTCGATGCGTTGAATAAGGCGACGGAAAGGATGTTATGTATGGAATTAGTCCCGCTCTTTTTTGTAACGTTCATCATCGTCTTGGCCGTAAATCTGTTTCTCGACAAGATGATCATGAACCGCGAAATGACACGACCTGTTTTTTTGAAAAATCTGCTGATCTGCTTCTTAATTTCGTTGGTTCTATTAAACGTCTTTTACTTACAATCTTTGATGAGCTGAACAATAAGACCGTCCACTTGATTCAAGTGAACGGTCTTATTTCATTCAATAAACTTCATAATTTTGTCCGGTCTGTGCTCCTTCGACACTTTTCTCGAACGCTGTCGCGACACGCGATGCCGGAACGGCTTCGAAACCGCGGAAAAATGATCCGTACTTGTCGAGCGACTCAATCAGGACATTCGGACTGACACTGTTGATCCGGATCCCCCGCGGCATTTCAATCGCTGCCGCATGGACGAATGCTTTGACGCCACCGTTCGCAAGGGCCGCCGACGCGCCTTGCCGAATCGGATCGTCCATCATGATGCCGGTCGTCAATGTGAAACTGCCGCCGTCGCGGACGGCAGCCAGTCCAAGCAACACCAGATTAACCTGCCCTTTCAGTTTGCTGTCGATTCCGATCTGATTCAACGCCGGTGTCAAATCCGTCAATGGTCCGAAATGCGCCCCGCCGGTTGCACTGATGATGGCATCGACCGGACCGACCGTTTCATACATCGAACGGATACTGTCTTCCGACGTGATGTCGACCTGGACATCCATCCCTGTCCGCCCGGCCTGAATGATTTCATGCCGCTCCCCTAATTGCGCGATGACGGCTTGCCCGATTGTCCCGCTCGCTCCGACTACTAAAATTCTCATCTGGTTATCCCCCTTCTGATTTAAACTACGTGTTCAGCCTACCGTAACCCGGCCGTTTTTTTCAAGAATGAGCACGGGATGACCAATAATACTGGGCAATCCGGAAGCCGACATAATCGGAATTCCATAACACGGGATAATCTCTCCGTTGATGCAGGTCCCAATAGCTGATGATGCGTCGTTCAATTCGTTGCAGATAACGCTTGTTTGCTGCGGCAAAAGTTCTCAGCTGTTCTTCGGACCAAATCTGTAACATCGGTTCGATGCGTTCGAGAATCTCGCGAACATATTCTCCGGTCAGTTCAATTAAATACAGTAGCACCCAGTCCGTGTTTGCCTGTTCCTGTTCCAGCCGGCGGACATATTTTTCGCGGATATATCCATCATGATGACGGGTGTACATGCAGTACAATATCCACCGTTGGCGATCCGTCAGGGTTTGAATTTTTTCTTCCTTTACTTCATTTAAGTACAGGCGGTACGGGAGAATCAACGGTTCTCCGTAAAACGTGACCTCAATCGTTCCCCAGGTCACTGTTCCAAAGAGCCGGCGCGGTAAAAGGCGTGCCACGACTCGAACATCATCCGTACAAGATTGCGGAAACGCGGCTGCCCAGTTCCATTTTCTGTTCACGTATTGTTTCCTCCTCCATACATCGTTTCTGTCTTTTATCAACTTATCATTTTAACGACAGAATGAGTTACTATATATTTACAGGTTACATTCAAACTATTGATGAGAGGCGGCTTAGCATGGACAACGCTTTAGGAATCATAGCTGTAATTATCATTTTACTTCTCTTTAGTTATTTACTTTTCCGTAAATTCAGTCGTCATGATGCTGTAACGGATTCGGTGCTTCCACCGATTCCTGCAAAAACAGACGTTCCGGAACTTCATGCCGATGAACTACCCTGGGAAATTGAATCATATTCCTTAACTGATATGACATCGTATCGCCATTCCGAATCATTAACTGTCACACAACGTCTAAAAGATCAGGTCGGTAATATTATTAAACTTTCGCCACATGCTAAAAATCTCATCCAAAAAGAACAGAGAGTCATCATCAAATTCAGTGAAGAAGCTCTTGCCAAGCTAGCATCCGGTGAATTACGAATTATGAAGGCCAAGGGATCAGTGGATCAATTTAGAGCACTTGCCGTTGATCATCAACATAAAATCAGACATCACGCAAAGTTCGAAATTCAAGATATTAAAAAAATCAACCCCGCTCAACTGGCGAATTTAGCTCTTGGAGTCGCGACCATGGTCACTGCTCAAGAACATTTGGACCGGATTAATCAGCAACTTACATCTTTGAATCGAAAGATCGATATATTAATTCGTCAATCCAAAAATGATAAAGCCGGCATCATCAAAGGCCATATCAAATATCTGCTTTCGATTCTGCCAAGTATCCCTGATGAAGAAGAACGATATTCGGTAAAATTAGAAGATATGGCAGTCATCTCTTATCAAGAGCTAGAATCGATTTTACCGGAGTTGGATTTTTTAATCAGAAGTGCTAACGACATTGAAGAAAAAACAACATTCAAATTGGATAAAACGGTTGATGAGATAAAAGAACTCGCCGCATCATTTGAGCAGACTATATTGATTGGATACGGAAATTTAGAAGTCATGTCGATTTGCTTAAAAATCATGAATGACTGGAATCAGGATTCACAAACAAATGCAACGAGGTTATCAGATATCGAAAAATATCATCAGCAAATTACCGAGTACCATCACAAATTCGAAAAAATACTAAACGATAAACATATTAGTCTTGATGCGACCTTCAGAAGAAATAAAACAATTACCAGCAAAAAAGAAGATATCGATAAACAGCTAACCTATCATCAGGAAAAAATACGCTCTAGTAAATCAATCATTACCGATCACATCATTCAACTGAAAGGACAGGATTACGACTCGATTCCCGAACCCGTGGATTTGAGCGTAGATTTTGATGAGACCGGCGATATTCATACGATTCATCGATTAAAATAAGCCTATCTGATGAGAGGCATTCTATTCTCGTGATTAGATAGATTTTAATTTTATGCTAAAAAGACCCTTTGGACGAAAATCGTCCAAAGGGTCTTTGAAAATTATTTTGATTTCTTCACGCGGATGAACTGTTTTTACTCAACTGTTACTGACTTCGCCAAATTACGTGGCTTGTCAACGTCGCAATCACGGCCGAGTGCCGCGTAGTACGAGATCAACTGAAGCGGTAAAACAGACAAGAGTGGTGACAGGAGCGGCTCGACTGCCGGGATGACGAACGCATCCGTCGGCAACTCAAGACCTTCTGCTGCGATGACACACGCGTTCGCACCACGCGCGACGACTTCCTTGACGTTGCCTCGGTTGTTGAGGTGAACGTGAGGTTGTGTCACGAGGGCGATGACCGGTGTGTTGTCTTCGATCAAAGCGATTGGACCGTGCTTCAATTCGCCGCCGGCATAGCCTTCTGCTTGGATGTATGAAATTTCTTTGAGCTTAAGCGCCCCTTCCATTCCCACATATGCATCTTGACCACGGCCGATGAAGAAGGCATTGCGTGATTCAGACAAGTATTCTGAAGCGATTTCCTGGAACCGTTCTTTTTGTGACATGACGGATTCCATCGCGCTTGAGATTTTTCCGAGTTCTTTCATGAGATCGAAGTTAACGTCGACACCTTTTGCTTGAGCGAGGTCAAACGCAAGGACAGCAAGAACAGCGATTTGCGCTGTGTATGCTTTTGTTGAGGCAACCGCGATTTCAGGACCCGCGTGCAACAAGAGTGTTGCGTTCGCTTCACGTGACAGAGTAGATCCTGCAACGTTCGTGATTGTGAGTGCCGGGTGACCGAGTTTTTTCGCTTCGACGAGAACCGCACGGCTGTCCGCTGTTTCACCTGATTGTGAAAGGAAGAGGAAGAGTGGTTTCTCAGTCAAAAGCGGCATGTTGTAGCCGAATTCAGACGAGATGTGGACTTCTGTCGGGATACCCGCGATTTGTTCGATCAATTGTTTTCCGATCAATCCTGCATGGTAGCTCGTTCCGCAACCGATGATGTAAACACGGTCACGTCCGAGGACTAAATCACGGACCGATTGATCGAGTGTGATTTCGCCTGACTCGTTTTGGTATTTCTGAACGATATTACGGATAACAGCCGGCTGCTCATCCATTTCTTTGAGCATGTAGTGCGCGTACGTGCCTTTTTCAATGTCTGATGCATCGATTTCTGCTGTATATGCTTCACGCTCTTTGACGTTTCCGTCTAAGTCCTGGATTGTGACACTGTCACGCGTCAAGATGATCATTTCGCCGTCATGCAACTCAACGAACTGATCCGTTACTTGAAGCATCGCCATTGCGTCAGATGCGACAACGTTGAACGTACCGTCACCGAGACCAACGAGAAGCGGTGATTTGTTTTTAGCGACATATAAGACGTCCGGGTTTTCAGCATCGATCAACGCAAGTGCGTATGAACCGTGAAGCACACGAAGTGTTTGACGGAATGCTTCGACGACGTCATTTGTCTCAGCAAAGTTCTTTTCGATCATCTGAACGATGACTTCTGTATCTGTGTCGCTGAGTAAATCAACATTGAGTTCTGCTTTTAACTGCTCATCGTTTTCGATGACACCGTTATGCACGAGTGTGAAACGTGATGAAGCACTTTGGTGCGGGTGGGCATTCGGTACACTCGGGACACCGTGTGTCGCCCAACGTGTGTGACCGATTCCGACAAGACCATCTGCTTCTGCAGGAACGACTTCGCGTAGCGCAGCAATCCGGCCGACTTCTTTATGGACTTGAACGCCGTCGTTGACGAACGCAAGACCAGCCGAATCATAACCGCGGTACTCGAGCTTTTCGAGTCCTTTTAATAAAATTTCCTTTGTGTTAACCTGTCCGATCATACCTACGATACCGCACATAATAAATTCTCTCCCATTTACAAGTATTTCCCTGAAGAGGAAACGGCTCTTGCCGAGAGTTGTCATGACGCATCTGTTTGTCCGTCTAATCACTTAAACGATTTCAGATGAGTTTACGGTACTGACATGGTACCGGGAGGCATCCGCCGAATGATTCGATAAACCCCCACCTCGTCAGCTGCCTATTACATAGTCAGCCCTGGCGCTTTCATTTCTGTCCGACCCCGTTTCTGTCCGACTTTACAATCATACGAACTTTATTTAGAAAAAGCAAGAAAGGTAACGTATTTGTAACTATTCCCGATATTTTTCTAAATGATACCTCTAATACCTAGATTATGTAAAAAACTATTTGGTTTTTGTTATTGTTTTTCTTGTATATCTTCTTTATGATTCGTAATATTTTAAAATATGCCAAAAATCTCTTGTTTCATGCGACTTCTACAGGAAAAGGAAGCTCCGCTTCCGTCAGGAACAGGCAAGACCCGGTTGTCGACAGATAACCGCGGCTTGCGTTCCGCCTGAGAAAAGCGCGTGAAAAATAAAGAGCTTGTGTATTTCATTAAATTTTAATTATAATCCCAACAAAAAAAGGAGCAGATGTTCATCCACTCCTTCCGTTCACTCAGTTTTCCTGTAATGCGTAGTTTTCACGGACGACGTTTGCGATCCGCTCGACATACATATCGCATGCTTCTTGCGTCGGTGCTTCCGCCATGACACGGACAAGTGGTTCTGTTCCAGATGCCCGAACGAGAATCCGACCGTTGCCGGCCATTTCCGCTTCAACTTCTGCAATGATGGCTTGAACCGCCGGACCGTTCATCGCGCCATTTTTATCCGAGACCCGGATATTGACGAGACGTTGCGGGAAGACCGGCATTTCTGCTGCAAGTTCCGACAACTTCTTGCCTGTCGCCTTCATGATTTGTAAGAGCTGGACGCCTGACAGCATCCCGTCCCCTGTTGTTGAGTAATCCATGAAGATGATGTGACCCGACTGTTCGCCGCCGAGTGTATAGTTGTTTTTACGCATTTCTTCAACGACATACCGGTCACCGACTGCTGTCTGTAAAGCCGTCATACCGTGTTCTTCAACCGTCTTGTGGAAACCGAGGTTACTCATGACGGTCGCGACGATCGTGTTGTCTTTTAAGCGGCCAATCTCGTTGAGGTATTTACCGCAGATGAACATGATTTTATCACCGTCGACGATTTTACCGTTCTCATCGATTGCGATCAAGCGGTCACCGTCGCCGTCAAATGACAGACCAACGTCTGCACCTTTTTCAAGGACGAAGTCAGCTAAATGTTCAGGATGCGTCGAGCCGACACCTTCGTTGATGTTCAAACCGTTTGGTGTCGTTCCGATTGTCGAGACTTCCGCTTCGAGATCACCGAACAGGCGCGGGGCGAGGCTTGATGTTGCACCGTGTGCGCCGTCGATGGCGACATGGATGCCAGAGAAGTCTTCATCTGATGTCTGACGTAACATGTGAAGGTACTTTTGTGCGCCCTCATAGTAATCGTGGACGAATCCAAGCTCTTTACCGGACGGACGCGGCAACGTATCTTCCGCTTCGTCAAGCAAACCTTCGATTTCAAGTTCTGTTGCATCATCGAGCTTGAAGCCGTCTGATCCGAAGAATTTGATTCCGTTGTCTTCGACCGGATTGTGTGACGCAGAAATCATGACGCCCGCTGTCGCATCCATCGTTTTCGTCAAGTACGCGACACCCGGTGTCGAGATGACACCAAGACGCATGACTTCTGCACCGATTGATAAGAGTCCGGCAATCAGAGCGTTCTCGAGCATTTGTCCAGAGACACGTGTATCGCGGCCGATCAAGACTTTCGGACGTGTGCTTTCGTGTTTCGTTAAGACATACCCGCCTGTCCGACCGAGACGATATGCCAGTTCAGGTGTCAATTCTACGTTTGCGACGCCGCGGACGCCGTCAGTTCCAAAATACTTACCCATGTTCTATTTCCTCATTTCACAAAGTTGATTTAATTGGCTTGGACCGATGTCCGGGGAACCGCTTTAAGCGTGATATCCATATTATCTGGACGAAGTACGTCAAACGCTTTTGACGTCTGATATGAAATCGGCAAGCCATGTGTACCTTCTTTTAAGCCGGTCACGTCAATGACGGCTTTAATATCTGTCGCATCAATCGATGCAAGATCCGCTTCACTTCCACGGACGACGAGATCAATGGTCTGTTCGTAATCGATCGTATACTTCGACTCATCAAATCCGTTCAACGTCACCGTGACACCGGAAATTGTTTTCTCAGCCCGGTCCTCGACGGTTTCCGTTGTCGCTTTCGCGTTTTCCTTCTCGACGACGATGCTGACCGTAACCGAAGTCGGTTCCATTGCGGTGACGTTATCCGGTTCAATCAGTTTGACCGTACGATCGACGGTTTTTGTCAATCCTTTTAAGGAGACCGCTTCCGTCGACACGGAACCGATCCGTGACAGCTCTTCTTTTGTTCCATATAAGCGGGCTTCCGTCGTGACCGGAACAATCTTGACGACTTTATACCCTTTTTTGACCGCATCTTTTGTTTCGACGTTAATCGGAACCGTTTTACTTTCCTTATAGACCGGAACCGTCACTTCCAACTGTTCCGGATCATATGTGGCACTGATTGCATTTCCGTTCGCATCCGTTGCTTTGACGTTGAAGGACTCCGTAAACGTCTCCGCACGGCCTGTGACATCAATTGGAACTTGAATCGCCGTGATGGCCTGCAGTTTTTCCGCCCCGCCGGTCACAGAGACCGTTTGACGGGTCGGTTGGGCTTCACCGACGACATATCCTTCTGCGATTTTATTTTTGTTCAGCAACGCTACTTGAACCGGAACTTCTTTAGTGACCTTTTTATCGAGGAACACTTCAATCGTTTCCTGTTTTGGCGTCACTTCGACGTCCTTGCCAAATCCATTCGCTGTCAAGCGGACACGATGATAGCCGGGATCAAGACCGGTCAAGTCAATCGACAATCCAAAATCTTTGACGAGCCGAAGCATCGTCAAGCTGCTCGACGGACCTTTGACCGTCGTTTCAATCGTTTTTGGAATATTATAGGCGACCCACTGCGTTTCATCATAATTGACTGTCACCGGTACGTCAAACTTCGTTGAGCCTTGACCGGCGATCGGTAACAGACTTGCGGCATCACTTTTTCCGGTCGTATTCGAACCGGCGACCATCAGATAGAGCATGACGGCGAGCAACACCGCAACGATGCGGAGAAACCAGCGTTCATTGAACCATTTTTCGAACATTATTTTTTCGCCCCCATCCAATTCAAGAAGGAAGTATTCGTCGGTTCGACTTTGACGATTGTTTCAAGCAGCTTCGTCCGGAGCGATTCTTCATCAAGTTCCCGGTAAAGCCGTCCGTTGATGGCAAGTGAGACGCCACCCGTTTCTTCCGATACGACCAACGTGACACTGTCCGTCACTTCACTGACACCGATGGCTGCCCGGTGACGTGTCCCGAGATCTTTTGAGATATGTGCACTCTCGGATAACGGTAAGTAACAAGCGGCGGCGGCCAGCTTTCCTTGTTGGACGATGACGGCGCCGTCATGAAGCGGTGTATTCGGAATAAAGAGATTGATCAATAACTGACTCGTAATTTGTGATCCGAGCGGAATGCCCGTCTCGACATATTCACTGAGTCCCGTCTCCCGCTCAATCGTCACAAGTGCTCCGATCCGGCGTTTTGACATGTATTGAGCCGATGTGACGAGCGCATCGACGATTCGGACTTGTTCATCCTCGTCACTGATGGCACTCCGCGAAAAGAATTTACTCGTTCGACCAAGGTGTTCGAGCCCCCGGCGTAACTCTGGCTGGAAGATGATGATAATCCCTAACAAGCCATACGTAATAATTTGATTCAACAGAAACTGCAACGTCTTCAGTCCGAAGAATCCGCTTAAGAACCAGCTGATCAAAATGACGGAAATCCCTTTAATCAATTGGACTGCTTTTGTTCCTTTGACAATGATCATCAGACGGTAAATGACGAATGTCACGACCGCGATATCAATCACATCATTAATATAATCGTACCAATGTACGTTTTCTCCCAGTTTCAACAATTGAAATTGAAGTGGTTGCCAGTTGAAGTAGTTCACCAACCGTGCCCCCTATCTCATCTGATTTAAACAGCTTTCATTATAGCACAAAGGGACGAGTTAGACTCGTCCCACTTGACTCATTGAAAGATTCGTTTGATTCCGTACCAGACTCGCTCAAAGAGTTGGTCAATTTGTTTAATTTCGCCTGTGACATTCCCGGCACTGGCGGTATACGCTTTGCCGTCGACAGTCATTACGTCTCCGTTGACCTTGCCTTCGATCCGGACATTGCCGCCTTCGACATACAGGTCCTGGTTGACGGTAACGCCTTCCGGTACGACAACTTCACCGTTCTCGGCGACGATTCCCGGTACATTCGTATACGATAAATCATGTTCTTCCTGTGTCAGATAGCCGCCGAGACTACCGACCGACAACAACATAAAAATCGAGGCTGCCGCAAGCAACGGGTACTGCTTCATTTTCCCGCCAAAACGGGATGTTTTCCTAAGCGGAGTCACATTCGGTTGGTCCACCTGTTCGGGCAGTTGTGCCAGCACGCGGGATGTAAAATCCGCCGAAAGCTTGGGTGCTGAAAGCGCGCGTAACTCTGCATCGAGGAGCCGATACTCTTCGAACTCGTCCATCGCATTCGCTTCCCGTAACTCCGCTTCAAGTCGTTTGAAGTCTTCTGGAGGTTGGTTTTGATCTAAATAATCCTGTATCCGTTCATACACTTTTTCTCGTGTCATGGTGAGTGCCTCCTTCTCATCTCATCGTTTACCGAAATGCTTTTTCAGCGCTTCGCGTCCCCGATGAATTCTCGTTTTAACTGTAGCGACGGGTAAATCGATCATCTCACTGATTTCTTTGAGTGAAAGATCTTCAATGTATTTTAAAACAAGTGGAACCCGGTATTTTTCCGGCAAGCCGGCGATTGCCTCTCCCACATCTTGTCGTTGCTCCGAATCAATGACTTGATCCTCCGGTAACTGGTCCTTGCTTTCAAGCTGGGAATACAACGTCAGTCCTTCAGTCCCTGACATCTCAGCGTCAAGGGAATAATCCGGACGCTTTTTGCGGAGTCGGTCAATCGAAACATTCGTCACGATCCGATACAACCAAGTCCGGAACTTCCACTGGGCATTATACGATTCAATTTTTGTGAATACGCGGATAAAGGCTTCTTGTGTGGCATCTTCTGCTTCCATTCGATCCCGTAAAACACGGAAGGCGACTAAAAAGGCTCCTTCTTTATATAGATCAACAAGTGCCGCGAATGCATCACGGTCTCCCTGCTTCACCCGCTCAATCAAGCGTAGTGTTGTTTCTTCCACTTTAAATACCCCCCGCTCTATGCGGTCAATCTCTTATACGGAGTCGACCTACATAATGTTTCATCTCAATTTGAATTGTAACAAAAAAAACTTGAACTCTGACGAAAAGAGTTCAAGTTCTATCCATTATTTTACTAAACGATGGGTCCGCATATACTGGAGCAAGTTTCCAATCAAGTCATTCGCAAGAATCGCTGTACCGTTTCCTTCTTCGAGTAAAGGATTGACCTCTACGAATTCTGCTGCGATGAATTCATCCTGCTCGGCACAGTGACGTAAGACGGTCTTCGCATCATCAAGCATGATACCGTCCGCCACACGTGTCCCTGTTCCTTCAACCAGACTTGGATCGAGCCCGTCCATATCAAAGCTGAGATAAAACGCATCTGTCGTCTCTTTGAGATAGGCAACGGCTTCTTTCATGATAGCATCCATCCCGCGTGTCCGAATCGCTTCCATATCATAGACACGGATACCGAGACGATCAATCAATTCCTGTTCTCCTGCATCGACATCACGTAATCCGATGAAGACGAGGTGTTCCGGTTGCAGTTTAACCCCGTCCCCTCCGATTTCCGTCAGACGCTGGTGTCCTTCGCCTAAGGAAACGGCCAGCGGCATTCCGTGAATGTTCCCCGATGGAGAAGTCTCCGGTGTATTTAAATCGCCGTGTGCATCAAACCAGATGACTCCGAGACGTGGTACGACTTGCCGCATACCGGCAATCGTTCCGATCGCCATGCTGTGATCGCCTCCGACGAGTAACGGAAAACGTTGCTCTGTCAGCGCCTCACGTACAAGCAAGTGTAAATCGTTTGTCGTGTGGACAACACCTTCGAGCCGTTTTAATTGCGGATCTTCTTCACGAACAGCATCTTCAGACAAAACAGCCGCTTCCCCGTAGCGAACTGCTTCCTGTCCGTTTGCTGCCAGTGTTTCGAGTAATCCTGCCTGTTCAA
Organism: Exiguobacterium sp. PvP048; assembly: GCF_040549175.1. Classification (NCBI taxonomy): domain Bacteria; kingdom Bacillati; phylum Bacillota; class Bacilli; order Caryophanales; genus Exiguobacterium; species Exiguobacterium sp. PvP048. The sequence goes on along the minus strand of NZ_JBEPSU010000007.1, from coordinate 1,055 downwards.
CGGCAGCTGGTCCTTGCTCCGTCCCCGGTTTTCCTTGACCATAACGATACGGTACGCTGATATATGCAATGTTCATCGACCTGTTCCCCTTTACTCAGTAAGTTATCTTAATTGTAAGCGGTAACAAGACGGTGGTTCAACTCGACACGATGACGCATGATTATACAGAATCTAACGACAAAAAAGCACTGTGAGAGTTACTCACAGTGCTTTCGCGTACGTACATTAATTCCAGGCATTTCAAGTATAAAAAAACTTAAGACGAACGAAACTCGCTTAAGATCTTTAAGCAATATTTGGTGGAGCCTAGCGGGATCGAACCGCTGACCTCCTGCGTGCAAGGCAGGCGCTCTCCCAGCTGAGCTAAGGCCCCAGATATAAAAAAAAGCGGAAGACGGGATTCGAACCCGCGACCCCGACCTTGGCAAGGTCGTATTCTACCACTGAACTACTTCCGCAAAATATGAGCCATGCAGGATTCGAACCTGCGACCCTCTGATTAAAAGTCAGATGCTCTACCAACTGAGCTAATGGCTCGACATGGTGGGGGGGGGCGGATTCGAACCGCCGAACCCGAGGGAGCGGATTTACAGTCCGCCGCGTTTAGCCACTTCGCTACCCCCCCAGTTTGTCTAGGAACTATACAATTGAAAAAACAGTGCCGGCAACAGGAGTCGAACCCGCGACCTACTGATTACAAGTCAGTTGCTCTACCAGCTGAGCTACACCGGCAAAAAATAAAAATGGTGACCCGTACGGGAATCGAACCCGTGATACCGCCGTGAAAGGGCGGTGTCTTAACCGCTTGACCAACGGGCCATTGGCTCCGCAAGTAGGATTTGAACCTACGACCTACCGGTTAACAGCCGGTTGCTCTACCACTGAGCTATTGCGGAATAAATAAAAATAAATTGCCTGGCAACGTCCTATCCTCACAGGGGGAAGCCCCCAACTACTTTCGGCGTTCAAGTGCTTAACTTCCGTGTTCGGCATGGGAACGGGTGTGACCACTTGGCTATCGTCACCAGACGACGGGCTCGCGCCCTCAAAACTGA